>JAFGDT010000027.1 GCA_016931965.1 bacterium | reverse complement strand
TGGCCTTATGTGCTGATCGATTGGGAATGGGAAGAGATGGCAAACGGCGGAAATATTATGGATGCCGTTAATTATGCGAAGAGCAAAGGCATCAAACCGATGATTTGGTATAACTCATGTTCAAGCTGGTCTACTCCCACAACAAACAAAAATTTGTTAACAGCAGAAAAACGTGTCAAGGAATTTGAGTGGCTCAATAAAATCGGCGTATGCGGAATTAAAGTCGATTTCTTTGCCGGCGACCAGCAGGATATGATGAAATATTATATCGATATCCTGAAAGACGCGGCAAAACATCATTTGATGGTCAATTTTCATGGTGCAACCATTCCGCGTGGCTGGGCAAGAACATATCCAAATCTGATGACAATGGAAGCCGTGTACGGAGCTGAATGGTACAACAATCGACCCACGCTGACAAACAAAGCCGCCGGTCACAACACAACGCTCCCCTTCACCCGGAATGTGATCGGGTCAATGGATTACACTCCGGTTACTTTCTCAAATTCTCAACACCCTCATATCACTTCGTATGGGCATGAATTGGCTTTGTCTATTGTTTTTGAATCAGCACTCCAGCATTTTGCCGACAGACCCTCAGCTTATCTCTCTTTACCGTCTGAGCCCAAAGAATTTTTGAAACACGTGCCTGTCAGTTGGGACGATACAAAACTCATTGACGGATATCCGGGAGAAAAGGTGGTGCTCGCACGAAAAAAAGGTGACCGATGGTATATCGGCGGCTTGAATGGAAAAGACGAAGTCCAAACATTGGAAATTAACTTCGACTTTCTTGATAAAGGAAATCATCAGTTGCAGCTTATCAAGGATGGTAACGATGATAAATCTTTTTCGTATGAGACAGTTCAAGTTGCGAAAGGAAATACGATAAAAGTTGATTGCCTTCCAAGAGGCGGGTTTGTGGGTATTTTCATTGACTGACTGCGAAAGATCGTGTGATTTCCTCAAAAAATGTTATTGCTGACTGAACTTTGCCAAAGTTCAGTGACTAACATGATGCTTCCGTTTATTCCTCTCCCCCATCAGATGAAAAGGAGGAAGGAGTTAATCGAATAAAACACCCAATATTGGAGCGCTCTATGAAGAAAATATTCGATCTGAAAACAGGGATTATCATTTCCCTTTTTTTTCTGTTTGCGGCTGTTCTTGATGCACAGGATAAACTGTATCAGGATACATTCCCATTAAGTGATGTCACACTGCTAGACGGCCCGTTTAAACACGCGCGGAATCTCAATATCAAAGTCCTGCTGGAATACGATGTAGACAGACTGCTGGCACCCTATCGCAAGGAAGCGGGACTGGAACTCAAAGCGCCATGCTATCCCAACTGGGAAGGTCTGGACGGTCATGTCGGCGGCCATTATCTATCCGCAATGGCGATGAATTACACGGCCACGGGAAATGCCGAATGCAAGAAACGCATGGAATATATGATCTCCGAGATGAAAACCTGCCAAGAAGCCAACGCAAAAAACAATCCGGATTGGGGAATCGGATACGCCGGCGGGATGCCCAACAGCAAAGGAATCTGGACTTCGGTAAAGACCGGAGACTTCGGAGTTTACCGCCGATCCTGGGCGCCCTGGTACAATGTACACAAAATGTACGCCGGATTGAGAGACGCCTGGCTCTATGCCGGAAACGAAGAAGCGAAAGCGATCTTTCTGAAATTCTGTGACTGGGGAATCGATCTCACTTCTGCGCTGACGGATTCGCAAATGCAAACCATGCTCGATATGGAACATGGCGGAATGGATGAGATTTTTGTGGATGCCTGTCAAATGACAGGCGATAAGAAATATTTAACTGCTGCAAAAAGGTTTTCCCATGAAGCCTTATTGGAACCGATGGCCAAGGGAGACGATAATCTCGATAATAAACATGCGAATACCCAGATTCCCAAAGTCTCGGGGTTTCAACGAATCGCCGAACTCACCGGTGATGAAGAATACATCAAGGCAAGCCGTTTCTTTTGGCAAACCGTGACGCAAAATCGCAGTCTGGTGTTTGGCGGAAACAGCCGGAAAGAACATTTCCCCAGTGTAAACGCATGCACCGATTTCATTGAAGTGGTCGATGGACCGGAGTCCTGCAATTCATACAACATGCTCAAGTTGACCGAAGACTTGTTCCGGGTCGACCCTTCGGCCGAGTATATGGACTATTATGAACGGACTGTGTTCAATCATATCCTGTCTACACAGCATCCCGAACATGGCGGTTATGTCTACTTTACGCCGGCGCGTCCCCGTCATTATCGCGTGTATTCCGCTCCGAACGAGGCAATGTGGTGTTGTGTCGGCACGGGCATGGAAAATCACGGAAAGTACAATCAAATCATCTATACACATCGGCATGATTCCCTTTATGTCAACCTGTTCATCGCATCAGAATTGAACTGGAGGTCAAAGGGAATCCAAATCAAACAGGAAACGCATTTCCCGGATGAAGAAAAAACGAAACTCACCATCACAAAAGGATCAGCCAGTTTCCCCTTGATGATCCGTTATCCTTCATGGGTGACAGACGGAGATTTGAAAATCCTTGTGAATGGCAAAGCGATCTCCTGTGCCGCGCATCCTTCCTCTTATATCTGCATTGAAAGGAAATGGAAAGCCGGTGACGTCATCCAGATTTTGTTGCCCATGCACAACAGCATTGAGCCCCTGCCCAATGTCCCGGAGTATATCGCCTTTATGCACGGCCCGATTGTGCTTGCGGCCAAAACCGGCACGGAGGATCTTGCAGGCCTCATCGCGGATGACGGCCGCTGGGGTCAGTATGCCCATGGTGAGATGCTCCCGATTAATCAGGCGCCGATCATCATCGCCGATGACATTTCCAAAATCCCGAATCAATTGGTGCCCGTAAAAAACCAGCCGCTTCATTTTACGATTCCCGGTCTGCACCTGATCAATCCCGTCAATATTGTATTGGAACCGTTTTATCAACTCCATGACGCCCGGTATATGTTGTACTGGATGGCGCTGACAGGGACGCAATACCAATCCTACCTCGATTCAATCGCTGCAGATGAAAAAGCGAAACTCGACTTGGAAAACCGCACCGTTGATTTTGTGGCGACCGGCGAACAACAGCCGGAAACGGATCACGCCATGCAAAGTTCGAATTCAAATACCGGCAATAACATGGATGAATTCTGGCGGGATGCCAGCCGAGGAGGATTTTTCAGCTACGCTTTGGCGACAAAAGGCAAAATGGATTTGTCGTTGATCGTCCGATATTGGGGCTATGAATGGGGCGGCAGAAAGTTTGACATTTATATCGATGATGAAAAATTAATTTCCGAAGATAATACAGGCAAATGGTATCAATCTCAATTCAAGAATGTGGAGTATAAAATTCCGGACGCGATGGTGAAAGGCAAAGAGCATATCCGGGTGAAATTTCAGGCGGCGCCCTTCAGTACTGCCGGGGCTGTTTACTTCATCCGGTTGGTTACGTCCGAATAACAAAAGGCAAAGAATGAATACTTCTTCACATCTCAGGAAAATTGTTTTCCTGCTCCTTGTTATTTCTCCCTCAGCCTTTTGCGATGTGAGGCTGTCCAAACTCATCAGCGATGGCATGGTTTTGCAACGGGATGCCCAGGTAAGAATCTGGGGCTGGGCTACAAAGGGTGAAACGGTATCCCTTCATTTTATGGATTCGCAATACCATGCCACAGCCACCCCAAATGGCGAATGGGAAGTCATGCTTTCGGATTTGGATGCGGGCGGGCCGTATGAGATGCAGATCGATGCGAGCAATTCCATCACCATCCATGATATTCTCATTGGCGATGTGTGGGTTTGCTCC
>JAFGDT010000026.1 GCA_016931965.1 bacterium | reverse complement strand
TCGATTTATCGATCAGACTCTGGAAGACCACATGCAGAGCGTCAGGGAGGCCATTACTTTGTGTCGCGCCGCCCGGAACGAGGCCGGCATTCGCATCCGACAACCGCTCGAACGGGCCGTTGTGATTTCATCACGCCAGCAGAGCCAGAAGGCGATTCAGGCATTCACCCATCTGATCATCGAGGAAGTCAATGTTCGAAATGTGGAGTTTGGAGAGAATCTTTCTCAATTCATGCAAAAACGTGCACAGCCTGTCTTCAAGAGCCTCGGTCCTCAATTTGGATCCCAGGTTAATCGGGTGGCCGAGGTTATCCGTCGATTGACTCCCGAAGAAATCAGCACGCTTGAAAAAGGTAAAGAAATTCGAATCGATCTTGGCGGAAAAATGAACGGTAAAATCAGTGCAGAAAATGTGGATATTGTCACCGAACCCGTAGAAGGATACATCATTCAGTCAGATGGCGACCTCTCCGTGGCTCTTGATATTTCTCTCAATCAAGATCTGGTGGCTGAAGGATTGGCCAGGGAATTTGTGAACCGTGTCCAGCACATGAGAAAAGAGGCCGGGTATGATGTGACCGATCGCATACAGGTCTGTTATGAAGCGACAACCGCCATGCACGATGCGATTCAGTTGAAAAAAGAATACATCCAGCAAGAAATTTTAGCGGTTTCAATAGAAGATCATCTTGATAAAAAAGCACATCATCGCGATTGGAAAATTGAAAATGAAAAAATATATATCCATATTGAGCGTATTTAAACAAATTGAACAGGTCCATGTCTTTGACTCAGAATGAAGGAGATTTTGAATGAACAAGAAAGATACCGAATACTTTAAGAAATTGCTTCTGGATAAGCGCAGAGAACTGATGGAACAGATGGATTTTATCAAGGAAGCGGAGATGGAAACCACGGTAAAGGAAGCATCCGGAGATCATTCCTCGTATGCTTTTCATATGGCTGATCAGGGCACCGATACGATGGAACGGGAGAAGAATTTCTATTATGCCCAAAGAGATGGACGTCTGCTTTATCATATTGATCAGACTCTTGAAAGGATTGAAAAAGGGACATTCGGTTTATGTCAAAGTTGTAACAATCCAATCGATCGGAAACGGTTGATGGCCGTTCCCCATGCGCGCCTCTGTATCCAGTGCAAATCGAAAGAAGAAAGAGTCAATGAATCATGAGTGAAGGGGGAAAGAGCCGAGAGGGTTTTCAGGATCGATGGATTCATCGGATTCTCAGGAATCATCTGTTCTTGATGGCTCTCATTTTTGGTGTTGTGTTTGTTTCGGATCAGGTCACCAAAAAGGCAATTCGCAACAACATGTTCGTGGGTGAATCGAGGCCGGTTTTTGAAAGTGTTACGGGATCTTTGATCCGATTGACCTATGTCGAGAATCCGGGAATTGCCTTTGGTATCCGTGTCCGAAACGGATCACTTTTTACGTTGTTTTCCATTTTGGCCAGTATTGGCATTGTCCTCTACCTTGTTCTTCACAGACATGAGGGAATGGGTATCAAAGCCGGGATGACATTGATTTTGGGTGGTGCCTGCGGCAATCTGCTCGATCGCATTTTGTATCAACAGGTGGTGGATTTTGTCGATGTGGGGCTTAATAATCGTTTAAGATGGCCTGTTTTCAATATTGCAGACTCCGCAGTGGTTGTGGGAATGGTGATCCTGTTTTATACGGTCATGGTAACAGAAAGGAAAAAAGCGCTCCTGGAGGAGAGTGCGTAGTTGATCCTCTTTTTATCCCGCCGATTCTCATACTTTTTTACATTTCATATTTTGGCACTATTTATCCGATTTAAAATTGTGATTCTCTAATCCCCAATGTCTTGTATGTAAATTGAAAAATCAGATCATAGAATTTTCCACTTGGAATTATCAAAAGGATTTGCTATACTTTGAAGAATTTATTTTTTTATATAAATGAGAGATTCACGATTGTGAATATCAAGGCACATGAATTGTTATTGATGCATTAACAATTGATGTGCCTTTTGTATTATGGGTGAATAAAATTCTCCGCAGAAGTATGAGTCATTGCGGGATATTGGTGTAGGGTAGAAAAATTTTATGATTTAGTCGAATATCAGATGAAACTGACGATACAGAAAAAAATATTAATCGGATACAGCCTTGTTATTGTACTGCTTCTCATCGTGATCATCTGGTCATTTACAAGCATTTACAAACTCGGTAATGCCGGTAATCAAATTTTGACAGAAAATTACAAAAGTATACTTGCAGCAGAGAATATGGTCGATGCCATCGAACGACAAGACAGCGGTACATTGCTGATCATTATGGGATATGAGGATGAAGGATTAATACAGTTTCGCGAGAATGAAGAATATTTTCTTGAATCATTAGGCAGAGCCAAAGATAATATCACAATACCTGGTGAGGAAGATATTATCCATGCCATTGATTCAACCTACACTTTATATCTTGCAGCGTGTTTCGATGTACCGACTCTTTATCGTAATCAGAAAGAAAATTCTGGTCAATACTATCATGAAAACATCCTCCCGATCTTTCGTTCTGTTCGTGTCGCATGTACGGATTTACGCGAACTGAATCATCAGACCATGTTTGATGCAAGTGATAAAGCAAGCAGACTTGCAAACAATGCCATGTTTTCTGTTACCATTATGGGTGTTATCACAGTTGTGTTGGGTATATTGCTGAGCATCATCATTTCAAGTGTTATTGTGCGCCCCATCCAGAGACTTGTTGAAGCAACAAAAGATATTGGTGAAGGGGATTATGATGTCCGTTTGGATGAAACCTCATCAGACGAGCTTGGTATTTTGGCTGGCGAATACAATACAATGATTGATAAATTGAAAAAGTACAGAGATATGAATATTTCTCAGATTGTTGCAGAAAAACGGAAGAGTGAAGCAATCATTCAAAATATCGATGATGGTATTATCATTATCAATCCGGATTATAAAGTGACAGGAATTAATCGCACTGCTGCAAATTTTTTAAATATCGATTCAACTGAAATTCTTGATCATCACTTTCTCGAAATCATTAAAAACGAAATGCTTTTTGCCTATGTGAAAGAAGCGAATGAAACGGGTGAAACACCGAACATTGAGAGTGATAGAAGTGTAATCACATTCAAGGGTGAAGATACTGATTTGCATTGTCAATTTTCAATTATTCCAATACATGACAAGTCTGGTCCCATTCTCAGTACTGTATTGTTACTTCGTGATATTACCCGACTCAAAGAGCTTGATCGCATGAAAAGTGAATTTGTCATGGCCGCATCGCATGAGTTGCGTACACCTCTGGCAAGTATCAGCATGAGCATTGGTCTACTTGAAGAAAATGTATTAAAAAAATTGAACGAAAACGAAAAAAAACTTCTTGCAGCTGCGAATGAAGAAGTCGAACGATTGAAAGCTCTTGTAAACAATCTGCTTGATTTATCAAAAATCGAAGCAGGAAAAATGGAAATGGAATTTGAAAAAGCTACAATCGAATTCATCTTGAATAAAGCCATCTCGGTAATGATTTCTCAAACCCAAGAGAAGGGTATTCAACTGACTTCAGACTACAATAAAAACTTGCCACAAGTAAAAGTGGATTCCAATAAAGTCACTTGGGTCCTTACCAATCTCATCTCCAATGCAATCCGTTATACGGAATCCGGTGGCATAATAAGACTATCTGCAAAACACATTGGTGATCATTTACATATCTCTGTCCAAGATAACGGAACGGGAATCCCTCTGGAATATCAAACAAAAATCTTCGAAAAATTTGTACAAGTAAAGGACGGCAAGGAGTCGAAAGGAAGCGGATTAGGTTTATCTATCTGTAAAGAAATTATTAAAGCGCATGGCGGTACAATTTGGGTTGAATCAGAACCTGGAAGGGGAAGCACGTTTGCTTTTACTCTTCCAATCATATAAACGTTATAAATGATGAGGATAGATACGATGAATAAACAAAATGTATTGATTGTTGATGATGAGAAAAATATACGGTTAACATTGGGTCAGCTTCTCTCAGAGATGAACATGAATCCTGACAGTGCTGTCAACGGAGAAGAAGCCCTGGCTAAAATGCAAAAAACCGAGTATTCTTTGATCCTTCTCGATTTAAAAATGCCGGGTATGGATGGGATGGAAGTTCTAAGGCGTGTTCGTACAATGAGACCCGACATTAAAATCATCATCATTACGGCTCATGGCACAATCGATTATGCTGTGGAAGCTATGAAGCTTGGCGCAGTGGATTTTATACAGAAACCCTTTACACCAAAGGAAATCAGGGAACTAATTACACTTGTTCTGGATCGTGATAAGCTCAACGAAAAAAAGGCTCAGGATTATAAGACCCATTTCGAGTTTGTGAAAAAATGTATCAATGAACAGCATTTTGAGGCAGCTATGATACACGCCCAAAAGGCAATCAGTTTAAACCCATCACGCCCTGAAGCATTTAACCTTCTTGGTGTACTCTTCGAAATTAAAAAAAACAAACAAGAAGCCCAAAAAAATTATCGTGCTGCCTTATCGCTTGATCCTTCCTACAAACCTGCAATTCAGAATCTTCATCGCATAACCCAATGGACACAGAAAGGGCAGATTGAAATCGGAGAAATTACAGAGTCTGGTGATGTGAAAGGGAAAAAGACAGATGTTAAAAAGTAGTAAATCGCAATACCATATTGTGATTGTGGGATGTGGAAGGCTCGGTTCACTCCTTGCCAATCGGTTAAGCGCACAGGGCCATAGCGTGATCACTATTGATAACAATCCCCATGCATTCAGCAATCTTTCCACAGAATTCAGTGGTTTTCGAATTGAAGGAGATGCGACTGAGTTTAGTACTCTGGAAAAGGCAAAAATGGCCCAGTCAGAGATCGTTATTGCTTCCACCAGTGATGACAACGTCAATCTCATGGTAGCACAGGTAGCAAAAAAAATTTGCAATGTATCTCACGTTGTTGCAAGGGTTTTTGATCCAAAAAAAGAAGCTACTTTTCAAGAGATGGGGATCGATACGATATGCCCGACTTCCATTGCCGGCCAAGTTCTCCTGGATACCATTGCTGAATCATTAACAAAGCAAGCTGGTGAAAAAAAATGAATATCATGATCATCGGCGCTTACCAAAGTGTATACTACCTGTGCCGGTTATTTTTATCAAAAGGTTACAAAGTGACTGTTATTAATCGCAACCAAGAAGAGTGTGAAAGACTTGCGCACAATTTAAAAGCCACGATCGTCCATGGTGACGGCAGCGATCCGCAAATTCTCGAAGAAGCAGGTGCAAATAGTGCAGACGCAATTCTTGCCATTACTCCGAATGATCAGGATAACTTATTGATTTGCCAGCTGGGTTTTTCACATTTCCACATCCCAAGAACTCTGGCTGTTGTAAATGATCCGGATAATGAACATGTTTTCAGGAAATTGGGTGTTGCCGCGGTTTCATTGACCCGTGTGCTTTCCATGTTAATTGAACAACAGACAGATTTTGATGACATTACAAATCTGTTTTCCATTGGTGAAGGCAAGATCAACGTTACTGAGGTTGTCCTAAGTACATCATCCCGTGCCGTAGGTAAAACCGTGCAACAGATCGGTATGCCAAACGGTTCTTTGATTGCCAGCATCCTACGTCAAAATAAACCCATTGTACCAAGTGGTTCAACACAGCTTCTGGATAAAGATCGACTTATTGTTGTCACTCTCCCTGAGAATCATGGTGAAGTTTTGAAAATCCTTACCAGTGATCAAATATAATCAAGGAAATTTTCCAATTGCGTTTTGACAACCGTCTGAAGCAGTATTATCGAGCCATTATTGCCTATTCAGGTTACATATTGATATTGGCTGGCATAGTCGAACTGACACCTCTGGCCATTACCTTCTTTTTCCCCCAAGAGTTTGTGTTTGCATCCGGTTTTTTAATTCCATCGGCTGCATTGCTGGTTATCGGTGGCATTTTATGGATTCTCTTTCGTTCAAGCAGATCCACCGTTCTTACAGCTTTGGAAGGAGGTGTTATTGTACTCTTCTGCTGGATTATCGTGTGTCTTTTTTCCGCTTTGCCATTTATTATCATAATGGGTCTTAATTTTACACAAGCTGTTTTTGAGTCAGTCAGCGGATGGACAACAACCGGTCTTTCTGTTGTTGATGTGGTCGAAGCACCAAAGTGTATACTTCTTTGGCGCAGTATCATGCAATTGGCTGGAGGTGCAGGTCTGGTTATTATTATGCTTTCTTCAATCACCGGACCGACAGGACCAGGTCTATCTATAGCCGAAGGACGAAGCGATCAACTGGTACCGAATGTCAGACACTCCGCCAAACTCGTTTTAAAACTCTATCTCACCTATGTTATTCTGGGTACAATCATTTATAATCTTGCTGGAATGTCGTTTTTTGATGCAATCAACCATTCTTTTGCTGCATTTTCCACAGGGGGGTTTTCAACACATCCGCAAAGTATCGGATATTGGGATTTACCGAGGATCGAAATTATTACCTGCTTTTTTATGCTATGTGGCAATCTTAATTTTATAACAGCATATCTTGTCTTTAAGCGTAAGTTTCGCTTTGTTTTAAAAAACGGTGAACTCCATATTTTAGCAATGATTATCCCAATTGCTTTTCTGGTTCTTCTTTTCGGTGTGGTTGCATCGATTTATCAAGTACCTTTAAAAAGTATTCGTGTTTCAATATTTGAAGCAATCTCTGCGATCACAACAACAGGATTTTCCACTGTAAGTTATCAAACTTGGAATGGTCTCGGATTTTTGGTATTGATTACATTGATGCTTATTGGTGGTGGAGCTTCCTCCACGGCTGGTGGTATAAAACAGTACCGCATTTATCTCCTTCTCAAATCCATTCAATGGCGTTTGAAACGTACATTCTTACCGAGGACAGTTATTTTAGATCGGTCGATTTGGATGGGTGAAATAAAAAAGAATATAACAGATAACCATATTACACAAATCTCGACTTTTATATTTATGTACATTGTTTTTTATTTAATAGGCGTTTTTATATTGACGTTAAATGGATATACGCTTCGTGATTCTCTCTTTGAATTTGCTTCTGCTTTGGGGACTGTAGGTCTTTCGATTGGTCTCACACAAGCATCATCGCCTCCGGTCGTCTTATGGACAGAGTCTCTGGCCATGTTTTTGGGTAGGCTGGAATTTTTTGTGATTATTATCAGTATAATCAAATTGGCAAAGGATTTCATTTCTTTTTTCCGTACGAGATGAGTATAAAAATAAATTTACACATTTTATTTTGAAAAAGAAAATTTCATCTTTTTAACCTCCGCAAAGGTAAAAACCGCCGTGGAATGGAAGAAAGGTTGATGTCATGAATCATCCAACGAGAAGACAATTTATCAAAGCCACATCCTTAGGGGTTGCCTCCCTCTATCTTCCGGGATGGATGGGATGCTCCACAGGGATTCGAAGAAAACCCAACATCATTTATATCCTTGCCGATGATCTGGGTTACGGCGATCTGAGCTGCTACGGCCAGCAGCGGTTCAGCACGCCCCATCTCGACCGGATGGCCGCTGAAGGGATCCGTTTTACACAGCACTATTCGGGGAGCACGGTCTGCGCGCCCTCCCGTTCGTCTCTCATGACCGGATTGCACACCGGACACACACCCATCCGCGGCAACCAGGAAGTG
>JAFGDT010000025.1 GCA_016931965.1 bacterium | reverse complement strand
ACAGATGGTCTCCACCTCGAAGGTGGAGACCATTTCAAACCTTTTATGTTCCTTTCGATACGCGAACCGTTTTCATTCGCTTGATCGACGCACCCAAGATGAGTCCTGCGCCGAGAAAACTGATCACCGAAGGGCCGCACGAGAAATCCAGAAGATAAGAGAAAGTCAGCCCGGCAAGGACGGCGGCCAGTCCGAAAATATAGGTGATCTTCAATCGTGCACCCCACGATTTGGCGAACAAGGCGGAAAAAGTCGTGGGCATAATGAGCAGACTGAAAATGACTAGCACGCCGGCGATCCGGACGGATAATGTGATGACAATCCCCATAGAAACATAGAATAAAAAATCCCACCAAGGTGATCGTTCATGATGATTGGTCGATTCCATGCATTCCGAAAGTTCGATGAAGCGATGGCGGA
This sequence comes from bacterium, assembly GCA_016931965.1. Taxonomy (GTDB): domain Bacteria; phylum Zhuqueibacterota; class QNDG01; order QNDG01; family DSAB01; genus JAFGDT01. Next base: position 4,215 of record JAFGDT010000025.1, on the reverse strand, counting down.
ATAAAAAATGAAACAGGCCGACCATTCCGAATATAACTGCGGAAATCAGTATGTCGGACCATTTGGCCCACAGGATGCTTCCGGTGAGCATGTGCTCCAAATGTTCATCTCCGCCTGCAGAAAGCGCTAGCATGAAAAGCGAAAACGCGGCGGCGACCGCATACGAAACACCGATGATCGCTTCGTGGGGAATTTGCCTGATCCGTTTTCCCACCTGCGCGTAAAACCACGCGGCCAATACGGTGAATCCGAAGGCCATCACATGAGCGGTCAGGCTGTGTTCTTCAGCCCGCCAGATCACGAAAGCCAGCGCGGATCCTACGGCGGCGATTTGAGCCATTGCGATGTCAATAAATATGATCTCGCGCTTGAGCACATGAATCCCCAGATTGCCGAACATCAAAACCATCACGGTAGAGGCGACAAAAGGAGGCAATAGAAAAAGTATCGCATCGATCATGATTTTCCTCCTTTATCCTTGATTCGAGACAGGATGAATCATTTTAATCGCCAGTCCGAGCCCGAAAAAAAACCCCAGCGCTAACACCAGAGTCGGGCCATAAGGCAGCCTGAAAAAATAAGAAGAAAACAAACCGATCATCGACGCGGCAAATCCGATTCCCCATCCAAGGAGGAGCCCGCTTCGCCAATTTCGGGTAAAAAGAAGGGACGTTGCAGCGGGAATCATCAGAAAACCGTAGGCCAGCAGCACACCTGCAATGGGAACAATCAACACGGTAATGATCCCCTGGGTGATGAAGAAAAGGAGATCCCAAAAATTTTCATTCTTCATTTTCCTGGGATTTTCCGTGATCCCGATGATTTTGTGCCGATAAAACCAGTGCAAAATCGATAGCAGGATATAAGCAATCACCGTGACAATCACAAGATTCCAGTTCACCCAGAGCATGGTTCCGGACAGAGTCTGTGTCACATAGGCGGCGCCGCCTGTGATTTTATCAGCCACCATCACCGAGGCCACAAGGGCCAGGGCATATAAAATACCGATGATCGCCTCATGCGGTATTTGTTTGTCCGCAGGTTTGACATAGGCAAGCAAAAAAGAACCGCCAAGAACGGCCAAAAAAGAAATACCATAAGAAATGGCTGTCCCTCCCTGAATACCGAAACCGACACCGATTATCACGCCCAAGGCAGCAAGCTGATCCAGCACCAGATCGGAAAAAATGAGTCCTCTTCGGATGATATGTAAACCGATATAGGTGTGCACCGAAGTGACGACAAATAAAAGCACAATCTGTATGGACAAAAATTCAAGAGTTTGTAACATGAAAAACTCCCTTCAGTCCAGATGGTCTCCGCCTTCAAGGTGGAGACCATCTGAGATTACTTTTGTTCGATTTGATGCAATAACGGCGATTTACTTGACGATTGCCCGGTTGATCTCCCGAATCCAGTAATCCACAAGCGTGAAGTTGTCGGTCGCATCAGGAACAGCACCTACTGAGAGGGGTAAAAACAACGCCTGAACACCGGTTCTCTGGGCAATGGTTGTCGGTTGCCGTTTCTCAAAATAACTGGCGACCAGCATGATATTCACACCACTCTCTGCGATAAGCTGTATTGTACGTTCCACATGTTTTGGAGTTGGCGGGATTCCGGGTTTGGATTCGATATAACCAATCACCGTCAATCCAAAATCTTTGGCAAAATACGCCCAGTTTTTATGATAGGCGACAACCTTCATCCCCCTGAAAGGCAGGGCCTCTTTCAGCCAACCTCCCAGTTTGCTTGACAGTTTCTCGCCTTCGTATTCATTTTTTATGAACTCGAAAAAGGTGCCGGACTGTAGCAAATTTTCCAATTGTTGGCCGCCAAACAGATCGACCAGGATGTCTCCGAACAATGCTCTGTCCACCCTATCCACGAATGCCTGTCGGTTCGCTTCATAAAAATCTGAATTGACAGGGTCCACTCTTTTCAAGCCAATACAAATATTTTCTGAAATCGGAATCCAGTTCAGGGGGCTGGTGTGAAAATGTGGATTTCCAAGCACATGGACGTCGCCCTCTGTTCGGCTCAAAGAACCGGCCTCTGGTTTCTCGAGAATATCAATTCCCGGAGAAACTGTGACGAATCCGATGGAGCCGTCCATAATATTTTTATTCCGGGCCTTATCCTGAAGCGTGGTCAGCCACATTTCGAGATCCAGTCCGGTAGAAATAAGCATATCCGCATCTTTTAATTTTAATGCCAGACTCGGTTTGGGAGGCACAAAATGGGGATCCTGATCCCCGTAGGAAAGATAGTCCACATCCACAAAATCACCGCCGATTTCTTTGGCAATGGACGCAAAATCGGAAAATGTGGTCACCACTTTGATTTTTGCCGTTAGTACGTTCACACCAAAAAGAAAAAATAATTCGGCAACAATGAAAATCAATCTGGTTTGTTTCATTTTAACGTCTCCTTATGATTATTTGACAGCCGATCAGCAAATCATCGTGTATTGCGAACCGTAACCTGCCGACAATATACTAATACGCTTCGTGTTTATGGGGTCCCATGGCCCAGCAGGTCTGGATAATGAACCGGTTGTCCCTTTCATCAAAATTGCGGTCGATGTAGGTGTATTGAAACCGGAAAAACACGAATTCACTCTGCCAAAAATCAACAGCCAGTGCCGCGCCTTTCTCTTCCAGTGAATTGTCATAAGGCAGTTGTGTGTAGTCCAGCCGGATACTGGCGACCCACCATGCATTTAAGCGGTATTGGAAAGATGAGAAAATGCCCCATGCATTCATGTCTTTTTCAGCCGTTTTCCGATTGGAGTAAAGAACTTCGGTCAGCCATTCGGCCCCTCGATATTTCACCCGCTCTGGAGGAGACCATTTCATCGTCAAATCGGCGGCGGCCAGGATGGTCCGATACCTTTCATCGGGATCGTTGTAACCTGTCGCTCCGCTCAGACCCAGTTCGATATAAGTGCTCCTGTTTATATCGTAAAAATTCTTGAAATGCCCCATATAGAAGAAATTGTGTTTCCCCTGATTCGTAAAACTGGGATTTTCGCCTCCGGTAACCATCTCGATATCCAGTTCATTGACGTGGGCAGTAAGAGAAGGGAGTAAAAAATTACCTGCCATTCCAATACCGTTGAGGCCTTCCATGCCAAGAAAATGGGCCAGGACAAAAGGTCTTTCGAACTGGGGCAGTGCGTGGGTATGATAACGGTTTAATTTTCCGAACTGAGTCTTGAATTGCCCCATTTTTAAATTCATATTGAGCGGCATGTTGAGCCACTGTCCATAAGCCTCTTCCACTTCAATACCTTCTTCTCCAATGCCGAAAAAGGCTTTTCCCCTGGAGAATGGATCAAGCGCCGATTCGACGGCCAATTCGACTTCACGGAGAAACATCCGTCCCGTGCCCCAGCTGTATTCGGAACGAATGCGGTTGTATGCGCTTTCGGATGTTCCATAGGCTGCATAAAAATCGCCGCCGATGCTGATATTCGGATTCAATGCCGACTGCTGGCGCAGACCGCTGTGAAATTTACGTGCCTCAACGGTTGCATTCGATTCCATGGAAAGTGTTTTCGCTTTCTGGAGCAATTGCTGCAATGCTTCCTGTTTTTTTTCTTCCTCTTGCGTTTTCTGCAACTGCTCAATGTCTTTCTTCATCCCGACTATCTGGAACTGCAAACTGTCTAATGAAACATTCGACTGTTGCGCCAATGCGCAAGTCGCAATCAGACAGGCATGTAGTAATCCTTGTATGTATTTCATGAATATCTCCTCGATCAAAGACGTGAGAATTCAAATATACAAAATGGAAAAGTTGAGAATGTTATTACTTACAAATGATCAAGATTGTGGCGGAGCGCGTGAGGCGTGATTTTCGACTAAAGTTTGAGATTGTAGTAAATGAATTGATATGAGAATATTTTTTTCGCAAACAGTGGATTGAAGTTGTATGATTTGACCAACTTCGTACAGAGAAGTATCCGCATTTTGAGACTGGACTTCCCACTGACATGCCGGACAATTATCATGAAATTTCAGATCGGCTTCATGATTATGAAACAGACTGCAAAACAGGCCGACGAAGATATAAGTGATCAGCAAAAATCCGGCGATGGAAAGAACCAATTTTTTCGACGGTTGCGGCATGTGGACAAAGTAATGATTTGGATTGAAATGTCAAGTCATATTTTAACGTAGGATCAAATCACTTTGTATCGCCCAATAATTT
>JAFGDT010000024.1 GCA_016931965.1 bacterium | reverse complement strand
TGATATAACAGATTTTGAACTTGAATAATTGAGGACTTTCAGTCCTTTTTTCAAAACCTATGCACTTTCAGTGCATAGTGGTTTAGTCGAATCAATAAAAAGGAGGAGAAGGTGTCAGTCAACAGAAGATCATTTTTAAAACAGATGGGTGTGGGTACAGGAGGCATCGTGGTTGGCCATGCATATGCCCATGCGTTTTCGGGTACATCTGTTGAATTGTTATCAAACCAAGGCAGTGAAGAACATGAACTGCCTCCACTTCCCTATGCTTATGATGCATTGGAACCCATCATCGACGAGCAGACGCTGCAATTGCACCATGATAACCATCATGCGGGGTATGTCCGAGGACTGAATCGTGCAGAGGCATCCTTGGCGGAAGCAAGAAATTCAAATGATTTTACTCTGGTTAAGCACTGGGAAAGGGAGCTGGCTTTTCACGGATCGGGCCATATTCTTCATTCCATCTATTGGACCAATATCTCTCCAGGTGGAGGAGGCAGACCGGATGGAAAATTGGCTGAAAAAATCGATAAATCCTTTGGCAGCTTTGATCGTTTCAAAAACCAGATGGTAGCCACAACCAACGCCGTTGAGGGAAGCGGGTGGGGTGTTCTTGCAACTCAACCCCTTTTCAACCAACTGGTTGTTTTGCAGGCTGAAAAACATCAGGATTTAACTCAGTGGGGCGCCATACCCTTATTGGTCCTTGATGTCTGGGAACATGCCTATTATTTGAAATATCAGAATCGAAGATCTGAGTATGTGAATAATCTATTTGATATCATCAATTGGGATGATGTTGCTTTAAGGTATGAAAAGACCGGAATGTAGACGAATGGATCAATCGGAAGGAATCATAGGAATCATACGAAATGGGATTATTGGGTGCACATGTTTCCATCGGGGGAGGGTTGGAAAAATCGGTTCAGTGCGGTGAAGAACTCGGGTGTGAATCGATTCAGATATTCAGCAAAAATCAGCGACAATGGAAAGCGGCACCACTTTCTGATGAATCCGCGGCTCTTTTTCGGAGCCACTTTCAGAAATCGGATATCAGGAGCGTGGTCATCCATGATTCGTATCTGATCAATCTGGCCAGTCCGGATATCCATATGCTGAACAAATCGCGGGACGCTTTTTTAGATGAAATGAACCGGGCCGATCAACTGGATGTCCCTTTCCTGGTTTTTCATCCCGGATCGCATATGAAAACGGGCGAGGAAGCCGGTCTTCGGTGTATTGTTGAAAGTCTGGAACATGTTTTGTCAAAGCAACCGGACGGCCGTGTGCAGCTTCTTTTAGAAACCACATCCGGGCAGGGCGATCACCTCGGATATTGTTTCGAACAACTGGCAAAGATCATCTCGCTTGTATCTCGAAAAGATCGATTGGGTGTCTGTTATGATACCTCCCATACGTTTGAATCGGGTTATGACATCAGAACAGAACGGGTTTATGAAGAGACATTCGAACAATTTGACCGGATTATCGGACTGGATCTTCTGAAAGTTTTTCATCTCAATGATTCAAAAACGGATCTCGGTAGTCGTGTCGACCGGCATGAAAATATTGGTGAAGGATTTTTAGGTTTGGAACCCTTTCGGTTTCTGGTGAATGATCGCCGTTTTGTCGACCATCCCATGATTCTTGAAACACCCGGCGGCGATATTTTCTATAAAAAGAATTTAGAGTTGCTCAGGTCTCTCGTGGGCTAAACTGGAGGCGAAATGGAGCTCAATCAATTTAAGGAAATCATTCAATTTGCATTAGACAAAGAAAAGGAAGCTGTTGATTTTTACAGTCAATGCAGTGAACTTACAGAACGGTCCGGTATGAAAAAGGCGTTCCTTGAAATGGCCGACGAGGAAAAAAAGCACATTCAGATGCTTGAGCATTTTCATCCTGACCATGTTGAAAAGTTGAAATTAAAGAAAATACCCAATTTGAAAATCAGTGATTATCTTATTGACAGCGTATTTTCTCCAGATATGAGTTACCAGGATCTTCTTATTTTAGCCATGAAACGCGAGGAAAAATCGGTTGCTTTATATACTGTACTGGCGGAGAAGGGTGAGGATCCCGCCATCCAAAGACTCTTTGAGATACTTGCCCAGGAAGAACTCAAACATAAAAATCGTTTAGAAAAAGAGTATGATGATGTTATTTTAATGTGGCATTAATACTTTTTTATCAAGCATAAGGAGTGTGGTTTATGGAAGCCAAGTATGCAGGCAGTGAAATCCTTCAGATGGCAGTTGAAATTGAAAAACATGGAAAAGCTTTCTATGACAGTGTCGTCCGCGTCATGAAGAATCCGCAGGCGCGGGAGATCTTTCAATTTCTTTCTGATGAGGAGGAGCGGCACGAAGTTATTTTCAGAAAAATGCTTCAGGAAGTGCACCAAAAAAATGAGAGTGGCTATGACGATGAAACGGTTACGTTTTACTTTCGATCCCTGATTGAAAAAAAGGTATTTCCAACCAGTGAGGAAGCCGAATCGATGGAAAAAGATTTAGGCGATCCTCTGGTCGCCATACATATCGCATTGAGTTTGGAAAAGGAATCGATCCTTTTTTATCACGAGCTTTTACCAGTTACGAATGAAAAAGACCATCCTGTGATTGATAAAATAATCGACGAAGAAAGAGATCATATTCAACGCATTCTCAAACTCAAAAGTGATCTTCAACTCTAACGCATCATCCAGAAAGGTCTGTTTTGGCATCCACGATATCTTAGAATTCAAGTCGTGACGCGATTTTTTTTATTTTAAAAGAATTTAAAAATGGAGGTTAGAAAAATGACAGTCGACGTTTCCTCATTAAGTGTCGAGAAAGCGTTGCAAATGGCGCTGAAATCGGAGATTGAAACTGAAGAAACGTATAAAAAATTAAAATCAATGGTGAATAACTTTATTCTCAAAGATAAACTGAAATTCTTGGCAAGTGAGGAAAAGAAACATCAGAAAATCCTTGCAAACCTCTATCAAAAAATGTTTAAGGGAAATGAACCCTCCACAGCTGAAAAATCCATTTTCCCCAGGCTCTCGATCGTTTTAGAAGAGGAAAAATCGTCTGTGGTGGATCTGTTGGAATTGGCTATGGAAGCTGAAAAAGTGAGTGAGGAATTCTATGATGATCTGGCTGAAGAAGTGGACGAGAGGGGTGTGCAGGAGATACTTCAATATTTGACCAGCATGGAACATGCTCATTATTCATTACTCAAAGGGGAATACGATCTCTGCATTCGGGATGAGGCCTATTATGAGCGGGATGACTTTCAGTATGATATGGTTCACATTGGACCATGAAACCATTCCTATTGATGAAACATCCGATATGCGGATCTTCTCAATCAAATGATTTGTATAACAATGAAAAATAAAAAATAGTATTGATTGGATGATACAGGAAAATAATGAAGCATGAAAGAATATATTTAGACAATGCAGCCACAACGCGAACGGATCCCGAAGTGGTTAAAGCCATGGCGCCCTATTTTACCGAAACTTATGCCGTGGCTTCTTCGCAGTTCAGCCATATGCCCGGAATCCAGGCCAGGGAAGGGCTGGATCGGTCAAGAGAGGTGATTGCCCAAAAAATCAACGCGAAACCGGAAGAAGTGGTTTTTACGTCGGGGGGTACAGAAGCCAATAACCTTGCCGTTAAAGGCACGGCATGGGCTCACCGGCGGAAAAAAGATCATCTGATCTGTTCGAAGGTCGAACACAACACCGTTTTGCATTCCTGTCAGTGGCTTGAACAGGAAGGTTTTCAATTGACCCTTCTCGATGTGGATGACGAAGGATTTGTCGATCTTACGCAATTGGAAAAAAGCATTACAGATCGGACATTTCTGGTCAGCATTCAACATGGGAACCAGGAAGTGGGTACCATCCAGCCGATTGAAAAGATCGGCCGAATCTGTACGGACAGAGGTGTGATTTTCCATGTCGATGCGGCACTCAGTTTTACAACACTGGATCTTGATGTGGATCGTGTCCAGGCCGACCTCGTAACACTTACGGCACACAAGATCCACGGTCCGAAAGGTGTTGGCGCGCTTTACATTCGAAAAGGAACCCCGATCAAGAAGATGATGCATGGCGGTTACAGTGAGTTTGATCTTCGGAGCGGTACGGAGAATGTAGCGGGTGCAGTCGGATTTGGCCGGGCCGTGGAACTGGCTCAACCGAAATATGTCCAGTATATTCGATCACTTCAAAAAGGTCTTTTTGAAGGTTTGAAAAAAGAAATTGACGGGATAAGGATCAATGGTCCCAAAACACTCTCGAAACGTCTGCCGGGCAATGTGAATGTTTCATTTGATCTTATCGAGGGTGAATCGGTTGTGCTCCATCTCGATATGAAAGGTATTTCAGTAATTACCGGCTCAGCCTGTTTTTCGCGTTCCCTTGAACCCAGTTATGTGATGATGGCGATGGGATTTTCGCATGAAAGAGCCCACGGATCGATTCGATATACATTGAGTCGGTACAACCGGATGGAAGAGATCGACATTGTTGTGAAAAGCTGCAAAGAAGTCGTCGAAGCATTGCGAAAAATAAGTCCTCTGAAAGGATAGGTACTTATGTAATCTCTCTGGCTATTTTATCGTTTTACTCTTTATTTATCGGGGTGAACATTGAAATACAAGATAGTGATATAGAAGGAGAAAATGGATTATGTCGTTGCCCTATACAAAAAAGGTACTTGAACATTTCATGCATCCGCATAATGTGGGAAAACTTGAGAATCCGGATGCCGTTGCCACCGAAGGGAGTCCAGCCTGTGGGGATATGGTCAAACTTTATCTCAAAGTCGATCAAAAGACAAAACAGATCGATGATATCAGGTTTGAGTCTTACGGATGTGCATCGAATATCGCTACGGGATCGATCATTACCGATCTGGCTATAGGAAAAACATTGGAAGATGCCAAAAAACTGGACTGGAAAATGGCTGCTGAGGCTTTGGGCGGTCTGCCGCCTGTCAAAGTGCACTGTGCCGTATTGGCGGTTGATGCACTGCGAACGGCTATTGAGAATTATGAACACCAGCACGGATTGCTGAAAGAAAAGATACCTACATCAGAAAAAATTATTATGAAACGTCTTTCAAGGGTGATCAATCCATTGGCAGGATTGGATGTGGTCAGAACCAAGCTCGTTAAAGAAGTCATAATCGACAAGGGGATTGTCACTGTGTTTGTGGAACTGCCGTCCAGTCATCAGTTTGCAAACAACATCCGGAATGAAATCAGTGAACGAATCGAACCCCTCTGGGATGTCCAAAAAGTCAAAATTGTATTTCGGGGGAATTGATCATGCTTCAGACAATTCAATCTGATATCGTTGTTGACGTCGTCGGTGAGACCTGTCCGGTTCCTCTTGTCGAGATGCGGAAAGCGGTGATGAAAGCAAAAAAAGGAGATATCATCGAAGTCAAAGGAACGCATCCCGCTTCAAAACAGGAAATACCCATGGCTGTGGATTCGCTCGGTCTGGAGCTTCTTGGCATCAGGGAAGAAGATCAAGTTTGGCATATTTTTATTCAAAAATAGGCAGACAGGACAATGGACAAAGCAACCATTGTTGTACACAGCGGCGATCTTGATAAAGTGATGAGCGCGCTGATTATCGGTAATGGGTATCTGGCCATGGGGGGTGAAGTGACGCTTTATTTTACGTTTTGGGGATTGCAAAGACTCATCAAAGGTCGACTGTCCAAGGCACCATTGTCCAGAATGCATTTTTTCGGTCTTGGTACATGGATGATGAAGCGGAAGATGAAAAAGGCCAATGTTGCACCCCCTGAGAAACTCATGGCTGATTTCAAAGCACTTGGAGGCCGCATTATTGCCTGTGAAATGACGATGGAAGTGATGGGCATATCCAAATCTGATCTCGACGAAACCCTCATCGATGAATACGGCGCTGTGGGCATGTATGTCAATGAGTCGAAAAAGGCCCGGATGACGCTTTTTATATAATGGAATTTCTTTACGCTATTTTAGTCGATATATTTTGGAAGTGAGTTTCAATCCAGGGGGCATTCTGAGCGAAGTAGAAGAATCCAGGAGATGGTGCATTATCCCGCGACTCCGATCGGGATGACGTAAATTTTTAATATTAATCAAGGATACTGAAGACATTTTTAAAGTGATTGCATCAATTTTTAATCCATTCAGATTTTTTATAAATAAGGCGTGGCATAGCTTTTTTCAAAAACAGATGGTGATGCGGAAGGTTGTGTTGTGCCTGTTGCCGGCCTTTGTGGGATCGATTTTCTTTTTCGGGTGGATCGGCTTTGCTATTGTTTTCACCTCAATCGCGACCTGTGTTATTACAGAATGGCTCTTTGTCCGCGGACAAAAGGGAAAAGTATCTGAAGCGGTTTTTGTCACTGGGTTGCTGTTTGGCCTGATTCTTCCTCCCACGATCCCCCTTTATATGGTTGTGCTGGGAAGCGTTTTTGCCATCACATTCGGCAAAATGGCTTTCGGAGGATTCGGAGCCAATATATTCAATCCGGCCATGGTCGGACGGGTATTTCTCTATATCACTTTTCCGATCCATATGACCAATCGATGGATTCCGGCTGCCAATTTCTCCGATTTTCCGGCAGGGTTTGCCACATGGCGATTTATTACTTCCACGGACATGATTTCGGCGATTACGACGGCAACGCCCTCGCACGCCTATCGATTTGGAGCTTCGACATTACCGTCCCTTTGGCAGCTCTTTCTTGGGAATATCAACGGTCATTTTGAAAAGCTCGGTGAAGTGGTTTCAATCGGCGGGGGATCTCTTGGAGAGACGTCGGCTATCCTGTTACTGCTTGGGGGACTCTATCTGGTTTTTAAAAAAATTGCCAAGTGGCGCCTTGTGCTGTCATTTTTCATCAGTTATATAGGTTTGCAGGTGATTTTACACTGGTGGGTGCCGGATCTGGCGCCGCCCCTTTTTTATGGTGTGTTATCCGGAGGAGCCATTTTGGGTGGATTTTTTATGGTAACCGATCCGATCTCTGCGTCCAAGACCAAGGGAGGGCAATGGATTTATGGATCACTCATTGCCATCTCAACAAACATCATCCGAACATTCTCACTTTTTGCAGGCGGATTGATGTTCTCCATTTTAATTGGCAATATGTTCGCTTCGATTATTGATTATGGTGTTAAGCATTTGCAAAATCACAGGCAGACCGCATGAACAAAAAATGGTTCGCAATTTTTTTTATGATTCTGGTGACCGCTTTTTTTATTACCATCCTATCCACGGTCCATGAAATATCAAAAGACAGGATTCAGGAAAAAGAGCAGATTCAGTTCTATAGGTCTATTTCATATGCCAGTCGTATTTTCCCTGAGGATATAAAGGAGGAGAATTTACCGGCCAGCAGCACAACCGCCGATATCGATTGGAATGAGGAAAATCTCCTTGAAATTTTTCAGAATCGAATAAGGTTTGTTCGACTTCCAATCGTTTCATCAACAAAACAACTTCTCGAAACAAGGGGTTCTTTTACATCCGATTCTGCTGACATTTTTATTGTGTTAAATGAAAATGGAGAACGAGAGGGTTATGGTTTTCCATTAAGGGGAAAGGGATTGTGGGGAACCATACGGGCCATCGCCGTTGTTTCTTCTGATTTGACCAGAATGGTGGGTATTGATTTTACCGAACAGTCTGAAACACCCGGATTGGGTGCCCGTATCATGGAATCCGGCTTTAAGTACCATTTTCGTGGTCTGGATTTGTCCGGATTTTTAGGAGAACATCCGGAAGAAAAGCCGATTGAAATGGTCGCCAGAAAGGAAACGAGTAATTTGGCATATTCGACGAATCGCGTGGAAGCCATTACCGGTGCCACGCAGACCTGTTTGGGCATATTGAAAATGCTCAATACGGATTTACCATTTTATCTGGATGTCATTCAAGAAAACGAAAGATTGATCAAAACAATTGATTAATAAAAGAGACCACATGAAATCAAAAGCAATCGATATCATCAAAGAGGATCTCTGGAAAAATAATCCGGTTACCGTACAGATATTGGGCATCTGCTCCACCCTGGCCGTGACGAACATCTTTTTAAACACACTCTTGATGGGACTGGGACTGACGTTTGTGATGGCTTTCTCAGCATTGACCATTTCTCTTTTAAGGTACGTGATTCCCCAGCGGGTGCGTATGATGGTGCAGGTGCTGGTGATTTCAAGTTTTGTCATTATCGTGGATCTGTCACTCAAAACCACCGTTTCGCATATCAGCCGGGCATTGGGTCCCTATGTTGGCTTGATCATTACCAATTGCATCATCATGGGCAGATTGGAGGCTTTTGCGTCTTCCAATAAACCGGGAATTGCATTCCTGGATGGTATCATGTCCGGGATCGGGTATTCCTGGATTCTGCTTGTGATCGCATTCTTTCGTGAGCTTCTTGGATTCGGAACCGTTGTGGGAATTCAGGTGATGGATCCCCTCATGCAGACCATCGGTGTCACAGAAGGCTGGACATCCTGGGCCTTTATGATTATGGCCCCGGGCGGGTTTTTCATGCTGGCGTTGTTTATCTGGGTTTCCAACTCGATGGCTATGGGTCATCGTAATATGGAGAATTGACTCATTGCTTCAATCTCCTTCTCTTTTCAAGAGATGAGATTGATCGGTTTTGGAGAGATGATAAAGTAGGGAAACATTGGATGTAAAAATTCCAAATAACAAAACCCAAATTTCAAATAAATTTCAAATGACAAATATCAAACGTCAAACATATGCATTTCATTCATATCAAATGGTTTTTTTATTGGTGAAGAAATTATCTTCTATAAGATCCTATTTGATCATTTGGATTTTGGGATTTGTTTGTCATTTGTGCTTTGGAATTTGTTATTTTGGATTTGAGGAGGGGGTCATTTTTTCTGCTTGTTTGAATAAAATATCATATGAACACCAGGAGGTTTCATGGAGTATCTGTCTCCCATCACAATATTTTTTGCAGCCATTTTTACAAGTAATATTCTATTAACCTATTTTTTGGGGATGTGTTCGTTTTTATCGGTATCCAAACAGATCAAGACAGCTTTCGGATTAGGGCTTGCTGTAACGTTTGTCTTAACCATCACCTCAGCACTCAATTATATTATCTATTACACACTTCTTCAACCATTCGGTATTGAATATCTCCGCTATATCGTTTTTATTGTACTGGTCGCTGCAGTCGTACAACTACTTGAAATGTTCATCCAACGGTTTTCAGAAGTCCTCTATATCAATCTGGGTATTTTTCTGCCTCTTATTACCGTCAATTGTGCGATACTGGGTGTGTCTCTTTTTATGATCATCAGGGAATATACATTTCTGCAGAGTGTTTTTTTTGGAGCGGGAAGCGGATTAGGCTGGCTTCTGGTGATTGTTGCCATGGCAGGCATCCGGGAAAGATTGAATGAACAAAAAATACCTCCAGCTTTAAGGGGGGCGGGTATAGTTCTGATTATTTCGGGCATCATGGCCATGGGATTTGTTGGATTTTCAGGAATTGTGCAGATCCAGTAGATTTGTGCCTAACCTTATGATTTCAAATATACTTTTAACGGTCGCACTATTGTGCGGGATAAACGGTTTACTCGCGCTTTTTCTCATCATCGCAGAACGGTTTTTTTTAAATTATGGACCGTGTACCATCACGGTTAATGAATCGAAAACGGTACGTGTGCCAGGGGGTTCCTCTCTGCTGTCCACACTGAATAACGAAAAGATATTTTTGCCGTCTGCCTGTGGCGGTCGAGGCACGTGCGGTACCTGCAAATGTCGGATCACCCAAGGGGCCGGACCATTGCTGCCTACTGAAATGCCTCTCCTCACTCAAAAGGAGATCGCTGATCAAATCAGACTGGCCTGTCAGGTAAAGGTCAAACGGGATCTGTCTATTCGGATACCCGAAGCGCTTTTTTCCATCAAGGAATTTAAAGCACAAGTGACATTGATCAAGGATCTGACATACGACATCAAACTGATCCGTTTCAAAATTCTCGGTGATGATGAGATCCTATTCAAACCGGGTCAGTACGTGCAGTTGCAGAGTGTGTCCTATGATGACGTCAAAGAATCGGTTTCGCGAGCTTATTCAATCGCTTCGTCCAGCGACGAGAAAAAGTCCATCGATTTGATGATTCGATTGGTCCCGGAAGGGATTTGTACAACATGGGTTCATCAGTACCTGTCGGAAGGAGATGAGGTGCGTTTTACCGGTCCGATGGGTGATTTTTGTCTGTGCGAAGGAACCGGTGAAATCATTATGGTGGCCGGCGGATCGGGTATGGCACCCATTGTCTCCTTCCTCAGATATTTGATCCAAACAAAGAGCAAAAGAAAGGTCACCTATTTTTTTGGCGCTGTTACAAAGAAGGATCTGTTCTATTTGGATGAAATGAAACGGTTTGAAAAAGAGATGGTTGATTTTACATTTATTCCGGCATTGTCCCAGCCTGAGCCGGATGATCAATGGGACGGAGAAACCGGTCTTATTACGGTTCCGATGAAAAAATATATTCAGCAAATCGATACAGAAACATGTCAGGCTTATCTCTGCGGAAGTCCCGGAATGATTAAAGCCTGTGTGCAAATTCTCAATGAAAATGGTGTGACAAGTGATCGCATATTTTATGATCCATTTGCATAACTCCATTTCGTGTGATCGGGAAGGAGAAAGATGAAACAGACTCCCGGAGAACAGCAACTTGAGATTCGATTTCGACCAGGACAAATCACCAAGAGTGGATTTATGGGTGATGATACGCGGCATATCCATGATATCATCGAAGCGGATGGGAAGGTGTTAGAGCGGTTTGGATTGAAAAAAGCAGACATTGCTGACCGTTTAACCCTTTTCATGGATGAGGGGAAAAAGGAATTGGAAGGCAAAGTTGATCTGGGCGAGTATGTTGTGCAAGTTCATTGGGCGCGGGGATTGATGCCTTGTCCATTTGGTGAGCCGGGTTTGCATCCCAAAGTTGTGGTTCATGTTTTTAGCAAAGCATCGCGTCAAGAGATTCGATATTCACAATTGAGTGTTCACATGATCCGCAAGCACGGTTTCTGGGGAGGAAAGGGATCTGTATTTCGTTTGGAGCCGATTGATGTCATTCGTCTGCTCAAAATGGGCGGGAATGGCGAATAAAAAATAATTTGCACAAAAGTGAGAAAAATGCTATTTTAGGAGTGAATATGCTCTTTCATATCGGTTAATCAAATGGGAGATTGATCATGTTTACGCGATGGATATGCGTTGTTTTTTTGTCGATCGCGACGGTTATTTCTGCTCAGGATGTGATCCGGGGTACCTATTCCTATACTTACGGAGACAGCGAAAGTCTGGTTGAAGCCAGGGAAACATGCAGAGACCTGGCGCTTCGGGAGGCTATCGAATCCTATTCCGTTTATGTGGAATCTTCGACGGAGGTTGAAAATTTTCAGGTGTCCGAAGATATCATTCAAACCCTTGCAGCCGGTTATTTGAAAGATGTGAAGATTGTAGAGCAAGCGGAAGAGGGCAGAACAATCACCATAACAGTTGAGGCCACAGTGCAGTCTGATGAGGTTGAAGCTTTGATCGCGGAGCGTTCCATGGCTGAAGAGGAGGTTGATTCTTTAGATGAGGCGGATGACGATCCAGAGTCCAGATTGTTCTCTCTGCTTTCGGAATATGAAAAAAGAATGAAATCAGTTGAGGAGACCTTCGAACAAAAAAAATATGGCGAAGCTCTCAGTCAGATGCAGGAACTGCAAGAGCTGTTGGAGCAGATTCATCCCGATGAAAGCAGTCCCGTATTATGGACAATCTATCAGGCTTATGTAACGCGCTCGGATATTGTCTATACGCTCTATCGTGTCGCCCTTCAAGAATTCCAGAACAATCGGGTGCGTGCCCGTGTCAATATAAGAATCCTTCAGGAGAAAGCCCGGGAATTGGAGGGTTATCTCGAGCAATTACGGGAGATTTCTGGTTTAACAGCGAGACAGAAGGTGATACAGTATGCTGTTATCACACGCTGCCAGCGGGTGTTGAGCTGGGCAAATCGGAAAATAGATCAATATAATTGATATGATCCAATCAGGATAAACGGGATGTATTTGAAGTGATGTTGCGGGTAATCCATACAAACAAAATCTGTCAGCTTGTTCTCTGTGTGTTTGTGGCAGGGGGGGCCATTTCTGTCTTTTCTCAGTCTGCGGATATGGCTGAAGCTCTTTCTCTCTATGAAGGAAAAATGAATCAATCCGCCAAGCAGTGGCTGGATAAAGATTTTGCCAAAGCAAAAGACGGTTTCAATCAAGCACAAGACATTCTTTCCGATAACATGCCACCGCCATCCGATAGTTATATGTGGGCTGGATTTTGCGCTTTAAAAACCTATACACTGTTGCTGATCCGAATGGTCGAGGTGGATCAACACTGTGGAGAGAATCAGTCCGAATTATGCAAGGAGCTGGTCAGTCAAGCGATCCATTGGTCCTATGTGTTGATCGATCAGGCAAGAACATGGAATCAGACACAACCGTCTCGACCGGACGGACTGCCTTCTCGAACGCAATGGTTAAAACGGTTTCAATCCGCTATTTTACGCGCACAAAGATTGAATACATCATAACAGGAGGTCAAATATGAATAGACTTCAGAAAATTTTAAATCGAAGGACTTTTCTCTCCCGTGGAGCCAAATCGGTTGCCGCAGCCGGTCTGGCCTTCCCGTTTGTGAAAACAACAAAAATTTTCGGTTATCAGGACAATGATCCGCAGACGGAGACAGAAACTCACCCCACCCTGGAGTATCGCACATTGGGGAGAACTGGCCTTGAGGTGACCACGGTGAGTTACGGCGCCATGCGAACCAGAGACGAGGCAATTATTCATCAAGCTCTGGATATGGGCATCAATTATATCGACACTGCCCGGACCTATATGGATGGTTTTAATGAACAGGTTGTTGGTAATGTCTTGAAAAACCGGAGAGATGATGCCTACCTGGCGACAAAAATATTGCATGGATTGGATACGGCCAAGGTTATCTCAGAATCGATGGATGCCAGTCTCAAAGCCCTGCAGGTGGATTATGTCGATGTCATTCAATTTCACATGGTTTCAGAAGTGGATTATATCAAAAATGAAACTGTGATGCAGGCCATACAGAAAATAAAGGAAGAGGGCAAAGCGCGATTTATCGGATTTTCGACCCATCAAAACCAGGTTGCGCTGATCAAAGAAGCGATTAAGCTGGATTTCTATGATATGATTCTTGTGGCGTATAATTTCGAATCCTCCCAGGAACTGACCGATGTGATCAAAGAAGCAGCGGAAGCCGGTATCGGTATTGTGGCCATGAAAACACAGGCAGGCGGGTACACGGATCATCAAATGGGTGATTTGAGTCCCCATCAGGCCGCCCTGAAATGGGTGCTTCAGAATCCGGGAGTGACCAATGCCATTCCCAGCATGGTGACTTATGCCCAATTAGAGGAAGATATCCAGGCCATGGGATCGCAAATGGGCTGGTATGATCGAAAAACCCTCCATCGCTATACGAAGGCGATTGACAAAACGCTGTGCCGGATGTGTAATGGATGCAGGGATCTCTGTCCAAATCAGGTCAATGTCTTCGATGTTAACCGGTCGTTGATGTATGCAGAAGGTTATGGCGATATGGAACTGGCACAATGCACATTCCGGTCGATTTCCCGTCAGCAGCAGCCTACAGCTTGTCTCGACTGCAGCAAGTGCAGCGTTAAATGTGTCCATGGGCTGAATATACAGAAGAAGATGCTCCGTGCTCTGGAGATTTTTTCCTAAGGAGGGTTTATGATGCGAAAAAATCTCTATTATATCTTGATCCTGATGATGTGGCTTTCCTGCGATTCGGGACAGACGGGTCTGGATCAGTTTTTCCCGGGTCCGGGTTTTGAAAAGGGATGGAGCTGGGAAGGAAAGCCAATACACTATGTTCCGGAAAATCTGTACGATTACATCAACGGAGAAGCCGAGCTCTATCATGCCTATGGATTTCAAGAGTGTGCAACCCTGACCTATTTCTGGGGAAGTCCGGATGATACGTCATTCGTGGTGGATATCTATGATATGGGCACGCCGATCAATGCGTTCGGGCTTTATTCGATTTACCGCCATCCGGGATATCGGTATGAAACGATCGGAGCGGAAGCGGTTGTATCGGCCTTTGGCATCAAATATTATCAGGGTCCCTATGTGGTCGAACTGAAAGCAGGGGACAGCTCGGAAAAAACGCAGGGAGCGATGCAGGCGGTTGCTAAACTGGTATCCGAACGTATTCCGGATTCAACTCAAGTGCCTAATCTCATCACATTGCTTCCTTTGGAAGGTCAGGTGGACAAGACCCTTCGATATACGGCCAATGAGATGCTGAACCAGGGTTTCCTGCCTGCAGGGCTGGAAGCGACTTATCGAATCGGAGATGAGGAAGTCATGGGATTCGTCGTCCTTTTTGATGATGCGGAAGGGGCCAAAACCGGTCTTGAGGGTCTCCGACTCTTTTATGAAGAATCGGGAGATCAATTCATCCCCAATTCGCAAATGGGTGAAGATGGTTTTGTTGTGAAGACGAAGTATCACGGTTATGTGGTTGTTTCTCTTGTAGGCCAATACCTTGCGGGTATCCAGGATCTCTCTTCTCCGGATAAGGGAATGGATTTGCTGGCAAAGATTAAGAATAATCTAAAGACATAGACATGATCTGATTAAGATTTATTTTGTTGAAATAATATAAAGGGTGAGACTTGGGGCTCACCCTGTTTTTTTTAAGTAAGAATTTAAAGATCATCATCTGGAACCTGAGTTAAAATGAAAGAAACTTATAGCCCGTGTTATTCGTCTTTATAAAGTAAGTACGATACAATGTATTTTTTTTGAATTTATTGACAGTAAAAATGCACGGAAAGGAGATTGTGGGAAAGCCATTCGATAAAAAGGATAAATAAGAAGGAGATCAAATGATGAAAAAGGTTTTTAAAATAATGACGATCCTAATTACTATCCTATTTGGCCTATTATTACTTACCTCTTCAGCACAAAATACTGAAGAGAATGAACTGGTTGAAGAAATTCATTCGTTGTCTGAGAAAATTACCGAAATGGAAAAACGCATTGATATGATGGAAGCCCAATTGCCCGATTATTCAAATCTTAATGTTCTCAATGTGAATCCAGGGAATATGAGTTTGGAGTCGCGTGTCAGTCGACTGGAACAACTCTATCGCCAACTGACTATGCCCAGAATTGAATTTGTCAAATAATTACATAATCTTGTATCTTTCAAGGACATCTGGGTATATCTTCGATTGATGATAATAAAAGTAGGTAAGCACTGCCTAAAGGCAGTGGTACACAACAGTAACCATTCTGTCGGGTGTCGTGGATGAGTAAGAATGAGAATGAAGTCATGTGACACGGACTTCCCGATCCAGTCGAGGACAAGTTTTAGCCCGAATTCAGTAAATCTTTTATATCCTGAAATCGAATAGAATTTTTCTAAATTACAAAATGGCTTGACTATTGAATTATTTATTTGTACATTTTAATTGTACAATAAAATATCATTCAAGGAGTAAATGATATGGGGAATATAGCGGTTAGTGATCTGAGATCTAATTTAATGAAAGTATTAAAACAAATCGAACTCGGTTCAAGTATCGATATCACATCGAGAGGTAAAGTAGTTGCGAAACTTGTACCTCCTGATTATAATATGAAAATCGCCAAAGATAGACTCAAAGCAATCAGGAAAACTGCAATCTTGCATGATGTGCTATCCCCGATTGATGATACATGGGAAGCAACAAAATCATGATTACGGTTGATACGCATGTTATCATCTGGGATGCTTTAAGTCCCGAGAAACTCACCTCGAAAGCAAGAAAAGCAATAGAAATAGCCAATCAAACAGATGGTATATTTTTCTGTGAGATTTCATTGTGGGAAATTGCCATGTTATTGACAAAAAAGAGAATTGAAATAGATGTTCCTTATCTTGAATTTATAGGTTTGGTAAGCACGTCAAACAAATATATTTTCCATGGAATCACTCCCGAGGTTGCCGAATTATCAACCCAATTTCTTTCTGAAATAAATTTAGATCCTGCAGATAGAATTATCGGAGCAACATCAATTATTACAAAGGCATCTCTCGTAACAGCGGACAATCATTTAAGAAAATCAAAAAAAATAAAAACAATTTGGTAATATCTCTTTGTTGAAATATCTGTTCAATTTCCCATGCTATAGGGGCATGTCAATTCCTGTCGAGTCGTCGGGTGTCCGGGGTGAGAAAAAAGTAAAATAGTATCGTGTGGCACACGCGTCAAATTATTGAGTGAATCGGGAATCTTAATGGTGAAAAAGGTTATACAATGAATCACTTCAGTTCATCCGAGCACTGGCTGATCGAATTGGTATTGTTTTTACTACTGGGATTCTTTGTCCATTGAGGGATATATTTGCATTCTGCAATAAACCAACCCCAGGCAGTAATTTATAGCTAATCAAAAAGGATATAAAAATGGCAAAAACGAATTACTCATATGAAAAATGGAAGAAAGAATTAGCAAAGAAAAAAAAGAAAGAGGAAAAAAGACAACACAAATTGGATAAAAACAATACACAATCCAAAGAGAATTCCGGTCAGCCATCAAATAAGGGTGATAATATATAGGGCGTTTTGATTCTAACCATTTCATCATGTTTGTTTTAAGCAAGTGAGATCATGGAAAATAAATTAACCAGAGGAGCAAGGTTTATTGTAATGAATCTTTTTCATAAAAGACAAAAGGAGTTTTAAATGGGCGACAAAGGCAAGAAAGATCAGGAAAAGAGAAAGAGACAAAAGGTAAAACAGCAAGCAACCAAAGCTGACGAGAAACAGGAAAATCAGAAGAAAGAATCTTTATAAAATTGTCAATTTGAAAGACCACAATCATAAACGATTGGATTCGATAATAGGAGAATACCATGAATATCTATGTAGGCAACTTGTCACACGACGTCACTGAAGACGATTTGAAAGAAGCGTTTGAAGCTTTCGGGCAGATTACATCCGTCAATGTTATTAAGGACAAATACAGTGGTGAACCTCGGGGTTTTGGATTCGTTGAAATGCCTTCTAAAGACGAAGCGCAGGCGGCAATCAATGGTTTAAATGGCACAGACTTAAAGGGGCAAAGTCTTAATGTCAATGAGGCCCGTCCTCGATCAGAAAAACGTCGAGGTGGAGGACGACGATAATAGGAATCACTGGGTGTCCTGGGAGTATAAGAATTAAAATGATGTCGTGTGGCACGGGCTTTGGCCCGTGTTTATAAATCTATCATAGCTGCAGGAGCATAAGCCACTGTGGAGGATAATATTAATTATTATCAGTACGCTTCTAGTTACAGCAGATGCTTATTTAAGAAGATAATATAAATAAAAACGATTTCGTAAAATCTCCTATTTGAGTTATATTATTTCCACATCGCAGGTGTATATATCTCTCCGGTGTATTGGAATGATAGCATTATAATCATCTAATGTCAGCCTCGCCGGTCTCTTAAAGGGCAGTCTATGAATTATCTTTCAAATAGCTGCATATATGACCATATAGGCCAAGATTAGAATCATATCAACATTTTTTTACTTATTGATGCAGACATCAATCAAAATAGTGAGGCAGGAGTTACCACTGAACTTGAAATTGAATAACTCATCAACAGGAGGATTGTCCTATGAATGCATGTTATCGTCTTGGTTTTATCGTCTGCTTTGTGCTTGTTTTGTTATTCTTTGCAACACCTGTTTCAGCTCAAACTTATGCACTATCCGGCACTGTTTTTTCCGGTGATGTCGGTGCTACGTCCAGTCCTATACCAAATGTTACGATGAAGCTGTGGGGCTCGAACGATGCTGGAGCGCCATCAGGTTCGGCTGTGGTCATTGATTTTACAACGACAGATGGGAACGGCTGGTATTCATTGAGTGTAGATGTCGGTGATTACGCATTAGATTACTTTACAATCGAAGAAATCGATCCTAGCGGATACTATTCGGTGGGTGCGACTTCTGTAAGCGGTACAATAGTCAGCAATAATTTGATTCAGTACAATTCTCTTAATCTAACCGAAACGCTGACCGGAAACCGATTCTGGGATAAACCTCTGGAACCCGACATAGAGGTATACGGGAACAGTTCTATCATTTACGATGGAAGCATAACACCAGCAACGTATAATGGTACGGATTTCGGATCAACGGATGTCTCAAGCGGAACTGTTTATAAAACCTATACTATTAAAAATCCAGGCGGTGCGGTCTTGTCTGTCTATTACGCGCATATTTCTGGTGGAGATTCGGGTGATTTTGTAGTAACTTCACAACCGGGATCTTCTGTGTCTGCAGGCGGGACAACAACATTCACGATCAAGTTTGATCCACGAGCTTCGGGTACACGTTCAACAACCGTCGAAATTTCGAATAACTCTTTAGCGAATCCTTATGATTTCGTCATTCAAGGAACAGGTACAGGTACACCAAACGCTCCGGAGATGGATGTTAAAGGTTATTATAACTATTCGAAAGTTTCCATCAGTGATGGTGATAACACACCTTCTGTATCGGATGGTACGGATTTCGGCTCGGTTTCTGTGGGTGGTTCATCCACTCAAAACTTTAAAATTTACAATACAGGCGATTTGACTTTATATCTTACTGGTAATCCTAAAGTGATAATCGGGGGCACACATGCGAGTGATTTTTCTGTGATTGTGCAGCCCGATTCGGTGTTATTCAGTGGTATCGATTCAACATGGTTCAGGGTACAGTTTCAACCAGGCGCCACAGGATTGCGTACGGCGACTCTCAGTATTGCCAATAACGATCCCGATGAGAATCCATATAATTTCACCATTCAGGGCACGGGTATAGCGGGGGGCAGCGGAACCGGTACAATCATCGTGGAGAAACAGACCATCCCCGACGGTGATTCTCAAATATTCACATTTTTTGGACATCTCGCCGGATCGCTTGCAGATGGGGCTCAATTTTCCTACTCTCAACTGACACCAGGCAAGTACAGGGTGTATGAGCAGGTTCCCCAGGGATGGCATCTGACCGATATTGATATTACTGAAATGATCAGCAACAGTATTATTGATTTCGACAGCACATATGCCGAACTGCATTTGGATAGCTCAGAAACAATCACCGTCGTGTTCACGAACACAAAGGACTCTTTGGGAGGGGCATCTGTTGGTGACCGTGTTTGGCATGATCTGAATCAAAACGGTCTTCAGGATTCCAGTGAATTTGGGCTTGATAGTGTGGCTGTGTCTCTATTTGACAATAATGGAAACCTCGTTGCCACAACACAAACAAATTTTTCAGGGCAATATCTGTTTTCAAATGTGAGTCCCGGCAGTTATTTTCTCAGATTTTCTCTGAAAACAGAATTTACATTCAGTCCGCCGGACCAGGGGATGGATGATACAATAGACAGTGATGCACAGTTCGGCTCAGGTGACACGCCGGTCTTTACAGTTTCTGTCGGTGATCATATTACATACATGGATGCTGGCATGTACCAATCCGATGGAACTGATATATATGACTACGGTGATGCACCCGATCCGTCCTATCCAACCCTTTTGACAAGTAATGGTGCACGCCACAAGATTGTTACAAATTATCATTTAGGTCCCTCGGTAGATTCAGAATCCAATGGCCTGCCCACAACGAATGCTGATGGGGATAACAATAATGTTTCCAATGACGAAGATGGTATACTGATTTCACCATTTATTTCTCCGGGTCAGACTGTGCCGATTACTGTTACTGCATCTTCGGATGGTATTCTAAACGGCTGGATCGATTTCAACGGGAATGGCAGCTGGAGTGATTCCGAGGACCATGTTATTCCGGCACAACCTGTTATGGCAGGTGCGAATCAATTTATGATTAATGTACCGGTAAGCGCCAGTCTCGGTCAGACATATGCTCGGTTCAGGTTCAGCTCACAAAGAAATTTAAGTTTTTCAGGAGAGGTGCCAGATGGTGAAGTTGAGGATTATACGATTATCATAAAAGAATCAGTACAAGGATCGATCACGGTTATGAAGAATGCCACTCTCAAGGACAATACGCCGTTTATGATGTGTACCCGACTATCCGGTGGATTTTTTCAGCTCTTCTGCTTTTTCCTGCAAGATCCGTTGAATAATCAAACCGTGATTCTCAATCCGAGCCAGGTAATCGATATCACGGAATCTTCCACTCCAGGGTGGGCACTGAAAAATATTACCATAACCGGTGATATGGACAATGGTTCGACAGTTGATTTAACAACAGGAACAGTTACTATTGATTTCGATCCTGGGGAGGATATTATCATTGAATTTGAAAATGAACAAGCTTCAACAGGAGAATACGATTTTGGTGATGCACCCGATCCAAACTATCCCACATTGCTTGCCAGCAATGGTGCTCGCCATCTCATAGATCCGACTTTATGCCTCGGTTCTATTATTGATGGCGAACCAAACGGCCTTACTTCAATGGTAGCAGACGGGGATAATAATGATGGATCGAATGATGAAGACGGTGTAACCTTGCCTCCGCTGCTTATTGCCGGGCAATCGGTTCAAGTTACAGTCATTGCCTCTAATGCAGGGACACTGAATGGCTGGATCGATTTCAATAGAGATGGAGACTGGGCGGATGGAGGTGAACAAGTGATTGCTGCTCAGTCCGTTGTTGCAGGTACGAATGTGATCTCTGTGAATGTTCCGGTCAGTTTGGTAAACGGACAGTCTTTTGCTCGTTTTCGTTTGAGTTCGGTTGCGAATCTTAGTTATACCGGAGAGGCACCCGATGGAGAGGTTGAAGATTATACTGTTGTTCTTCAGGAAGGAGGAACCGGTTCTCTGACCATCGTCAAAGATGCCACTCCCAAGGACGACACACCTTTCTGGATTACCACAGTTTGGCAATGGATGGGTGGAGCCATTCCCTTCAGAGATCCGTCAAGTAATACCAGTACGATGGTTAACGGTCCAACCGGTAATTATTATATTGGAGAATCCGTTCCCAGCGGTTGGACATTGAAAGATATCGTCATCACGGGGGATACCGACAACGGCTCGGTGAAATCAGTAAGCAGTTCCTCTGTCAATGTGGATCTGGATGATGGTGAAAGTATTACGGTGATATTCAAAAATGAAAAAACCAAAGAAGATGGCACATCCGGTTTGGATGCCATCAAGTGGTACCAGCCTCCTTTGACTCATTATATCATAGACGAGGATACAGTCTGTTATCAGGGATGGCGAGAAACTTCCATTTCCCAGATGCCCATAGTCGCAGATGACTGGTTCTGTTACAATCCCCAACCCGTGACAGCCATTCGCTGGTGGGGTGCTTATGCAGATTGGGATACGATTGTTGCACCTCTCAACGCTCCCAGTGAATTTCATATCGGGGTTTGGAGCGATGTTCCTAAGGGTACGGATTTGGAATGGAGCCATCCCGGTCATCTTATTCATCAATGGATTGTTGAACGTACTGATCTGGGTGAACGGGCTGTATATGGTGTGTATCATCCCGAATTGGAGGAATCACTGATCACCGGATTCGAATATACTTATGAAATCCCCATGGATAACTGGTTCTATCAGGATGGTGATTCCACCATTTACTGGTTAACGATCACCGCACTGTATGATGAACAACCTGAGGAACACACATGGGGCTGGTTGACACGTGAACATTATTTCCATGATGATGCGATCAATATGCATTTTGGTGAAATGCCTCATCCTGGTATTGAGTATGAGATCGGAGAACCTATTTTTCAGAGATGGGATCTGGCATATATCTTGGGCACGGAAGAATACGAGCAACCTTTCGATTTCGGTGATGCGCCCCAAACTGATTATGCCACACTTCTTGTGAACAATGGTGCGCATCATCGTATTCTATCGAGCATACATCTTGGAGAGTTGGTAGATGAGGATGATGACGGTCAGCCGGATTTTGAAGCTCTGGGGGATGATCAGAATGGAATGGATGACGAAGATGGTATACAATTTACAGAAACGTTGGTTCCCGGAGAGGAGAATGAGATTGTTGTACAGGTTTCAGCGGATGGCCTTCTCAACGGCTGGCTGGATATACAAGAAGACGGAAACTGGTATGAACCTGAAGATCATGTGCTCGAAGAAATTGAGTTGTCCGCCGGTGAGCACACACTTTCGTTCTTTGTGCCCGAAGATGCGGCAAATGGAGAAACTGTTTTCAGATTTCGGTTCAGCCGGGAACCCAATCTTTGGTTCAACGGTTTTGCCATGGATGGAGAGGTTGAAGATTACATGGTCATGATTGGGGAAGAGACGTTTGTCGACCAGCAGGATAGTCGTCTACCCACTGCGTATAAACTTCATGCAAACTATCCCAATCCCTTTAATCCGACCACGCATATCTTGTTCGATCTACCGCGGTCCGGAGAAGTATCCTTAACCGTTTATAATATACGGGGGATAAAAATCAAAACACTGGTTGAGGATTTTCGTGAAGCAGGATCATACCGAGTCATCTGGAATGCGACGAATGAGAATGGCAATACTGTCCCAACTGGGTTGTATTTATGCAGAATCGTCACAGCCCATTACCAGGAGACAATCCGGATGATTTTATTGAAATAGTATCATATGACCATAGGAGAGGGATTCTTAAATCAAAAATAATATATCTACGCATTAATTACCACTTGTTTTTTAGATT
>JAFGDT010000023.1 GCA_016931965.1 bacterium | reverse complement strand
TGATATAACAGATTTTGAACTTGAATAATTGAGGACTTTCAGTCCTTTTTTCAAAACCTATGCACTTTCAGTGCATAGTGGTTTAGTGTTGTTCGATTTTAAAATTATACTGTTGAAGGCTTTCTGACCTCATTTACCATCACCCCTGGATTCCTGTTGAAGTTTACCCCGTACCCGATACGGGGCAGGAATGACAAACCCTAACATTCCTATCATTCCCGCAGTGTTTTGAGCGGGAATCTATGTGTGGGGAAGTCCTTTTTGTTTGTCCCCACCCCTGGATGCCCATTAGACCCTCGATCAAGTCGAGAGCAAGATTCGAGCATGACATCCCATCTTTTTGCATTTTATTCAAACTGCTCAATATAATCTCTGATTTGTTCAATTTGTGATTCAGTCTGAATCATCTGTTCAATCGTTTCTTCTCCTGTTGTTCCATCCAATGTTGTGATTTCAAAAACATATCTGCCGTCGGGTAATTTGAAGAGGGCTGCGGATTGAAATCCTTGTATGTTTGAAAATAGGTTATAATTGTTTCTTTCTTGGAGGTCAATGGTTTCACCAACTCGATCACTTACAGAGGCAATGACTCCTCCTTCTGTGTCGATTTTCTTCATCTCCACTTGTTTCCCTGACTCAATTTCTTCTTCTGTTTCTACTTTTTCAAAAGTAGAATCTGCTGGTGCAGTTAGGATATATGTATTTGTTGTTCCGCCCATTGCACCGGATAGAAGTCCAATCACTGTACTTCCTCCAATGAGTATGGTTTTCATAATAATGGCAATACCTTCCTCTGCTTCGAAGTGGGTCTTAATACTTATTCCGATTCCTATTAATAATCCTATTCCACCTCCATAAACAGCTCCTGTGCCGTGACTTTTTTTTATAAATTCAACCTCTTTAATTTCTGATAATGGGACAGTAACTTCTTCGTCCAGTTTAACAAGTACAATTTTATCATCAAGCTCCCGATAGGATCGAAGATTGTATTGTTCATGGTTGTTTAAGATCATTTCATGTGTATATGATTGATTTCCATAAATACTTGTTACTTTATGAATATTTTCTCTTTCAATTTTTTCTTCTACAATAGCTATACCTTCAATACAATTATACAAGATCCTTCCAGATGCATTCACGAACTGGATATCTTCTCCCGTTGTTTTCTGTACTCTTTGAATTTCAAGTCTTTCCCATTCATAATCTGAGGCTTGATCCAAACTCAAATACTTCGTTGAACCGCACGAGAGTGTGAAAACGATGAAGGCGGTGAGCGTAATGAGTGTGATGCATTTTTTAAACATGATAGTACCCCCATTTTAATTATATGCTATTTTATGCGTCCTTTACCTTGATAAGCAAGCTCTTTTCATTTACTGCCACCCCTGGATTCCTGTTTTCACAGGAATGACAATCCCAGACTCTCCTTTCATCCTCGCAGTGTTTTGAGCGGGAATCCATTTTTGATTATCCCATCCCCAGGTTGCACGATTAAAGAATTAGAACATGACACCCCCTCTTTTTGCATTTGATTAAGATGTTTACCAACGTCCATTTATTCAAACTGCTCAATATAATCTCTGATTTGTTCAATTTGTGACTCTGTCTGAATCACTTGTTCAATGGTTTCTTCACCTGTTGTTTCATTTAATGTTGTGATCTCAAATACATATCTGCCGTCGGGTAATTTGAAGAGAACTGCTGATTGGAATCCTTGTATGCTTGAGAAAAGGTTATAACTATTTCTCTCTTGAAGATCAATGATTTCGCCTAACCGGTCACTGATCGTATTAATGACTCTTCCTTCTGTGTCGATTCTTTCTTCAATCTCAACTTCTTCTTCGATCTCAATTTTTTCAAGAGTTACATCTACTGATTCGGTTAAGATATATTTGTCTTGGACACCAATTAATCTTCCAATAAAAATAAATGGCAGTCCATACAATACACCTATGCCCAATGATGCTAAAATGATGTTACCAATCCCTGCTGCAGGATTATATGCTCCGAAAATTATTCCAGTAAGAGTTCCGGTGGTTAAAAATCCAACTAAATATCCCATTGATCCTCCTTTGCCGCGGTTCCGTTTTTCAAATTCAATTTCTTTAATTTCTGATAGTGGGATCATTATTTCTTCATCCAGCTTTACAAATACGGTTTGTTCATCGAGTTCCTGATAAGATCGAAGATTGTATTGGTTACCATCTTTCATAGTTATATGATGTGTGAATGTTGTTCCTCCATATATGAGCTCTGTCGCAAGAATATCTTCCCGATCGATTTCTTTTACAATACCTTTGGCTTCACCGATTATATCATTTTCTGTGATTGTATCGGAAGCATTTGTGAATTGAATTTCTTCACCTGTTGTTTTCACTACTCTTGTAATGTTAATCTTTTGCTCTTCAAATTCTGATACAGAATCCAAGCCTAAGTATTTGGTGGAACCGCATGAAAGTGTGAAAATAATGAAGGCTGTGAGTGTAATGAGTGTGATGCATTTTTTAAACATGGCAGTGCCTCCTTTTTAATTATAGGCTATCGTATGTGTTTTTTGCCTCGACGAGAAAGCATTTTTTATTTACCACCACCCCTGGATTCCTGTTTTCACAGGAATGACAGAAATTTTATTTATTTCATATAGTCTCTCAAATCAGAAACGTCATAAAAGAATCAATTTTTTCAAAATTGTGATCATCACAGGAATCAAGGCGGATACGACCAGGCTTCGGATGTCGCCGAATGTGAAGGGCCATTCCTTGGCTTTTTCAAGAATCGATTTATGCGCATCTAATTTGGATGCCGTGGTGAAGTGGGATTCGGCTTTTTCCCATTCCCCTTTTTTCAAAATACCCATCAGTTTTTGATGGAACTCCATCAGGGCTTCATTCACACGGTTTATTTCTCTCTGCTTGTTTTCAGACATGGCCTGGTGTGCACTCCATATCCCGATAAAAAATACAGCTCCAGATACCAGAAGCATAGCCGCATGCACGATTTGATCGTTCGACTCCAATCCTGCGTTCCGTTGAAACAAGAGATTAATGATGATCCCGCCGATCATGGCCATGGAGACCATCAGGCTCCATTTACCGATGAGCTGAAAGGGGCTCGAATAAAAAATATTGTCTATCTTTGAATGTTTGACACACTGTGTGATGAGCTTGGTACCGATGAAAACCGTATAGAGAAGGCATCCCACTACGGCGAACAATATGAAGTCGATAACCGAATTGATGATCACTCCTTCAAGTGGATATCCGTCGGACAGTTTCGGGAGGTCATAGAGCAGCATGCCGATCACGCCGCTGATCATTCCACCCCATGCGCCCCGATGGAGATATCCTGATCGTATCGGATTCTCAATAATGTGCCGGAAGGCATCATCCGGCACCAGTTCTTTTAAACACTGTATGACTTTCCAGAATAGGGGTTTGAATATGAAAAACCAGACACACAAGGCGTAAGCGATAAAGACAGGCTCAAAAAAGAGTGAGATTTCAAATCCGATTGTTACATCATGCAAATAGGCATGATAAATCTTAAGCCCCAGTTTGAACAGAAATAATCCTATCGAAGCCGCACACGTCAACCGAATCTGTGATTTTTTGGTACGCGCTATCCAAGCTTCGATGGGATTTAAAGGTATGCTGAAAGAATTGTCATTGGTCATTATGTTATTCTCATTTAAGCTAATAAAGTTGTTCTTTACGTTTGATTATTATCCTGCGAGGTGAAGAACATTTCGCGGAGCAAGAAACATTCACAAACAGATCAGAATTTTTTATCCACTAAGGTATGATTTCTACATCACCACCGGTTTGACTGCCTATAAGTGCCCCTAAAAGGCCACCTGGTATCCCTAAAAGCGGTACGGCTATTAGCCAAGCTTGATATGGACAATCCGCATCTTCGCCAGAACAGAGTATTGCTGTAATTCCGAAACCAGTTGCCAAAAAGCCAATTAAGCCTCCTTCCATAGTGTTACGCCGTCTTTTCACTGTTAATACAGCGATGTCAGAACGTGCAAACGTCATGTCTTCTCCAGCGACCAGCATAAGAAGCTCATCAGGGTGGACCTCGACGATTTGACCACCCCGCATGGTTCCATCTGTAAGCGTTAAAATAGCGTTATTCCCCGGTCCGATTTTCATTAAATATTCCCACCCTTGGCCTCCCTGTTTCTGACTGGTTGAAGCGCATGAGATCGTGAAAATAGTGAAAGCAGTCAGTGTAATGAGTGTAATGCATCTTTTAAACATAACAGTATCTCCTTCTAATTGTTCTAACTTTGGTCAATATTCAATGAGGTGAGGAACACCTTATCGAGCAACAAAGATCAGTATATTATAAAAAGTGTATCCTTTTGTCTTTTTATAAATTTCGAAATGGTCTGACA
The DNA here is from genome assembly GCA_016931965.1 of bacterium. Taxonomy (GTDB): domain Bacteria; phylum Zhuqueibacterota; class QNDG01; order QNDG01; family DSAB01; genus JAFGDT01. The sequence goes on along the minus strand of JAFGDT010000023.1, from coordinate 20,209 downwards.
ACATACAGTATAGTACATCTCTTCCTTCTTTTCTTATATTCATCAAAACAAGGTTATCTGAGATTGTAAGTGAAACCGGCGAAAATACCCCAGAAATTCGCGCCGTCTAATGTAAGTCGAAATTCTCCAAAACTGGAAATCTTGGGAGAAATCAGGTAACTAAATCCTCCCAGAATGTGGATGCATAAATCGGTTTCTGACTCTGAAACATCGACATTCCCGAGTATAGGATCCGTATATTTATTTTTGACCTTTGACTGCACCATTCCCAGTCCACCACCCGCATAGGGACCCGACCTCGTACCCGTTTCACCGAAAGTGTACTTGGCCAAAGCTGCAACATAAGTTTGTGCATAACTCCAGCTCCAGGATACACCCATTACATCCACATCATAATCCTTGCTCCAGTAAAGGAATTCGGTCATAAAACCCAGATTCGGATGAAAAACCGTCCCCAGATCCACCCTTGCACCATAAGCAAATGTGGACTCGATTTCCCCTTCCGGATCGATATAACCGACCATTCCCCCTCCTCCCATAAGGCCAATTTTTGGCTGTTGACTGAACAATGAAGAAGCCAACAGCAGGAGGATGACGATGGTCCCCGTAATTGTTTTTTGATATTTCATATTTCCCTCCTCTTTTTGTGTCATCAGACCATTTCGAATAGTTGATGGTTGTATCTATTTTTGCAGGATCAACTTCTTTGTTTCAAGATAGTTCTCTGTTTCCAATCTATACAGTTATATCCCCCTCGTCAAATCTTTGGCATTCCATTCAAACTCGTATTCTCTTGCAGGGCGGTATTCACTTTATAAAAAAAGCCGGACTTCACAAAAGTGAAAATCACTTTCTTAGCCCGGCTGTCATAGCAAGTCTTTCAAGATCCCATGAAAGACCGATTCAATCCCCTAAATGATCTTGTCAGGACTAAAGTATTATTTCCCTCTACTTACTTTAGATCCCAGGCTTTTCCTGCCCGTCTGCAGGATGGACGCCCTTTGGTTTTCCAAAGGTTACCCGTTTGGTTGACGTTAAATTGATTTAATCGATATTGAGACTCCACTCTCAATGATAAAACACAAGATCGAAAAAACCACGTGATGTTGGATTTTTATGGAAGTTGTCGTCCTATTTTACGAATCTATTCTAAAAAAGTCAAGAAATAAAACCGGAAAACATTTCTTATTTCATTTAAAAGTGATATTCTATAGGCATTCAGAGTGCTAAGATAAGAGGACTGTATCGATCGTTTGTTCTGTCTGGTTTTATGGCATTTTGGGAAATATGCTGTCCCCAATGCCGAATGCCATGATGGGTGTGCCCGGGAATGCCGCCGATGAGTCGGAATGGCCCAAGACAATGGCGTCATGGAGCGCGGTCACCATTTCCTGCTGTCTGCCGAAAGCATTGACGATCTTGGCCAGAGGCTGGCCTTTTTTCACGGTGCTGCCCGGTTTCACCAGAAACCGGATGATGCCGGTTCTCGATCCGTAGGGTTTGTCAGAGTATCTCAGCAGATTGCCGCTGCCGTATTCTGGTGGCAGGGGGTAGCCGAAAGAATTCTCGCGTGGTTCGATCATTCCCAGATAGGCCAGAATATTCCAGATGGCCTCAACTCCATAGAAGACATTGGATTCACTCACCACATGAGATTTTCCCAGTTCAAGGGTTAGGGAAGGAATATCCCGCAGGAGCAGATTAAAGGAGAGGCTTTTGTTGATCTCTTCTGTATCGAGGATGATACAAAGGCCCGCTTCACGACCGATCTGTATCGTTTTCTTATAGGGCTCTTGATGCAAATCTCCGGGATTGCGGTCAACCAGGACGAATGGAATGGACTCGATCCAGTCGTTGTGTAGATCCAGGACGAGTGTCGGTGCGGCTTCCAGTATCGTATTGAAAATACGGTCGGCCATACGCTCTCCTAACGATCCTCTCGGATTACCGGGGAAAGAGCGGTTGAGATCTTCCCGACTCATGGTGATGTGACGCGATCCAGCTTCAAAACCGGGTGGATTCATCAGGGGAAATGCATGAACCGAGCCGCAAAGGAGCCGGCGCCGAATCCCCCTGAAAATCTCCTGGATCACCACAATGCCGCCGACCTCATCGCCGTGCCCGCAGGCTGTCAGCCAGACAACGGGTCCCGGATTCGGGCTTGCAGCCGACATCAGGGGCAGCCGCCTGCGGGACAGATCGGATCCCGTCATGATATTCATGAAGGAATAATGGATTTGAACACGTTGATTTTTGTTTGAATTATCGAGACCTATCATTTGATGATTCCGTCTTCAATGAAACATTCAATTATGAAGTCTGAAATCCATTTTGTAAACAGTCCGGCAACTGCTTGAGATCATGGATTGTTTGACATAATCGATTCTGGATCGTCTCAGCGGAATTTCTGTTGAACCGGACAGCGCAGAGGCCAAAATTATTGGCGCCTTTGATGTCTTTTTCCAGATTATCCCATACAAAGATGATCTGAGATTTGTTCATTTTCAGATCGTATAATATATATTAAAAGAACCCATCTGATGGTTTTCTAAATCCAATTGATCGATAGTCCAGTTTTATATTATTGCATACGAAAAGGTAGTCTTGATGGTATTATATATACCGATTCATTTTCAGCGGTGAAAAGAACCGCTGATTGGTCGATCGTTTCAGGGTTGAACCAGACGGTAGCTTACAAAAGCGATCCTGTCCCCGTCTGGTGACCAGGATGGCACATTGATTGTTCCCTGTCCGCCGAAGAGGGTGGTCAGCACCTGGATTTCACCTCCTTCGGCCGGCATGATCCGGAGCATCACGTCCTGGTTTGCCGGATGCCCGCTGACATCTTCCTTGTAGGAGACAAAGACGAGCCATTTTCCGTCGGGAGAGGGGTGCGCGAACCAGTCGTTGTATGCATCGAATGTGAGCTGCTCTTCTTCACTGCCGTCGGATTTCATGCGATAGATCTGCATGGTTCCGGTCCGTACCGAGTTGAAATAGATATATCGGCCGTCCGGCGAATAATCGGGACCGTCGTCAAGACCGGGCGCCGTCGTCAGTCTTTTTTCCTGTCCACCCTTAACCGGGATTGTATAGATGTCGTATTCACCATCCCTCGAAGCACAATAAGCCAGTGTCTTCCCGTCCGGTGACCATCCGTGCCAGTAGGAGGGACCGACAGGGGTAACCCGTTGCGGTGTGCCGCCGGTAACGGGCAGTGTGTAGATAATCGATGTGCGTTCTTCTGTGCCGTCGCTGATGGCGAGCAATTTACCGTCCGGAGAGATGCCGTGGTCGTTGTTGCAGCGTATGGCGAAACCGGTGTCGATCAATTCAGGTTCTCCGCCGTTAACCGATATTTTATAGATTCGGCCGCCTCCGTTGTAGAGGAGATAGGATCCGTCACGCGACCAGTTGGGGGCTTCGATCCGGCCTGTGGTATTGTAGATCACCTGCCGGTCTTTTGTGGCAAAGGTGATGATTTCCAACGTGCTCTCCACGACCGGCTGGTTGGTTGATATTTCGACATTTGAAAAGAGCGCTTGGGCCAGCGTGTTGTTGTCATGCGCACAAACACCCAGGCCGATGTAAAACGGGTCTTCAAACTGGATTCTGAATGAGCCGCCGGCTGAATGGAGCGACTCATTTACCTGGGCAACAGACATGAAAACATAATCGCCCTCTTTTTCGATGCGGAGTCTCTGCGGTACCGTGATATTGGACCGGATTTCGTGCGTCTGCCCGCCTTTGGTTGTCCGGTATTGAACGGCTGTTGATCCGTCAGCATGAAGAACAGCACTGGCATGGGGTGAGTCGGGATCCAGGCTTTGACGGATATGGAGGAGCGCTTTCCGATGCGGATCACCCCCACCACTGATCCAGGGGATGTCGGATGCAAGCGAAATGTCGCCCGATGCCTCTCTCCAGATAAAATGAAACGCATCGTTTTCAAACCACACATTCTCTCCACCGCCCGTGATAAGATAACTCTGCTGGATGCTGTTGTATTCAACAGATCCTTTGTTCAGGACATCGCCAATGTCCTCTTGTCCCTGAAACAATCCGAGATCTGCTTCCTGGGGCAAAATGGATCCGGCTCGAAAAAACAGTCCAAGAACTATCAAACGCAAGCCTGTTTTGATGAGATGGTTGATCATGTCTTCTCCTTTGGCATCGTGTTTATTGATTGCTTTTGTATCATCCGATTGTTGATTGCCTCTGTCTTGTTTTGTCCGCTGTTACCTTTTATTAAATGTTGTATCTGCCAATTTGCAGCATTGGAAATTAGCTGATGGTTTTCATATTGTCAAGGATTATTTTTCTTTTATGGTTTTACTTGATGGGATGTTGTCATTGACACTGAGAGAAATATTTGCTATATTTATTTTGATTTCACAGGTTATGATATTAAGATACTGATCAAATTGAATCGGATAGAAAAATTTGTCATGTCTTGAATGTGTTTCAGATCTTTTTCAATTTAGATTGCAAAACAGATCATCATTGGCATATGAATAGTAGATTTGACATTGGCAGAGAGGAGGAAGAACAATGGATCAAAAAATGATTGAGGTTTATAAAGAATACCAGAAGGGAAAACTCGATCGTCGTACATTCATGAAAAAATTATCCTTCTTGGCAGGGGGCACAACCGCAGCGTTCACATTGCTGCCCCTCTTTGAAACGAATCATGCGCATGCCCAGATTGTCCCCGAAGATGATTCCCGGCTTGATACAGAATATGTCACCTATCCCGGCATCAATTGTGAGATGCGGGCCTACTTAGCCAGGCCCAAAGGCGATGAGAAACTGCCCGGAGTCATTGTCATTCACGAGAACAGAGGTCTTGTGCCCCACATCAGAGATGTTGCCCGGCGGATGGCTCTTGAAGGGTTTTTAACGGTTGCTCCAGATGCCAATTCCCCTCTGGGAGGATCTCCAGAAGATGAGAATGAATCCCGCGAGAGAATGCAGCAACTGGACAATGATGCTACGGTCAAGAATTTTGTCGCGGCGGTTCAGTATCTCAAAACACATCCTCAATCAACGGGTAAGGTGGGGTGTACGGGATTTTGCTGGGGAGGTGGCATAACCAACCAGGTTACGGTGAATGCTCCGGATTTGGTTGCGGCTGTTCCTTACTACGGCAGTCAGCCCGCTGTCGAGGATGTCCCGAAAATCAAAGCCGCCATGCTTCTTCACTATGCAGGGGAAGATGCGCGAATCAATGCAGGCATTCCGGCTTTCGAGGAAGCCCTGAAGGCGGCCTCTATCGAATATACGATTTACATCTATGAAGGGGCCGGCCATGCATTCAATAATGATACGGGAGCACGGTATCATGAAGAGGCGGCCAAACTGGCATGGGAGCGCACCGTTGCGTTTTTTAAAGAAAAGCTGAAGACCTAAATGCGGCCTGTTTTTCAACAAGGCTTTTCTTCAAAGCTTTCTTTACAATTTTTCTTCACAATTTCATCATCTGTTGACATGCTTTCCCTTCGGGAAAAATATATTGGCCAGCCGCGGCAAAAAGGCGAAGAGAACTCACCCCCTGAATCCCCCTCTCTCAAGAGAGAGAGGGACTGTTTGATCTGAGAATCGATTTCATGATTGTCGTTCTGAGGGCATCTGTGATGACCGAAGAATCTGGGGGGAGGAAACATCGGATTAGAAGTATAAATGATCTCTGCGACTTTCTTTGGAAGAAAGTCGCCAAAGAACCTGCCTTTTTGCAAGCTTCGTAAAGGGTGGCCGATGTGTTTGAACCCGTGTGATCGTTTCCCGACCGCCCTTCCCATTCGCACGATTTCCGCAGGAAGGATGCGGAAATCGAACGCCCACCCCTTGAAATGGTTTATCGGCCGACCGCGGCAAAAAGGCGAAGAGGACTCACCCCCTGGTCCCCCTCTCTCAAGAGAGAGGGGGACTGTTTGATCTGAGAATCGATTTCATGATTGTCATTCTGAGGTCATCTGTGATGACCGAAGAATCTGGGGGGAGGAAACATCGGATTAGAAGTATAAATGATCTCTGCGACTTTTTTTGGAAGAAAGTCGCCAAAGAACCCGCCTTTTTGCAAGCTTCGTAAAGTGTGTTTGGGATGTTCGAACCCGATTCATCATTGCCCGGCCACATTTCCCATTCGCACGATTTTCGCAGGAAGGATGCGGAAATCGAACGCCCATCCCTTGAAATGGTTTATCGGCCGACCGCGGCAAAAAGGCGAAGAGAACTCACCCCCTGAATCGCCCTCTCTCAAGAGAGAGAGGGACATTGTTTTTTATGGAAACAAAACTTAAGACTTTCTTTATAGGATTATATTTTCCCCATACAGCAATTCTTGTATTTTAATCCACTGCCGCAGGGGCAGGGATCGTTTCTTCCCGTTTTGGGTGACGTCGGTATTTTCTCAGCATCTGTGCGACTATTTTGTCGTCCTGTTGACTGATGATGAAATTGTCTGGTTACTTCTTCCACAAAAGGCCGGCAGTGTATAAAAAAGGTTTTGTAACCGGCGCATAGATAGTTCAATCCAGGTTCCCCATCCGGGATTTGAACAAAGCGATTTTTGAGGCACCCGCCGTTGCACATCTCTCTGACTTCACACATCTGACAATAGCGGGGCAGTGATTCCCATTTTAGGCGGCCGAATGATTTTTGTCGAGGACTTTCGAGAAGGGCAACCAAAGGTGTTTCTGTGATATTTCCAATCCGGTGGTCAGCATCCACAAAGTGATCGCAGGTATAGAAATCACCGTTGTGTTCAACCACGGGAACACCACCGCAAGTTTTTTTGAAGAGGCAGAGCGTGTGCTCCTGATTGAAAGCCGGCCTAACCGCCTCCTCAAAAATCTGCACTTTGAGACGCCCGATATCCCCGGCTAACCATTCATCAAAAATGGTACAGAGAAAAGCGCCCCATGCATCCGATGGCACAGAGTGTGGGCTGACACCGGTTGCACTGTCCGGCTGCTCTATGACGAGAGGAAGAAAGGTGATATACCGGGCCTTCAACTGTTTAAAAAATCGATACACTTCGGACGGATGATAAACATTCTGTGCGTGCACGACACAGAGTATCTCGCACAATACATTGTGCTCCTGTAAGATCTGATATCCTTTCATCGTCCGCTCGAATGCGGATTTGTGGTCTTTGGTCAGACGATAGGCGTCATGCATCTCACGCGGGCCATCCAGGCTCAGACCCACGGCAAAGTTGGATTCGGCAAAGAACCGGCCCCAGGCTTCGTCGATGAGTGTGCCGTTGGTCTGTATGCCATTGATAATCCGTTTTTTGGAGGGTCGGTACTTGCGCTGCAGAGCGATGATTTTTCGGAAATAATCGATGCCCAAAAGGGTAGGTTCTCCGCCGTGCCATGAAAAATGAATCACCGGTTCGGTTGTGGCCTCGATGTGCTGGACGATGTAGGTTTCCAGTATGTCGTCGTTCATGCGGAAGGGCCCACCCTTTGGATAGAGGTGTTCTTTCTCCAGATAGTAACAGTAGTCACAGTTCAGATTGCAGATGGGACCGATTGGTTTGGCAAAAATCTGAAATTCGCGGGATGGATTGGTCATGTCGGTCTTATTATATGAAGGTTATATGAAATGATAAATTACGATTAAATCCTCTATTATATAGAAATGGATTCTAAATACATCTGAAAAATGGCTTGTATTTTGTATGTCGTGCCTAAATTGTGCTCAATTCATTTCATTATTTCATTATCATTCCGGGGTATTAGATCAAGAGGTCCTGAAACAATACTGAAACAAGTTCAGCACAAGGTTCAGGACGACATTGGTCATAATATCCGTGTGAATTTTTTAGAAGTCATTTCTATCAAATTGGAGACACCCTTAAAAAAGGGCATCTCCTTTTATATTTTAGACTGTCCTATTTGTAAATCAACCTTTTACTTTTTATATTTCCTTGTTCGGTTGTCGTTGATGACGCCTTTCCAATTCATGCCGAAAGCAAAATCATAGGCATTCCCCTCCGAATCGACATAGCATTCCATATCATGGGGAACATCTTCGCACTGTTCTTCGACGGTTTTCATATTGGCAGGCATTTGCAGGGGAAGAAGAGCCGAAGGTTCGACCTCACCGGTCAGGATATCCATGATGGCCTGATCCTGTACACCAAAGTTGACCAGGATGGCATCCGCTTCATTTTCAAACTCTGCCATCACGGTTGGATTAGACATCGTCAGTGAAACGATGACGGGTTTGCCTGCCATCACCTCCCGTGTGTCCAAAACCATATCCAGGTCGGATGTATTCACCGGCGTCACCGTCTTCCCTTTGTATGAGCGGTTCAGTACATCTCTGGGATCACCCGCGAGACTGGGGTCCCGGGCATATTCGGCTATATATTCACCGTACTGAAGACTTATCGGCATATAACCATTGCCTCCCGCTTCCGCATCGGCAGTACTGTATCCGCTGCCCGAATTGGGATTATCCATAAAGACCAAACCATAATCGGCCGTGGACGGATCGTCCGTGACATTAAAATATTGTTTGACGATGTCCATATTGACCGGATAACTGTATGATTCTGGAATGGTATTGCCAAACCAGTCCCGGCTTTCGGGTCTGTATTGCATGGGTATATAAACCGTTTTATTCTTTTCAAGTGGAAGCACACTGTCTTTGTTTTTCAGCATGACGATAGACTTGAGTTGAGCCTCATACCCGGCGGCCATATAGTCAGCTTTGCCAACGGTTTGTGCCGATTCATCGATATCCAGGTATGGATTTTCGAACAGACCCACGCGAAGCATATTTTTCAAGAGTCGGACAGCCGATTTCTCAAAGCGGGCACGCATGAAATCTTCTCCGTGTTCTTTAACACCGATACGATAAGCCTCAATAATCGGATCCGCATCGTTGTTCCCACCAAACTGATCCACACCGGCCATGATGATTTTGTAGTGTCTCTCGGCTATTGTATATCCTTCTTCCACACCCCAGCATCGTCCTCCTCCCATCATGTTGGTGATATCGGGACTCTCATCGTTTGTAATTCCCCAGTCGGTGCAGACAACGCCGTCAAATTGATAGGTTTCGCGAAGCAGGTCGGTAATCATGTATTTGCTGTAGGCATTGCCCACATTTTCTCCGTATTGGGCATCCTGATTCCATGAAATTGTATAGTAAGGCATTACGGCGGTCGCCATTTTTGTTTTCCCATCCAGTTTGAGCGCACCTTCTGTGAAAGGAATCAAGAGCTCGTTAAAATTATTCCCGGGATAGACAGCATATTTGCCATATCCATAATGAGCGTCTCGGCCGCCTTCCCCGGAACCGCCACCAGGCCAATGCTTGATCATGGTATTGACACTGTTGTATCCCCATCCGCTGGATATTTCCTTGTCGCCGGATGAAGTCTGGAATCCATCTACGTAAGCGCGGGCCATGTCCGCTGCCAGTTGGGGATCCTCTCCGAATGTGCCATTTACCCGGCTCCAGCGGGGTTCTGTGGCTAAGTCGATTTGAGGAGAAAGCGATGTGGATATGCCGAGGGCACGGTATTCCTTGGATGCAATATCACCAAACTGTTCCACAAGTTGGGGATCAAACGTCGCAGCCAGTCCCAGTGATCCGGGCCACAATGATATCGCTCCTTGCGAGTCGACGTAGTATCCTGCATCGGCCGATGTCTGGTGGCGCGGATCCGAGCTGTTGTTTGCTGGAATTCCGAGTCCGAGACCCTCGACCCAGGCCTGAAGATTGTTGTTCCAGCGGGCTGCCACTTCGGCGCTTTCGACTGTCGTGATGAGGACATGCCTCAGGTTATCCTCGGTCAGGAAGGTGATCTGGGCGTCCGAGAGGTTCCATGGATTGGCTCCGCTTTCTTCATAGGGGACTCCACCATAAGTTCCTCCACGACTTCCCGTCGCCGGTATAGACTGGTGGGCGCTGTAGAGCATCAGACCGGCAATTTGTTCGATGGACATCTTCGAGGCCAGATCCTGCGCCCGTTCTTCGACGGATAACCGCCAGTCTTCGTATTTGTCCAGTTCACCATTCTGATTGAGATCCTTAAAACCGTATCGGTCGACTGTGAGAATCTGAACACCCGATGTTGTCGAGTATCCCAATGTTTCACCACCCCTGTTTGAGACAATTCTGATGGTTCCCGTTCCGGTTTCGGTCCATTTCGGGTCACTTCCTGTATCACAGCTGTTGATTGTCGCAAGTAAAAAAAGGGAGATAGAAACAAGGGTAACCATCCTATAAAATTTTTGACTTTTCATGATCGATTTCCTTTCTTTTTATAGGGTATATTGACAACGGATCTCATTTTGAGGTGGGTGTTTCCTTTTCGGGATGTTGAGTTGATAATGGTTTTATCATATGGTTCCATTATAAGAAAATGAATGGTCAAAGGCAAGAATTAAATGGCGGATTTTATTCAAACAAGATGAGTGCTATAAGGAATGGATCACAATATTTCCTCCGCCTCCTTCGTTCAGCAAGAGAAGGAGGCGTATCTGATCTTCAAATCATGCGGATTATTTTTTAATTATTTGCCGTTTTTGAGTTTGTCTGCCCGTTCATTCTCATTGTGCAGTGAAAACAGGTTTTCAAAGACTTCCCGCAACTTGTCGATTGTCTGCCTGGAAAACATACCGACCAGGCCACAGATGGCGGCGATGCCGTATTGGTTGATCGATTCGGCATCAGATCCCCAGGTTAATACACCGCCTCGCAGTGCAAGATAGAGGATGATGGCCAGGGGAATGCCGATGATCGGTCTGAGAAGATACCACAGTGTCCAGCGGGGAACAAATCGGTTGTTCCCGATATAGGATGTAAATGAAGTGATGCAGTAAATGAGGCTTCCCAGAAGACCCATAACTGCCGCTATCAGTATTAACTGCATCTCTTTGCTTACAGTCAGTTCAAAGAAACAGACCCTAATGTCTGCCGTTATGTTATGAGAGTCTGTGTCCAGAATACCAACCAGCGAACAAATCGCAAAGACAGACAGCACTATTAAATACAAACTGATGAGAATAATCGAAATGGTTTTGGTGCGGTCTTCAGTAAAAAATGTTTTTAAGTTTTTCATGTCGATCCCCTTTTTTTATATGATCCCAAGATGGTTATATGGACCTATTTGATTAACATCATCCGTTTGGTATCTGTGTATTGTTCTGTCCTGAGCTGGTAGTAGTAAATGCCGCTCGGCAAGTGTGTGCCGTCCAGTTTCAGTGTATAATAGCGGGCCCACTGCCATTCGTCGATTACGGTTTCGACCAGACGACCGCGTATGTCGACTATGTCCAGTCGGACGTGTGTATCCGTTGACAACTGGTATGAGATGTAGGTCTGCTGGTTGAACGGATTGGGAAAGTTCTGCTCAAGACTGAAACCTGCAGGCCGATATCCCTGTGTCTGGGTGATGTAGATGATGTCTGAATCCAGTAACGGGAGGTTTTCATCCATCCAGTTCAGACGGTTTTGAATCCATTCTTTGAGATAATCGATCTCGTCCTGATAGGTTGAAAAGGTGTAAAAAATCACCGGAACCGGCCAGAATCCGCCTCCGAATACACCCGGCGGCGCCCAGATTTCAAAATTACGTGCCTGGGCTTCATTCAGTGTGTCGGCCACGCTGTCGATATAGTTCAAAATGGCTTCGGTGTTCCACACAGTCTGCCTCAGTTCCAGCCACCGCGCATTTGTTTCTGCGATAAACGTGCTGTCCTGAAGGAGAACATACCACCAGAAAGGAACCTGATAGGTATCATCACAGGCAGCACCCCTTTTCAGCAGTTTGATTTGCCAGTCGGTATATCCTGTTGCACCATAGTAGTTCGCATTTCCGAAAGCGAGGTCAAAATCCCAGATGGGACCCATTTTCAACCTACCGTTCTTACTGTCTTTGTCCTTATGCAGAAACGTGCTTAACCTGTAGCCATCGACGTTCTTGCTGAGTTCATTCAATAACATGTAATCGATAAAGGAGTGCATGTCAATGTAGCTCAGATATCCATCCATTGGATTGGCATAATCCGGACTGGCCATGACATCCTCGAATTCAAAGATGAAATTCTGGATGTATGCTTTCTGCTCATCCGAGATATCATCATCTTTCGGGTATTCGTACTGATACTGTATAATCCGGTTAGGATTGCCGGGTGGGGGATAAGTCGATTCAAAATAATCATCATCCGGCTTGTCAATTTTGATGATATACCCTCCTGTGAGATCATCGCCTGTATTTTCATCGGGAGTCAGTTTGGAAATGTCCACGCGGGCTTTGTTTCTTTTGATCTTTTCGATCAGAACATAGATTCCCTGATAGGTTCCGTTGAGAACAACCTCCACAAAACGCGTTCTGGGTGCGTATGTCCCCATATCACGGGAAAGCTTGAAAATCAGGACATTGCGCATAAAGGATTTGTCGATATAGGGTGCATTGAGAATCCAGTCACTTTCTTCGGGCAGACCTAATAATGAGACATCAATATCCTCATCCGAATCGTCCCGTGTTTCAAAGCCGTACTGCTTTTTCGGCCAGGTCTGGGAACTGGATCCGCGTATTTCGATGCCGATCAGGCCATCGTAACCGTTGAATGGATCTGTAAGATGATTCCGATTCCCCGGTCCGTTATCAATGATGCCCATATGGACTGTGATTTTGGGTTCATCGGGAATCGTCTCTCCATCCGTGTCGATCACCACAATCGGGAGGTTGGATGAAGTGAAATCGATTCCGCCCAGCATACCTGCCGGTACGACCACTAACATCAATTGGCAAATAATGGAAAGAGATTTGAGCGCCATGATCTATTTATTTTCTCAAACTTTTGAAAAATGATTAAAAGGGATTGTCATGCTGAATTTATTTCAGCATCTCTGAATATGAGACCCTGAAACAAGTTCAGGGTGACAAGTATTTTGATTATGATGATTCATTTTTCATAGGTTTCTTTCTGTAAATATATGCCTGCTAATCAACACTGATCAAAGTGGTTAAACTGACACTTTCCAGTGTAAACTGGGCTCTGCCGCTCGAGACAGGAATCCGCCTGCCTTCTTTCATCCCGCGATCACCGTCGGTAACGAAAATACGCAGCTCATTGACATTGTCCGGCAGTCCGGTAATTGTGGATTGTCTCGTGGCACCGTTGTTCACCATGTGGATCGTGTACACGCCATCGGCAATATCCCCGAAGGCCACACAGTTGATGTTTGGTCTATCGCAATCGATGGGCAAGTAAAAGGAACCGGAAGGTGTCAATCCGATCTGTTTGAGATTCCAGAACCGCTGTGTCGGACGGAGCGGTTCCTCATTGCCGAAGATACCGCCGCCCGACATGACCGAGTAATCGGCCGTCAGCTGCCACTGCAGAATCGATCTGGCCTGGCACATGGACAGGATCCGGACATAGAGATTAATCTCTTCCATGGTGTAAATGGATTCCGTAAAGATTTGGGGATACCGCCAGGCGGCCGCATCGATGCTGCCCTCGCCGATGAGAAGAGGGACGTTCATCCTTTCAGCGGCATCTGCCCAGATCGACAATACCCACTCGCTGCAGCCGCGCCAGGAGTGGAAGGAGATGGCGCCGATGTACTTGTGCGTCTCGGGATCATTCATCGCCGGTTCGATAAAGGAATAGGTGGTGGCATCGGAATTATCTCCCAGCAGCATCTTTGTGGCAAGGCCCTTGGATGCAAGGTAACTACCCAGCCTTTTAATCAGTGCGGCATGTTCCTCTCCTGTCTGCCGGACATTGATGCCGAGGTCGGATTCGTTAAATGAGAACATGGCGGCTTCAACACCGTATGCCTCCTTGAGATAGATCAGATAACCACCGAGAGATCTGATGATGCTGTTCATTTTTTCGGGATTGAGGGGATCGCCATACAGTCCCTGTTCACGATTTGTCGTTCCCGAAATCACCGCCCAGCCCGGCGGAAACCAGGCGCTGACGATTACCGGTATGTTTTTCTGGGCCAGCCTTTGAGCCATGACCATGGCCTCGTGCACACTGCTGTTGATCCTGCCTGCTCTGGCCTCGGCTAGGGGATCGGTATTCTCATCGGGATGCCAGTAGCGCCACGGCATCTCGACGCGCCCCCATGTTACGTTCATGTTTTCGAGACAGTAATCGATCACCTGGGGATCGGTCGTCGGATTCTGAAGGCGGAAATTCCCGCCTATGCCATCGAAAACGCGGCCGGGATGGGACGTGTCCAGTACGAGTGTAACTGGTTGTTTGTCAATTTCTCCCGACACTTTGAGTGTAAATGTTTTTTGAGCGGTTTGGTCTTCTGTAGCATTACCCCAGATGACGGCAAAATAAACCTGTGTGTTGGAAATACCGCGTCTGGGATTGGCCTGCTGGATAACGATTTCGGTTGGCTCATTGACGGTCACCTCAAGCCGGCGGTGCGGAGAAGTGATGCGCAGGCCCCTGGTTGTTACCGGTTGGATTTGCGTTCGAAAAACATTTTGCTGGTTGGGGGATACGGTGGGAGGTTCGGCGGTCGTTGCTGCCGGATCGATGTGATCAATCGATGCGCCGACAAAGTCTGTGCCGGGCAGGTCGATGCAGAAAAAGGCGCCCGCCATTTCCATGGCGGATTCCACCGTAAATTGCACTTGGATTCGAATGGTGCCGGTTTCGATATCTTCAATCACCTCGGTTAAGGAGAGGTCATTCAGTCTGGATGTAACGGTGACGGTATTGCCGTTGCGTGAAAACTGGGGATTTTGCCGCTCTTTGGCTGTCTGTGTCATGTCCGTCCAATCGGGCTGCACCACGCGCAGGCTGGATTCGAATGCCATGAGTTCGCCGTCCACACGGATGCCCATCACATTGCCCCATGCGGCAACTTCAACCTGGCTTAAAGCTTGGCTGGTAAATCCTGTTACAATTAAAATACATATCGCCAGAAAGATTGAATAAAACAGGCAACTATTTTTATATTGATTCATGTCATGTACTCCAATCTTTGTGGTTTTTTAGTGTAAGAAGATCGCCCTGGATTTCCTAATCCAGGGCGCATAGTTATGGGGCTTCTGCCCCCATACGTAAAAGCAGTGTCTAATTTTTGGATTTGAATGATACTATTATCATTATATAACCAATTTCTCGCGCTGCTATATTTCCAGTGTTCAGGTAATTTTACAAATCCTTTTCTGACAGGATTGTTGTGCATATAGTTCAGTTTTTCATTAAACCATTGAGGTGATTTTATGGCTATAGGATGATATTCATTTTTCCATATTTTATGATTTTGATCAATAGATCTTTTTGAAGCGGCTTGTTTAAATAATTTTAAGTAGAAAACATGATTCTCTTTTTCAAAATATTTAATTATTTCTGTGGAAGTAAAATGTTTAAAATCTCTCATTATTTCGGATAGTATATTCTTTTGGTTCTGAGAGGTAATCAGGTGTAGATGTGTAGGCATAATCACATAACCATGCAGATTCAATCCCTTATTTTTCTGGCAATATATCAAACTTTTAATAATGATTTGAAATAACTCGTTCTTTTGAAAAATGGGTATCCAATTCACAATGGTTGATGTTGTATAATAAAATTCTGTTTCTTCAGGATAGACTTTGTATCGTTTCATAGATTATTTTTCATATCATCAATTGGGCTTAGAAGCCCAATGGTTATTCGCCTCGGGTAAAAGGATACCTGAGGTGATCGAATAATTTATGCACTAATAAAAAAGTGAGTAAATACTAGCCGTTTCAGTATCGATCATATTCCCCGCTCATGACCTTTTTCACCGCTTCCAGGTATCCGAAGCCCCATTTCATGTCCGGTTCGAGGTAAGCACCCTCCACCCATTCATTCCAGGCATTGAGCAGAATGAGCCTGGGTTGCTCGGGATGCTGCTTTAAATAGTTCTTGGCCTCCTGAAGGTAGGCTCCAAAACTCTCAGGTGTATTTCCAATATGGACAACCGACTCCTGTCCCAGATCCGCATACCGGGGCGTATTGTCCCAGCCAATTGAAACGACAGGGAAATAGGGGATAGTCAGCAGCGAATCCCATCTGTTCCTCATGGCGATTCCGCTCTCAGCCCATCTGACGTAATCTTCATCGATGCCCGACATGCGCCAGTTATAGGTCGTCATGCTGTTTATATCCAGGTATTCGATGATCTCGTTCAAATCCATGCCATTGGCATATCTATCCCCGATTAATCCCGCTTCTCCCCTGGGATTACGGCTGATCAGCTGAACGTGAACGCCCGGTAATCCCGTACTCAATGCATTTTCCCGAAGGACATCCAGTGCTTTCCGGGTTCCTTCCAGATCCCCAAAACTGTTTACCATGTCCTGGAAACTGAAAATGGAGAATACCGGCTTACCATCAATCGTGAAATAGTTGGGCTGTTTGAAATACTGCTTTATGATCCGTTGTACCATGACCTCGTAATCTTCCCACGTCACCTCTCCGTTCCAGATGAGTGTATCAGACTGGTAACGATAGCGGTTCCACATGGCGCCCGGCACATCGTGATTGGCCCACATGATGTAGAACTTCATCAGATGATTGTTCGCAGCCTTCAGGAAACCGTTATTCAGGGTCGATTCCAGGAAGGGTTCGCCGTCGTACCAGTACCAGTCGAAAACAAACAGATTCACGCCATGGTCCACCGCTGCGCGGATCTTCTTTTCAAAGACAACAGGATCATCATCCATCTCGTAACCCCACAGGGGTATCCTGGGCTGATAATGTCCGTGGAAACGGGGATCCCCTTTCTGGATGATTTCCCATTCTCCTATTCCTTCTCCCCACAGCACCTCCCGGCTTCTCTGTTCGTCATGACAGGACGGCCAGATGAAGGCCGCAACATCATAATCGTCTTCCTGTATTTTGGATGATTTGTTTGAAGAAGAAGTGCAGCCTGAAAAGATAATGAGTCCAATAAAAAATAGACTGAAAAGGAATTTACTTTTCATGATCATTCTCCTAATTTTGTTCTATGAATGCATTTTCTAAGGATTCAACCCTGTGATGGATTTCAGGATAACCGGCCCGATTAAACCGGATGGTCTCGGCGGCCAACGGGATGCGTTAAACACACCATCCTCTCCACGGTTTTCCGGTCGCCTGGCGGAAAAATTGATATTGTAAAATTTTTTCCACTGTACACCGCGGCGATCCAGATCGGCAATGCGGTTGGCCATTAAATTGGACACATCTATCTCGAGACGGTTTTCGTCTTTCATCAGCTCTTTGGGGATGTGAATCTGAAAGGGCGAGAGGATGGTTGTGCCCAGATTTTCTCCGTTCAATATCACACACGCACTCTCGTTCACCTGGCCCAGATCAAGCAGCCAAGTGTCTCCATCTCCATCGGGCTTTGGGAAAGTGGTGACATATTGAGCGGTGCCCGAGAATATTTTTACCTCTTCTCCATGAAAATCTGTCCATGACATCAGTGTGTCTGTTTGAATGGAATTGGGTAATTCCGGTCCACCCTTGATAAATTGAACTTCCCACGGACCTTTAATCTCCATCGATCGATCATCCGTTTGGATGTATTTGAATGAAGGTGACTCTATTATTTCATCGAAACCTTTCACAATGCAGGATGCGTCCTGAGGCAATTGCAGATAGATGTCCGCGTACTCTCCATATTTTCTCAGTGCGGCCGTGCCTTTTTCTCCTGTCATGGGATCAAAAATAGCCGCTGTTTGTGCTGGTGTTTGGAGCGGAATCCATCCCTCTACAGGCGCATCAAGCGGATTGACAATGAAATAGATTTGATGCTTCCCGTCGGTGCGCCGGATATATTCAAGCCCCAGATCGACCATGCTCTCCCGCCTGACCTGTGCAAATTGCAGCAGGCGATCCAGATTTTCGCCCAGTAACACCATACCCGTCCCGATCTTCGCCTGCAGAACATCCTCATTTTCTGTTTCGGTAAAAGTCAGCTGCTGAATCAGATTCTGAAATAGTTGTCTTTTCTCTTCCAGCCGGCCCAATCCAGGCACATCAGCCGGCAGATTCTGATGAACAATGATGACAGCGCCTTCCTTTGCCAGAGCGACCAGTTTTTCAAATGTCTCCAACGGCATGAATTGGCATGCCGGGACAACAACGGTCTGATATGCCGCATTGCCCATGAGAAGGGATTTTCCGCTGACCTTTACGTCATCGAGTTGCTTATCGGAGATATAATCCAATGCGTATCCCTGATCGATCATGGCACTGGCTGCGGTTTGAAACGCAGCGGTCATGGATTGCAGGCCGCTGCCGGTGACGTGCTGCAGGAGACTTCTGCCCCGTTCGGACCAGATGTCGAATATGGGAAAATAGAGCAGGATATTATTGTCCGGCTTTCCCGATTGCAAAAAGGACTGGCAGCGGGTAACGTATTGATTTAAGGTTGAAAAATCATCCCAGAACGTATTGGTAGGACCAAAATGAACGGACGCATAGAACATCCAGCCGGGCCAGGTTTCATGCGGTGGCGAGAAAGTTGTGCCGTGATAGCATACATGATTGATCCCCCCTAAGAAAAAGAGATCCGCTATTTGTTTGACATCGCCCAGGCTCGATTGGAAGTGCTCGTTCAGCCAGGTGGCCGCCTCGCAAGAGGCCAACGGTTTCCCTGTCACATGCGCGGTGGACGAGGCAAATTTGAATCGCAGAATGTCATTGCCCTCCGTTTCGGGAATGGTGCTGGCCGCATATAAATCCAGAATATTGGCCGGCGATCCGTGTGCCTGGTTCCGTGTGATGGCCCCTTTTTGCGCAGCCCACTCTCCCCAGGGAATGGTGAATGCATCCAGCAACAGATCTGAAATGGTCTCGCGAAAATCGCAGAGCACACGTCTGTTTTTGTCTTCGGTGTCGTTGCCAAAAAGCGCCGGCAGATGATGGGTAAGATCATAACCGCGCCGTGTTTCGAATTCATCCAAGATGTTGCCGGTCCAGTCCGATTCCCCTGAAGCGTCGTCGACTTCATAGGAATCATTGAAAAACGCCCGCAAGGCACTGATGTCGTAGCCGGTAAAAGCCTGATCAAATCTCTCAAGATAGGATTTTAAAGCGTCTCTGGAAAAATGATCGATCACATTGCCCTCGCCTCCCGGACCGGCCCGCTCCACCATTTTGCCGTGCCAGCCCTGGAATATGGCATACAGCGTCCACTGGCCCGCAGGAGCCGTCCAGTCCAGATTGTCCTTGTCATCGACCCGATCCGTGATATTGAGGGCTTCCCCCCGGTCCGAATAGGCCATCAATAATTGCAGAGGAAGGGATTGGGGAAAACGGACCTGTTCAAAAGCCAGAGCCTGTAAGTTTTCATTGGCGCTGATCGGCTCCCTGATCTCGGAGATATCGATACGGCGTCCGACCGCCCTGGCCATCGGTTCCTGGATCAGCGTAACGGAACCATCCAGATGTCCGCCGCCTTTTATTTGGTATGTCTGAACATGGACATTTTTGCAGGCGTGATCCGCTCCGATCCATGGGCCGCCAAAAGGCCAGCCGTTTCCCGTTGCCATGTCAATACCCAGACCAAGCCGATCCGCTTCCTTTAAAACATGCAGGAACATGTTCATCCAGTCTTCTGATAAATAATCGATGAACCGGTCTTCATCACCTTGAACACCATAGATAGGCGTCATTTCCAGTCCTCCCAGGCCTGCTTCGGCGTATTTTTCCATCTCTGAAGTGAGATCCTGTTCGTTCACAATACTGCCCATCCACCACCAGCGGGACCAGGGTTTCGTTTCCTCTGTGACACGAGGCCAATCCAGCTGTGATAGTGCATTACCGCAATTCAATATGATAATAACCGATAGACAAAAAGTAAAGGAAATGGTTTTAAAAGAAGACCTATTCCGGGTTCTCATTATGTTACTCCATGTTTTTCCTCATTGTCTTTTAAAAATAAATTTTCGATCCTCCAGTATATTGATCCTCGACGGAAGATGGAGTGGGATATGTATCCTCTATTTTTTTACTACTAGGAACGCAACCCTTGAGTGATTCATTG
Source organism: bacterium (assembly GCA_016931965.1). Classification (GTDB taxonomy): domain Bacteria; phylum Zhuqueibacterota; class QNDG01; order QNDG01; family DSAB01; genus JAFGDT01. The sequence goes on along the minus strand of JAFGDT010000023.1, from coordinate 202 downwards.
TTGTGTATTCGGAACCGAGTCTATGTGAAGAAGATATCTCAATTGCAGACAATGGTTATATCAGAAACATCCTTTTATCTTAGTAAAACCATCTTTTTTGTTTCAGTGAATTCATTTCCTATCTGCAGTCGGTAATAATAGATGCCGCTGGTTAGATCAGAAGCGTCCATTTCAATGGAATAGGTGTTTTTGTTTTGATATG
>JAFGDT010000004.1 GCA_016931965.1 bacterium | reverse complement strand
TAATGATCAGATCGCTCTTGCAAATGAAAGGAGAGTCGCATTGCATGAACTCCGCTACCCACTTTCAACTAAATTTGGGACACGCTCAATTACGCTTGACAAAATGATTTGAAAACAATATAATAAAAAACTGATATTAATATTAAGGAGATTGGGATCATGATAAAAAAACATTTTCTTTTTAGGATGTTTTGTCAAGGGTGTTTTCAATTATTTGTAAGCTTTTTGCTTTTTGTTCAATGCATTTTTGCAACAGATGAATTCACGACACTTATGGATTTGGATGAGGATTTCCTACGGCAATTGGAAAGTGAATATTTATGCGCACCAATAGCAGAAATAAATAGAAGTATAGAATCTTTGAGAGATACTGATAGTGTCCTTCAATTTCTTGATTACATACCTGAAGATTATAATCAGGGAGCTTGTGGAAATTGTTGGCAATGGGCTTCAACCAGTTGCCTAGGAATATCTCTTTATGTTCAGGAACAAATTTTTGATCGGCTTTCAGTTCAATATATTAATTCTTGCGGACCATCATGTTGTACAGGCGGAAGTGTTGGAAATTTCACTAATTTCTATACAGAAAGACAAAAGACTATTCCATGGTCTAATACAAATGCGGATTGGCAAGATGGTGATGCATCTTGTGATACATTATGCAACTCAATATCGGAGAATCCTTTCTATCCTATTTCAGACATATCATATGCAGCAATCCAAACGACTAATGTTGGTCAAGAAACTGCCATCAATAACTTAAAGAACATTATCGCACAAAATAAAGCTATATATCTGGGAATTATCTTTCCCACAGACGCAGATATTCAAAATTTCAGAAATCACTATAACCTGCAAGGAGAAGAAGACATATGGAATTCTGATTTTATGTGTGGAAAACAATTTAACAATGGGGCTGGTCATGGTGTTTGCGTTGTCGGTTATATCGACATCCCTCCAGTCAATAGAAGCTGGATTGTTTTAAATAGCTGGGGAACTCGAGACGAACGACCAAATTGCCTATTTCAACTTGATATGGATATGAATTATGATTGTCAATATTTCCAAAACGGTAATTGGCATTACAATTTCAAATGGTATACTTATTCCTTTGATTTCAATCCACCATCAACAACTACAACGAGAACAACGACATCAACAACGAGAACCACAACTTCTCCGACAACATCGACAACGAGAACAACGACGACTATCCCCGGTGGGTCGTTGTACAATTTATCGACTAGAGCATTTGTTGGGTCGGGAATTGACGATGTTGAAGGGGGTTTGATTGTAAAAGGAACTGAAAAACGGAGAGTGGTTTTTCACGGTATAGGGCCATGGCTCGAGCAGTTTGGAATTTCCAACTATCTTATTGATCCTAAAATTGATTTATATATGAATGGTGTTTGGAAAGATGGGAACGACAATTGGGAAGATGCAGATCCATGGGAAAAAGAATATATGGCTGAACACGGTTTAATTCCTGATTTTTCTAGGGAATCTGCATTAGTTTATGATATCGATCCCGATGCAAATTGGACATGTGTTGTAAGGGGTGTAAACAATTCAACAGGTATGGGTTTGGTTGCCATCTACAGCCCATCGGCTGAAGCTCCGACAGGGACTGCCATTATGAAGATAAATAAGAAAAGTAATATTATCACCGAATAATACTCATTCTGTATCTCAACTTGACTCAATTCGATGATTGTTGATACTGAGGTTTGAGGATTTGACTTTTCAACAAAATTTGAACATTATTTTCAATATGCGATTTTCAGCAATATCGAAAATAACTTACAGAAATGAGATAAAGGTTTAGTCGACATATGCTGACGCTGGGCATTTGGGATAATCATGACTCGGGTGTGGCAGTCATAGAGAACAACAAAATTCTCTTCGCTATAAATGAAGAACGACTGTCCAGACGGAAACTTGAGATCCTGTTTCCACACAATTCGATAAGATATGCAATGACATATCTGGGTCTTGGTGCATCCGACATAGATCATATCGCGATCTCGACCTTTGATGTAGCAAAAACCATACAGAGATTTTTTCCGTTCCTGAAGGAAGAATATTATATGATCCGGAGACGGAAAAAGGTTCCCAGCAAATTGAACATGTTCAAAAAATTCAACAAATATTGGATAACACAGATCCCCGGGAATTCCATCAGCCGTTCTTTTAGCGATTTTATTCTGAAAAGAGAATTGTCCAAACATGGGTTGGATCGCATAAATCGGAGTTTTGTCGAACACCATTTATGCCACGCGGCCTGCGCTGCCTTTACGAGTGAATTCGATTCCTGCCTTGTCGTTACGATGGATGGACTGGGAGACGGACTTTCTGCAACCATATCGGTCTTTAAGAATGGAACTCTGACGAGGATCAAGTCCATTTCAGCAAAGAGTTCATTAGGTATCTTTTTCGAACATGTCACAAATTTACTGAATATGAGAGAACTTGAGGACGAAGGTAAAGTGATGGCTTTGGCGAATTACGCGTATTCCGTTAATGATATTGATAATCCGTTGATAGACTTTTTTGAGATTAATGACCTTGAAATACTCAGTAAATATTCAAGTTTGAGGCTTCATAAACGGCTTTCCGAAATCCTGTGGACAGCACCATCAGAACAATTTGCGGCTATGGCACAAAGAGCTCTTGAAGTGTGGGTGATTGAACTCATTCAGAATGCCCTTGCGAAAACCTCAGAATCAAACATCGCACTGGCGGGCGGTTTGTTTTCAAATATAAAAGTAAATAGACTCATTAAAAACCTTGAAAAAGTTAATAACTGTTATGTTTTTCCTCACATGGGAGATGGCGGACTGGCAATGGGTGCAGCCCTTTGGGTTATGCATGAGAAGGAGAGGGAAACACGTTTTGATCTCTCAACCGTTCAGATCGGACCGGAATTTTCATCGAATGAAATCGAAAACCTTTTACTGAATTCCAGACTTAGATATCATTGTCCGGATGACCTTTTAGAACAAGTGTCAGATCTACTGAAAACTAATCATGTTATCCAATGGTTTCAGGGTCGATCCGAATTTGGTCCGCGTGCTTTGGGGGGAAGAAGCATTCTGGCTCGTCCGGATTCAATGCAAATACGACAGAAACTCAATTTGTTTTTGAAAAAAAGAGTTTGGTATCAGCCATTTTGCCCGTCAATTCTCGAAGAGGATGCTATCGATGTTTTTGAAGACTGTAAGGGCTTTCCAAACCGTTTTATGACTATGGGTTATATGGTCAAACCCGAGCATAGAGGCAGACTGGCTGGTGTAATCAACATCGATGGATCCTGCCGACCACAGATTTTATCTGATACTCCGACCATCTATGTCGATCTTTTGAAAAAAATGAAGGAAAAGATCGGAATAGGTGCGTTATTGAATACAAGTTTCAACCTGCACGGTGAACCGATGGTCAATTCACCCGAAGATGCCATCCGGACTTTCCGGATTATGAAACCGGATGCACTTGTTATTGACAAATACCTGATAATCAATGAAAAAAATAACTGATACCCTTTCATGGACTCGAATCGACAATTGTCTGCTACTGATAATCATGACAATATTCTTGATTTTTCGTCTGGTCAATTTGAATGAGTGGCTGTTGCCGAATGTCGATGAAATTGCACTGATCAACAACCTGGATCTGCCAATATTTTCTGGGGGCTATGGTTCGACAACTTTCTTCCCCGCGGTTCAATTGACCAAGATTTTCAGATTGTTGAATTCATTTGGGAATTACAGATATTTCGGTGTACTGATAAATTCTATTGGCTTGGTTTTCTTTTATATTTCATTACGTCTATTTGCCGGACCAGCTGCAGCATTTATTTCATCGATTGTGTACTCCTCTCACTGGTATCTTCTATATATCAACAGAATTTACGAAATTGCAACTTTTATTCCATTCTTTTTCGCTGTCGTACTATGTTTCTTTTCAATATGGCGTATCACAGGAAAGTCTGTGTGGATCTATCTGTCAGTCTTCGTTGCTGGAGTGGCTGCCGATTGTTACGCTCCTCCAATGATATACGCCATCGCTTCCTTGTTGTTTCTTTTAATTTTTAAAGCAAAAGAGTATAAATTGTCTTTGGCCAATTTGTTTTTAATTATAATCATTCTGATCATAACATTGATTCCCTTCTTCATAGTTCAAATATTTATTGGAAATTTCGTGCGTGATGTTTTCAGTAATTACAAATTGTCTGGGCATGATAGTCTCGATGTAATTCCATTCAATCTATTTCATTCCAACGTTTTCCTCAAAACTTTCACCGATCTAATGACATGCATCTGCCCGGATTGGGTTGGATGGAGATTCCTGGTTGCACCTTGTTTGATTATTTTGTTAATTCAATTGATTACAATAATTCATCATAGACAAACTATCTCAGAAGGCTGTCTTTTCGCGCTGTGGACATATATAACCCTTTTCATGATTCTAATATCTCCGATTGCCGCGTACATCCAGGGACATTTTGCGACTTTTTTAATTTTGTTTATATTTTTATCTGGGATTTTGACTGATAAAATAACTGGTTACAAAAAAATCATTCCCTTATCAGGGTTGCTCTTTATGATGATATTTTCCGCAATATGGCTTCCTCGAATATTTGAGAATCAGTACAACGAAATATCTTGGTTAGGCGCATATTTCTCAGAGCAGGATACCCAGTCGACATTCGTTTCTGATGGAGCATTTCTGAGCCTTTCGAAAACACCCTTTCTCGATAAATCTAAGGTCAGACAATTCTTATGTGATTCGAAGGATAACATTCGGAGAGCAATGGACGAACTGTCTTGTAATAAGCCTGCTCTTGTCGTAGCAACTTACGAATGCGCGGTAGCGGACAACATCAAAGATTGTATGGTCATTTCTGAAGAAATGAGGTTGAGTAATCTCATGGAATCCCATTTAGATCATGGAATCGTATTTTATTTTATTCGTCCTTCGCAAAAACCAGATAGGGGTCAACAATGACATCAGGAAACGATTTTTCTGAAAAAGCATCTCGGTCAGCTAAAGATAATAGAATATTTATATTGAGTCTTATACTTGGCTACATAGTCGTTTTAACAAGCATTTTTGTTTGGCTTAAATATACTTCAGTGTTTGAAATCAAAGAACAACTCATGACATTTACATTTTATTTTAGCGAAACTAATTTCGTTTTAATTTTGATTTCTTTTATCTTTTCATGGAAACATATTATCGCGGGTCTTGAAAAAATTAAACGATCGTCCTATGTAATGATTATCTTCATCATGCTCCTTCAGTTTGTCCTTGTTTTTTCTGTAGCTCCCAGGACAAATCGAATTTTTTATGATGAAGACATTTATCAGGAGCAGGGTATGAACCTTGCGTTGCTTCATCGTGCGCAATTGTGTGATGAAGCCAACATTGAATTTGGACGACTTTGTTGTCCGATTGTCAAATATAATAAGTGGCCAAATGCGTATCCTTATATTTTATCAATTATCTACAGGATGTTCGGAGTCCGGGAGATTTGGGCATTTATCATAAACAATTTCCTGACGAGTGTTCATGTACTGATGATATTTTTTATATATTTTAACCTTTTTGATAATCAAAAAGCAGCTTTGTTTTCCGGATTATGTTTTGCGTTGATACCCATGAATTCTATGTGGGGAAACACGGCAGCAGTCGAACCTGGTGCTGCTTTTTTCAACACGTTGACCGTTTGCGCGTGGACATTTTCTCTGAAAACAAATCGAAAATTTATCTTACTTCTGAGCATTCTTCTCACAGCGTTCTCAATTCAATTCAGGTTGGAATCCGTTTTGCTTATTCCTGTTATCGGCGTTCTTGTTCTACTTAAGAAACCAGGTGTATATTTGCAGACAAGCTTCTGGCTATTTGTTTTAATCGCTGTTATTTTGGTTATTCCCGTTTTCGGTCATTATTATGCAGTTCAAGACGAGCCTTGGGGTGCGCGAAATCAGGCCAGATTCGGAATTCAGTATATCGAAACAAATTTACATTCCAATATTTTTTATTTCTTTGACATCGATCGTTTTCCGGTTCTTGTTACAATTATCGCCATTCTGGGCAGTCTATGGATATCCTTTTCAAAAGAGAGATCATTTCTGATTTTATGGTTTTTTGCTTTTTGGGGCATATTTATTTTTTTCTATGCAGGGAGTTATGAATATGGAGCCGATATTCGGTACTCGCTTGTAGCTTATGCACCTTTGATTTTATTGGCTGGGTACGGTATTCAGGCGCTTGACAATTCAATGTTCGTAAAAAATAGAAGATTTAGTATGACAACCGTGGTCTGTATTCTCCTGGTGGTACACTTCTCATGGTTGATCCCATTAATTCGGTCTGAGGGTGAGGAGGCATGGGAGGCTAGATTGGACCATCAATATGTCGAAGAAATAGCCGAATATCTGCCAGACAATTCCCTCGTTTTCACTCACAATCCAAATATGTTTTTTATAAAGGGGATCAATGCCGCGCAGATCTACCTTGCTTTAAACGCCGACAAACAAAGAATGGAAGAATACTTCTCCAGATACAAAGGGGGTGTCTATATCCACTGGAATTTTTGGTGTAACACGCTTGCTCCCGAGGAAGTGAAACTGTGCGAAAGGGTTTTAGCGAAATACAAGGTTGAAAAGATCATGGAAAAAGAATTTTGGCGCGTGCATTATATATTATATGAAATTGTGGATTGTGCAAAAGAAACCGAATATCAATAGCTTGAAAAAGAAAATAATTAAACAGCTTTTGAGAAATGATCTGTTTTTATTAATTTTTCTAGCTATTTTATCATTGAGTCTGCGAGTTGTCTTCTTCAATGGTCTGAATTGGGATGACGATCCCGATTATGTTCAAAGGGCTTTTCAAGTTGCTTTCCAACACAAGTATATTTTCCCTGATAACAACGGTTTACGGATAGGGACTTATTATCCAGCAGCCCTGTTTTACCTGATATTCGGGATTAATCAAGCTACAATTGTATTATTTCCTCTTGTTCTCTCCTTTTTTTCAACAATTGTATTATTTCGATTTGGTACACGCTTTTTCAATCAATCTACAGGGATATTTGCAGCAATTTTGAACTCGGTTTATCCTCTAGATGTGGAACTTTCCTCACGACTGTTACCAGATGCAATTTTACCCGGAATTTCACTTTGTGCTGTGTATCTTTTATTCATCGCTGATAAAGACAATGCAGAAATTATCTCCCCAAAATTACGTAATAAAAGTCATTACTTTTTTTCTGGATTATTAGTTGCATATCTACCTTCGGTTAACATGTCAGCTTTTCCAATATTGTTGTTCTTTGTTTTATATCTTACTATACAAAGTTCTTCTTTTATTTTCCGCATAACTAATGGATATGCGTGGGGTAAAATCTTTAGTCGCCTCGGCTTATTTGGATTAGGTTTTCTACTTTTTGCGACATCAGAAAACAGCCTCTATTTACATCATTTAGGCGATTTCTTTTATAAATACAAGGCGACAATTATTCATTACAATATAGATCAGAATTTTCATCCTGACCTATGTACTTATCCTGACATAATGTTCCAAATGCACGCTTGTAAACCATTTCACTTTAGAGGTTGGGCAAGTAGTTACTATGGTTTTCACTATTTATATCTACTTATCTTAATAATTCCAGGTTTATTTCGCTGCAATCGTTGGTATATTTGGGTTTTTGTGTGGTTTTGGGTTGTGTTTGGATATTTGCAGTTTGGTAGCATGAGTTTTACGGAATATCATCCTCTGCACAGACTACCAAGGCATTTAAATATGGTAACACCTCCAATGATACTGCTTCTTGCTGCGGGTTTTTATGCTTTAAGATTGAATCGAATTTGCAAATTTCTTTCATTGATATTATTGATAATTTTAATTATTGCATCAATGATTGTTGTAGTGAATCGTCATAGAGACCTAATGGATGACGTATTGCCGCAGAAGGCAGTTCATTCTTTCATCCAAGCTATCAAGCCAGATCTTTTATATGCAAGCAATAACACAATTGCATATCAGAGATTTCTGGATAAATTCAATAATAAGACCCAATACTTACCGCTTAGCACTGTTGTTTACGAACCAGATGATGGATTTGTTGTTTTAGGAGAGTTTCGAAACTCAGATGAGATAGAGCGCAGTAATAAAATATATAGAATACCAAATAATTGGCAATTAGCATATACTTGGGAAGTTATAGTTCATTATCAATCAAGCCCCAAAAAAGTTTTGTTTTATCGTGTGCATGCTAGAGATAAAAAATCACTAAAAAATAAAAAACGCGATGAAATATTTGATTACGTTAAAAACAATCTGAATGTCTTGTTAGATAATTATGAATCACTGATATTTTGGTGGGAGTGTTCAAAAGTAGATGGCATAGATGATATTATAGTTTCAAACGATGGCAAAGTCACTTTAAATCATCTAGCGTTTGAAGAACCGAAAGATATAACATATGCGTACCTATCTGATTTTCCTATCAATCATTTTCATAGTCTGCGTTTAGTTGTTGATGAAGGTCGTGGACAAGTTAGAATCACGGATAAGCCTTCCATGCAAAACAATTATACACTTAAAATAAATATCGACGATGGTAAAATACCTGGAGCAGATTTTTACCGCATTTTTATTTTTGGATCGGGAAAGTTAAGTCAAATGAATAGTTAATATTTTAAATAGAAAAAATTATCAACTGCGATTTGATCTGTGAAGCTATGAAAAGATCTTGACATAACTTTTCCTATGAGATATATGGTTTTGGAAGGAGATATTTATGAAGAAGTTGAGATCATATCTTATTATGAAAATAGCTTTTGAAATTTTTCTAATCAATGCTTTGGCTGATTTTAATTTTTTATCAACGTGTAATGCTTACTCGTATGACTGTTCTTTGAATCTGCCTGTAGCCAGTAGCAACATTTCTGATGGTGTACCTTTTGATTTTCTAGAAAAAGCGGCGTTATGGAAAGCTACAAGAAAGTGGGGCGATGTAAACTTAGTTACCTCAATAAATTATTGTGATATCAACAAACAACTTATTGCCATGCATTTTATTTTTCAGATAGGAAATAATAATTCTAAAACAATAGATGAAATTGTTATTGATATAAATAATGCAAGAGCCAGTTATCCAGAGCTTTATGAGAGGTTTTTACAGGCGAAAGATAAGGAAAATGAAATTCTAAAAAATAAAAGGTACTTTGTGAATGGTTCCTGTAATGGCAATGATAATGATCCCCAAATAGCAGTTTTCAAGCATACAGACGAGTATCTAAAAGCATATGATGATTTGGAAAATATTAAAAATGTTATGTCTGGATCTAGTTATTACGGATCCGTGCTTATCACTACACGTTACGATATGATTCCAATACCTGCTACATTGCATGGATTACCAGTATTTTTTACAAAGGGGTGCAGGTTAGCTGATGTTGCTAGCAAGAAACTGGGATCTGATATTAAATTAAATCATATATATATGTTAGGTCCTCTTGATCAATGGTATGAATTTACTAACATATCTGGTCGGATGATTATTGTTGATGCATTTAAAGAAGATATTTATGAATCTGATGATATAGTAAACTTAATGGCTGACAAGAACTATATGACTGCAGATCCCGATATCGTGAAAGCTAAGTGGAAAAAACTTGAAAACGATATTATAGGGGATTTAAAATGAAGCTGTATAATATAAAAATTTCGTTTGCTCTAGTTTTTGTACTATTTTGGATTTTTCTATCAACAAAGCTATTGGGAACAGATCATTTTCTTGATTACCATAATGGAAGCGATAAAAAACTGCTACCAGCATATGGTTGGACATGTGGATGCACTCCTACATCAATGGCAATGGTTCTCTCATATCGGGATTATGAGGGTCAGATGGGGGGGGGGTCGACTGGCAAATATACTTCTTATGGTAAAATTATTGAATATTATATCGATGAGACAACAGCTGAATTCTATGTTGGGAGTGATGGAGTGAACTTTCGATGGGAGCATAATGATGTTAATCCCGCTCGTCCTAAATTAATTGTAGAACTAGCATGGGCTATGAATACGAAAGGAGCCAGTGGAGGAACATATTGGATAGATATGGTTCCTGGAGTCAATGATCTGATGTTGCAAAAGGGATATGGCAGCAGTTGGGCATCAGATGATTACACATCAGTTTGGGACCTATTCCAAAATGAGATCGATAGTAACAGACCAGCTCTCTTAGACATAGAAAATCACTCTTTATGTGGTTGGGGTTATAGCGATACGGAGGATGAAGCTTTTACGTATGACACATGGCATGATTATAGATCTGATTATGATAAAGACTTGCTACTCCACATAGTTAAAATTGTACCCAACAATGGACATTATCTTGAGGATATTGAGCTTAAAAATCCTGATGGTGAAGAGTATTTAACTGGTGGAACGATTTTCTCTATTTCATGGTATCAATTTACTGGAAGCTTGATTGATAATGTTGATATTTATTTTTCTCAGGATGGAGGTAAAAACTTTAGTGCAATTGAGACATGGGTAACTTCATCTCCTGGATCAAACAACTATAGTTGGGAAGTTCCCAACACGAATGTTTCAAGAGCAAGAATTCGCTTGGAGGGTTGGGATGGTGGATCTTCATACTTAAGTGGAGACGGAAGTCGTTTAAATTTCAACATTCAAACTGGGTCTACAACCACGACGACAAGATCCACATCTACTACGAGAACAACAACCACAAGTTACTCTACGACAACTTCGAGAACAACTACATCAACAAGGACAACCACAACTTCACAAACAACATCGACAACGAGAACAACGACGACTATCCCCGGTGGGTCTTCCCAGTTGTTCAATTTATCGACTCGAGCATATGTCGGAAATGGATATGCCGATATTCCAATCGGCGGATTGATCGTGAAAGGTTCGCAAAGCAAGAAAGTTGTTTTTCACGGATTGGGACCCTGGATACACGACCAGGATCCGAATATCAATGATTACCTTAGAGATCCCACATTGACATTGTTCAGGAATTCGACACAAGTGGCTTATAACGACGATTGGACGAGCCTTCCGAGTGCCGATAAAGCCGTGCTTTCGGCTTTCGGATTGACACCTGGTTACAATACTGAATCGGCGATTGTTTATGATGTTAACGAGGGTTATAATTGGACGGTTCACTTAAAAGGCTTAAACAATACCACAGGTATAGGACTGGTTGCGATTTACGATGTGAGTTCCAATTCAACGGTCTATCTCTGCAATTTATCCACTCGTGCCTATGTCGGAAATGGTTATGCGGATATCCCGATTGGCGGGTTGATCTTGAACGGTTCGCAATCCAAGAAAGTGGTCATTCACGGATTGGGTCCCTGGGTTCATGATATGGATCCGAACATTAGTGACTATCTTCAAGATCCAACTTTGACGCTATTCAGGGGTTCAACGCAGGTTGCCTTTAATGACGACTGGACCAGTCTTTCAAGCGCAGATAAAGCAGTCCTTTCTTCCCATGGATTGACTCCGGGGCATTCTACAGAAGCTGCAATTGTTTATGATGTTTATGAAGGATATAATTGGACTGTTCATCTGAAGGGGTACGGAAACGGCACCGGAATTGGTTTGGTCGCCATTTATGATGTAGATGTTCTGGATTGACATCCTTTCAATAAAAATGTTCCGCTATTCGGATCATGGCTGATAATCGCTAAATTTTCTCTGATTTCTGTTTCTGAACAGGGTTGATCCGATTCTATCTTTATTTGAAATCCGCTGTAAAGCAATTGTGTATTCCCTGTAGTTTCGATAACATCATGCCTGGCAATTGTTTCAAGAACTGCGTTTTTATAAGAGCATGGAAATTCGATCCCGATGCATCGGCCGGGATGTGTACCGATGAAATAACACCATCCTGTGATCTGTACCAATGTGTCTCCGACGACGATTTTCTCCATTGCTCCTTTCTCTGAAAAGGATTTGGGGAGATCTTTATGAATATGTAGTTCAGGATCGGAAAAGATCGGATCGAAGCGCTTTATCGGTAAATGAATAACGTCAGGATATGGAGAGATCGGCCAACGAACTGCGCGCAATTTTACATGTGCATACCGGTTGAACACTCGATTGAATTCTTTTTCATTCATGAGTTTGAAGTATTGCCTGAAAAATTCAAGCTGTGGTTCAATCAAAACATGAGTTATGGATTTGAATCCGTATCCGTTCAGAGTGGCACCAGGAAATGCATCCATAACGATCCATTTTTCTGGATGCAGATTCGAGAGTCGTTCAAGTTTGTCAACTATTGCCGTTTCCGGACGATGAAATATCGGTTTGGATGACTGGATTGGATTAAAATCCCCGAATCCGAATGCATTGATAATGGTAGCTAAATATATAAAAAAAATCTTACTATGAGTATTTAGCTTCTTTCTGAATATTATAATGATGAATAGTGGCAATAAAATAACAATGTCCCAATATCCCTGGAGAAGCAAATTTTTACCGATGTAGTTTTTCGAAGCAATCCATAACATGCAAACAATCAAAGCAAAAAGAATGAATCTGAACCATGAAAGCAGCAATCTTCCCTGCTTCAGCAGTACAAGTGAGAACATCGTTATCAGGATACCAGCGGGAAAAAGCATCCGTGGTGGATGGACATTATCAAGAAAAAGTAGCTTCCCGATGAATGGTGGAACCTTCGTGATCATCCAGCTCGACAAAAAAACAAACCCTAAAATAAGAGGAATAATTTGATACGGGAGTTTATTCTTATGGTTTTTGAAATCAGCAATACATCTTTTATAATCAAGAAACAATAAAACCAAGATAAAAAGATAGCTTCCGCCGGAACCGGTTTCACATATATTTGATTCGACGAGGTTCACATGATTACAGGAAGGAAAGAAAGGGAAAAACAATGAGACCCAGACAGGCCATGGTACTGTTCCCGCAATGCTGACCCGTTTCCCGGGATAAACCGTATTTGACATCACTTCGATAGGGTCTTTGAGATAAATATATGCAAGTGCACCAGCTATCAAGACAGCTATACACATCGGTAGTGAATTTGAGATTTTAAACTTGTTGGGGTAAAAAGCCAGCAGAAGGAAAATACTCGAATAAAAAAATGCAATCAATAGAGGAACATATAAATGCGCCAGAAGCATGAAAGTCAACATAAAAAGCATCATTGAAAACCTGAAAGCTAATTTTCGCTTAGATATAAAAATTATGAGTATCCAAGGATAAATCGACATTACTGGACCCGTGGTTGTCCACCAGTACTGTACATAACTGGTGAAAAACAGAAGCAAAGATATCCCCACAGCCCAGGATTTGGGAAATCCAAATTCTATAGTGAGCAGGTAATACCCGATTAGAAAGAGTGCGAAATAAAGAGTATGATAAAACGAAAAAGCGAAAGCGGGATCAATGAGAAAAAATAGCCAGAACTGAGGTTTAAACACCATTGCCCAGTCTCTTATTGGTAGTGCATTGAAATTGCGAAGATCTTCTTTATAAACTGATGTGGTATTTATCCTGTTGAATTGATTGTTTACTGCAATTTGAATAAAAGGCGTCCAGACCGCGTATTCATCGGATCGCACATGCCTAGGTATACCTGCGACCAATCCCTCCCCGGGCGAGCCAAATGATCTCAAGACTATCTCATAGGATGCTGGTGTCCATGCCAAACTGCAATATAATAATGACAGTACAAAGACAACCAATATAAATCTATCAAATTTCCACATATGCCATTCTGTTACTTTGGATAGATTTTCCAAGTGTAGATACTTGAGTATCATAATTGCCGAAATTCCTGAGGTGTTGACTGCTCAGGGTTTATTATAAAAATAATTATCATCTAAATTTTTGAATCTGATCTGGAGGTTAATTGAGCCAATATCAAAGGGCATTCTACGCAATATTCACATTTTCTGTTTTTTATCATTTGAAGTCTTAGTTTTCTGAAATTCTTGCCCCAAAAAGTTTTGTTCAAATCTTTGTCATTCGATAGTTTTCCCAACACAGAACCAAACCATGGACAAGGAAGAACTTCATCCATTTCTCTTATCATGATTTCAGTAAATGGTCGAAGACACTGAACCTTGCCAAAGTGTTTGAATATTTTTCCTTGGAAATTCCTGGCTTGATAGCCTTCTGGAAACGTTTTTGGCATTGGAATCTTCCCGAAGTGAATGTCTGGAATGACAGACTCATAATCACTCAATTCTGCTGTTGGATCGTTATTGGGGTTCCATTTTGCTGAAGAATCGAAAGGATCGGGAATGAATACAGTTATTTGTTTCCTTTTCCCTTCTTCAATGATCCGGGCTCTGTAGTGATTGAACTTTGCGGGATTATTTTCCATTTTCTCATGATGCGGGAAACCAGAATATCCTGGTACAGCATGATGGAAATCAACACACTCAGCTCCCATTCGCCTGGCCATTTCAACAAAAAGAGGCGCTTCATGGATATAACTGTCCAACATGACATAGTTCAGGACAAGCTTTGGAAATCTGGCGGCACATCTGGCTTTCAAATCCCGAAGGGCAATGATATTTCCGATGACCTTATTATAATTTGCTCCAATCCTGACTCTTTCGATCGCATTCCTTGTCACTCCATCTAATGAAACCATAAGATATGTGATCCCGGTTTCTATAAATAGAGTGCGGATTTCAGCGTTCATAAGGACTGCATTTGTGCAAAGTTCAATTTCAACACGAGGATGGTTTGTGGCAAGATATCCTAGAATTCCTTCAAGATGTCTGGAGAGCAATGGTTCACAACCGCAGGATAATACGACAAGCTTAACCAATGGAGCGATTTTTTCGAAAACCATTTGAAACTCTTCGGTTGTGAATTCTCTTTTCTTTCGTTTGAAAATCTGTTCGTCGGCGAAATGACACATTATACATCGCAAGTTGCATTTGTTCGTGATATCCATTCTCAATGTCAGACTTGGTTGGTTTTTCAGATAGCTTCTGAGTTTTCGTTCAGCAAGGAAATCACTCGATAATTTCTTCATGAAAACCATTTTACGATATTTTGTGGCACAATACCATCCTTAGCTTCTGAGAATTTGGTGTTGTATATTTTAGAGATGCACTGCGCACCGGCATGTGAAAAGCGAATTGTTTTGTGATATAGATTCATTTAATATTTCAATTGGGGAGGTAGAAAACTCTGATGAAAGGCATAACTTTTGATCAGTATGAGCGTTATCTTGCAGCAATTGAAATAATTAATCATTTAGAAAACCATAAAAAGATAAATCATGATTCACCAATGCTCGATATTGGTGGATTTCATATGGACCTCAATCGAAATCCGATGACGCCTTTTTCCAAGCTGATGCAGGGCTGGAATATTTTGACTGCAGATGTTCAACCGTGCAAATTGCCAGGATATGTTAAGCTCGAAATTGGAAAACCATTACCTTTCGAAGATGAAGCATTCGATATTGTCGTTTGCATGGATGTTCTTGAGCATCTAAGAGATGACCAACGACAATCATTTCTCGAAGAAATATTTCGGATCACACGTGAGTTTCTGATACTCGGAGCGCCATTTCAAAATTCTGAAAGGGATGCAGCTGATACATATCTCGATGGATTCTCGAGAGCCGCTCTGGATGCTGTGCCACCATCGTTGAACGAGCATCGAAGCAATGGATTGCCCTCAAATATTCAATTCGAATCACTAATAAATAAAAACGGTTTCAGTTGGATGGTTTTCGAGAATGGTGATCTGGGTAAATGGTACATCTGGATGGCACTAAAGCACCTGTTGATGCAGTGTTGTGAACCAGATTTGGTTATGGAACTGGAGTTGGGTTTTTTCCGGTTCACAAAACCGGTCTGTTCTCGCCGCCACTCTTATCGGGATATCTATTTAATAACAAAAAGAGATCCTCATATAATACAGAATCTTAAAAAACATATTACTTTTATCACTGATCAAATTCGAACAACAGTCGAAGGTGATATTGATTTTTTAAAGGAGTCTGCCAGATGCCTCGAAAGGATCGCAAGCCAGAGAAAAATACTTGGCGAACATCACAATAAAGCTTGTCACGATATTGATAAATTGAATAAGAATATGAAGAATTGGGAACGGATTGTTCACCAGCTTCATCATCATTTTGAAGAATCTCATAAAAACATGTTAATGGAAAATAAGGAGCTTCACGAAACAACACATAATAAGGATATGGAGATATCTGAACTTCGCATGTCTAACCAGAATCTTTTTAAGGATTTGAACACCATGCAAAAACAATTTCATGCACATAGGGATGCCTTGCGTGAAATTCTTTACTCGAGATCCTACCGGATCCTTAGAAATCTGTTAACGCCTATTGACATGTTAAAATTGATCAGGAAAAAAATGTCTCATAAAACCGAATACCGTTTTGAACAACAGGAAATTTCATCACCCAATCTGAATTCAGGGAATCTAACTGAAACCATCAAAAATATTACTCCTGAATCGAAATCGGCGAGAACGCCTTTGATTTCAATCTTGACTCCGGTTTTCGATACTGATCCTGTAATACTCCGGGAAATGTTGGAATCTGTACGAACTCAGGATTATACATTCTGGGAACACTGCCTGGTCGATGATGGTTCAAAAAGCGAAGGCACCAAGTCGATATTGAGAGAGTATAACGAAAAATATCCCGGCAAGTATGTCGTTCGTTTCTTGGAAAAAAATGAAGGGATTGCTCCAGCAACAAATGCAGCTGCCGAAATAGCGACAGGTGAATATATTGCTTTTCTGGATCATGATGATTTGTTGAGTCCTGATGCGTTAAGCAGTTGTACTGAAATGATAAACCAATTTCCAGAAACAGATTTTATTTATTCAGACGAAGATAAATTGGATAATAAAGGGGAATATATCGATCCATTTTTTAAACCAGATTTTTCACCTGAATTGCTTTTATCCATCAACTATATTTGTCATTTCACCCTTATGAAGAAGTCTCTTTTTCATGAAATTGGAAAATTTCGGAAAGGCTTTGAAGGAAGTCAAGATTATGATTTATTCCTCAGGGCAACGGAAAAAGCCGTTTGTATCAAACATATTCCTAAAATTCTTTACCATTGGCGAATGATAGAAGGATCGGCTGCGCTCGAAGCTTCAGCCAAGGGCGGATTCTTCAGGGAAAGTTCCATGAAGGCTCTCCAAGATGCACTGAAAAGACGAGACATGGAGGGATCTATAGAATTTGGATTAGCTCCGGGTTCTTATCGGACTCGATTGAAAGTCGATAGTTCAAAGAAGGTGACAATTATCATTCCGATAAAAGATCGAGTCGATTTATTGATACGTTGTATTGAGTCGATCTATCTCCGCACAATTCATTCCAATTATGAGATCCTGGTTGTAAGCAATAACAGTGAACAATCCGAAACGCATTTTTATCTCGAGAAAGAAGCAGAACAAAGCGATCGATTCAAATATTTGATTCACAATACCCGATTCAATTTTTCAGAACTGAACAATATAGGAGTTAGGAATTCGGACGGAGAATATATTGTATTCCTTAATAATGACACAGAAATCATTGAAAGCGGTTGGTTGACAGCGATGCTTGAATATGCCCAAATCGATGAGATCGGTGCAGTAGGATCTAAACTGCTTTATCCGGATAATACAATCCAACACGTTGGGATTGTCATGGGTATGGGTGGAATTGCCGGACATGTTTTCAAAACATTTTCCGATGACAATCACTATTTCGGGCAGCCTAATATGATAAGAAATTACAGTGCCGTCACAGGGGCTTGCTTGATGATGCGAAGAAATGTCTTTGATCGTGTTGAAGGATTTGATGAAAATCTTGGAGTAGCATTCAACGATGTCGACTTATGTCTTAGAATAAGGAAGGCTGGCTACCGGATCGTCTTTACTCCGTTTGCGCGCTTATATCACTATGAATCTAAAAGTCGAGGATCTGATGATACCGTTGATACACGACCTCGATTTCATTCCGATATCGCATATTTACTTTCCAAATGGAGAGACAAAATCTATTGTGATCCTTATCATAATCCTAATTTATCGTTATTAAATCCAAATATTCAAATAAAGGAACCCAATGAAAAAGAAAAACTAGACACTTTCTATGGAGCGTTCCTGAACCTGTTTCGCGAACTATAATTTTTTTCGTTTTCCAAATCATGGGATATCGAGAAGTCATGATTGAGTTATGTTTTGGAGCTTGAATTGAGATTGTAATATTCTAAGAATACATATATTCTTCAGGGGGTAGACATTATTCTTTAAAGGAGGAGATTCATGAAAAAGGAAGATCAGGCATCCAAGGCGACAAGAGGCAGGGGAAGACCAGCTAAACCAAAGGAAAAAATCGAGTTCAAGGATGTACTGGAGAAATCGGGAACTGAGCTTGTCCATTTGAGTGATATTGACACCGAAGATCGCAGCTTCCAGTATCGCGTGACTGAACGTATTTCTGATCTCGTGTCCAGCATCAGTCAGGAAGGGCAGTTGTTACCAGTGATTCTCTGGGGCTCAAAACCTCCTTATAAGATCATTGATGGATATCGTCGTGTGAAAGCGATCCAGGAAATCGAGTGGGATAAAGTCCGTGCAATCATCAGAAAAGATATCTCCGAGGATGACGCATACCGGCTTTCTTTTGTCGAAAATGTCAAGCGAAAGAACTTCAAGCCGATCGACATGGCCAATGCGGTCTGGAAGTCACAGCAACGCGGAAAAAAGAACGAAGATCTAGAAGAGGAGTTTGATCTCTCCAAACGGCAGATTCAGAGATACAAGGCTTTATTGGAATTTCATGAAAACGTCCTGAAGGCTCTGAAAGAAGACAAGATCACCATGGCTCATGCCCAGGTTTTCAATACTCTTGGGGTTACTGATATCAGTAAGTATCTGGATCAGATTTCTGCGGGAATGTCTGCCCAGGCATTGAAAAGAGCGATTCAGAAGGAAATGAAGCCAAAGCGGAAGCCCAAGACTTTTTTCAGGAAAGAGAAAGATGGATTCCGGATCTTCCCGATGCGATACAGCGAAGGGATGAAGGAAATCGAGAAGAAGAAGATTGTAGAGGTACTCAAGCAGGCACTGGAGATCGTTGAAGGCGATCAATGAATTAAGGAATTGATATGTAGTATAATTCCTTATAAACAAAAGCTTCTTTTTAGGGGTGACATTATGTCGCTTAAATGGAGAAACCTATCGAAAGGCAGAATTATATGACCGTGATATTCACAAAAGAATTTATAGATTCAATGGACAAACCGGTTGGACTTTTTGAGAGATCTTACATAAGGTATCTTGCTACAAATCCTAACTTAAAGCATTTAAGAGATGAGCTTGAAAAAATAATTTCTATTTATCCAAACGAAAAACAAAACGGAATGATAAAATGTATCAGATCGTTCGATGATTCTCAGTGTAAATCACACATCGCTGAATTAAGAGTATATGGCATACTGAACTCAAATTTTGAGGACGTTCAGATAGAAGTTCCTTTAGAAATAGTTGATAACAAGACACCAGATTTTTGGGTTGATGGAACTATCGCATTTGAAGTTGCTACTCCTTTTGAGACTAAAAACGTTCATGAGCTTGAAATTATAGAATGCATATCCCGAATAGAAAGTAAAACGAAAGCCATTATTCAAATAATAGGAAATATACCCAACGATGAGAATCCTAAATTGAGTGAAATTAAGCAAGGTTTTATACATATTCTCAATGAGAAAGAGAATTTAACGCGCCCTGAAAATTTCGAATATGTTTCACCTTCACAGAATATTTACATTGCAGGGAGGTTATGGCCTGGAGTGCAGAAATCTTCAAGTGTAGTTGGAGTTTTCGATAGCTATGAATTCAATGAAAAAAACGATCAAGATTATAAAGAACTCGTAAGGAAAATAATTAAAAGAAAACTAAAGAAATACAAAAAGTTGGCTGATCAAGAATTTCCTCTTGTCCTCGTTATTTATAACGATATCGATTGGTTGGATGAGATTGAACTTGATGAAATCGTAAATGGAGATCGCTGTTTTGCAGTAAATGGCAATACATTACATATGTTTCGATCTAGTAATATGATCATTCATCCCAATAGGAATAGAGGTTTAAGTGCAGTACTAGTTAGAGATTATACTACATTGGATGAATACTATTTAATAAAAAATCCTAATGCGCTTGTTCCTTTGGGTGATTTTGAAGAAGTTGTAAAGATAGCATTCAAGACGAAAGAATTAGAAATAAAAGAGATTCAATAAGCATAATACAAATAATTTCAAGCAATGGTTTATCCCAAATCTTGTTCTTCTTAATAAATCAACAACTGCCAAGATATATAATTAAACAAAGCATAGATTTACACGCTTATCGCTAGTGTCAACTGATGTTTGCAATTTGGTTTGAGGATTCACCGTAATCTCCGTTATACCGTGACGGCTTCAAGGCATGTCTTGAAG
>JAFGDT010000022.1 GCA_016931965.1 bacterium | reverse complement strand
TGTTGTCAATATACTTTACAACCATCATAAAAGGGAATTAAGTGAAAAATTGACTGATGTTCAACACCACCATCATGAACTGGTACTCTCCTCAATGCATGTACATCTCGATCATAATAATTGCCTGGAAGTGATCCTGATGCGTGGAACAAGTCAGGAAGTTAAAAAACTGGCGGATCTTCTGATTGCATCCAAAGGCGTGAAACACGGATCGGTGAGTTTTACTTCAACCGGTAAAGATATTTAATGATGACGTCCCCCATGGTTCGAACCCAATATATGCCAATGCAATCTGAAGATGTGGAGAATATCCGGTATTGGACGTTGCCGAAAAAGGAGAAAAATAACTTTTTCTTGGTTCGTATATTTTAAAAATTTTGGATTGAATATATATGAGACATCACTCTTGTCCAAAATAGGATTTTCGAGATAAAACAAAATAGTTGAAAAGAAAGGGATAAACCTCCTAAATTTTTTATGAACAACAAAAACAAGAAAAGGAGGCTTATCCCATGAACAAATTTAATAACATCTTTGGTCAAATACTTGATTTATTTCCAAAGTTAGAATTTCTGGAATTAGTCCATGAAACCCGATCAGCCTGGGGTACGAAGGGATTTTCATGCTGGGATCAATTTGTTGCCATGATGTTTTGTCAATTAGGCCGTGCCAATTCGCTGCGGGAGATTTGTTATGGTTTAGGTACCTATTTGGGTAAGATTATTCACCTGGGTCTGAAGAAGCCGCCCAGTTGTTCTACCCTGGCCTATGCCAATGAGCATCGTCCCTGGCAATTATACCAGCAGTTATTTTATCGTTTACTGGAACGATGCCGCAGCGCCATCGGGGAGAAGCACAAATTTCGGTTCAAGAATAAACTTTTATCATTTGATGCGACTCTTATTTCACTGTGTTTAGAGATGTTCAACTGGGCCAAGTATCGCCGGGCCAAGGGAGCCATTAAATTGCATTTACTCTTAGACCACGCAGGTTATTTACCCAAATTTGTTCATATCACCGAGGGACGAGTCCATGAGGTGAATATCTTGCGAACCCTGGAGTTTGATCCCGGGACGATTGTAGTGTATGATCGTGGACTAATGGATTATTCCCTGCTCAGTCGTTTTATTGAGAGCGGAGTTTATTTTGTAACGAGACTGAAAAGCAATGTAGGGTATAAGGTGATTAAACAGCGGAGAGTTCCGATGAACCGTTCTGTTTTAAGGGACGAGACCATCCAGTTCACTGGATACTATTCCCGGGAAAAATGCCCCTATCCATTACGATTAGTGAGTGTCTGGATAGAGGGGAAAAATGAGATGATGACGTTCCTAACCAATAATTTTGAATTGGGTTCAACCACCATCGCGGCTATATACAAAGACCGCTGGCAGATTGAAACATTCTTTAAAATCCTGAAACAAAATCTCCGGATTAAGACATTTGTGGGCACATCATACAATGCGGTGTTAATTCAAATTTGGACAGCATTGATCGCTTTGCTGATTCTGAAATATTTAAAAGCCAAATCAAAAGCCAACTGGTCCTTATCCAATTTGGTGGCCTTGCTACGCTATAATCTATTAACATACCGGGATCTCTGGGAATGGATTAATAATCCGTATTTATCACCACCCAAAGAAGTCGAGGATCATCAATTGAGTCTTTTACCCACTTAATTTGGACAGCAGATGCTAATTTAAAAAAGTAACCTGGTTTTCAAATTGAAAAAATCGTGTCTAAAAAGCCTTATAAATTAGGAAACTTAATTATGAATGTGAATTATTTTGGACAGCAATGATGAGACATGAATTCTTTAATCATCACAGGGAGGGAGACAGTCTGGTTCATCTGTTCGATCCCCGGGTGAAACTGATCATGCTGATGGTCTTTGTTCTGATTGTCGTTACCATACCTTATTCCCATAAAGAACTTTTTCTAATTTATCTGATGGTTCCGGTCCTGCTTGCTTTTTTTAGCCGGGTTTCTTTTCTTCACTATATTTCAAAACTAATGAAATTGTATCCAATGATTCTATTGATTTCCATCTTTGTTCCGTTTTTCTCGACAGGCTCGCCGCCCATGTGGTCCGCGGGTTTCCTGAATATTTATCAGCAGGGACTTGAAAAATTTTTGATGATCAATGTAAAGTCAGTATTGATATTAATGATGACCATTGTACTCATTTCAACAACAGACATGTCCATGTTTTTGAGGGGAATGCAGAAACTGAAAATACCTCAGACGGTAATAGCAGTTCTTTCTTTTATGTACAGGTTTATTTTTCTTTTGATTGATGAGGTCGAGCGGATGATGATGGCCTATCATTCCCGCCATGTGGAATTGTCTTTTCGTGAACGCTTGAAAACATTTGGTAATATGGTTGCCATGTTGTTTGTCCGGACCTATGAACGCGGAGAGAGGATATATCTGGCGATGGAATCTCGTGGATTTACCGGCCGCATCTATACTATCAAGGATCTTCATTGGAAATTGAGCGACAGCCTCGTCGTGGCTATTTTTTCTTTTTTTATGGTAATTCCTCTGATTGTGAAAATTTAATCTAAAAAAAATTGCCATGTTAGCTGTAAGAGCCCAGAACCTCACATATCAATATCCGGATGGTACCACAGCGCTAAATGGAGTTCAGCTTGAAATTCGGGAAGGTGAAAAAGTTGCCGTAATTGGTCCGAATGGATCAGGCAAGTCCACTTTACTAACGCTTTTCAACGGGGTGAGAAAAGGCGAGGGGACACTTCAGATATTTGGTCACAAGGTGAACAAAAAGAATATCCGGATGATAAAGAAAATGGTTGGATTGGTATTTCAGAATCCGGACGATCAGCTGTTTTGTCCAACTATTTTCGAAGATGTTTCCTTCGGTCCTTTAAATCTGGGTTTTGATGAAGCTGAGATAAGAGAAAAAGTAAAAGCTGCTTTAGATGACGTCGGTTTGAACGGTTATGAGACACGCTCTTCTTTTCATCTGAGCTTCGGTGAGCGCAAACTGGCCAGTATTGCTACCGTTCTGGCGATGGATCCCGACCTGATTGCCATGGATGAACCTACCAGTAATCTGGATCTGGCACATCGCCGCCGAATTATTCAATGGATTCAGCAGAATCCGAATACGATCGTACTCACGTCACACGATCTTGATATGATTCTGGAAACATGTCAGAGGATAATTCTGCTCAATCGGGGCCGGATCGTAGCCGATGATACCGCTGATACAATACTGAGAGATCAGAGTCTGCTGGAAGCGAATGATCTGGAATTACCAGTTCGATTTCAGATTTAGGGCTTTCTTTATTACCGATCATTGCTGTCCAAAACATTTCAAAAAACCCTTTTGCTATAAAAATGATGCAATGCCACTTTTATATCAGGGCCAGGCCATTTTATCTAATGTTAGGGGAGTGTATCAAAAGTCAAATTTTACGAAATAATATACAATATTGCGAATATCCGGCATTTAAGGAATCTCTGTCCTCATTTCCTCTCTTTAAAAGCACAAAGGTCCGGTTAAATTGTGATTAACCGGTTTTATAATATATTATTTGCAATGCGGCTTTACTTGACCCTCCCCTGGCCCTATAAATAGG
>JAFGDT010000021.1 GCA_016931965.1 bacterium | reverse complement strand
CACAAAAAGAAGAAAGAAAAAAGTAACAAAAAAGAAAGAAGAAAAAATACTACTACAAAGTTACATTTTATTTTGAGGCAACACGATCAAACAAATTCATAGTCACCTCAGTATCCTCACCAAAACATTTATATATTACCTCCCTTTTTATAATGATAAACACACCGTCCCCTTGAGGACGTAAACGCCTATGTATCACATAGGCTTTTTTAATTTCTACATACCATCCAATCAAAATGAAACATAACGACAATGAGATATTTCTTGACATTGATCTATAAATTTAATAAATAATATACACCCAGTTTAATTTTCTCACCTATATTTTATTGTTTCATTTAAGGAGACCAAAAAATGAGAACGTATTCATTCCTCTCCATTCTCCTCTTCATTTATCCTACAATCCTTCGCCCAAGTGAGGAATTCCCTCAGCCAATAAATGAACCATACAAAACCAATGACGTGGTGGTTGCCGACTTTCAAGTCAACAGCGATTCCAGAAGCAGATATCCATCTCTGCCCCATGTAGGGACAGATGGCAGCGGCCACTTCATCATTGTGTGGAGTGACGATTGTACTGGGGATAAAAATATCTACTGCCAAGCTTACACGAACGATGGTTCCGCTTTGGGCGGTAATTTCAGAGTCAATGACGACACAGGTAGCGGTGAACAAAACGCTCCCGTGATAGCCGTCAACCACAGCGGAAACTTTGTCATAGTCTGGGTCGATGAACGAAGCGCAACTCCTCATCTCTATGGTCAGCGCTACAGCAGCGGCGGAGCGGCGCTGGGCGTCAATTTTAAGGTGAACACGGCTGGCTGGATACAGGATCCTTCGATTGCTATGGACAGCAATGGGAATTTTATCATTGCCTGGACGGACTGGCGAAATGGAAATGCAGACATCTACTTTCAACATTACAACAGCAACGGTTCTCCGGTTGGGATGAACACCAGGGTTAATACTGATACAGAATCGGCCTGGCAGGGAAATGCGGCCGTGGCCATCGACGGTAACGGAAATTTTGTCATCGCCTGGGCTGATACACGAAACGGTTCAAGTGATTACGATATCTACTGTCAACGATACAATAGCAGCGGTGCTCCTCTGTGGGGTAATTTCCCCGTGAACGATGATACGGGAATCCATTTGTCCCACTGGCCTGCAGTCGCATATGATGATGAGGGCAATTTTATCATCACCTGGACAGATAACCGCATTTATCAAAATGCGAACGATATCTACTTTCGGCGA
The DNA here is from genome assembly GCA_016931965.1 of bacterium. Classification (GTDB taxonomy): domain Bacteria; phylum Zhuqueibacterota; class QNDG01; order QNDG01; family DSAB01; genus JAFGDT01. The sequence goes on along the minus strand of JAFGDT010000021.1, from coordinate 103,256 downwards.
TACGATAACAATGGCTCTGCCCTGAGCAATAACATCATTGTGAACGATGATGGTACGGGTTTCAATCAGATGTATCCGTCGATTGCCTTCACCGGCGATGGGTACTTTGTCATTGCCTGGGAAGATAAACGGAGCGGGGCAAGCGACAGCGAGAAAGACATTTACGGCCAAGTCTATGATGTTAAAGGTACAGCTTGCGGCAATAATTTCAAGATCAACACGGACACAGAAAAAAATATACAAACCCTGCCTGATATCGGGCTTTATGGAACTCTCCTGATTTCGACATGGAAAGACGACAGAATATCTGCAATACCCTGGTCCATATTTGCCAATATCATTAACTTGACAAGTAGCATGAGTGCTGATACAGTGGCTACTCCAGAGTTCGATCCACTGCCGGGAGTGTTCAATGAATCTCTGGATGTGACCATCAGTTGCTCCACATCAGGCGCGATCATTCACTACACAATGGATGGATCCGAGCCCTCAGATTTGGATGCAACATACGCGGGATCAATTCATATATCAAGCACAACAATCCTGAAAGCCAGAGCATACAAGGAGGACCTCACTCCAAGTGAAGTATTTACTGGAACCTATACAATTATTGAAGAAACCGTACCCCTGGATTTTCAGGTCAGCGCCACGGCCGGTGGTATGTTGCCTATCGACGAAAGCATCAACATTCTTATTATCCATAATGGGGAGGGACATTATTCGCGGTACATTTCAGGGGGTGACCCCATCGAACCTCTTGAAGAATCCGCGTTTACGCTTACGGGTGAAGCGCTTGAACAAATATGGCAGTCGGTTCAGGAGAACGATTTTTTCAATTTGAATAACTGTTACGCAGACACAAACATTTTCGATCGTACATTTGCCCACCTCATTGTCTGGGCTAATGGAAGCGGACATGATGTCAGCACCATGAATATGGCGGTTCCTGCCTTCGATGCCATCATGGACACAATCAACAGTGTGATCCCCTATGCCTATGTGCTCAAATATGATACCACCACACCCCCACCATTTGTGTCCAGGGACATCTGTAATGCCGGTGGAATACCAAAAAGAGACAACCTTCTCCAGTTGAGAAAAATGGACAGGACAACAGAGAAAATCCATTCGTGTGCAGACAATCCTGTTCAGGAATCTCACCCTGGCACCTGTGTAGGACATCGCATGTCATTGCAGGACGCTGTTAATCAAGGGATCGTTACACTGACAGGAAAGGGAAACCATTTCTGGGGGGATCAAGTCTCTTTAACTGGAAACAACGCAAGCAGCATCAGTACCAATACGGTTACCGTAAAACTCTATCTGGAATTCTGGGGACCCGAGGCAAATGAAGCCACCGTGCAGAGGGTGATCAATGGAATCAAGAACAAATGGGATGGAAAAACAACTGCTGGGGGTAAACATTTTGAGGTGGAGGTCGTTACCCGCCTCAATAAAAATGCCACCTCTCCCCCTGGTACTGCCGGATACCATCAAATCAAACTGGAAAACAGAGAACACAGTTATGTGGCGGGTATGCATACACGTTTTCGTGTGAATCAGGGAGTAGGTTCAGGCAGTTGGGGTGTTTCAGGGGACGACATCGAACACATTTACGGACACGAAGCAGGACATTTAATGGGCTTGGAAGATGAATACACCATGTTCTTAAAGGCAGATGATGGGGACTGGTACATACACAGCCCCAGAAATTTAGACATAAATGGACTCTCTATAACGGCTGAACAGCTTGCCCAAAATCTGTACAATCTATACCATACGAACTCTGTTGCATACTATTTAGAGCATTTAGAAAACAATAAAAACATCGCTCTCCCTCACGCAACCGAAATGAATCAAGTCATGGGCAATCCAATCAAGCCACCACATCAACAGGACATTGATAATATTGCGACACAGGCAGGCATTCTTATCGAAGTCGTTCCCGGATCCATCCTGGCCAATAAGAACGGAAATGATCAGAATTTTACAACAACACGCTCCGTGGATTTGTTTGTACCGGCTGGTGAGACCAAAACGATTCAGGGTTTATACGTTGCCTGCATCGATAGCGATGATGGAATACCTCTTACTGGGCAGCAATTTGATCTGGCGCCTTCATTACAGGATTGGTCGGGTGTCGAATCAGCCTCACTGCTCTCCAAACTCCTTCAGTATATTGATGAACAGGAAATTTTTTGCAGTTCTGATTATTATTCACAGTTGGCGATCTGGAGAATTACAGACAACGAGTGTATTGGCATGGACGGCGTTGACAATCTTCTTGAGTCCGCGGGGATCGCAATCTGGGATCAGATTCTATATTTCCCGAGGATGAGTAATCCCAATTCTTCTACACCAGGGACCGGATCATCTATCCCTCCGGAATTATTCGTTGCAGATATTTCACCTCCATCCACACTGACAGACATCGGGACCCATGTCGTGTTGGCCGGCAGCCTCCACGCTCCTTCATTGGAAGGCTATACAGTGGGCCATTCCTGGTCACTGGAAACACCTCAAGGCAGCGCTGTCCAGCTGTCCAATACAGAGGAGGATTCCATTGCATTTACAACCGATGTGAGAGGTTTTTTTATAGCAAGGCTTGTTGTCAACCTCGATAGTGGTTTTGAAGACACAAGAACCTTTAATGCAATACCCAATGGTATTGTTGTCGCTGCAGACAGCCGAACAGAAACTTTTGAACGTGGCAGTCTACTGGGAGGGAGTGCATTCTCCTGGGAGACATCTGGGAATGCTCCATGGACCATCACAAACGATTTTTCCCACAGCGGGTCCTGTTCCGTTCAATCGGGAGAGATCAGTGACAATCAATCAACGATACTCAGTGTCACGGTTTCCAATCTGGAAGCCGGACAACTCCAGTTTGCATATTGTGTTTCTACTGAAAAGGAATTTGATGAACTCCTTTTTTATATCGATGGCATCTTACAGGATACCTGGTCAGGCAAATCCTTTTGGCACACGGTACAATACGAGTTGGGCGCTGGCGTTCATACATTAAGCTGGATATACCAAAAAGACGAACAGTACGAAGGCGGTTCGGATTGCGTTTGGCTTGATGACATTTTTTTCCCGGAATCAACAGTACTGACTTCGATCTCGCTGGAGGAAAATTCCGAAATCCCCAATGTGTATGATCTGCTTCAAAATTATCCCAATCCCTTCAATCCCATCACCACCATAACATTTAGCCTGCCTGAAGCTGAAAAAGTATCGATCAAGGTTTACGACACGCTCGGGCGGGAAGTAGCTATATTAATCGACGACCTGAAATCGGCTGGCCGGCATCAAGTGACCTTTACGGCAAATGACTTCCCCAGCGGGATCTATTTTTACCAAATGGAATCAGACCATTTTAAGAAGAGGATGAAGATGGTCGTGCTGAAATAATATCTGATTCCATTGAAATAAACAAAAACACTTTTTCATGCATTACACATTGAACGCACACACAAAAGGGAAATACCATGAAAAGGCGTGAATTTCTGAAGAAGTCTTTCTTGGGTCTTGGAGCAGCAACCAGCTACACCTACCTTACAGGTTGTCAGGAGACACCGGAACAACCCAACATCATCTTTTTGCTCACCGATGACCAGCGCTGGGATACGATGGGCTGCATGGGAAATCCAATCGTCCAGACGCCCAATATGGACACGCTGGCAAATCAGGGCGTTCTGTTTAAAAATGCATTTGTAACCACAGCCATTTGTGGTGCCAGCCGCGCGAGCATCTTAACCGGTCAATATGAACGCTGTCACGGCGTCATCGGATTTGGTGCACTTTCCGATGAAGCCAATGCCAATACGTATCCCTTGCTGTTAAAAAACGCAGGCTATATCATCGGTTTTATTGGAAAGTATGGCGTTGAGAATCCCCCCATTGATCGGTTTGATTACTGGAAGGCCACAACGGGCCAGCCCGTATATGAAAACTGGGATGAGAACGGCAATTATAAACATCACACCCGCATTTGCTGTGAAAACACACTCGAATTTTTAAATATGTGTACAAAAAATCAGCCTTTTTGCCTTTCTGTCAGTTTCAAGGCCCCCCACGTGCAGGATGGCGATCTCCGACAATTTATATATGATCCTGTCTATAAAGATCTCTACAAAGACATTGAAATTCCTATGCCCAGAACAGCCGACGACAAATATTTCTATGATGTATTCCCTGAATTTTTCACAAAAAACAATGAAGCCCGTTTGCGCTGGGATATACGATTTTCCACACCAGAGAAATTCCAGGAATCTGTCAAAGGCTATTACCGCCTGATTACGGGCGTCGATGTGGTGATCGGTGAAATCCGAAAAGAACTGGAAAAATGTGAATTGGCCGACAACACCATCATCATCCTAATGGGGGACAATGGATTTTACCTTGGGGAACACGGCATGGCAGGGAAATGGTACGGACACGAAGAATCCATCCATGTTCCTCTACTCATCTACGATCCCCGTCTTCCCAAATCATTACGAGGGCAGAAACGGGAAGAGATGGCTCTGAATATCGATATAGCCCCCACATTGCTCGAGATAGCGGATATGGATATTCCAGAAACGATGCAGGGGGAAAGTCTCGTTCCCGTAATCATGGGAAAATCACCCGAATGGCGCGAGGAGTTTTTTTATGAACACCACTTTGAATATCAAACGATCCCCAAATCCGAAGGTGTGGTGACCCGACGTTACAAATATCTCCGTTACATCGAATCAGAACCCCTGTTTGAAGAACTGTACGATTTAAACAGGGATCCACACGAGGAACATAATCTGGCCAACGATCCAGAATATCAAACAATATTGACTGAAATGCGAGAAAAACTGAATTCCCTTTTAGCTGAAGCCCAATAATCAGATAATATCATAGCCGGATCAAACAGATTGGAGAAATTGGTTTTTACCTAAAATCGAGGAATCAACACCCACCGTATTCAGATTGCTGTCCAGCAATGAACCTTTGTATGAAAACCCTCATCCTGTGTTTTGATAATGAAATGAAACACACCTTTCATCACGCTCGATCTTATAGAGAGGAAACAGATGTCCTCGGACGATTTCAATCTGTTCAAAGGTTTCAGACTTGATTCGATTACAGCTGGCCCCCCTGCGTCACTCTTTTTATTCTGTATTTTGATATCATTGGAAAATAGGGGAACTCAATATCTGTTTATTTGTTTAATTTTAAATTGATCCAAGCGAATCGCTGGAATTTTACACAAACCCTATATGCATTGTGAAATTTTTCAGAAAGAGTAAAAAAAGGAGGATACCATAGTGAAACACTTTTTCGTTGCAATTGGTTTTTTATTGCTTTTTTCAGGATCCATTATATCGGGTAAAAATCCACCTGGTTATGACAACAATTGGCATCAGTGGCGCGGTCCAAATGCAACAGGAGAGGCTCTACAGGGAAATCCGCCCATCGAATGGAACGAGAATAAAAACGTCAAATGGAAAATTGAAATTCCGGGAAAGGGCCATGCGACACCCATTGCCTGGGGGAATCAATTGATTGTTCAATCTGCTATTCCAGTTGAAAACAACACTACTCAAGGAGGCGACAATTACAGATTTATTGTGTTTTCCATCGATCGCAACAGCGGAAAAACAAGCTGGGAAAAAACCGTTAAAGAAGAAGTCGTTCAGGAAAGGATACAAGAAACGGCAAGTCTATCCTCCAATTCACCCATAACAGACGGTGAATATATTTATGCTTATTTTGGCTCTCGGGGCTTATACTGTCTGGATTTTGACGGCAATATCATCTGGGAAAGAGATTTTGGCCATTTGCAAAAGAGAAACGATTTCGGTGAAGGAAGCTCTCCAGCCCTGTATGATGATAAGCTGGTGATACTTTGGGATCATGAAGGCCAATCTTCCATTTTTTGTGTAGACAAAAATACAGGCCAAGATGTCTGGAAACAAAACCGGAATGAACCCTCTTCCTGGTCAACACCCCTCATAATTGAATATAACGGAAAAGTACAGGTAATAACCAGTGCTTCCAACAGAGTACGCAGTTATCATTTGGATGATGGTCAGGTAATCTGGGAATGCAGTGGCCTGACAAGCAACGTGATACCCCATCCTGTCTATGCAGATGGCATTCTCTACGTGATGAGTGGATATCGGGGAAATGCACTCATGGCCATACAAATCGGCGGGGCAGAAGGGGATATATCCAGTTCAGATGCCGTCCCATGGACATACAATAGGGACACACCCTACGTACCATCCCCACTTTTGGCAAATGAAAAGCTCTATTTTTTAAGATCTAACAATGGTTCTTTATCGTGTCTTGACGCCAAAAATGGACAAGTACATTATAGCGGAGTCCGGCTTGAAGGAACAGGAACGGTCTATAGTTCACCAGTTGGTGTTCAAGACCGTTTGTATCTTCCTTCAGGATCAGGTCGCACTTATGTCATTAAGCAGGGACCTGAATGTGAGATCTTGGCAGTTAACGATCTCACTGATGGTTTTTATGCTTCTCCAGTTATTATCGGAAACGATCTCTACTTGCGCGGTTTTCAATATCTGTATTGTGTCTCTGATGAATAGACAAATGAGGAGGATAAAACGATGAAAACGTTTTTGACAGGTATTGCATTTTTGTATGTTGGATCGATTCTACTTTTTGCGGGTGAAAATCCCCCCGTATATAATAACAACTGGCCTCAATGGCGAGGACCGAATGCAACAGGTATGGCCCTGCAGGGGAATCCACCCATCGAATGGAGCGAGAGTAAAAACATCAAATGGAAAATTGAAATTCCGGGAAAGTGCCATGCGACACCCATTGTTTGGGGAGATCAACTGTTCATATTGTCAGCAGTCGAAACCAATAAAAAAACCGTCTCTTCAGACAATACCCAGCAGCAGGGCGGATATCCGGGTATGCCCACTGCAAAATCAAAAAATGTTCATGAATTTGTTGTAATCGCAGTCAATCGACAAAACGGCAAGTTACTTTGGACACGCACCGTCAAAGAAGAAATGCCGGAGGAAGGAACCCACGAGTTCGGTAGCTGGGCTTCAAATTCACCTGTCACAGATGGTGAGTACATCTATGCTTATTTTGGTTCACGGGGACTGTACTGTTTGGATATGCAGGGCAATATCAAATGGGAACGGGACTTCGGTCAGATGGTCAAAAGGATGAGCTTCGGTGAGGGCAGTTCACCTGCACTCTATGATGATAAAATTGTCATCATTTGGGACCACGAAGAACAATCGTTCATCGTTACACTCGACAAACAAACAGGAGAAACGGTTTGGAAAGTCGACCGGGATGAAATCTCATCGTGGTCAACACCCCTGATTGTAGAAGTGGATGGAAAAACCCAGGTTATTACAAGCGCTGCCAGAAAAATACGCAGTTATGACCTTGAAACCGGAGAATTGATCTGGGAATGTTCCGGTATGACCGAGAATGTCATACCCCATCCTGTGACAGTAAACGGTATTGTTTATCTAACGAGCGGCTATCGCGGAAATGCCTTGTTGGCTATCGATTTGAAAAAGGCTAAAGGAAATATTACCAACGCCGATGCCATTGTTTGGGAACATGATCAGGACACGCCTTATACACCCTCGCCGTTACTTTCAAATAATATGATCTATCTTTTACGGGAAAACACGGGGGCATTGTCCTGTCTCGACGCCAGAGACGGTCGAGTCTACTATAACCGTGAACGATTGGAAGGGACAGGAAACGTATTCGCTTCACCAACAGGTGTTCAGGATCGCCTCTACATCGTTGGATCAAGCGGTGTGGCTTATGTTGTGAAACAGGGGCCTCAATTTGAAATATTGGCAACCAACAGCCTTGATGACAGCTTTCATGCATCTCCTGTCATCGTCGGAAATGACCTCTATTTACGTGGATTCAAGTATCTTTACTGTATTTCTGAAGAATAATTGACTCCCTTTTACTTGATACACATTTCTGATCATAAGAATATTTTACTTCTTTATATTGTAAGAAGCTCATCTATCCATCGAGGATTAAAAACTCTGAAAGAACAGTTATAAAAAACTTCAAAGACATTGAAAAATTATTAACCGATGCAAAACCACCTGACCGGACAGTTGCTTCAACAAAACACAAAACCTGGGAGCGCATCATTGTCGCTCTAAAAAAGCCACAAAAGAACCGGTCTTTTAGCCATCAGACCCTGGATTTGGACGCTTGCTTCAATCGGCAACAAGATCTGAGAAAATCACATTGCCACCGGGCAGGCCGACCATGGTTATTCCCGCAGAGAATGAGGAACTGCCTGAATATGTAACCATTCCTCCAACCGGTGGGGACATATGGGATGATCATATTGATATACCGCCACCACCTCCTCCTGAATCAGAAGAGTCAATCCATTTTACACCCCATGACCACCCACCAACACCTATTGGAGGGTATACTGCGATCTAGAAAAATTTGATCTATCCGGATATGGCCAAAATAATCGGTATCGAGGGAACTGTAATCATTCATGCACTGATTGACGAAAAGGGAACCGTCATCTCAATCCGCATATTGCAGTCTCTTGTATCGTATGGATGCGACGAAGCAGCAGAAAACGCCATTCGCGCAACAAGGTGGAATCCTGCATACCAAAGGGATATGCCTGTTCAAGTATGGGTAGCGATTCCCGTCACATTTCAATTATCTGACAGTCAACAATGAGTGGAAGATTGATTTTGTGATTAGCGATCTTTAATCCCTTACAACATTTCTTCATTAACCCTGATGTACATGTTGCCCTTCAGTTCCTCGACCCATTGATCGAGTACTTCAACTATCTTTGCATTTAATGCTGCTGTCTTGATCTCATCCCAGTCTTTTTCCAGAGAATACGCTCTCGCTTCATCCCGTTCTTCTACCATGACCAAGTGATAGCCAAACTCAGTTCGGAATGGAAGACTGATATAGCCCTCCTGAAGCGTGTCAACCACACTTTTAAATGTTGGGATTTCAAGATCTTCTATCGGCAACCACCCCAAATCGCCTCCCGAGTCTTTTGTGGATTCGTCTTGTGAGTATTCCCTGGCCAACGCACCAAAATCCTCCCCAGCCAAAACCCTTTCACGGACCGCGTTCAAAGTATCGATTAAACTGCTTTCATCCTGCTGGGTTACATTCATACGCACGAGAAGATGCCGCATATGTGCTCTGTCTCCTTGATTATCAATCATTTGTATTAAGTGAAAGCCGACCGGGGTTTCCACAATACCTGATATTTCTCCGGGTTCCAGCTGAAATCCCGCCTCTTCAAAAGATTCAAAAAGAGTACCTCGCTCAATATAACCCAAATCACCTCCAATACTCGCTGTTCCCGGATCCTCTGAATAGAGTTTAGCCAGTTCAGCAAAGTCCTGCCCGTCATTCAATCGGTCCTGAATCTCCTCCATCCTTCGCATCGCTGTACGTCTGGTGGATTCACCGGCTTGAAGCTGCATCAAAATGTGACGGGCTTTTACCATGGTTTTTCTTTGAGGAAGACTGTCCTTCTGGATGTTGAAATATGCCTCTACTTCGGTACGCGATATATTTACATCCATACTCTTCTGTTGTTTTAATGTCTCAATAATGAGCAATTTTCTAATATCTTCCCGATAATCTTTCTTGATTTGCCAAATCGTAGAACCAAAGTAGCGTTCAACTTCAGCTTCCGAACCCAATTGCAGAACGAGATTTTGAATCCTCTCCTCCAATGCGGTTTCGACTTGCTGATCCGTTACGGTAATGGTATCTTCAACAGCCTTGGCGAGTAATATTTTATCATTGATAAGACTCTCAAGAATTTCCTGTTTCAACCGATTATATTCCTGAATTTCGTTGATCGGGTCGATACCATACTGGACCGCATAAATCTGTGCTGCCTGAATAACATCTGTATAAAGGATAATTTCTTCTCCCACAACAGCCATAACACCATCGATCAATTCCTGACTTAACAATGGGTAACTGATCAGTATGATCAGGGCGATAACAACTCTGAATAAATACATTTTCATTCTTTCTCTCACTCCTTTATCATTTTAGGGAACAATCGATACATCAACCGAATCCCTGCTTTCCTGGACATCTTTTGGCACATTTATTTGTACTTCTGTGCTGTTCTGCAACCGAAACAAAAGATCATAATAGACAGAGCGCTCTTTCCTAACCTGAAGTTGCTGGAGGATTTCACTCCGAACATCTGCCAGATCCTTCGCCTCTCCTGCGCTCAACTTTTTGATCACTTTAACAATGTGAAAACCGTAATCACTTTCAAATACAGCGGACACCCCACCCTCTTTAGTACCAAACGCAACCCGTTCAACTTGATTGATCACATCCTCTCTTCGAATAAACCCCATGTCACCACCCCTTTCACGCAATATCCCTATCGAGCGCTCCCTTGCAACCTGATCAAACGGCTTACCGGCACGAATCTCCTGCAACGCCAAATCAGCTTCCTCTTTTGTCTCCGTTAAAATATGCATGACCCTGACTTGATCTTCATTAACGCAGAACAGATCAATGTTTTTATCATAATAGGATTGAATTTCCTCCTCCGTAATCTGGATACTCTGTGCATAGGTTTTGTCTAATAATTTCTGAATCAAATACTCTTTTTCAACCATTCCCAATTCCATGAGCAATTCGGCTGATTCCGATTTATCCAATCCCAATCTCTTTGCTTCCTGAGAGAGAAGCTCTCGGTTAATCCAGCGGTCAATAAATTCACTCTCTTGCTCGGGCCTCATCCCCTCCCACTCCATTCTCGCACGCATTTCCTCTCTGCTGAGATTCACATTACCCACCTTGGCAATAATCTCATTATCTCCATTTTCCCCTTTACAGGCAAACAAACCTAAACAAAAAACAATAGTTATATAAAACAAGATAAACTTTTTACATTGATTCATATCCAATCCCATTGATATTATTTTAATTGTAATAATAATGGCTCGAAAAATATACAGAATTAGTTCCAGCTTTGCAACATTTTTTTGGTCACAGCCAATGCTTCATCCAATGATACAGAACCACACAACCCAAATTGGCGGCCTCCAAGAAAACGAATGGGAACCGGCGCCGAATCAATCATGGTACGCAGCTTTTGGGAAATATGTTCCGATCCATCGAAGCACTCCACCCATTTCTTGTGAAAATATATTTTCAATAAACCTTCTCGAAGAACAATTTTTTTTACGTTGTTTTTCTGACCCAGAAGTCGAATGAAGGCGATATCAAGCAAATTGATTGTTTCCTTGGGAATAAAACCAAAGCGGTCTCGTAATTCATCTTTCAGGATATCAATCTCAGAGTCCGTTTGAGAAAGTGATAGCTGTCTGTAAACCTGAACTCTCAAACCAGCATCTGCAACATAGGATTCTGGCAAATAGGCAGGAAAATCGGCAACTACCTGACACTCTGTTTCGGATGAATCACCCCCGATCCTTTTTTCTTTGGATTCCTTGAGTTCTTGAATAGCCTCCTCGACCAGTTTCATATACAGTTCAAAACCGACTGCATTGATGTTTCCACTCTGCTGCATCCCCAAAATATTTCCTGATCCCCGTATTTCCAGATCCCTGAGAGCAATTTGAATGCCGGATCCCAGCTCTGTAAATTCTTCTATGGTACGCAGACGTTTTATGGCTTCAGAGTTTAACTGGTGAAATGGTGGTGTTAAGAGATAGGCATAGGCGCGCTTATCAGAACGACCCACCCTACCCCTGAGTTGATAGAGTTGAGCAAGTCCCAATCGATCTGCTCGATGAACAACCAGTGTGTTCACATTGGGTATATCCAATCCCGATTCGACAATCATGGTCGCCACCAGGCAGTCGTATTGACCTTCACCAAACTCGATCATCACTTTCTCCAGACGCTTTTCTTCCATTTTCCCATGGACTACGGCCAAACGTACACCTGGCACAAGCCTTCTGATCATCCTCGCGACAGCATAAATCGATCGTATTCGATTATGCACAAAAAAAACCTGCCCTCCCCGCGCTATCTCCCGTTCAACCGCTTCGACAATGATCTTCTCATCAAATGGCGCCACCTCTGTAATAATCGGCAACCGATCTTTTGGAGGTGTGCCAATCAGGGACATATCTCGAATGCCCATCATGGATAAATGAAGGGTTCGTGGAATCGGTGTAGCTGAGAGAGCCAAGACATCCACCGTTCTGCGAAGCGATTTCAACTTTTCTTTGTGACGAACACCAAAGCGCTGTTCCTCGTCAATAATAAGCAACCCAAGGTCTTTAAACCGGACATCATTTGAAAGCAACCGATGGGTTCCGATGACAATATCCACAGCACCTCGTTTGATTTGTTCAATGATCTTTTTCTGCTCACCTCGATTTCGAAACCTTGAGAGCATGTCGATATTGACGGGGAATAGAGAAAGTCTCTCCTGAAATGTTCTATAATGCTGTTGTGCCAGGATTGTTGTGGGAACGAGCAAAGCGACCTGTTTTCCGTCATGAACAGCTTTAAACGATGCGCGCACGGCGACTTCTGTTTTTCCATATCCTACGTCGCCGCAGATCAGTCGGTCCATTGGACGGGACTGCTCCATATCGGCCTTCACTTCCTGTACTGTTCTGGTTTGATCCGGTGTCTCTTCATAGAGAAAGGCTGTTTCAAGTTCCTTTTGCCAAACCGTATCCGCCGAAAACGAAAACCCGGGTAAAACCTGGCGTGCGGAATAGAGCGCGATGAGTTCCTTAGCTATAGTTTTAATTGATAGTTTGGTTCTGGTTTTTATTTTTTCCCATCGGCCACTCCCAAGTTTGCTCAGAGAAGGTTGGAAACCCTCTTTTGGGGCATATTTTTGTACACGTTCCATCTGATCAACAGGCACATAAAGATTGTCCTCTCCTTCATATTGAATAACCAGACATTCTCTCTCGACTTCTCTAACCGATATCTTCTTAAGCCCTTGATATTTTCCTATACCATGATCGATATGAACAACAAAATCTCCCACTCTCAAAGCGGACAGTTCTCTGATCGGAACACCCATTTTAAACCGCTCTCTTCGACGTTGTCTGGGCGGTGTGCCAAAAAGATCGCAATCGGAAAGAACGGTTAGTCCGATCGACGGAAGATCAAATCCTCTAGAGAGGGAACCAGGATCCACATGGAATCGGGCGATAGGGTCCGCAATCAAATCGAGCAATTCTTCAATCCTTTTTCTACGTTCTTCACCGGCGCAAAAAAGGAAGACGGTTTTTCTTGTGTCGCAAAGCGATGCGAGATTTTCACGTATTTCTGCAATCGTTTTCCCAAGTCTGCCCGGGACGCGACCCCCCAAATCGACAGGCTCCCCGATAGAAGAAAGTGTTAAATAGGAAACGGTTTGGAACCGATTGAAATGGTTTGTCAGTTCGTCAAATGAAAGCATACACTTTCGTTTCTTCATGATCTCTTTTTCGACGCCAGCCATAATCAGATCGGGATCCTGTAAAAATAGAAGGAGGTTGTCAGGGAAAAAAGAAAAGAGAGATGCATTACATTTTCCCCATGCGGTTGGAGAAGAAATGATCAAAAGAGATTGAACCTGTTTCTTTGAACGCTGGGTGGTTATATCAAAAATCCGAATAGATTCGATCCGGTTTCCATCAAATTCCAATCGGTGCGGTTCCTCTCCGGTATAGGGGAAAATGTCCAGAATGCCACCCCTTAGACTGATCTCACCGGGCTTTTCAACAACAACTTCTCGGCTGTATCCAAAGTGCACCAGTTGATCGACAAGAACATATAAATCATATGTGCCACCCACCGAGATATCAAAACAATCTTTTTGCAAGTCTTCTTTACAGGGAAGCTTCTGTGCAATACCTTCCGATGATACAATCGCAATTCTCAGTCGATCAAGCAAGAGATTTTGTAAAAAACACATTTGCAATCCGACACGTCTCGGATTAACAATGATGGGACTCTCGGGATCTTCCTCCCCACCAGGGAAGAATCCGACACAATCCTCAACCACAAGTTCGTTAATCTCTTCTAAGAGTTGTTCGGCTTCTATTCTGTCGGACATTACAACCAGCATTGGCCGCTCGAGATGATCAGATAGAATGGTGATTAAAAGAGCTCTTAATGATCCCGTAAGGCCTTTGAGTGATATGTTATCACTGGATAATATTTTATTAATTAATAATTTATATTGAGGTGAGTTCTGTATGGCAATTTTTATTTTCTCAAAGGACATAATGCTAAGACACTGTTAATAGACAATCTATCTATGGTTTAAATGTTGGCTTTTTGGACTTGCACATTTGAATGGATGCAACAAACATCTCCTTAAGTCGCATCGTCGAAGAAAAGGGATCATATTTCTCCAGACACCATCCTGTAACGCCCAAGTCTGCGGAGTGGTCATCGAGCCGATTCAATTCTTCTTCCACAGCCGGTCCTTTGATAGCAATGAGCACTCCCCCCTGCGGACGCATACAATCTTTACTCCATTTAACCAGTTGAATCAAATTGGCCACGGAACGCGTAACAACAAAATGGACGGGTTTAATGGTATTCCCGATTTCTTCAATCCTTCCCGGTATCACCTCAACACCTGTTAAACCCAGTTCCTCAACAAGTTTTTTTAAGAAAAGGATTTTCTTCTTCTTTGATTCCACAAGAACCATATGGATATCAGGTCTAATAATCTTCAAGGGGACACCCGGAAACCCTGCACCTGTTCCAAGATCCAGGACCGTTGTCCCTTGTGGAAACAGGACAACCTTGACCAGTCCCAGTGATTCTAAAAAGTGTTTGGACACAATTCGACTTTCATCATTCCGAGAAATTAAATTGATCTTCTGGTTCCATAAAATGAGAAGTTGCCTGTACCTTGAAAACTGACCAACCATTTCCTCAGAGACTGCAATGTTCGATTGTATCATTGTTTTTCGAAGAAGTTCAATTTGTTCCACGTGGAACCTTTTTATCGGTTACTCCTTTCTCCAACAGGACAGCCAAAATGGAAATGTCGGCAGGGGAAACTCCCGATATTCTGGCTGCCTGTCCCAACGAAATGGGTCGTATTTTTGTCAATTTTTCCCTTGCCTCTTTTGAAAGCGTTGAAATCGTTTGATACGCAATCGTTTCCGGAATGCATTTTTGTTCCAAATTTCGAAAGCGCTCGATTTGCTCCATTTGACGCTGAAAATATCCTGCATATTTAATTTCAATTTCAACCTGCTCAACCACATCTTTACATAAATCACCCAAATGATCCAGCAAACGATCTACCTCCTTTACGGTCCTGAAATCCACCAGGTGAATCTGCGGACGTTTCAGAAGCTGATAGAGACTCTGTCTCGACGAAAGGGGTGTGGTTTTCAACTTTTTAAGAATTGTATTGATCATCTCCGGTGCGGGCTTCACCTTTTTACATTGTTGAATCAGGTTAGAAATCAATTTTTCTTTTTGTTCCAAAGTCGCTATCTGCCCATTCGAAATCAATCCAAATCGATATCCGTACCGCATCAACCTGCGGTCTGCATTGTCCTGCCGAAGGAGCAGTCGGTATTCTGCCCTGGACGTAAACAGACGGTAAGGTTCATTTGTCCCTTTGGTTACCAAATCGTCAATTAATACGCCTATATACCCATGAGACCGATCTAACAGAAACGGTTCCTCGCGCCGAATTTTTAACACAGCATTGACACCTGCAACCAGCCCCTGGGCTGCAGCCTCTTCATATCCAGAGGTTCCATTAATCTGACCGGCAAAATAAAGATTCTGAATCCTTTTGGTTTCCAGTGTGGATTTTAACTGGGTGGGCGGAAAAAAATCATACTCAATGGCATATCCCAGTCGGGTTATACGCACATTTCCCAGACCGGGTATCGTTCGCAGGGCTCTCACCTGAACATCTTCCGGTAGACTGGTGGCAAAACCATTTACATAATATTCCCGCGATTGTCGGCCCTCTGGCTCTAAAAAAACCTGATGATGCTCTTTATCTTTAAACCGTACAATCTTATCTTCGATGGATGGACAATATCGAGGACCAATGCCAACGATCTTACCTGTATATAAGGGAGATCGATCCAGACCAGAAGATAAAACGAGGTGCGTCTCCGGACTGGTATAGCTCAAATAAACCGGAAGTTGTTCAATACGGATCGATTTTGTCCGATAAGAAAAGGGCTGGGGATCACTATCTCCATTCTGTATTTCCGTCTGGGAAAAATCAATGCTCCTGCCGTCAATCCGTGGGGGTGTGCCGGTTTTCAATCGCCCCGCTTCAAAGCCCAGGTCAACAAGGGATTCTGTCAGGCCGACTGCCGGAAACTCACCCGCTCGGCCCGCAGGAAAACTCTCAAGCCCGATATGGGTCAGTCCGTTTAAAAATGTCCCACAAGTTAAAATCACTGTGTGGCAGGCAATCCGGCGCCCCGTCGACGTTTCAACACCGCCGATAGAATCTCCCTGAGCCCAGACACTCGAAACCATCCCCTGAAAAATTTCCAGGCCTTCCTGAGATTCCAGTGCACATCGCATTCTCACTGAATAGCCCAGACGATCTGCCTGGGCTCTCGGAGCCCAAACCGCAGGTCCCTTCGAGCGATTGAGCATGCGAAACTGAATCCCCGCATCGTCAATCGCCATACCCATTTCACCGCCCAACGCATCAATTTCCCGTACAAGATTCCCTTTGGCCGGCCCGCCAATAGCAGGATTACACGACATTTGAGCAATGGTTGATATATTCATTGTGATCATAAGGGTGCGCACACCCATTCGCGAAGCGGCCAGAGCGGCCTCGCATCCCGCGTGCCCACCACCCACAACAATCACATCATAGTCTACTCTTCTTGTCTCCATTTCAACGTTCCACGTGGAACACTATTTTCCCACACAAAAATCCGAAAAGATTTGATTTAATATATCATCGGTCACTGTCTTGCCAATCATTTCGCCTAAAACATCCAAAGCCCCCCTTATGTCCATCACAATGAATTCCTGAGACATGGATTTTCTCAGGGACGCCTCAGCCTTTTTGATCAATTCGATAGCGTGTAAAATACAATTTTTATGGCGGGCCCTTGTTATCAAAACCTCTCCCTCGTGCGGTATACCCCCGGAAATTGCAGTCCCCTTGAGTGTTTGTACAAGTCTTGAAACATGCTCTTTCTTGAGGGCAGATATTCGAAGAACCTCTTCATCTGGAAACCATTTCTTTAATTTATGAATGTTAATCTGCTGTTTCAGGTCAATTTTGTTAATCAACACAATAACCGGCTTTCTCATCTCTTTCACCCGCCGGACGATCATTTCATCTTCTCTATTTAAGGATTCACTTCCATCAAAAACAAGAAGAACCAGGTCGGATATATCCAGGACTTTTTCAGTTCGACGGACACCTTCCCTTTCAATGGGGTCTTGCGTTTCCCGGATTCCAGCAGTATCTGTCACGGTAAAAAGAAATCCTTCAATATCCAAGACATCTTCCACGGTATCTCGGGTTGTACCGGGGATCTCTGTGACGATCGCACGCTCTCGTTCCACCAGACCATTCAACAGACTGGATTTCCCCACATTCGGACGACCTGCAATAACCATCCGAATCCCCTCCCGGCATACTTTTCCGCGACGGTAACTATCCACAAAATGTTGCAGTTCTCCTCTTGTTTTAATTAAAAGATGTTTTATTTCTTTTCGGGAAACAAACATTATGTCTTCTTCACCAAAATCAAGCTCGACTTCCAACAACGAACAGATCTTAATTAAATCTTCCCTGATCTTTTGAAGTCGACCGGAAAGGTGACCTTCCAGCTCGTAAATAGCGACACGACGTGCAGATTCGGTTTTGGCTCGAATAAGATCTGCCACGGCTTCCGCTTGTGTCAGATCCATTTTCCCATTGAAAAAAGCTCTCTGTGTAAATTCTCCCGGTTCGGCCGGCCTGGCTCCATATTGAATGAGCACCTCGAGAATGCGTCGACTAATAAACAGACCTCCGTGACAGCTGACTTCAATAACATCTTCACCGGTGTAGGAATGAGGAGAATGGAATAAAGTCAGAACAACCTCATCAATAGGTTCGTCTTTCTCAACAATCCAGCCATGATAGACCTGTCCCTTACTATTTTTTTGAATAGGGTTTTTGCCCCGAAACACCTTCCGGATAATGGATAGAGAGGATGTCCCACTCATTCTCACGACTGCGATTCCACCCTCTCCGGGAGGTGTCGAAATCGCAGCGATTGTATCGTTACATTTCATCGGCAACCATCATTCATTGAAAAAGAGAACCCCATCTTTTCGGTTTTCAAGACGGGGATTCAAGTCATAGCTACAATAAAAAAAACAGACAGTGACCGTGTTCCATTCAGAAAAAAGACTATTCCTTTTTCTTGATCAACAACTCCTGTGCGATTGTTAACAGATTGAACATGAGATAGTAGAGATTCAACCCGGCCGACATGCGATAGAAAATAAAACAGAAAAAAATCGGCATCATGTAAGCCATGGCTTTCTGTTTGGGATCCTGCATGGATAGTTTCTGCTGTATGATCATTGTTGCACCCATGAAAATGGGTAACACATTGATACCTCCAACCATTTGATCTGGAGCGGAAAGGTCCTTGATGACCCCTCCCAAAAAATTGGCCTCTCTCAGCATGATCGTTGTTCGGAAAAGATTAAAGAGTGCAAAAAGAACGGGCATTTGTAGAAGCATGGGCAAACAGCCACCCATTGGATTGACACCATGCTGTTTGTAGAGTTTCATGGTTTCCTGATTTAATTTCTGTGGATCCTTTTTGTATTTCTCTTTCAAAGCAGCCATTTTCGGCTGCAGAGCCTGCATCTGCCTCATCGATTGATAGCTTTTACGAGTCAATGGGTAAAGCACGATTTTCACGAGGATTGAAAAGATAATAATGGCCCATCCGTAATTGTGTACAATCCCATATAAAAATTGGAGAGTGTAGAAAAAAGCAATACTAAAAGGCCGTATGATCGTCCATCCAAAATTCATCATCTTCTCTAATTGAACATCATAGCCCTTGAGTTGTTGATAATCCATCGGACCCATATAGAGTATAAATTGTGCACTTTCTTCCAGCATTCCGGTGTGAGGCATGGTCAGCTGCACTGTAAATGTTTTCCAGTCATTGTTTTCAAATTGAATTTTCTTGCCCTGCAGTTCTGCAGCTGTACCAACTGGTTCTCGGGGAATAAGAGCCATCAGAAAATATTTTGTCCGGATGGCCACCCAATGTGTAGCCCCTTCTCGCAATCCCGTATCACCCTCCTTCATCTTCAGCTGTTCGTCTCCTTGAAGGGCAAAGGCCTCGTAGTAATTATTGTCACCTCCAATATTTTCTTCGGTCGGATTTAATCCTGTGGCCCATTGAACCTTGTATTTTCCTCCGATATCACTCCGAGCAAAATTGATGAATTTCACATTCATCTCTACATCATAACGATCGGGACGAAAAACAAATACTTTTTCTATGCGTCCTTCATCCTCAAAGGAATAAACAAATCGAATTGTCTTGACTTCACCCGAAGTATCCACTTCAATATCGAATATGACTCGACTCAGATCGACATCTGTGATGAGTCCCAAATTGCCCCTTGCTGAATCGGGGATAAGCTCAACCCAATCACCCTCTTTATCCCTGTATTGTTTCAGCTTCCAGCTGATAATCGTCCCACCCCCCAGGGATGAGAGTTCGGTTCTAAAATAATCTGTGGTGACAACCAATGTGTCCGGCTTTTCACTCTGGGATGACTGGGGGATTACACTCCTCCCCATTTCCTCAACCGATCGCTGTGATGGCATGGCTGCTTGGCTTCCTGGCTCTCGCAATGTTTCAGATTCGCGCATTTCAAGTTGTGCCGGTTGTTCTTCAACAGCTTCATTAACACCAACAATCTGTCGCATATAAACAGGCCAAAGAAGGAGAATCAACCCGACAATGATTAATGCAATAATGGTATTTTTATCCATCGATATAAACCTATATTATTTAATAACTAAAGCAAGGGATCATAGCCCCCTGCATTGAGGGGGTGACAGCGTAAGACTCTTTTTAGAGCAAGAACTGATCCACGCATAACACCGTATTTTTCAATTGCTTGTGCCATATATTCTGAACATGTAGGGTAGAATCTGCAAGATCGGGGAAGACCCGGCGATATCCATTTCTGGTAAAACCGCACTCCAAACAGTATCCCCTTTTTAATAACCATTTAATGAATCCCACAAAAGCTTATAAATTGTTGAAATTCACTCTCGAGTTCAGGCAATCCTGCACTGTCCGCTTCTTTATTGGCCAAAACAACAATTTGAAAATGTCCTATTTCTTGACGATGTTTTCGGTAAATTTCCCTCATCAATCGTTTGATATGGTTCCTCCGCACGGCCTTTCCAAAACGCCTAGGCACAGTAAATCCTATTTGCCTAGCCTTACTTTCCATTATGAAAAATTGTAAATATTTAAATTGATGATGTTTGCCCTTTTGAATGATCTCCTTAAACGTGTCTCTCTTTTTTATAATTTCTTTCTTGGGAAGAGACTGATTATGATAGATGGGCTTATTCATCACTCACAGTGAGCCGTTTGCGCCCCTTGGCCCGACGCCGTTTTAAAATCAAACGTCCCGATTTAGAGGACATCCTTTCACGAAAACCGTGTTTATTTTTCCTTTTCCTATTGCTGGGTTGGTAAGTTCTTTTCACGCAATCTCTCCTCTAAAAAATGAACATAAACTATATTAAAATAATGTATTCTCTTAAAAAGTCAAGTCATTTTCTTGTTTTGCCTGTATTGAGGATTCCACCAACAATCATAATCCCGTTGCCTAACCAGGCTGCAAAAAAAGGATGAAGTGTCCCATTTTGACCCAAAGATTCACCAATTTTAATTAACCCAAAATAAAAAAAACAAACAATCAGACTTAATCCAAAACCAATTGCCAGACTCTTTTTTCTCCGATTGTAGGCCATTGGGGTACTAAAAAGAATAATAATAAAGCAGCTCAGAGGAAAAGCGATTCTCATGTGGAGATCGGTCATCCAACGGTCTGTTTCTCCCCCCAAACGCTCCACTCTTTGAATAAACTTATAGAGTTCGAGATATCCCATTTCATCAGGTTTCACTTGGGCCTGCAACAATTCCTCCGGACCGAATTCAAAATCAAGCTCCATCGGTTGATTGATCGGCAATGCTTCTTCCTCCCCCTCTTTAAATACTCTTTGAAACCCTTCGTTGACAATCCAGACCTCTCCATCCCATTTCATGACAGGTGTATCCAGTCGTTCAACCAACCGATGATTTTGAAAAGTCTCTATTTTAACTTGACGAGCCATTTCCTGTTCCCCATCATAATAACCGATCGTCACCATCTTATCGGGTGGTTCTTGAACTTCAAGATTCTTAAACTGTGTTACCGTTGTCCTCCCGCTACTTTCAAGATACTGTCTTCGAATATCTTCCTTTTTCCGATTTGTGTAGGCCACAAATCCTTCTGCAAATACAAAGGAGAGCGCACTCATAAAAATTCCGATGCCCAATAGGGTCCTCATCACTTGATAGAGACTGTATCCCAGTGATTTCATGGCAACTATTTCGTTATGCCTCGCAAAATTCCCAACGGAAAAGAAAGTTGCCATGAGCATTGCCACGGGCAAAGACAATATAATAACATAAGGAATATAATAAAGATAGTAGGATAAAATGATTTCCCTCGGCACATCATCGTCTATGAATTGATCCAGATTTTCAACAAGATCCACGATTAAAAATACAAGCACAATACTCAAAAGGCAAAACAGCAGGATGCCAATGAAACCTCGTCTTAAATAACGCGGCAATATCCGAGTCTTCATTTTCGACCTTTTACAATTCTTTTTAACCTTTGTACCCACTGGTCCCATGGAACAAATGTCGACTCGCGAACAGATCTTACCACCAAATAAACACCACCCAAGCCTACCAGTATGTTGGCGCTCCACATGGCGATAAACGGACTGACATACCCCCTATCTGCAAGCTGCTCCCCGGCAATAATAAAAATCCAATAAATCACAAAAAACAAAAGACTCAACCCCCCTCCCACAGCCATACCTCCCTGCCTGGCCATAATACCCAATGGCGTTCCGATTAAAACAAAAACGATGCACGCTACCGGTATCGCATACTTTTTTTGTATTTCTACCTGTTTCGACAGAACAGACAGCTTAAGGCCCTCAAGCAAACCCATCTCGGCCTGAATACGCTGAAACACAGTCTTGGCTCTTATCTTGGCCCTCTCGATGGGTGGATTTCCCTTTACAATCGCTTTCTCCTCGTTCATTGTAGTTTTATCGGACCAGATTCCATCAATAAATATTTTGTTTAAATCCAGCTCAACAATTTGACGAATGTTTTCCTCCCTTTGATCCATACGCTTTAAAATTTCAACGATATCCTCCCGCATCATTTTTGCGCTTTTCTCCCGATCTCCCCTTTGCTGTGAATTGCTCCTTTTCAATATCATATTGGGCACAGGAACAGAAAATACCAATCGCTGAAATTTGTTCACTCTATAATTTTCAAGATCGGCCAGTTCGATACTGTGGACTTCGACATTATAAAGCGTAAATATCATTTCCTCACGTTCTTCAGAAAAGGTCAACTCCCCACGTTCAGCTATCACCGTATTGTTATATTCAGGATCACTGTAATCATTAATAATGATTCCCTTAAGAAGATTCTTTTCTCCCTCCTCAACCAGTCCGTGTACAAGGAGACTGTAGTTTGGAATCTCATCAAAGAATACGTTTTCCTCCAATGTCAATGTGGGTCGTTTTTTTGATATGTCTGAAAAAAGAAGTCGATATCGATGATTAAATTCCGGAAGGACGCTGTTGTGAAACCGTTCTACACCTATCGCCAGCAGAATGGCAACAACCAGGACAGGTGCAATGAGCCTGTAAAGATGAACGCCGCTTGCTTTCAGGGCAACAATTTCGTTGTCTGATGAAAGACGCCCAAAAGCTGTCAGCGTTGCGACAAGAACCGCCATAGGGATGGCCAGCGCTACAATCCAGGCAAGATTTAAACCAAAAAATTCGAACAACACACCAGTAGGAACCCCTTTTCCCAACAACCTGCCCAAATCTCTGAAAATCACATTAAGAAGAAATAAAAAAACAATGGTAATCAATCCGAATAGAAAGGGACCTACGTGTTCGCGCAAAATGTATTTTGGAACAATAAACATACACCTCATATATCTTGTGACCACAGCAAAACCCGAGATCTTTTCAACCGCTTAATAGTCTGTGCTGTATCTTCTTAAGATACAAATGTTAATATAGACATATGGCTCGGTTTTTGCAAGCATTTTTTTCAATATACAAACAAAGGATTTTTTTCTTGCAATTTTGGCAGGAATATTTTATTTTAATGTGGTGTATCAGATCATTGATTTAAAATGGGGTTGCCTATTGACTCTTTGTTACTAGTCGTCAAATTTTAACGCTATCCTGAATCTACTGGAAAGACGAAAGAGTGATGTTTTTCCTTAAGCTTAGCAGATCGGAGAGTGTTCGTTCAGTGACGACCTTTTCGATCTTTTTTTTCCTTTCCTTCTATTCTGTACAGGCAGAAGTGGGGCTTCGTTTGCCCCAACCGAGGTCATCTCTCGCTCCCATTGTTTATAAACAACAAACATCCGTTGCTTCAGTATGCGATATCCTCTCGTATAAAATCATCAACTATCCCCGCTCATTTTCCCATTCTATTTCCATCGACTCGAGTGGTAAATGGGTGACCATCACCCATCGTGCATATAACAGGGACATACGTATACCAAGACGGCTCACATTGGAGAATTATCTTTCTGAAAGATCTCATATCGAAAACCTAACCCTGTGGAAAGAATATGTACTGCTTTCCCTATCGGGATCAAGATACCAAACACAGGGTGGAGGGGGTATCACCATTGAAAGTCCGGAGATCAGAAGCAGAACTTTCCGCCAAATTTTCGGAGGGGAAACCCTCAGCCTGAATGTGACCGGTCGTATTACAATCGACGGCAATATGCGCAATGAGAAAAGAAGCCAGGTCAAAACAGCTTTCAACCGGGCACCCAACACCTCATTTACGATGAAACAAACACAACAATTCACCGTAGAGGGCAAGATCGGGGAGAATGTCTCGATCCTCGTCGATCAAGATAGCGAACGCCCCTTCGAATTTGAAAATGCATTCAGGCTGGAATATTCCAGTGATGAAGATGGTATCCTCAAGTCTCTCCGGGCAGGCAATATCAGCCTCTCCCTGCCCTCTACCCAATTTGTCACATTCAGCGCGCAAAACTCCGGCCTCTTCGGAATCAAATCCGAATTCAAAATCGGCAGACTTGACATCACAGCCATTGCCAGTATCGAAAAGGGAGAAAAAAAGAAGTTAAGCCTCACCGGAGGCAAACAGGAAGAATCATTTCAGATCCAAGACTACCAGTACAGAAGATATACCTATTTCTTTCTTGACAGCACATACAGGACGAACTACATGAACATCAATGAAAACGGCATCCACTTCTACGACTTGGACAATTACATTACCGATATCAATGTCTATATGTCGGGTAATGTCAATGACGAAATTCAAGGTTATGCCGTCCTTGATCCGATGCATCCGGATACATCTCTTCAGGCAAAAAGTGACCTATCATGTTACCCGGGCCATTTTGTCAGGCTGGACCCATCTGAGTATTACCTGAGTCGGGAACTGGGATTTATTGCATTGAACACACCTGTCCAAGAAAATACTGTCCTGGCTGTTGCCTACCGGGACAGTAGTGGCAATGTATACGGTTCACTCCCGGCTGATGTGAATGTAACGGATAATATTTTCAAGCTGATCAAACCGGAGAATTCACGTCCTACAGACGAGACATGGGATCTGGAATGGAAGAATGTATACTATTTGGGCGGCAGGGATATTGAGCAAGAGGGATTCGACTTAAAAATTTATTACAAAAGCCCTTCGGGGATCGACTCAACATCGACAGAGATAAACGGTGAACCAAAAGGGTATCTGAACATTTTTGGTCTCGACAACTACAATGAAGATGGCAAAGCCATCCCGAATGATATTATTGACATTGATCCCAATATACTCAGTCTGAGCCGCGGTGAACTGATCTTTCCCCACCTTCGCCCCTTTGCTCCGGAAGAAGGAGAGCAAAATGTCAAACTTCCCGAAGACAAGCGGGCGGAAACCATCTACACCGAAACCGTTCAAAGCAACATCATTAAGGAAAGTAAATTTTACCTAATGGTCAACTCTTCCAGGCGCAGCACCAACTATTCACTTGGATTCAATGTCATTGAAGGCACCGAAGAGGTGTTCCTCAACGGGAGAAGGTTGCAGAGTGGGTCGGACTACACAATCAATTATATGACCGGTCAGCTTGTCCTTCTCAACGAAGAAGCCTCGAATCCCGACGCCAATATCGAAATCAACTACGAATCCCAGCGCATGTTTGCTGTCGATAAAAAGACACTGATGGGTGCGCGCGCCGAGTATACGTTATGGGAAGAGAGCAGCCAACGTTCATTC
The DNA here is from genome assembly GCA_016931965.1 of bacterium. Classification (GTDB taxonomy): domain Bacteria; phylum Zhuqueibacterota; class QNDG01; order QNDG01; family DSAB01; genus JAFGDT01. The sequence continues at coordinate 77,649 of JAFGDT010000021.1, read as the reverse complement.
ATCGGTGCCACACTCCTTTATCTCGACCAGAACACACTCGATCGGCGCATTCGTGTCGGCAGAGAATCACCCATGCAGAATATCGTCTGGGGCGCTAATGCCGCCTTCCAATTCAAACCCGATTTCATGACCCGCGCGCTCGACTATTTACCTCTTCTCGAAGCTGAAGCTCCTTCAAATTTTTCTTTGGAAGCGGAGATTGCTCAGGTCCTTCCCAATCCAAATACACTAAACAGCGAAGCCACAGACGATCCGGATGGCGTCGCCTATCTGGACGATTTTGAGTCGTCCAAACGGGAAACCCCATTAGGCATTAACTATGGTGGATGGAGACTTTCATCGCCACCAACAACGCACCCGGACAGCGCAAAAAATGATTATATGTACAGTAAGGGAAGACTGATCTGGTACAGCCCTTATGGAGGTGTTCCCATTCAGCATATCTGGCCCGATCGTGAGGTAACCACCAATTTCGGTGGATCCACAACCCAGAACGTCCTCACGCTGCAGTTTTCACCCAACGACACACTGGATGACAAAAAAAACTCCTGGGGGGGAATCCAGAAGGCCCTCTCTTCAGGGTATGCCGACCAGACGGACAGCCGTTTTCTCGAACTCTGGATCCAGGGAAACAGCGGCTGCCTCCACGTTGATCTGGGACAGGTATCGGAAGATGCCATTCCCAACCAATCTCTGAACACAGAAGATAAAAAAGTAGACGGCTATTATTATAACAACATATTGGATGAGGGTGAAGACACCGGTATTGACGGCGTTTTTGGGGATGATCCGACAGACAGCTATTTTCATCCTCACGAAAAAGCCGACATCGTGAATGGAGAGGCCAGTCCTTACGATTTCTGGGACATCAACAACAATGGAACAAAGGAGCCAAACGAACCCTGGAGTTACGATGACTGGCAATACGAAAGCCGAAGTACAGATTATACCCAAATTAATGGCACAGAAAAAAATGAAAAAGCCTTTGAAACACGATATCCCGATACGGAAGACATCAACGGTAACGGGAACGTTGACCTCACCAACGACTACTTTGAGTACAGTTTTCATATTGATCCTTCCAGTCCCTATATCGCTGGAGGACACAACGAACATGGAGGGTGGTGGCTCTATCGAATTCCTCTGAATGAACCCACTAAAATTGTAGGCAATCCAGATTGGTCACGCATCAAACATGTCCGTCTCTGGATCAACGGTGTTGATGAATCCACTGCCATCACCTTCGCCGAAATCAATCTGGTGGGCAACGAATGGAAACTTCTCGGTGTGATGACCGAAGGAGACTCGACTTATCAGTTGATCGAAGATTCCACGATGACGATGACCGTGATCAACACACACGACAACCCAGGATATGTCTCTCCCCCCGGCGTCGAGGGCGTCATCGATCCCATTCAGCAGATCCGCTCAAAAGAGCAGTCTCTCGTCATCAAGGTCAACAACCTGTCGCCGGGAGCCACTGCCACTGCGCAGAAACAATTTTATGAACCCGAGAACCTGATCAATTACCGCACTCTAAAAATGTACGTCCATGGTGGAGATCATACCCATATTCTCACATCCGATTCTGTTGAATTCTTCCTCCAGCTCGGTTCCGATACGAAGAACGAACACTATTACGAGGTCCGTTTTTTGGTCCAGAACGGATGGAATCTGGAGAAAAACAGCATCGAAGTGGACTTCGAAACCCTCAGCCGGTTGAAACTGGAAATGCAGTCGACCGGAAAGGAATCCATTTCTGAAATCCAGCCAAACGGCCATACGATCACCATCAGGGGTAATCCGTCTCTCACCAACACACGCTGGTTAATTGCTGGCATCAAAAATCATGGCCCCGATCCCCTGACAGATGAAATTTGGCTTGATGAACTCCGCATCTCCAATGTTCGAAAAGACAAGGGGGTGGCTATGCGGGTCAGTGGAAATATTGCCCTTTCGGATTTCATGTTAATGAATGGTAATTATACCCGCAAAGATGCAGATTTTCACACCGTTAACGAACAGTTCGGAGGTGGATCCAACACGTACGGCGGGAACATCAACACCTCCGTTCAGCTTCACAAGCTTCTTCCCACACAATGGGGCCTTTCTATTCCCTTAACAGCCAACTATGCAAAGAGTATCCAGACACCCAAGTTTAAACCGGGAAGCGACGTTCTTGTAAACAAAAATACAACACCCGATTCCATATTAATAAAAGAAATCCAGACGAGAAGCGAAACCATGAGCATGAACATCTCGTTTCGGAAACAGACCCAGTCCCGAAATTTCTGGACTCGATATCTAATCGATCCCATATCGGGCAGTTTGAATTATAAAGAGACCAACAACAAAAATCCACAAACTTTATACTCTAAAAATACCGCATACGGCGGTTCATTCGCTTATAATCTCTCCTTCAGTGGTCAGAACTACTGGGAACCCTTCAAATGGATGGGCCAGAATGGGATTCTCAAACGAATCGCTCAAATGAAATTCTACTACCTGCCGTCCAGAATCTCCCTGCAGATGAACGGAAGCGAGTCGGAAAATGATACCAAATCTCTGGTGGGAATTGGTGAACCTGTTAATAAAGCCAGCGTCACACGCACTTTTTCTACAGAACTAAAACCTTTTAATGCCCTCTCATTCAGCTACACCAACGGATTGATTTCAAACATGAAACATGCGAGATGGGTCGATATCGTCCGCTCACTCGAACCCGGCGAAGCCACATCCAAAACACAAAATATCAGCACAGATTTTAGACCGGCTTTTTTTTCATGGCTGACACACAACTTTAGATACAGTTCAAACTATCAGTGGACCGACAACCCTGAAATAATAAACCGGGGTACCGGTACAAACGCACGTGTCAGCACTTCGTTTAATATCAATGGGCAGTTCAACCCCAGGCGGCTCATTCAGGCTTTACGAAAACAACCGTCAAGCCAAAATCCCACACCACGACAACCGGTTATCAGAAGCCAGACCGATGAGGAAGAAGGAGATGACGACAACCAGGAAGAAGAGGCTGGGGAGAAAAAGCCGTTTCCTCTCTTTTCCCTTTTCTCGCTCTTGGGTAAAGCCATTGAAAAAATGGATGCCATTTCAATTACTTTCACCGAGTCAAAATCGGCAAACCACTACGGGATTTTAGGAACTCCCACCTTTGCTTATCAAATCGGTACTACACTCGACCCAGGGGTTACATTTTCAGAGAATGTAACCCAGCGCCCCTCCACAACAAAAAATCGAACCATCTCGCTCCGTACCAATCTCAACATTACGTCCCGATTAAGTACCAGTTTAGATTATAATTTTACAGACAGTGAGAATCAATCAACACAGACAACGGGCAGTATCAAGAAATCGGCATTCCTCCTGAAAGACAAGGTGATTCCTTTGCCAAACTGGTCCGTTACCTGGAGAGGATTGGAAAAGTTCCCCCTGTTCTCACATCTCGCCCGATCTGTTTCCCTCTCACATACCTTTGACGGAACAACCACACAATACTGGAACGAAACCCGAAACGACACGACCCGTGTGATTACCTCTAAGGATTTTCGCCCGCTGCTGGGTCTATCATTTACCTTTTTGAATGGTATGACCGCCAATTTACAATACACAAAAACCGAAACTATCGAAAGAGAAAAAAAGTACGGCCAGCGCAGGACCAAAAAAATAGGAACAAGCATTACAGTTACCGTAAAGTATTCAAAACGCGGAGGATTCAATATCCCTTTTTTGGGCAGTACAAAACTGGATAACAACATCGATTTCTCACTTTCGTATACCAGAAGATCCGATTCTCAACTCCAAAGCCTTACGGAAACAAGTGCTTATACAGAAATAACAAAATCAAAAAATTGGTCTCTGCAACCCAGGATTACCTATACATTCAGCCGTACAGTACAGGGGGGAGCCTATTTTGAAATCGGCGAGAGAGAAGATAAAATAACCGGCATAACAACCATCAAAGCCTTTGGTTTAAATGCCGTCATTTCTCTAATGGGGAATTAATCAGTAAAATAACAATTCATTCAAGACGGCGTCGCAATGATAAAAAACAATAAACTCAACATTTGAAAAGCGTTTGCGTAATGAGTTCAACTTGACTTTTTCTATTATTATCATTATAATATTAGGCTTTATACTATACGGTTCGATTAGACCAGATAAATAAATCAAAGGGAAATCTACCGTTGAATACAATAAACAGGGGATCGCTTTATATTGTCAGTACGCCTATCGGCAACCTGGAAGATATCACGCTGCGCGCCATTCGCATTCTCCGTGAAGTGGATGTCATTGCGGCCGAGGATACCCGAATAACGGGGTTTCTCCTAAAACATCTCAATATCCAAACACACATGGAAAGCTATCACGACCACAACAAAACAAAAAAAACACCCCTATTGATAAACTGGCTACTCCGAGGAAAATCGATAGCCATTGTTTCCGATGCGGGAACACCGGGTATTTCCGACCCCGCCTACACGCTTGTACGAGAGGCTGTTCGCTCATCCATTAAAATCATCCCGATACCCGGTCCAACGGCCGTTATCACGGGATTAAGTATCTCCGGTCTTCCGACCGACCGATTTGTTTTCGAAGGGTTCCTTCCTCCAAAGAAAGGAAGAAAAAACCGTTTAGCCAAACTAGCCGAAGAACCCAGAACCATCATTCTCTACGAGGCGCCGCATCGCCTTTTGAGAACCTTTTCGGATCTTTTGGACACACTGGGAAACAGAACCATTGCCGTATGTCGCGAATTGACAAAAAAATTTGAAGAAATCCTTCGAGGTCCGCTTACGGATATGATAAACTGCTTTGAAAATAAAAAGATCCAAGGCGAATTTGTTCTTATTATACAGGGATATACAAAGAAAAATGTCTAAACCCATTAAAGCTGAATTTATTTCACAGCAGTTAAAAGATTCTTTTCTTACTGCACTTGATCCAATTGTGAATCTATTTACCAAGCTCAACATCAACCCAAACACATTCACAACAATTGGTTTTTTAATCAGTTGCATAGCTGCCTTTTTTATGGCAACAGGTTATATGCGCATTGCAGCCTGTCTTATTCTCCTCTCTGGCCTTTGCGATACTCTCGATGGAAAGCTGGCACGTTCCAGTGGTAGGGTTACAAAATTTGGTGCATTATACGATTCAACTCTCGACCGATATTCAGAAGTTATCTTCTTTTTTGGTCTTGCTTTCTACTTCATAAAAAACGGCTGGTATTTAACCTCGGTTATCTTAGCCATAGGATTGGGCGGCTCACTCATGGTCAGTTATGTCAGGGCGAGGGCGGAAAGTTTGGGATTCCATTGCAAAGTAGGATTACTGCAAAGAGCCGAAAGGATTTTACTTTTGGGAGCTGGGGCTCTTATTCATCTCTATGCTCTCGTTGCCGCTATTTGGATCATCGGCTTCATGTCAAATGTCACAGCCATCCAACGCATTGTCCATGCAAAGAAACAAGATCAATGACATTTGGAATCACCTAACTGGGAGGGAATTTAAAACACATGTTTGTACAATTACTTCGGGCAAAAATCCACCGTGCCCGGGTCACCGATGCCAATTTAAATTACGAAGGAAGCTTGACAATCGATGAAACCTTAATGGAGGCTGCCGGTATCTACACAAACGAAAAGGTCCAAGTGGTAAACATTTCAAATGGGTCACGGGCAGAAACATACGTCATCACAGGGAAAAGGGATAGCGGTGAAATCGTGATGAATGGAGCCATCGCCAGGCTCGCCCAAATAGGAGATCTCATTATCATCCTATCTTACGGACTGGTAGATGAAAGCGAAGTAAACAAATGTAAACCCACAACGATTGTTGTAGACAAGAACAACCGGATCATCCATAAAAAATAAGTTCAACCTCGGGAGGTAAAATAGATTGATCAACAAAGGTGTAAAAATTAAAGAAGCCAAAGGTAAGCTGGGTGTTTTATTGCCGGGCTTGGGTGCAGTGGGGACAACACTCATTGCAGGTGTTGAACTGGTTCGTAATCGATTTGCAAAACCTTTCGGATCCCTAACCCAAATCGGTACAATCCGATTAGGGAAAAGGACGGATAACAACGTCCCCCTAATCAAAGATTTTGTCCCTTTGGCAAGTCTCGACGACATTGTCTTTGGAGGTTGGGATATCTATGAAGACAATGCATACGAATCTGCCGTTACAGCCGGCGTTTTAACACAAGATGATTTAAATAAGGTCAAGTCCCAATTAGAAGCGATTGTGCCACTCAAAGCCGTTTTTGACAAAAAATATGTCAAAAATCTGGACGGTCCAAATAAAAAACAGGGTAAAACAAAAATGGACCTGGCCGAGCAACTCATGGATGACATTGCCCGTTTTAAAAATGAGAATCAGCTTGACAGAATTGTGATTGTTTGGTGTGGCAGTACAGAAATCTATTTGGAACACGATCCTATTTGGGACACAATCGAATCATTTGAAAAAGGACTGAAAGAAAACCACGATGCCATCTCTTCCAGTATGATCTATGCTTACGCAGCCATCCGATCGGGTGTTCCCTATGCCAACGGCGCCCCGCATATGTGTCTCGACATTCCCGCACTGATCGCATTATCAAAACAAAAAAAGACACCGATTTCTGGTAAGGATTTCAAAACCGGCCAGACCCTGATGAAAACCATTCTGGCCCCTGGATTAAAAAGTCGAATGTTGGGTGTGAAGGGATGGTTTTCTACCAATATCTTAGGCAATCGGGACGGCCTTGTCCTGGATGAACCGCTTTCATTTCGCTCAAAAGAAGTGACCAAAGCCTCATCTCTGGATTACATTTTTCAACCAGACAAATATCCGGACCTCTACGGCAATCTATATCACAAAATAAGAATCAACTACTATCCTCCTATCGGTGATAACAAGGAGGCCTGGGACAATATCGATATTTTCGGTTGGTTGGGTTATCCCATGCAGATAAAAGTAAATTTCCTCTGTCGCGATTCCATTCTGGCGGCACCCGTCGCTCTGGATCTGGCACTGTTTATGGATCTGGCTCAGCGGGCAGGTATGCACGGAATTCAAGAATGGCTCTCATTCTATTTCAAAAGCCCCATGGTTGCACCCAGTCTTTATCCCGAACATGATATTTTTATTCAGCTGATGAAATTAAAAAATACACTCCGATATTTAATGGGTGAAGACCTCATTACCCACTTGGGATTGGAGTATTACGATTGAGAATAAAAACACCCATATTCTCCATATTAAAAACATCCCTTCCTGCAGCACTCGATCTGGCATCCCAACCGGTTATGTGGCTTATTGAAGCCGTTTTTATCGGTAGACTCAGTGCTGCAGCCCTTGGGGGTGTAGGATTCGCCCTGCAGATTATTATGCTGACCTCCACACTACTCCTCACGTTCGTCATGGGAGCCACAATCCTCATCAACCGGCATCTGGGATCAAAAGACAGGTGGAATGCCAATCATATTTTGGGTCAGACTGTTACAGCCGGTTTCCTGCTTTCTATTCCAATCGGCCTTACCTGGTATTTCGGATCTCCCTATCTTTTTCAAATTATTAGAGAGGGAGAGCTCATGCGGTCCATCACTGCACCTTATATTTCCGGTTTTGAATCGGGTGTCCAGTATTTGCAGACAGTCGCCTTGTTTGCTCCCATCCTGGTGACCAATTTCGTAGCGGTCGGTATGATCCGAGGTGCGGGCGATACACACCTTTCCATGACAATCAATGTGGCCATGAATATAACAAACGCTCTGCTCACACCCGTCCTGATTTATGGACTTTTTGGTTTCCCCCGTCTTGAAGTTGTGGGCGCAGCCCTGGCTATGGGCGTGGCTCATACATTTGGGTTCTCAATTACACTTTTTTACCTGAGGAGACGAACATCTACTTTATATCTCTCTTTTAAGGAGATGACGACACCCAAATGGAAAAGCTTTAAACAGCTCTTTAAAATGGGACTCCCGACAACGGTTGAACAACTTGTCTGGTCTGCTGGCCAGCTTGTTGTCACAGGATACGTTGCCTGTATCGGAATAACCGAACTGGCCATACACCAAGTTTTTCTTCGCATCCAAGGGGTTCTCTCCATGTTTTATCTTGGGTTTGGAATGGCTGCAATGACCCACATGGGGAAAAATCTTGGGGCCAAGGAACATGTAATCGCAGAACATACAGGAAAAATGACCCATCGAACCGTCTTTGTTTTTGTTCTCCTCATTCTACTTTTGATGATCATATTCTCAGGACCTTTTCTTCATTTATTCATCAGGAAGGAAGACATTGTTATCGCAGACTATGGCTTTCGGATTCTCTTTGTCGTATTCGCTATAGTGCAATTACCCAAAGCTATGAATACAGTTATTACGGGAAGTTTACGGGGTGCAGGAGATATTCAATGGATCATGTGGATAAACATTCTTGCTGTGTTTTTATGGGAAATCGGTATCAATTGGATTGGCGCATTTATTCTTCATTTCGGGCTTCTGGGTATCTGGTCCGTTCAGGGGCTTGACGAAATCTCAAAAAGCTGTATTAATTACCTCCGATTCAGGGGCGGACGATGGAAACTGATTCATATTTAGGAAACAAGAGGCTAAATATTTTCACGCTTCATCAAAAAAAGCCTTTCCATACCGGTCTTTTCATCACTTTCGAAGGGATTGATGCATCGGGCAAATCACTTCAGATAAAAGCACTCTATAAAAAACTATGCGGGTTGGGATATTCCGTTACCCTTGTCAGAGATCCTGGCGGCCCTCTCGTTTCCGAAAAGATACGAGCTATTCTCCTCGATCAAAAGCTCCACTCCATGATTCCGCTGACCGAACTCTTTCTCTATGAAGCCGCACGATCCCAACTTGTCTCGGAAACCATCAATCCTTCATTGAAACGGGGTGAAATTGTCCTGTCGGATCGTTTTATTGATTCAACAGTTGCTTACCAGGGTTACGGCCGTTCACTTTCGAACAGAATCATACAGCACGCAAACCAATGGGCTTGTGGTAAGACATTTCCGGACAGAACCTACATTTTGGACATCCCGTGGAAAGAATCAATGCTAAGACGTAACCACCTCTCAAAAAAAGCAGACAGGATGGAAAAAGAACAGGTCGATTTTTACCACAAGGTACAGAAGGGGTATTATGAGATCGCTCAAAAAGACCCGCAACGCGTTCTTCTGCTTGATGGCACAAAAAATGTCAAACATTTGGAACAAGAAATTATAAATGACGTACTAATATTAATAGAAAACATGCAAATCAAGGACAAATAACCAATTGATAAGGACTTTATCCATGAACAAAAACAGACGATTTATACTCACCTTTCTCCTTCCCATGCTTTTCTTGATGGGTTTGTTTTTCGGCACCAACAACGCAAAAAGTAAAAGCATTCTTTCAGTCATTCGAGAAAATCTAACTATTTTTGGCGAGATCTATAAAGCGATTCCCGATCGTTACGTCGATGAGGTGGACTCCGAACGACTCTTCCAGGCAGCTATTAACGGGATGTTAAGTACACTGGATCCATACACTACCTATATTGAGCAGGAAGATCAACACGATCTGCAAATCATTACACAAGGCAATTATGGTGGTGTGGGTCTGCTTCTTTCAAACAGAAACGGCATGGTCACTGTGGGAGATCCTCCATTTCTAAACACACCCGCTGCCCGTGCCGGTATCCGAGAGGGAGATATTATCATTAAGGTCGATGATACACTTACAAGTCAGATCGGATTTGACGAGACGGCCCGCAGTGTTCGTGGTCCTGCCGGCACAGAGGTCACTCTGACAATCATAAGAGAAGGAGAGGGAAAAGAACTTGTATTTACACTTATACGAGAAAAGATCACAATCGATGATGTCGACTACTCAGGAATACTCAACAACGACATTGGATATATCCGATTGATTCGCTTCTCTAAAAATGCGGGTTCCGAGGTTTCTCGGGCAATTGAGGAATTAAAAACAAAAAACATGAAAGGATTAATTCTCGATTTGAGATCCAATCCCGGGGGGTTGTTGGACGCTGCTGTTGATGTCTCCGATCTTTTTCTCCCACAAAACCTAACGATTGTCTCTACTCGAGGTCGAGCCAACAATTCCATTCATACGTTTCAATCAGAGAGAAAACCCCAATATGGTGAGGGACCACTCGTTGTCCTGGTTGATCAATACAGTGCATCTGCTTCAGAGATTGTTGCGGGGGCCATTCAGGATCACGACAGGGGTATCGTTGTGGGCGACACCACTTTTGGTAAGGGTCTTGTTCAATCGGTAATCACCCTGCAGGGCACAAATGCGTTACTGAAGATCACAACCGCAAAATATTACACGCCCAGTGGCCGATGTATTCAGACCAGCAACTATTCTGAATGGGATCGAGCCGATACAACAGTCGATAATCTCATCTACCAAACCGACAGCGGACGGAGTGTTCAGGGTGGGGGTGGTATTGCACCTGATATCATTATCGAGCCTCTCCTACTCAATGACTTACTCCTGGATCTCCAAAGAAAATCGCTTCCATTTAACTTCGCAGTGCATTATGCAAGCACCCATTCTGTTACGGATTCCAACTTTCAAGTGACAAACGCAATTTTTCAAGAATTCATCGATTATCTCCGAGAAAAAGAGTACGATTACCGTCATCCTCTGGAAAGCAGTCTCAATATATTTAGAAACGAAGCTGTCCAGAATGGCTATGGAAATGTGCTTATAGAAGATATTAATCGTTTTCAGCAATCGCTCAACCGATCAAAAGAAGACATGATCACAAACAATTCCGAAAATATCAGAAAGCTATTATCTCAGGAATTATCAACAAAACTCTTCGGCAAAGAGAAGGGTGTTGAAATAAATTTACAAGATGATCCCGCCGTTCAAAAGGCATTTGATCTTATCAACAACACAGCACTTTATGCAAGCATATTACGTCAGTCAGGATAAATCGGATATCACCAGAACAAAAAGGAGGTTTCAATGATCAAGAAATGCGTCTATTCCTTCGGCGGGGGAAAGGCTGAAGGTAAAGCGGAAATGAAAAATCTTTTGGGTGGAAAGGGAGCCAATCTGGCCGAAATGTCCAGACTAGGCATTCCGGTTCCCCCAGGATTCACCATAACAACTGAAGTATGCACATATTTTATGAAAAACAATGGCAAGTATCCAAAAGAGCTCGAAGGCGAAGTCGGGAGCGCCATACAAAAAGTAGAACAAATTATGGGATTAAAATTCGCTGATCCTAAAAGCCCACTTCTTTTCTCTGTTCGCTCCGGTGCACGACAATCGATGCCCGGCATGATGGAGACGGTTTTGAATGTCGGCCTAACCGAATCCACAATCCCTGGGTTGATCGCAAAAAGTGGCAATGAAAGGTTTGTCTATGACGCCTATCGGCGTTTGATCATGATGTACTCCGATGTCGTTATGGAAAAAGCCGCTAGAATAGAATCCAAAGAAGGTACAGCCATTCGTGGATTGCTCGAAAAAGAAATGCATAAAATGAAACAAGCAAAAGGGGTGAAAGACGATACCGAATTAGATACAGATGATTTAAAAAAACTGGTCAAAATATTTAAGAACAAGATTAAACAGGTTCTCAAAAAGGATTTTCCTGACGATCCCTATAAGCAACTCTGGGGAGCCATCGATGCTGTATTCCGATCCTGGAATGGTAGGCGTGCTATTGCGTACAGGCGCATCGAGGGCATTCCCGATGAATGGGGAACAGCCGTCAACGTTCAAACCATGGTATTCGGAAACATGGGGGATAATTCCGCTACGGGTGTCGCTTTCACACGTGATCCCGCAACAGGAGAAAACAAATTTTATGGTGAATTTCTGGTTAATGCTCAGGGTGAAGACGTCGTTGCCGGTATCCGGACTCCCCAAGCCGTCAATGAGGTTTCCAAAACAGATGCATCAAAACATCTTCCTTCTCTTGAAAAGTTGATGCCCACACTCTACAAACAGTTGTTCGATATTCGCAATAAACTTGAAAAACACTACGCCGATATGCAGGATGTCGAATTCACCATCCAGGATGGACAACTCCTCATGCTTCAAACACGGGTCGGCAAACGAAACGGTGTTGCAGCAATTCGTATGGCCGTGGAAATGCACAAGGAAAAACTGATCTCTCAGGAAGAGGCTATCTTAAGGGTAAAACCGGAACAGCTCGATGAACTTCTCCATCCCATGTTGGACCCAAAATCCGAAAAATCAGCTAAAATTCTTGCCAAAGGACTTCCTGCCGGTCCAGGTGGTGGTATCGGTCAGGCGGTTTTTACAGCAGACGATGCCGAATCATGGGCCAAAAAGAGTAAAAAGGTTATTCTTATCCGTGACGAAACCAGCCCGGAGGATGTACACGGTATGAAGCCCGCCCAGGCAATCCTCACGGCCAAAGGTGGCATGACAAGCCACGCCGCTCTTGTAGCAAGGGGTTGGGGAAAATGCTGTATCGTTGGCTGTGGTGCATTAAACATCGATGTTTCAAAAAGACAAATGACTGTAAATGGTAAAACCATCAAGGAAGGAGACTGGATTTCTCTAAATGGGACCAAGGGGATCATTTATGAGGGCAAAATAGATCTTCTTCCCGCCGATCCTGAAAAGAATGAATATTATAAAACCTTGATGAAATGGGCAGATAAGTACAGAAAATTGGGTGTCCGCACCAATGCGGACAATCCCGAAGATTCCAAATTGGCCAGAAAGTTTGGTGCGGAAGGTATCGGCCTGACACGAACCGAACACATGTTCTTTGGCCCCGACCGTATCACTCCGATGCGCGAGATGATTTTAGCGGAAGACGAGACCGGTCGTAAAAAAGCATTGAAAAAATTGCTCCCCCTACAGCGTAGTGACTTCATCGGCATTTTTAAGGCAATGGATGGGCTTCCAGTTACCATTCGAACGCTCGATCCACCCTTACATGAGTTTCTACCCCAAGACAGTGCAGCACAAAAAGAAACGGCCAAACAACTCAATATATCGGTCAATGCGGTCAAGGTAAAAGTACAGTCTCTTCACGAATTAAATCCCATGCTGGGTCATCGTGGTTGTCGGCTGGGCATTACCTATCCCGAGATCACAGTTATGCAAGCACAGGCTATTATAGAGGCGGCATGTGCTGTGGCCAAAAAAGGAATTAAGGTCTATCCAGAAATTATGATTCCACTCATCGGTACTAAGGAGGAACTGGAAAATCAACGGAAGGTCGTAATCGATATTGCTGAAAAAGTGATGAAAAAAGAAGGAATTAAAGTTGATTATCTTGTCGGCACAATGATTGAGATCCCCCGTGCTGCATTGACTGCAGACCGTATTGCCGAAGTGGCTGAATTCTTCTCTTTCGGAACAAACGACTTGACACAAATGGGATTTGGATACAGCCGCGATGATGCGGGGAAATTCTTGCCTGAATATATCGAAAAGCAGATTCTCCCCAACGATCCATTTCAAACGCTTGATCAGGAAGGTATCGGTCAGCTTGTCGAAATAGGTATCCAAAAGGGAAGAAAGACAAGATCCACTCTCAAGGTCGGTATTTGTGGTGAACATGGAGGGGATCCCCGTTCCATTGATTTCTGTCATCGCGTCAATATGAATTATGTCAGTTGTTCTCCCTTTAGAGTGCCAATAGCAAGACTATCGGCAGCCCATGCCGCTCTTAAACAGGGCAAATGACACCCTCTATTTTCCTATAGTACCGAACAGTAGATGAATGGGGCATATTGGCGTATGCCCCATTTTTTATTTTCAAAATTCCTTGTTTTTTTCTTGACATTCGTTCCCTTTTTAGTATATTACCTCCGCAAAAATAGAGAAACGGACTGGGTGAATAAATTGTGGATAATTTAACAAACGCCTATTTCGTTACCTTTTCTTATTGTTACTTATAAAGATATCTATTTTCTATCAGACCTTATCGGAATCAGTAATATCTTGGTTTTAATAACCTTATAGACTTTCGTGTCCAGCATATCGTTTTGTTTAAACAAAAAGGAGTATATAATGAGCCAGAATGTGGATAACTTGGCCATTCATGTGGATAACATTGATCCAAAATCAATTTGGGAAAGTTGTCTTCAAATCATAAAAGAGAACGTCAGTCCACAAAGCTATCAAACATGGTTCCTACCCATTGTCCCCTTAAAACTTGAAAACAACCAATTCAATATTCAGGTGCCCAGTCAATTTTTTTATGAATGGTTAGAAGAGCACTACCCCCAAACCATCCGGTCCGCTCTCACCCAGGTGATCGGGGAGGATACAGTTCCTCAATATATTATTCTACAGGGAAACAAACACAAAGCATTTCAGACCATAAAGGAACAGAAAAAATCACCCGGACAATATATGGGAGAAGAGACCCATCTTCACTCAAGATATACATTTGAAAATTTTGTCAGTGGGAGTGGCAATCAATTTGCAAAGGCAGCTTCTCTTGCCGTAGCTGAAGCACCCGGCAGAACCTCTTTCAATCCATTGGTTATATACGGTGGAGTAGGTCTTGGCAAAACCCATCTCATTCAAGCTATTGGTAATTTTGCGAAAGAAAATAATTATGCAAACAGAATAAGGTATGTCTCAAGCGAAAAATTTACCATTGAATTCATCAATTCAATTCAAAACAACCGTACAACAGAGTTTAGCCAAATTTACCGCAATGTCGACCTTCTTCTCGTAGATGATATACAATTTTTTATGAGCAAGGAGCGAACCCAAGAAGAATTTTTTCATACCTTTAATGCCTTGCATCAAAAAGGCAAACAAATCGTCCTTTCATCTGATCGCCCACCCAAGGAACTTAAGGGTCTTGAAGAGAGACTTATTTCACGTTTCCAGTGGGGTCTTGTTGCAGATATTCAGCCCCCCGACTTAGAAACAAGAATCGCAATCCTACAACAAAAAGCCAATCTCGACAGCATAAACATTTCCATGGAAATTATTGAATATATCGCTACAAACATTACATCGAATATCAGGGAGCTTGAAGGTGCACTCATTAAACTGCTTGCTTTTTCTTCCCTTAAGGGAATTGACATTAGTTTAGATCTTGCAAAAACAGTACTTAAAGATATTTTTATAAACAAAAAACATGACATCTCAATTGAAGAAATTCAAAGAGAAGTTTGTAATTATTTTGGCATTCCCGACGATCTACTGCGAGGGAAAAGTCGAAAAAAGGAGATCGCCTTTGCCCGACAAGTTGCCATGTACCTTTCAAAAGAGATGACACGATATTCGTTAAAAAGTATCGGACTTCATTTTGGTGGCAGAGACCATACAACTGTCATTCACGCAGTTCGTACGATATATAGTCTACTAAAGGAAAATACACAAAACGATAAAATAACGGAAACCGTTGAATCTTTAAAAAAGAAAATAGAAATGGCATCACTTTGAAAATATCCTGTTGAATCAGGTGAATGGTGTTAATTGTATGTTAATGTAATGTGAACAATTCCAGTTCAAAGTACTTCATAACAATTTTTCTATTTTCTTCTCTACGTTTTAAACAACTTTTCCACTGTCTTATCACAAAATATCATTATTAAATAACTATAAAAAAATATATGTTTTATAAGTATTTAAATAAATACTACTTTTCGTTATCCTATTTATGCACAGGGATACATCTATTAATATTTTTTTGTTTATTTTATTAAAAGTTATTGTTATATTAGTGAAAATAAACCGATTAATCTTAGGAGGAAGTGACCATGAAATTTTCAATTCTTCAGAATGATTTAATAAATGCACTTCAAATCATTTCCGGAGTGGTACCTACAAGGTCAACCACCCCGATACTAGAGAATATCCTCTTTGATCTTGAGAATGGTATTCTTAAGATAACCGCAACAGATCTGGAAGTTTCGATTACAACTGAAGTCAGCCCTCAAGAAGTAGATAAACACGGTTCCATTGCTTTACCCGCGAAAGTCCTAACCGAAATGATCCGATCACTACCAGAGATTCCTATTCATTTTAATTTAGATGAAAACAATCGCATGAAGATTACAACTGACAAAGGCATCTATCAGATTGCCGGTATTTCAAAAGAGAATTTTCCGGAGATGCCTTTACTGTCAAACGAACGTACCGTTGAAGTCAGTTCTGCAATGCTGAGCAGAATGTTCAGTAAAACAATTTTTGCAGTTTCATCTGAAGAACTCAGACCCGCTCTGATGGGAGTGTTTATGCAAATCATGTCTGATGAATTTCGTATGGTATCGACAGATGGACACAGACTCGCTAAAATTGCGGACAAAAGTTTTCGTTATGATGAAAACCCGATACAAATGATTATCCCATCAAAGGCTGTCCAAATTGCACTGAAGAACCTGAATGGAGAAGATACCATTAAACTGGTTATTGACGATAATGGATTTCGTTTTAACTTTCCCAAAACGATACTCTATACAAGACTTGTTGAAGGTGAATATCCTGACTACGAAAGGGTTATTCCAAGGGACAATGATAAACAATTGACCGTGAATAGAAATCTGTTGGTCTCGTCTGTTCGACGTGTTTCCTTGTTTTCAAGTGTCTTAACCCATCAAATTCGATTTTCCATCAAACCGGACAAACTGATAGTTTGTTCTGAGGATATTGATATTGGTGGTGAGGCAAGAGAAGAACTGGATGTGGAATATAAAGAAGAACCTATGGAGATAGGGTATAATGCACAATATGTTTTAGATATTCTGAAGCAAATTGATACGGAAGACGTTATTTTTCTTTTAAAGAGTCCTGTAAGAGCGACACTGGTTACACCAATGACCCAGGGAAAAGAAGAATCCTTTTTAATGTTAATCATGCCGATTAAGTTGGGTTCCAGCTAAAATGGAACAAATAGGTGATGTTATCCAGAAGTGTTTTTTAGAACTCGGTATTGATAAACCCGTTCTGAACTATAAAGCAATGTCACTTTGGCCTTCCGTTGTGGGAGAGCGATTGTCAAAGGTGACTAAACCTCAGTATGTTGAAAATGGAAGAATGTTGGTTAAAGTAAACGATTCAGCCTGGAGAAACGAGATTGTTTATTCTAAAAGGGAAATCATCCGTAAGATGAACAAGGCTCTCGGATTAAAATTGGTAATAGACATCGTATTTATATAAGGAAACAAATAAGTATGGTTCAAGAAAAATATGATGCCAAGAAAATAGTGGTCCTAAAAGGCCTTGAGGGCGTTCGAAAAAGGCCTTCAATGTATATTGGAGACACGTCTCTTCGTGGACTACATCATATTTTATATGAGGTTATTGACAATAGTGTTGATGAGTGTTTGGCAGGATTTTGTACAAAAATAGATGTCATTATCCATACCGATGACAGTATCACTGTATCAGACAACGGCAGGGGAATACCCGTCGATAAACATCCTGTTCAGAAACGACCCGCGTTGGAAGTTGTTATGACAATACTCCATGCCGGCGGTAAATTTGATAAGCAAACTTATAAGGTGTCTGGAGGACTACACGGTGTAGGCGTTTCGGTTACCAATGCCCTTTCTAAAAAATGTTGTGTAAAAGTGTATCGAGACGGGAAAATATACCAGCAAGAATATGAGAGAGGTGTTCCGACATATGATATGAAGGTTGTTGGTCGAACGAAGAAACAGACCGGAACAGAGACCACGTTCATCCCGGACCCTGACATTTTCAAGAAGACAACGGTCGACTTTGATACATTGGGACAGAGGCTCATGGAATTGGCGTTTCTCAACAGGGGATTAAGGATATGTTTAAAAGACGAAAGAACGGACCGGGAAAAGGTTTATCATGCTAAAGGAGGATTGAAGGAATTTGTTGCTTATCTGGACTCGAACCGTAGTTTGATTCACAAAAAGCCCATCACGATTGAAAAAAACAGGGATGGTATCGATGTTGATATTGCATTTCAGTACAATGACAGCTACCAGGAAAACATTTTCAGTTTTGTAAATAACATACCAACCATAGAAGGGGGAACCCACCTGGTTGGTTTTAAAGGAGCGCTGACAAGAACACTAAACTATTACGCCCAAAAAAACAATTTGATTAAGAATGGAATCACTGCCCTAACCGGAGAAGATGTTCGGGAAGGTCTTACGGCGGTTATCAGTATTAAAGTACCCGATCCACAGTTTGAAGGTCAGACAAAGACAAAACTGGGTAACAGTGAAGTCAGAGGTATTGTAGAATCTGTTGTGGGTGAAGATTATTCAGAATTCCTTGAACAGAATCCATCAATAGCTAAAAAGATACTTCAGAAAGGTATCAATGCTGCCAAATCAAGGGAGGCTGCTCGTAAAGCAAGAGAACTAACCAGAAGAAAATCCTCTCTGGAAACCAGTGGTCTGCCAGGTAAGTTGGCAGATTGTTCCATTAAAAATCCAGACCATTGTGAAATCTATCTCGTCGAAGGGGATTCTGCAGGAGGATCAGCAAAACAGGGAAGAGATCGTCAATTCCAAGCCATACTTCCACTGAGGGGAAAGATTTTAAATGTTGAAAAAACCAGTTTGGAAAAGATACTGAACAATGAAGAGATCAAAACAATCATCACTGCTTTGGGTACAGGGATTGGAGCGGAAGATTTTGATATATCTAGACTCAGATATGGAAAAGTAATTATTATGACCGATGCGGATATTGACGGATCTCATATACGGACACTGATATTAACATTCTTTTTTAGATATATGCGGGAGCTCATCGAAAGAGGTCATATCTTTATAGCTCAACCGCCACTTTATAAACTGAAAAAAAACAAACAAGAATTTTATGCTTTCAACGACGAAGAAAGAGACAGAATAATGACCCAGCTGGGAAAGAATGGGATATCGATACAGCGTTATAAAGGACTAGGGGAAATGAATCCAGAGCAGCTGTGGACAACAACCATGGATCCAGAGAAGAGAACCATCCTTAAGGTGACGATAGATGATGCAGTTGAGGCGGACCATATCTTTTCAGTGTTGATGGGAGACAAAGTAGAACCCAGAAGAGCGTTCATTGAGAAAAATGCAAAGTATGTTCAAAACTTAGATGTATAAACGATTTTTATCATAGGGAATTTCATGGCCGAAAAAAGGGAAAAAATCATTCAGGTCTATATCGAAGAAGAGATGAAAAACTCTTACATTGATTATTCAATGTCTGTCATTGTATCCCGAGCCCTGCCTGACGTAAGGGATGGATTGAAACCTGTACAGAGGCGCATTATTTACGGAATGTACGAACAGGGATTTCTGCCGAATAGACCCTATCGCAAGTCAGCCCGCATTGTTGGCGAAGTTTTGGGGAAATACCATCCTCATGGCGATTCTGCGGTATATGATGCGATGGTTCGAATGGTCCAATCGTTTTCCCTCAGATACCCTCTCATAGACGGGCAGGGCAACTTTGGATCTATAGACGGGGATTCGGCTGCAGCCATGCGGTATACCGAAGCCCGACTGACAATGATTGCAGAGCAAATGATACAGGACATTCAGAAAGAGACGGTAAGGTTTTTACCCAATTTTGATGAATCGCTTGAAGAGCCTTCCATACTTCCTTCCCTGTTTCCCAACCTTATGGTGAATGGGGCTTCCGGTATAGCTGTAGGAATGGCCACAAATATCCCGCCTCATAATCTAGTAGAAGTTGTAGACGGATTAACGACGTTGATTGACAAGCCTGATATAAGTGTTGACGTGCTAATGGAACATATCAAGGGCCCGGATTTCCCCACAGGAGGGATTATTTACGGGAGTTCTGGGATTCAAGAAGCATACAAAACAGGTAGAGGAAAAATCACCTTACGGGCCAGAGTGAATGTGGAAAAAAACAAGGGAGGAAGAGAATTTATTGTACTTACGGAGCTTCCATATCAGGTGAATAAGGCCAATCTTATTACATCGGTCGTGAATCTTGTGAAATCCAAAAAAATAGAGGGAATCACAGACCTCAGGGATGAGACGGATCGGGATGGTATCAGAATCGTGTTGGAATTAAAAAGAGACCCACAGCCACGTGTCATTATGAATCAATTGTTTGCGCATACACAAATGCAAACAACCATGGGCATTATTTTACTGGCCCTTGTAGATGGTCAACCTCAGGTTTTAACGATCAAGGAAATGCTCCAACATTTTATAGATCATTGTCATGAGATCGTTTTAAAAAGAACACAATTTGATCTTGACAAGGCGGAAAAGAGAGCCCATATCCTTGAAGGGCTGAAAATCGCCCTGGATCATATTGATGAAATTGTAAAGCTTATTAAGAAATCACGGAATCCAGAAACGGCAAAGAATGGATTAATGAAGACTTTCGGACTTTCAGAAATTCAGGCAAAAGCCATTCTTGACATGCGCCTTCAGCGGCTAACAGGTTTGGAGAGGAAAAAAATAGAAGATGAGTACCTCGCCCTTATTAAGGAAATCGAAAGACTCAAGCTTGTTCTTCAGAGCAAACCCAAAAGAATGGATATTATTAAGAAAGAGTTGAAGACAATTAAAGAAAAATATGGTGATGAAAGACGGACAGAGATCGTTTCGAAAACGGAGGAATTTTCGATAGAGGATATGATTGCAGAAGAGGATATGGTTATTACCATCTCTCTTTCGGGATACATCAAACGGTTTCCTGTTTCGGGCTATAGAAGGCAGAACCGGGGTGGCAAAGGGGTTATTGGAGCTGATATCAGACAAGAGGATTCCATTGAACATCTCTTTATTGCCTCAACCCATCAGTATATCCTTTTTTTAACGGATAATGGTAGATGTTATTGGTTGAAAGTCCACGAAGTTCCCCAGGTTGGCAGAGGAGCAAAGGGGCGGGCTATTGTTAATCTTCTTACGGCGAGCAAAGGAGAAAAAATCACTGCCGTTGTGCCGATCAGGTCCTTTGAAGAGCAAAAATATATTTTTATGGCAACGAAAAATGGAATTGTTAAAAAAACGAATCTTTCTGCGTTCAGAAAACCAAGACGTGTGGGTATCAATGCGATTACGATTAAACCGGGAGACCAGTTGATAGGGGCCAGACTAACAGATGGGAACCAGGATATCGTGCTTGGAACCCGAGAAGGAAAAGCTATCCGTTTCCGGGAATCCGATGTGAGGGTTATGGGAAGAACAGCGTCTGGTGTAAAGGGAATCACACTGTCCAGGGGGGATCGTGTGGTGGGCATGGTGGTCGTTCAACGCGAGACCACACTGTTGGTCGTTACGGATAAGGGATTTGGCAAGAGATCGGCAATTGCAGATTACAGGGTAACGGCAAGAGGTGGGAAGGGGATTATTACTTTAAAAACGAATGCAAAAGTCGGTAAAATGATTGCCATCAAGGATGTGATGGATTCTGACGATCTGCTGATCATTACAGGAAAGGGTATCATTATTAGACAGATGATTGAAAACACAAAGGTGATTGGGAGGAATACACAGGGCGTTCATCTGATTCGACTGGAGAAAGATGATTATGTTGCGGATGTAGCCCGTGTATTCAGAGAATAAAAAGAGTGATCCTTGGAAGCAGGATTTGAAATAATTGATCATACAGCGGATATTGGTCTTTATGTTTGGAGTAAATCGTGTGAGGAATTGCTCGAAAAAGCAGCGCTCGGAACAATTAGTATCATTGTTGATATTCACTCGATTCAGTGTAGAAATAAAAGAATTGTTCGGGTTGAAGCCGAACAAATAGAAGAGCTTCTTTTTAACTGGTTAAGGGAATTGTTGTTTCTTGTGGAACAAGAAGGAATGGTTTTCTCAAAGTTTCAGATTAAGCGGGACAATTTTGCCCATGAGAGAGACCATAAGTATGTTTTTTACTGCTCCTTAGGGGGAGAAAAGATAGACTCTAAAAGGCACAATATTTGCAGAGAAATAAAGGCGGTAACTCGCCACGGTTTTTACGTGAGGCAAGAAACCCATTTTTGGGAGGCGAGAATTTATTTCGATGTTTAGAAAGGTAAAACGACATGTGGGAAAATGAAACCATTGTTCTGGTTACCAGCCTTAAAAAACGTATACTTGGAGAAAATGGTCGTGTCCAGTTTAATAAAATTGCCGAAGATCAGGCTCTACCCGTTTATGTTAAAAACATTTTTAAAAAACGCATCGAAGGTTTTTTAAAAGAGGAATCCCCCTTTTCATTTCAACCAACAATACATTTCGATTTGCAACCCAGTGAAATAGAAGCGTTGAAAACACGTTTTTTAGATATATTTTGGGAAGTGGCTTCCTTTCAAGAGAAAGAAGTGGAAGAGATTTTGAAAGAAGCGCTTGTATATCGATTAAATTATATTTTAAAACCCATTGATACGATTGGTAAAATGTTATTTGAAAAAAGTGACACCATCGATTTATCAGAAGCCAGGACAATGCTGGATTCTTTTAAAGAAATGTTGCCCTATGCCGGTCAGATATTGGATGCCTGCATTCGAGGTAAAGAAAAATCCCTGGATAAAGACAAGTATCGGAAATACGTTAATCATGAGGTCTATCCTGATATAGAAAAAGATCCAGTACGGATCGTGATGCGTGACTTTACTGTGTTGACGGCGTTTTTATCGGAGACAAAGGGGGAAGAAATTAGTCAGGTAGAAGGGGAAGAGATACAGGGATTTCTGGCAGATCGTAATCTGTGGAATTTCAGGAGAGCATTGGATGTGGAAATGAAACTTGGCAAGAGAGCATTCAATGCCGTAGAGTTAGAAATGACTTTAAAACGATATCTTGAGTTAAGGGATGAGTTTAAGAAGGCGGAAGAAAAACAAGAGAGTAAAAAGTCGGAAGGTATGATTCAAACGGAATCGGAATACGACAAAAAGGAATCGGTAGAGGAAGAAGAATATTCTTCAGTAAAAGAAGATTGGGATTTAGGTCAAGCGATGGACGAAGAGAGTCCTCTGGTTTTCACAGAGGATGAAAAAGAACAACAAAAAACGGAAAATGAGAAACCCAAAACCATGAGGATTATTCGGAGGGAACAAAAAGAAGAAACAGGGGAAGAAATAGACGATACGAAAACACCAAAGGCGGCAGAACGGGTAAGTAAACCTGTTCAAGGAATAAGCAACACCATTGATGGAAAAACAGAAGCAACATTTATTAAGAAGCTCTTTGATGGAGATGAAAAAGCGTATAAGGAACTGTTAAATAAGTTGGAGGAAGCAGAAACCTGGAGGGTAGCAAAAATATTAATTGATAATGAACTCTTTAAACGGGATGTTGATCCATTTGCCAGAGAAGCCATAAAACTGGTTGATATTGTGTATAGTTTATATTATCCGGAAGAAGGGGTAGGAGGAAAATAATGCAAGCTGAGAAGATCATCTTATGCATGGCTTCCCTGAGTATTCTGGGAAGCTTTGTTTTTGGGGGTGTAATCGAAGCAGATAAAAAGGGAGTTGTTACCTATGCGGATGGACAGGTCAGACGAAAAGCGATTGATATCGAAAACTGGGAAAATGCACCGGTTAACACAGAAGTGCTGACTGGCGATAAAGTCAGAACCTACAGGGAATCAAGGGCGGAACTGGACTTGGCTCAACTGGATGTCGTCCGGCTGGCTCCCAGAACGATTATTGATGTTATCAAGTTATATGAAGAAACAAAAGAAAAAAAGGTGGAGACTGAGATTTACCTGGAGTCGGGAGAAATTTGGGCATCGGTTCATGAAATTGAAGTGGACACCAAATTTGATATCTCCGCACCCATTACGGCTGCAGCCATTACAGGTACCCATTTAAGGATGAGGGTCGAGGAGGATTCCTCCACGCAGTTAAAAGTTTATACGGGGGAGGTAAGAATTACCAATGCTCCTCAGCGCAATGATTTAACACCGAGATCCCTCGTACCGCAAGAGATTGAGGGCCCTCGTGAGATTCCGGGGCCTTATGAAGTAACTGTTGAAGAATGGATTTATATCGTTGCCTCCATGCAACAAATTACAATTGACAGAAACGGCCGCGTGGTATCACTGGGACAATTTACTTTTGAAGATGAAGACGAGAGGAATGAATGGGTCATCTGGAATCAGAGAAGGGATCAGATACGTTCGGAAAGGATTGAAGGATTTTAAAAAATCAGGGACTATCGGATTGCAGTGCATATAAAAATCAAGTCTCTTTTTCGCCAAACCGTATCAATTGGCGCAATTTTTCTTTAAACCGTTTTCTTAAATGTTTTATGTCTTTTTTCTTGTTGTGGTGGGGCCCTTTTCCACTGCGATGGCGTAACACTTCAATGTTTTTGTCTCTTGGAAATGCCATTTTATATCTAAAACGGTTGATTTTGAATTGAAACCGTTAAGTTGATTGATCTGTTGAATTTTATATCATCGAATTCATTCGGCAACAATATATTGCCCATTGATTAATTGCACGTGACCATACCTTAATCCACGATCAATAATATCACGATAGATTGTCTGATAGACACCCAAATCCTTATTTCCATTTTCAACGCGGTCGATGATACCGTCGGCCTGTAGATCCAGTATTTCCACTTCTACCCCCCGCATGATCTCGTAGTAGAAAAGCTTATTGTATATATCACCTAGGGCCAATATGTAGGTAGCTAAAATAAACCGGTCACCACCAATGCTTGTTCTGTATTCTCTGGCAAAAGTTCTCTTTCTGATGTATCCCCTCTCTTCTCCCTCTAATATTCCTGCCTGGTAGATTTTCTGTGCCTGTTCCAGACTCATGTTGCCGACGGTCAACTCATCGAGGATACCGTCTTGTTCTTTATCGACTGCTCTGAATAGAAGAATGTCTCCATCTCTTCGGGTGATAATGTTGTATCCCTCAACATAATTCGGTGTCACGCTTTCTATGTGGTAATGCTTACCTTCGAATTCAAACGAATACCCCCCCAGTCGAATAACAGGATGAGATGTTTTGCAAGCAATCCATAAAACGGACAAGATGCCGAGCCAAGGGCAATTTTTAAAACTCATTTTTCTCTCCGTATGATGTTGTTGACTGGCAACTTCGATTGTTTTTTTCCCATGCTTTCGCGATCACATCGTTGATTCCCTCTGTACATGGATATTTATCGATTTCGTTCACTTTGATCCAACGAACATCACTCGCATCGGAACGGGCTTTTGGTCTACCGCCTCGATACCGGCAGAGATAGTCAAGTATTACGAAATGATAGAGAATTCTCCCTTTTTTCGTTTTTATAATTCTCGAACAAGCGGATAACAATGGACCCACTTTAACGTTCAACATACATTCTTCAAACACTTCACGTTCTAAGGCTTCATGCAAATTTTCTCCCCTTCGAATGACACCACCCGGGATACTCCACTTTCCTTTTTCGGGAGGTTTTTTTCGACGAATAAGCAGGACACTTCCCTCGGGATTAAAAATGATACCGCCTACTGAAGGAACAGGCCTTTTTGGGTATTTTCTCATCAAAATTTCTGAGCAGCCATGAATATGAAAATTAGATGATTGTGTATTGATTGGATGTGGTTTACAGGTCGTGTCAGGATTCTTCCCGGTCTTTTTTAAAAAGGTCTAGGAATCGATCAAGATAGTCATCGAAGAGCCCCCATTTATCCAATTCTTCCTTTAACCTCATTTTATTTTTGTAGGTTCGATCAAATTCGGCCTGACGGAAGAGCTTTTCAATTTTAAGCTGTGCGGATTTTGGAACTTTGTTTTCGGATTCAGGAATAATCTGACTGTCACTACCGGTGATTCCTGAAGATATTGATCTATCTTTTGTTAATAGGGCAGCGAGCGGTTCGATTTCTTTTTCCTTTTGATTGGCATAAAGTTCGAGATCGACCAGGTCAATTTTAACGTTGATCAACTTGGTTAGAATTTCCATAACCACCAATGAAGCTCTGGGATATTCTATCTGGGCTGTGAAGAATGGGATTTCCCCCAAAAGGCAAACACCTTTTAGACCTATTTCACCTGCTACACTAATCAACAGTCCATTCAGACCGGCAATATTCCCATCAGACATAAAGTGAACCTTGTAACCCATCAATTGTTTGATTATATCTTTGTGATTGGGTACAGCGAACACCCTCGGCGTATTTTTAAAATGCATGTCCGATGGAGCTGCAGCTGCCGTGTATATCGTTTTGACACCAAAAGACTGAGCCAGTTTGAGAATGAGCTTTGCAAATTCGTATTCCCGATGGGGGATGGGCTGAATGCTTCCAAGAAATAAAACGATATCGTAAGCTGAACGTTTGGGTTGATAGTAGAAGAATTGATTTTTTGGTGTTTCTGGTGGACTGATAATTTGTTTGGCAACAAGGGCGCCTGTTGGGGCGAAAAAATCTGCTGGATCAATCTCTCCCAATGCTTTGGCGTCGAGTTTTTCTTTCAAGTAGTTGATGGCTGTCATAGCGACATTGCCCATTCCTGGCCATGCTGCTATTAGACATGGGTTTTTTAACGAGGGTTTGTCGAACAATGTAATGAGTTTATTCATCATGTTTGATAAAATGACTGTGGACAGTGTAAGATAAGATATTGTATCATGCAGATCAAGACATTTTTTAAAGCTTTTTTATTGATTTACTGATCCATCAATAAATTCATCCCCTGAAGGTAGATATCATAGACTTTGAGTGCGGTTTCTTCCGAGTAAATCCTTCCGGGTTCAATAAAGGCAACCGAAAAACGGGATCCGGTGACCGTCACCCATGTATAGTGATGAAAAAGTCCAAGAGCCGGATTTCTCGGCAAACGCATCTCCCCGCCTGTAGGCCCTACTATTGTGTATGGATGTTCATCAATATATTTAGATGCCAAAACATGGAGATGCCCTGAAAAAACAGAATAAGATACATCCTGAAGCGAAGATTCTATTTTATTCCAATCATTTTTGAGTTGTCCCGAGAGTAGCCATACGGGTTGGTGAAGAAAAATGAAAAAGGGATCAGCCTTTTGATGGTTACGGATATCGTTCATGATAAAATTCATTTGCTGGGATCCAAATCCTTCTTCAGCCGTTCCATATTTCTCTTCTGTATTCAGAATGAGAAAATGGTCGTTTTGATAGTCGAACGAGAAATAGGTATCCCCCATCATCTCTTTCCAGATTCGATAACTCGTCTGATTCCAAATGTCGTGATTACCCGGAACCATGAAGAAGGGAACCCGAAAAGCGCTGATATGTTGTAATGCTTCGTTCCATTTGCTCTCAATGGTGTGACGATCCGAAGAGTTGTCTTCAATTAAGTCGCCGATCATGATAACAAAATCGGGTTGGAGTTGATTCATTTCAAAGATAGCTTTGTCCAGGATACTCCAGCTGTCTGGACCGCTTCCCGTTCGATCACCTAAAATGGAAAATGTATATTTGTCTTGGGGTATGGACTGAAGATTCTCAATTTTATTATAGGGATTTGGATTCACCTGTGAAAAAGAGGTTGAAATAAAGAAAGCCAAGTAAAATGACCCTTGAAATAAGATGTTCAAAATGTGAAACGTGAATTTCATCACCTTTTGAGTCCTTTTATAAATTGCATTGTCATTGAACTCGATTGGTACCGTAGAAGAAGGTCTCTGCTGGAGAGTCAATCCAAAAGACGGGCAAATAAATAGCCCGCAATCAACCAGACCGGTATCAGAGCAACCAGTACGAAATTGGCAATTTTTGTTGAAGCGAGCACCTGTTGTATTTTACGGTTTTCAAAAGATTTTTTAATCTTAACCTTGAGGTCATCAAGATTAATCGGTTTAATGAGATAGGAATCGGCTCCTTCAATTAAACTTTCAACAGCAGAATCCACCGAAGGATAACCTGTAATAACGATAAGGGACGTTTTAGGATTCTCTTTTTTAATTGTTTTTAACATCTTTAGTCCATCCATAATTGGCATTCGGATATCGGTAATGACCAGAGGAAACGGCTGTGATCGAAACTGTTCCAATCCCTCTTTTCCATTACTGGCAACACTGGGATCATAGTGCCAACGCTTCAAGGTTTCAGCCAGCAGATCACGTATATCTTCGTCATCCTCTACGATGAGAATCCTTTCCATTATTTGGCCTCCTCAAATATCTTTGACGGTGAAAAAATGTAAATAAAAATTATAGCCTTGTCAAGAGAAAAGATTTGCATAAAGGAATGGTAGAGCCTGTAAACCTATTTGGTGATCATTCGAAAAAACAGTTGACTTTTCGAATCAATTATATCATATTATGAAGCGTACTCACTTAAAAGGCATGGATTTTTGATTGAAAGCGAAACGTTTATTTCGTTATAAAAATATCTATGTTTTTATTGTTGGCTTTTCTATTCTTTGGTGTTTTCTTTTTATCAGTGTACCATTTTTTAGGGCGGGAGGGTCTTTTTTACGAAAGACAGCTGTTTTTATTATGTATTTCTTTGCCCCCGTGTGTCATCAGATTGCTGAAAGATCCTTCCATATCATGAATTATCCCCTGGCGGTTTGTGCTCGATGTTCGGGTATCTATCTTGGTTTTCTTTTTGGGGCTGTCTCATATCCTTTTATCCGGAAACTGGATAGCGCCCTTCTCCCACCAAGGTGGATACTTGGAATCAGTGTCATTCCCATGATTTTTGAAACGTCGCTGTCGCGACTGGGACTCATCCCTACGAATCGCTTTCTGATGGGATTTAGCGGTCTGGTACCCGGAGCCGTGATTGCATTTTTTGTCATACCGGCAGTTTTTCAACTTGTTGACATTTTAATCAAAAATGAGGTGAATGATTATGGAAGGAAAACCGAGTAAATTAATCCCGGCGCTGATCGGTGGATCCATTATGGGCGTTCTCTCCTCTGTTCCCATCATTAATCTGGGCAACTGTCTCTGTTGTATGTGGGTCATCTTAGGGGGAGGGGTTGGGGCTTATTTTTACTGGCGAGAACTTTCTCCAGATAATGAATTTTCTGCAGGTGAGGGAGCCCTCGTCGGCCTGCTGTCAGGGATATTCGGTGCGCTTTTTGGAACACTGATCGGTTACTTTTTTATAGCAACAACCGGTTCAAATTGGTTCCAGCAAATTATGGAAAGCATCATCGAATCCGGAGAGGATATTCCAACTGAATTTGAGGATTGGCTAGATACATTCGAGGAGGGGGGTTTTTATAGTTCGCTTTTTGTTTTTATTGATCTGTTTTTTAGGATTGTATTGAACTCCATTTTTGGAACATTGGGTGGTATTATTGGGGCTGCCATTTTCAGGAAACGCAAGACTGCTGACAGAGAAGGAGCTGATAAAAAAGCATAAATAAATAACCTACAGGTAGGGGACAAGAGACGTGGGTCACATCAAATGGTTTTTGATAGTGTTGTTTTTGTGGGTTGTTTCATGTTACCGGGGATATGGACTGAGTCCCCCGGGGAATGTATCGGGTATCGAAGGCAGGGTTACATTTGTCGGTGAATGGCCCGATTCAACAAGGGAGGTGTGGGTGGTGGTCTTGAAAAATTATCCGGCAGGGATCACCGAAGAAGATGAATTGTTTCAATTTGTTTTGGAGAATTTTGTCGATTCCACGGCGATACCTCTTTTTGTGGATCAGTACGATTACCAGATGACTCTGAATCCGGGTACCTACGGCTGGATTCTTATTGCCTGGTTTCCCGATATTGAGGTGTGGTTTTTGGGTGTCAAAGAATTGGGCGCCTATTATCTCAGTCCAGGAGTGCAGGTTATCCCCACACCTGTAAAAATAGATGAGGGCGTTATGGTTGATGGGATTGATATTATTGCGGATTTTTCCAATATTGATCGAGAGTTGCCTTTTTTTAGAGTGAAAGGGGTAGCGTGATTACAAATATCCGCAAGGGTTTCGCACAGGTCATTTTTTGGCTTGTTCTTTGTGGATTTTTTTCTCCGTTGAGTGCAGTCCAGCTACTAACGAAAGGCAGGTTGGCTGGAGAAGTTAGGGATGCGAAAACGGGAGCCCCTCTCTATGGGGCAAACGTTATGGTGAAGGGAACATTGCTGGGGGCTTCAGCAGATGCAACGGGTGTTTTTTCAGTCGAAGGTATTCCTGCGGGTCTTTACGATATAGAAGTGTCGATGATGGGGTATGAAAAACGGGATCGACAGGGTGTGACTATTCTCCCCGGGCAAGAAACGAACATTGTTTTTCTCCTGCAACCCACAGTTCTCCAGCAGCCGGCTTTGATTGTGACAGCGACCAAGCGGAAACAGGCTATTGAAGATGCGCCGACATCGGTTGATGTACTGGGTATTCGGGAAATACAAAACAGAAGTATCGTTGGTCTTGACGAGGCGCTCCAGAACACGGCCGGACTGGGAGTCATCAAAGGCCAGATTGACCTGAGGGGATCGACCGGGTTTAACTGGTCTGCCGGGAGTCGTGTCCTTTTGATGGTTGACGGCCATCCTCTCATCAATGGAGATACAGGAGGCATTAACTGGGACGTGATTCCTGTGGAGGAGGTGGAAAGGATCGAGGTTGTGAAAGGTGCAGGATCCGCTCTTTATGGATCCAATGCCATGGCGGGCATGGTGAATATCATTACTCAGGATCCCACTCCTTTTCCAGAGACACGGTTCAAACTGTCTTATGGATTATATGATGAACCGGCTTATTCTGAATGGAAGTGGACAGATCGATTTGCATTGGGAAATCTTCTAAGCTTGAGTGGTGTTAATCTGAAACACGCCCTCTCGTTTGAAGAGTTCCATCTTTCACACAGCCGTCAGGTGGGAAAAATTGGACTTCTTTGTTCGGCAACACGGAAACAGTCATCGGAATACTATCAGAATGGACATTACTCACGTTGGAATGTCTTGCTAAAAACGAAGATACCACTGGCTCCAAACAAAAATGTAACCGTAACCGGGAATTGGGCATTAAACAAACGGGGAGATTTTATTCAGTGGGTCAGTAAAGATCGGCCCCTTGAATTGGCCGAGGAAGCATTGAGTAATTGGGTCTACTCTGAGAAGGCAAGTCTCCACTTCACCTTTCAACACGGCGTCAATCAAAAGTTCGCCTATACCTTGAAATCCAACTGGTACTATTATTATTGGCACAATCACTTTCATGATAATCAAGATTATGCCAAGAACGACCGCATCGGAGCAGAAGCACAGGTGGATTATTTGTTAGGAAGACAATCATTGACTTTTGGGACGGAAATAACGACGAATCAAACCCGGTCGGTCTTCTATAATGGAGACCACACCATGTGGGATTTTGCTTTGTATGCTGAAGATGAGTTCAAATTTTCACCATTATGGACACTGACTCTGGGTACTCGGTATGACTATCATCAAAATGTGGGCATCTCTCATGACCAGCAGATCAGTCCCCGGATGGGTCTGGTTTTCAGGCCGTGGGTAGGGAGTGCGGCGCGGTTTTCAGCAGGGCATGGTTTTCGGGCGCCATCGATTGCAGAAGTTTTTGCCAATACAACCGTTTCAGGATTTCGTATTGTTCCGAATTTTGAATTGAAAGAGGCCGAACGTGCGTGGAGTTTTGAGATCGGTATGCGTCAGGTTCTTGCATTCGATTCCAAACAGAATGGATCAACCACTTCTTTTCTTAACAATCCGATAAAATGGGCCATAGAGAACTTCAATCCAAACTGGATTTTGGACGTGGCGCTTTTTACAAGCCATTATAAGAATATGATTGATGTGGCTCTCAGACCCAAAGTAACCGTAGCCGAAGTCCAGTTTGTGAATATGGGCAGGGCCAGGATTCGTGGAGTGGAAACCCGAATAGAGGGCAGTTTGTTTAACGGATACCCCTTGGTACGGTTGGGCTATACAGTTCTTGATCCCTTGAATCTCGATACGCGCAGGGCATTGAATTATCGGTCGAGGCACCGTTTAAATATGGGACTGGAAATCACATTCTGGAGAATCACAGTGGGATGGGATTACCGCTATGCCAGTCGAACGGATGAAATTGTAAACCTTCTTGGATCGGGATATGAGGAACGGGTGCCGATGCATGTCATGGATGGCAGGGTGATTTTTGACTTGAGTACAGTTCAGATCAGTATTGAAGCCAAAAATTTTCTTAACTATCAATACACATTACGGCAGCGATTCATCGAGCCGATTCGTCATTTTGTTATCACTGTAAAAGGAAAATTATAATCTGCTAAAAATGATTTTTATTGACTTGTTGACAATGGTCTTGATTTGATGGTATTTAAAGGAAAGTGGAGGAGCCGGTGAGTGAAAAATTAACCGATTTTCGACAGTTGAATGTATGGCAAAAAGCGCACAAAATGGTGCTGGATATTTATGAATTGACAAAAAAATTCCCCAAGGAGGAGAAGGGCGAACTGGTTTCTCATCTTCGGAAAGCGGCCATGGAGGTACCCATCAAAATTGCCGAAGGGTTTATGCAGCGCAATCCCAGAGATAAAATCAATTCCTATAAGGCGACACTCATGGCTTTGGAAGAGGTCAAATACTACCTTATCCTTTCAAGAGACCTCGATTATTTTAAAAATGGTGATGAAATTCTCGAATCAACGGAAGAGGTTGGGCGCATGCTTATCGGTCTGGTTCGATCGGTCAGAACCAAGTGAAGTATTGATGAAGCATTGCCGATATAGCGTGTATTAACCCCTAATTTTTGTCAATAAGCCTTTTTCGGATTTTTATTCCCTTTTGAACTATACGGTTTCGGTCATTTGTGTTGAGAAATCGACCAGTAAATTTCTATAACCATCACGGCTTCCCATACCTCAAATTGATTTCATTGAAATCCTCCTGCCGATTGTTTTCCAGAATGTAGGTTTGCATACTGTCGTATATTTTGGCATCTTTGTTTGAGAGTAAATAGGCCCTTAAAAAGTAATCCAGTGGATCTTCAGGGGAATTTTGCAGCATGCTTAAAAATCTTGCCATGTCGTATGATGATTTATAGCTTCCCGGCGATTGAAAAAAGGATGAATAGAGATACGCATAGGCTTGGCCGGGCTGGTTGTTGATGATGGTGTAATTGATAATGGAATCGAACTGTTCAACCTCAGAGTAAACATGATCTGACTCAATAAAATCCTTGAGTATTTTTATTTCAAGGAGTTCATTATTTTTTAGGATTTTTTCGTAATCCGGCATTTCATAAGGAACCATCATCATGGAATAGGGGGGTTGGTTTAATAGTTACTGTACCGATAGACAAACCCAGAGTTTATTAAAAGGATTCAAATATACAGCCCTGTCAATGTTGGTGCTGTTCAGGAAAGAGGTTTGTACTGCTTTTTTCTGTTCTGGATTAAAGTGAAACAGATTGGCGACAGGCCCGAACCACTCCATGGATATTTTTGATAAAGTGGTCGGCCAATTGTCCGTCAATATCATCGTTTTTTATGAAGCGTGTGTTATTGAACTGGTTGGCCATCAGCGTTATAAATTCGTCGTTTATATCTTGGTTTCTGTTAAAAAGATTGTATAGTAGCTGAAATATCTTGAACTCTTTTAGGGATATATAGAGATTTTTAATAAAATGATTTCCGCCGGTGGACTGGCTTATTGTCCCATAATACTCGTTATGACCGGCATAGATGATCATGAAGTCAGGCTCATAGTCCAGGGCTTTCGTTGCAGCATCTTTTACATAATAACTGGTCATTGCCGTGAAACCAAGATTGATGATCTCAAATCGAATGTCGGATTGGGTCGCATTCAGTGCGACCTCAGCGATTTTGCCGAATGATTGGTTGGAACGAAAGGGGTAACCCTCAGCTGTTGATCCGCCAACGATGATACCTCGTAGAACATTTTTCGGCTTGGAAACCTGAAAAACGTTTTTCACATAGGCTTCAGCCTGTTCGAATCGGTCACCGCTATAATACTTGTCAACAAACGACGGATTGTCAACATAGACGTCCGGGATGTATTCTGGTTGAATAAAAACACGGGTATCAATACCGTAGTGAAGCAGCCGTAGCAAAAGTTCGAACAGAACAAGAACGATCATACACAGGATCAAAAAAATCAGGGCGAATAGAATTTTCTTCAGGGGACTTATTTTTTTGCATTTTGTTATTCATTGATGGTATAGGGCAATGGAAATTACAAAAACAACAATTGTGTGATTGTTTATTATAGGGGCAAACATCTTATACACTCCGCAAGGGCATGGAGCCCCTGCGGAGTGTATAAAAATTCAATATATTTTACGGTTTTAATCTGTTGATTTCACGATTGGGAGTCAGTGCTCTGTTTACTTTTTGGACAATCAGTTCTTCTTCGAGATCAAAAGAAGTTGTCTCTCTGAAATCTCTAGATGAAGCGCCAACATTCACTGTATAGTGACCCGCTTCAGCAGTCCACGAAGAGGTCGCTTCGTCAAAAGAGGTCAGGTCTAAAGGGTTGATTACAAATTCGAGTCTCTGGATTTCACCCGGATTCAGAAACTTGGTTTTTTCGAATGCGATCAATTCCTGGGCGGGTTTATTCATTTTCTGAGCAGGTGCGGTCAGATAGACTTGGACCACTTCGCGACCGGCCACATCCCCGACATTTTGAATATCGACGGATACGGTCAACTGTTCATTGAATTTTGTCGAGTTTATTTTGACATTTTTATACTCAAATTGTGTATAGGAGAGGCCGTACCCAAATTCATAAGCGACAGGCACATCAAAAGAATTGTAATATCGGTAGCCGACATAAATGTCTTCTTTGTAGACAATTTCAGAAGGTTTTGGAGTGAAGAAAGAGGAGAGACCTCCTTCGTCGGAACCCTCTTCTGCTTCAATCACAACACCCGGGAAATTATCTGAAGAGGGGACATCCTCGTATTTCATCGGAAAAGTGGAGGCCAGTTTGCCCGAAGGGTTGACCTTACCGCTGATGACATCGGCGATGGAGTTTCCTGTTTCCTGACCGGCTTGCCAGGCAAGCAGTATGGCGTCGGGATCGTTTCTCCAGCTGGCGGTTTCGATGACACCTCCGACGTTTAAAATCACAACGGCCTTTTTGTCTTTGGCATGAAATGCGTCCGAAATGGTTTTGATCAACGCTTTTTCTGCCTGTGTCAGGTTAAAATCCCCCTCCACGTTTCGGTCGGAAAATTCACCCGAGCTTCGGCCGATGGTAATCAATGCAACATCGGCTTCAGCGGCCATCCTGTCAGCAAGATCCGAATCGACCGCCATTTCGGGAACGCGTACCCGTGGCATGAATGCTTGCTGGGGCGGAAGGTTTTCTTTTTCTGTTTCTGCATAGTTGCTGTAAATGTCCTGTAATTCTTTAACAATTGAGTAACCGGCACTCTGAAGACCCTCCACAAGTGAGACACTGTACGCTTCGTTTACATCACCGCTTCCCGTCCCTCCGGTGATGATTTCGTAGGATGTGTTGCCGAAAGCGGCCAACTGATTCATCTCTGAGGTCAGAGGGAGTGCATCATTATCGTTTTTCAGCAATACCATACCCTCCGTGGCTGCCTGTCGCGTGACTTCGGCGTGAGCCTCGAGGTCGGGTTTATTGGAATAGGCATATCCCTTATTGTGGGGCGATTCATTCAAAACGGTCAATATTCTTTCTATATTCTGATCAAGTACCTTCTCATCAAGTCCGCCTTCCTTAACAGCGGCGAGGATGGCGTTTGCCTGGTTGGGATTGCCCGGCATGAGTAGGTCATTGCCTGCCATCATCATGGCAACAGGGTCAGATCCTCCAAACCAGTCTGTCATCACCAGACCTTTAAAGCCCCAGTCTTCCCTGAGGATTTTTGTCAGCAAGTCATGGCTTTCTGCAGTGTAGGTGTTGTTGATCAGGTTATAGGAAGACATGACTGTCCAGGGCTGCGCCTCCTGTACTGCGATTCGGAATCCCTCCAGGTAGATTTCACGCAAAGCCCTTTCGCTCGCAATAACATTGAGTGCATTTCTGTTTGTTTCGACATTGTTTGCAGAAAAATGTTTCAATGAAGTGCCGACTTCCTGTGACTCGACACCATTTACCATCGCGGCAGCCATTTTACCAGTAACCAGGGGATCTTCGGAGTAATATTCAAAGTTCCTTCCGCAAAGAGGATTCATGTGGATGTTCATTCCCGGACCAAGGAGGATAGCGACACCATATTCCAGCACTTCATTCCCCATGCTCTGTCCGACCCGGTAAACCAGATCGGTATCCCAGGTAGAGGCGAGCAATGTGGCTACCGGAAAAGCTGTACAATAATAGGTTGCGTTGTCATTTTCTCTGGTGGGACTGATTCGAAGCCCCGCGGGACCGTCGGCCAACACCATGGAGGGGATATTAAGGTGGGGGATTTCGTAGGTTGTGCCGGCAGCCCCCGGAACCAGGCTTTGTGTTTCTCCTACGACCGGTGCACCGGGTACTGTGGTTGAATCGGTTGAGACCAAACCAGGGATATTCATCCCTGTACCGGTGACATAGTATGCCTTTTCCGTGAGCGACATGGCTTCAATGGTTTGTTGAATTGGGGTTTTCAGTTGAGGTTGAATTTCATTTCCTGTGTGACAACTGACAAATAGAATCAGCAATGTTACGAAAAACGTGATAGACAGTCGACTGCATGTTGATTTTTCCATGGCTAACTCCTCTTTATTTTTATGTGGTTTATTAAGCTGAATACGATTGTTTTTAATTGAAGGCAAATGGTCATTTGTGTTTCCAGAATACAATTGAATCCCGATTGTTTATTAATTCAGCATAAAATATGCCAGCAGGGCGGGAATTACATTAGTTTAATAATAACAATTTCTATTCGTATTCAATTTAAAAAGGGTGATTTTCATTTTGCACATTTTTTATTACAAATGTGGATTCGGGGGGCTGTGTAATCGGAGTAAAGTGTTCCCACTTTTATTTTCAATAGAGAACACTTTTGCGTATTCTAAGGGGACCTTTTTTTTCAAAAAGTAAGACAAGGATCATGCCTGCAGCAAATCCTCCTATATGGGCAAACCAAGCGACGCCTCCTGTTTCTTCGAGTCCAATCGATCCCAATCCATTGAATAACTGGATGAAAAACCAGAGGCCTAAAACGAATAGCGCAGAAACCCGAACGATGCGGATAAAAAAGAAGAAAAAAATCAATACATGCACCTTCGCACGGGGGAAACGCAGAAGGTAGGCACCGAGCACGCCGGAGATGGCTCCGCTGGCACCGATCATGGGAATGGATGAGTTGGGTGCGATAAGGATCTGAGTCAGCGCGGCGATTAAGCCGCAGCATATGTAAAAGATGAAAAATCGAAAATGTCCCACCAGTGCTTCAACATTGTCTCCAAAGATCCACAGATAGAGCATATTGCCCAGAAGATGGAAAACGCTGCCGTGGAGGAATATCGAAGTCAAAGGCGTCAGTATGTTCGGTATGGTTGAACTGTAATGCGTGGGTATGTTTGGCACTTCCCTGAAATGTGTGATTTCCCAGGGGATTGCACCGAACCTGTAAATAAAAGCCTGGAATTCGGGACCTTGGGTCATCTGGTATATGTAAACGGTGATGTTTCCAAGTATGAGCAAGATCGTCATAAACGGAAAGTGGTGTGTCGGATTGTCGTCTTTTATGGGGATCATGATTTATTCTGGATCGATGATAAACTGGCTTTTTCGGCTGGCTTTGTTCCCGTTCTGATCTTCTATCATGATGTCAAGTGTGTGTAAACCGAAATCCAACGGTTCGTCTGTCTGGTAGAATCCCAGGTTGTTGATCGGATCATATTCCACGATCAATCGAACAGAATCGAGAAAAAATTGATAGTGGTCTTCTCCGTATATCCCTGAGAGGGTATCTTTGAATCCAACCGATATAAGGGGCGTCAGATCCCTTATATGGCTGTTCGGAGCAGGACGAATGGTTGTGATTTCCGGGGGCACTGTATCGCGAAGGACGGTATACTGACTTAAACTCCCCGTTGTTACTGAAAGCGTACCATTCCCCCATCTTTTACCCAGGAATGAGGCATGACCATTGTCTCCGATCTGGTAGATGCCCAGTTTGTCCACATCATGATCATCTGGATCTATTTTGATAGAGATAGTTACGCTGTGCTTTAAGGGGACATCCTGGGGATAAAAGAGATATTCATCATCGATGACTTTATCTGGATGCGAACCCGGTTTTTGTTGAAAGGTACCGAGTACAGGCCTGTATAATGAACCTTCCGGGAAGGTAATTTGAAATCTACGATCCTCGGAGAGAATGGAACTGGATTGATTGGGATCAATGGTATGTGTGATAAGGGTATCCCGGACCACGTATTTTAATCCCTGTTGTGAAATGATGTGTAGTTCGGTTATCATTTGTCCGTCTGTATTGGAATTGAGGGGTGCTGATCCAACATATGTTCCATCACTTTTGTCCCAGAGCAGAATGGGTGTTTTGATCCCATTTCCTCTCTGGATGTAGAGAAGGGGGTGTGTTGGCAGAGGGATATTCGATTCCACACAGAAGCGAATGAAATCATCCATGAAATCTCGTTTTAAACGAATGCCAACTATACTGTCCGCCTCAACCGTTTCTTTTACAGGGAAGTATTCGAGAGGGACATCCATCAAGTTGATTTCGGATAGAGGGATCATTTGCAACGTACCGATTACGGTTGATCTATTTCCAAAATAGTCCAAGGCTTCGATACGAATCTCGTGAAAACCTTTTTCGAAATCAAGCGACCCATCCAACATATTTCCATCAACCGGAATGGATTGTTGTAATTGCGGACTTTTTTCTACTTCATCCCAACAGCTCAGGGTGCCTGATTCAATGGATGCAGGTTCATACAGGGGCAGTTCATTTCCGATATCGCAGTAGAGTTTTTGAAACAGTCCCCACCCCCATCGATGAAGCCGATAATCCCGGTCCAGCTCGATTTGCTGGGTGATGTCATAAGGAAAGTAATTATAATAGGTTGTGAAAATCAATTGTTCATTGACATAAAGGCGGATCCGATATACGGCGAAGCTGTTTGATGCTCCGTTTGCCTGGTCGAAAGCGGATACCGATAAGCCGATTTGTCCCCATGCCTGGATCGTTTCGGTCAATCGATAGAATCCGTCGTTCTCTTTTTGAACTGAAAAGATCTTGGGTTGGAAGTCTCCATTGACCTGTGAGCCGTATCGCAGCGGAGAGACGGCAACACCGTTAACAATCGGTGGGATCTGATCGTTAATGGCATAACCGAGGAGGAGTGGATTGATCGGTGTGTTCTCATTGATTCTGACTTCAAAGTGGAGGTGGGGATCCCTTGTTCCGCTGCGTCCTGTAAAACCCACAAGCTCACCTTTTTCAACGGGAAGTTGCCCGGCGAGAAATGTTTTGTCGATTGCGAACCTTCCCTGTTTCTTTTGTTCTTCCTTGACGAGTTTTTCCACCGGTTCGGAAAATCTTGATAGGTGGGCATAAACCACGATCAGCCCATTGTCCAGCAAAAGATATACCGCTCGGCCGTATCCATAGGGGGAGACACGGATTCGGTTGATACACCCTTTTTCAATGGCAAAAACTTGGTAGCCGATTTGTCCCCAGGTTTTGATGTCTATCCCCGCGTGGAAATGGTCGTCTCGGTATTCTCCGAATGAAGAGGTCATCAATCGACTTGCGTCTGTGGGCCATTCGTATTCTTGAGACAGAACTGGTTGGATGACCAGACAAACGAGACAGGCGCTTGAAAAAAAGAAGTGGAAACCCAATGGCCTTTTAGGAAAGATTTTTGTCAACGTCATGGCTGTTTTGAAGAAATGGTTACCTTTAGTTTTCAGGTTCCAAGATAGTGGCGCAATCACCACAAAGCTTTTTGAATTTTTCAGCGTCTTTTTTTGAGCCAATGATATTGCCCCAATGGATGGGGACAGCTATTTGGGGTCGAATATCCTGAACCACACTGGCTGCTTCTTCGGCGGTCATTGTATATGTGCCGCCAACAGGCAGAAAGATCACATCGGCTTGAATCTGCTTCATTTCGGGGATTGCGTCGGTATCCCCTGCATGGTAGTAGGTGATCTGA
Organism: bacterium; assembly: GCA_016931965.1. GTDB lineage: Bacteria > Zhuqueibacterota > QNDG01 > QNDG01 > DSAB01 > JAFGDT01. The sequence goes on along the minus strand of JAFGDT010000021.1, from coordinate 37,695 downwards.
TTCATTTTGAAAACATAACCGCAATGGTTTTTCCCTTTGGGATGAAACTGTTTCCCGATATTATAAGCGGGAACGACCTCAATTTCTATCCCTTCAATAACGAACCGATCTCCTGGATTCACGGCTCGAACAGTTCCATTCAGCTTTCCAGCCGAGGTTGATGGAGCGACGAAAGTCGTTTTTTCTCCTCTTATTTTTTGAATGTCTTTCATGGAGAGATGGTCGTAATGATCGTGTGTAATCAGGATGATATCCGCTTTTTCAGTGTCGTTTATTTCATAAGGATCAATGGTGATTGTTTTCTCTCCTGAAATTTTCACGCCGGAATGTCCAAGCCAGTGAATGGTTTTGAGTATGGATGTCGTTTCCATTCTTATCCCCACTTTTTTATTTCAGATAATAAAGATGATATCACTTCCTCTTCTTTGATTTTTCGAATCACTTTCCCCTTTTTAAATAAAAGAGCCGTCTTTTTTCCGCAGGCGATACCAATGTCCGCTTCTTTTGCTTCGCCAGGGCCGTTTACTTCGCATCCCATGATGGCGACAGTGATTGGTTTACCCATTTTGGGCAGAGCTTCTTCTATTTTTTCAACGACGGATACGATGTCCATGTGCGTTCGACCACAGGTGGGACAGGAGATTATCGTCGGTCCAAGCCGTCGGAGGTTGAGGGATTTTAATATTTCGTAACCTGCACGGACCTCTTGAATCGGATCGCCTGTGAGCGATACGCGGATGGTGTCTCCAATTCCCTCGGCCAGAAGGGCACCGATACCGACAGCTGATCTGAGTATGCCGAAATGGGGTGTTCCCGATTCGGTGATTCCCAAATGAAGAGGGTAGTCCGTTCGGCTTGATAAAATACGGTTCGCTTCGATGGTGAGCGGCACGTTCGAAGCTTTGACTGACAAAACGATATTGTTAAATCCAAAATCTTCAAAAAGGTGAATGTGGTTTATGGCACTTTCGACCAGTCCTTCGGTCGTAATGCCATCATATTTTTGGATCAATTTTTTCTCCAGAGAACCTGCATTCACACCGATCCGAACGGGAATCCCTTTCGCCTTGGCCGCACGGAGTATTTGTTTGACTTTGTCTTTGGATCCGATGTTTCCCGGATTGATGCGGATTTTGTTGGCTCCTGCTTCTACGGCTTTTATGGCCAGTTGGTAATTGAAATGGATATCCGCTACAAGCGGTATTGAAATTGCCTTTTTGATCTTTGGGATGACCTTGGCGGCTTCGAGGGACGGAACCGCGATGCGGACAATCTCGCAGCCCGCGTCTTCCAGTTTTCGGATTTGATCCACAGTCCCTTTCACGTCTTCTGTTTTTGTGTTTGTCATGGACTGGACAGTGATGGGCGCATTTCCGCCGATTAAGATTTTCCCCACTTTGATTGTTTTTGTTTTGTGTCTTTTCATGGTTGTGGTATTATTGTCTCTTGATCCGGCCAGCATAACATGAACATCATGTTCGCCTGAACCCTTAGATGAAGTATACAAAAAAGCGACATGATTCACAAGCCATTTGTAATGGTATTCATTTTTATGCAGATTGATGTCAGATGTGCATGCCGAGCTGGCTGTTTTCTGGATATTGTTTTTTCTTTGCCTTTTCCATCATAGCGACGAATGTGTCTTCGTCGATGATGTGGATTTTTAAATCAAGCGCTTTTCTGTATTTCAGGCCCGGATTTTCTCCTACCAGGACGTAGTCTGTTTTTGGACTCACGCTGGTGGTGACTTTGCCTCCTTCCGATTCAATCAGAGATATTACCCCCTCCCGTGTAAATCGACTCAGAGCTCCGGTTAAAACAAACACTTTTTCTCGAAAGATACCCCCTTTTTTTTTTGGCCGTTCCTCTTCCATTCGAACGCCGGCCTTTTTCAACTTTTCAATCACCTTTAGGTTGCTTTGCTGGTGAAAAAATTGATTGACACTCTCTGCAATCGTTTGCCCAATACCTTCTATCGCGTCGAGCTGTTCAACAGACGTTTTTCTCAGAATGTCGATAGAACCGAAAGTGTCTGCAAGCAAAACGGCTGCATTCGAACCCACATACCGAATCCCCAGAGCGAAGATGATTCTATCCAGAGGTCTCGTTTTGCTTTTTTCTATGGCATCGAGGAGATTCTGAGTGCTTTTAATGCCCATTCTTTCCAGGCCAATCAGATCTGATTTTTTTAGAGAATAGAGATCGCCGTAATCGGAGACAATTTTGTTGTTAATCAATTGATGAATTAACGCTTCACCCAGTCCTTCAATGTCCATAGCGCCGCGTGAAGCGAAGTGTTCGATTTTTCGATGAACCTGTGCAGGACAAGCAATATTTTCACAGCGCACGGCTGCTTCTCCTTCAAACCTGACCAGTGGACTTTGACAAACCGGACAGTGTTTTGGTATGGTGTAGGATTTGGAGTTGGGAGGTCTTTTTTCCTGAATGACCTGTACAACTTTCGGAATGACATCGCCCCCCTTTTCGATTAAAACAGTATCTCCCTCCCTTATGTCTTTGCGCTGGATTTCATCCTCATTATGGAGTGTTGCCCTGCTGATTGTGGAACCGGCCAGGAAAACAGGTTCCAGAACAGCCACGGGAGTGATGGTTCCCGTTCTGCCGACCTGAAGATGAATTTCTTTCAACAGTGTGGTCGCCTGTTTGGCTTTGAATTTAAAAGCGATGGCCCAGCGGGGGCTTTTGGCCGTTGTCCCCAAACGGCGTTGTTGATCCAGTGCATTGACCTTGACGACTATGCCATCGATTTCAAAGGGGACATCCTCCCGTTTTTCTTCCCATACATTACAAAAATCGATCACTTCCCACATCGATTTGCACAAGGCACTGTGACGACTGACGGGGAGGCCCAGATCCCGCAACAGGTGAAGAGAATCGAAGTGTGTTTTGATATTGAAATCTTCTAAACTTTTCCCGCCTCTTACATTCAAGTAATAAGCAGAAAAATTCAATGGCCGCGAAATCACAATTCTGGGATCCTGCTGTTTGAGTGTTCCAGCTGTGGCATTCCTGGGGTTGGCAAATGTTTTTTCACCTGATTTTTCTTGTTGCTGGTTTAGCTTTTTAAAGCCGGCTTTTGTCATATAAACTTCTCCGCGAACTTCAATATCCACGGGCTGGTTGTCTTTTGAGAATAGAATAAGTGGTATCGAACGAATGGTTTTGAGGTTTTCTGTAATATTGTCTCCTCTTACCCCGTCACCCCGGGTGGCACCCAGGACATATCGGCCTTGTTGGTAGATCAAACTTACAGCCACGCCATCAAACTTGAGCTCTACGACATATTCGAAAGCCTCTCCAGGTAAGATATTTTTGATGCGCTTCTCGAAATCGTATAATTCCTCCTGCGTGTAGGTGTTTCCCAGACTCAACATGGGGATTTCGTGAATCACAGGAGGAAACGCTTTTGTCGGTTCGCCTCCTACACGCTGGGTGGGAGAATCGGGTGTAATCCACTCAGGATGTTGCTTCTCGAGCCTGATGAGGTGCTCCATCAGCATATCGTATTCGTAATCGGATAGGGTGGGTTCATTCAAGACATAATAACGGTGGTCGTGTTCCCTGATCTTTTGACGAAGCCGTTCTATTTCACTTCGGGAATTTTTTCTTTTTTCGCTCACCGTCCCTCCTCCATGAAAATAACTTCATGTGATCTATAACATATAGTAAAATAGGATAACAATCAATATTTTTTTCGGTTTGTTCAACAAAAAGCACTTGACAATGGATTTGGGAAATCGTATTATTTGCACCAAAATGGGTATTGGGGAGATATTGAAAGATTGGGCTGGAGGTCAAATGCAAAAACGGGTTTCAAAAACGGGCGTCTTTATGACGGGTTTTGTTGTGGGTGTGGTGGTGTCTGGATTGGTTGTTATTGGATTGGCCACTTATGTGATTCGACATCCACAAGAAGTGATTGTCAGGGTGGTCGATATGGGAATGGATCGTGTTATTGAAAGAACGGTTCAGACGATACCACAGGATTATATCGGTCAACGGCAGGCTGAGATAGCCGCAAGTGCTGAGAAATTTGCGCAGGCATTCTCTCAAAATCGCATCTCCTCGGAAGAGACGAAGGCTCTGGCAAGCACCTTTTTTCAAACGATAGCAGACCAGCAAATCACACCAGCAGAGATCGACCGTCTTCTTCAATTGATCAACCGGGTTGCGGAATAGGGTAATGGGAGCCGATCGTTTACGATCCATTGTTCGGATCAATCCTCCTCAACAGGATCTTTTCCTTCATTTTCACTAATTCTTGCATTTTCGAATTTTAATGCCTAAATTAAAAATGTAAAAGTAAGGTGAGTTCAGATGATTGAAATTGAAATGGGATCGGATTGCAATGGGTTCTGAGGTCTTTTTTACGCAGGTTAATCAAAATGAAAAAACAGAAAGTATCAACAGAAAAGTGCTGGCGCTCTTTTCTGCTGCTGATTTGGGATCTTTTATCAACAAGAATGATCTCATTGGTATAAAGATGCATTTTGGGGAAAAGGGAAATCGCACACATATTCCTTCCCATTGTGTTGTTCCCATTGTGGAAGAGATCAAAAAAAGACAGGGTGTGGCCTTTTTAACAGATACATGTGTTCTTTATCGGAGTCAGCGAGACAACAGCGTGAATCATCTTCTTTTGGCTCATCGTCATGGTTTTTCAATGGACCATCTGGGTGTGCCAGTCATCATTGCGGATGGATTGATCGGTAATGCTGAAAGTAAAGTCAGTATACCGGGTAAAATTTTTAAAGAGGTGGCCGTAGCCCGTGCTGCTGTAGAAGCCAATGGACTGATTGTCCTCTCCCATGTGACAGGTCATATCGCCTGCGGTTTGGGGGGATCCATCAAAAACCTCGGTATGGGATTTTCCAGTCGCAAAGGGAAATTACAGCAGCATTCGGTGACCAAACCTTCTATCTCTTCGAAAAAATGTACGGGTTGCGGGCTCTGTATCCAGTGGTGTCCCGAGGATGCCATTTCGATGAAGGCAGAGAAAGCGGTGATCGATTCAACGCTTTGTATCGGATGTGGAGAGTGTTTGACCGTTTGCCGTTTCGGTGCTGTCAGTCATGGCTGGGGAAGAAGCAATGATGAACTTCAAAAAAGAATCGCTGAACATGCTTTGGGTGTAACTGTCGCACAGCCGGGACGCATCGGTTACATGAATTTTTTATTGTCCATCACAAAAGATTGTGATTGCTGGAACGAACCACAGAAGCCGATTATATCTGATATCGGCATTTTAGCCAGCAAAGATCCTGTTGCGATCGATGCGGCAAGTTTGGATTTGATTCGTGATAAAACACATCGAGAGCTCACAGAGATGTCCTATCCCGATGTAGATTCTTGGGTGCAGATCCGTTACGGGGCTGAAATCGGACTGGGAAGCCGTGTTTATGAACTGATTCGTCTTTAGAATCATCACGCAACTGAGTGTCAACACGTAAGGAGTATCATCGTGTCTGTCGGAGATTGTAAAAGGAAATTCAATCCAGTTGGAATAGTGACCCTGTTTCGAGTATTTCTCTGGTGGGGAACGGAGGTTGTGAAACAGGTGTTGACCCATCGGAAACCCGAAGCAAAGATTGTTCACATGTTGCGCTCGGAAAGCGTGTTTCCTGTATCAAAATGGGTTTTTACAGACAAAATGACCTGTTGTATCGTATCGGTTGGAACAGAGGCCGGAGTGGATATCCATCGGTTTCATCAGGCCAGTAAAAATTAATTTGAACCAGATTCGAAAATTGAGAACCCAACGGAGTTGTGATGGAAACATTGAAATCCTTTTCAAAATTTGAAGGGCGTTCGGGCCCACTTGTATTGGTCATTATGGATGGCATTGGTCTCAATCCCAACAAGGTGGGCAACGCCGTGGCAGCAGCCTATACGCCGACTTTGGACATGCTGATGGAGAAACATCTCCACACGCAGTTGCAAGCACACGGTTTGGCTGTTGGATTACCCTCAAATCAAGATATGGGTAATTCTGAAGTGGGTCATAATGCGTTGGGAGCGGGACGTGTATTTGATCAAGGTGCCAGATTGGTCAACCGTGCCATTGAAACCGGAGCGTTATGGAACGGAGCTGTATGGAAAAAACTAATCGGCCACTGTCGATCGAAAAAAAGTACATTGCATTTTATCGGTTTGTTTTCTGACGGAAATGTGCACAGCCACATCGATCATCTCAAAGCGATGATTCTTCAGGCGAAAAAAGAGGGCAGTCGGTCTGTGCGTGTTCACATTCTTTTGGATGGTCGGGATGTTGGAGAACGTTCTGCCCTGGAATATGTTGTTCCATTCGAATCCTTTTTATCGGAGATCAATCGATCCGGTCTGGATTATGTTATCGCCAGCGGGGGTGGCCGTATGGTGGTTACCATGGATCGTTATGAAGCGGATTGGAATATCGTTAAGCGGGGTTGGGAAGCACATGTTCATGGGAACGCTGAAACATTTTCATCAGCTGAAAAAGCGATTCAAACATTTCGGGATCGTGATCCCTCTGTCACGGACCAGTTTCTTCCACCTTTTGTTATCGAAAAGGATGGGAAGCCCGTGGGGCCCATTCAGAATGGGGATTCGGTTATTTTATTCAATTTCCGGGGAGACAGAGCCATTGAGATCAGTCGGGCCTTTGAAGAAAAAGAATTTAACAAGTTTGATCGAAATCTCATTCCCCAAGTTGAATATGCCGGCATGATGGAGTATGATGGGGATCTCCATATTCCGAAGCAGTATCTTGTTGAACCTCCGGCAATCGACCGCACAATGGGTCAGCTCCTGTCCAATACCGGTGTTAAACAACTCGCTATCAGCGAGACCCAGAAATACGGGCATGTGACCTATTTTTACAATGGCAACTGGAGCGGAAAATTCAATGAAGAAATGGAATCTTTTATTGAGATTCCATCCGATCAGGTACCCTTTGAGCAGCGGCCCTGGATGAAATGTGCTGAAATTACAGACCGCACGATTGAAGAAATCAAAAAAGGAGAGATACGTTTCGTCCGCCTCAATTATGCCAATGGCGATATGGTCGGCCATACCGGTTTTTTCCAGGCTGCCGTTATTGCAGTGGAGTCTGTCGATCTATCTTTGTCAAGATTGCTCAAAGTGGTGAAAGAGCTGAAGGGGATTGTCCTTGTTACGGCGGATCATGGAAATTCTGATGAAATGTTTGAAATGGACAAAGAAGGCAAACCGAAACGGAATGAAAAGGGTGATTACATCCCCAAGACGAGCCACACGTTGAACCCGGTCCCTTTTATCATTTACGATCCCCTGTTTAACCATGAATACCGGCTCGCACCATTGGAGCGGAGAGGATTGAGCAATATTGCGGCCACCTGCATCCGGCTGTTGGGCTATGTACCGCCCGGCGATTATGATCCCAGCCTCATCGAATTTGTTGAGTAATTCATGTCATGAAAATGCAATCATGAATCAAATTCGAAAAATTCCAAATGATAAAACACAAAATCCAAATAGAACATAAACATTAATAATTAAAAACAATCATGATGAGATGGTGGAAACAATTTCAGCAGCGCATATTTCGATCGGTCCACTCCATTGGCGAAGTGGCCTACCTCTGGTTCGATACGCTTCGATACGGTTTTAAAAGACCTTATGAATTTAAATCCTTACTTCATCAAATGGAAGAAATAGGTGTTCGGTCCCTTCCCATTGTTCTTATCTCCTCATTTTTTGTGGGAATGGTTATGGCCATCCAGGTGGCCTATTCAGAGGCCAATTTTGCAGGACGGGTCATGGTCGGCATAGGCGTAGGCGTGGCCATTACCCGTGAGTTTGGTCCTCTTTTAACCGCGCTTCTGGTTGGTGGACGAATCAGTGCCGGGATGACGTCGGTTATCGGATCGATGCGTGTTACCGAACAGGTTGATGCCATCAGATTGTTGGGGGCCAGTCCTGCAAAGAAGTTGGTTTTTCCGCGTATCTTTGCTGCACTTCTGATGCTTCCGCTTCTGACGGCTGTTGCGGATTTTGTCGGTGTCTTCGGGGGGCTCGTCGTGAGTCTGGTTGATATTAAAATGACTTTTATGACCTATATTTATCAGGTTCAGCGTGCCGTTTCTTTAACCGATTTTTTTGGGGGCATTTTCAAGGCTGTTATCTTTGGTTTTTTTATTGCGCTCATTGGTTGTTACAATGGTTTGAAAGTGGAGGGTGGAGCGGAAGGCGTCGGCAAAGCAACGACGCGTTCGGTTGTTGCCAGTTCGGTTTGTGTGATGATTTCAGATTATTTTTTAACAAAACTATTAATCATTCTGTGAGGATCCTTTGGCGATTTTTGCATTTTTTGATGAAGTGCATAAACGTTTTGACGGCGAAGATGTTCTTAGAGGGTTGACACTCCATATTCGAAAAGGGGAAGCCCTTATCATTCTCGGAGGAAGCGGAACGGGGAAAACGGTTATTCTCAAACACATTGTCGGACTTCTTTCTCCAGACAAGGGAAGGGTTTATGTGAATGAAAGAGATATTACCGGTTATGATGAGAATCAACTTCTTACTGTAAGGAGAAAAGTTGGATTTCTATTTCAGAACAGTGCGCTCTTTGATTCCATGTCTGTGTTTGACAATGTGGCTTATCCTCTACGCGAACATACGCGACTTCTGGAGAGTGAAATTGAGCAAAAGGTCAAAGAGAAATTGAAACTCGTCGGTCTTGAGGGAACCGACTGGATGATGCCGGACAAGTTAAGTGGAGGCATGAGGAAACGGGTTGCACTTGCGCGTGCCATTATTTTGGAACCGGAAGCGCTGCTCTATGATGAACCGACAACGGGATTGGATCCCATCACAACAAGATGGGTCAATGTATTGATGAGAAATCTGCATGAACGGCTCCATATTACCTCTGTTGTTGTCACGCATAATATTCAAAGCGCCATGTCTGTAGCGGATCGCATTGCGTTTCTTTACCGGGGTAGAATTAAGTTTGTAGGGACGCCAGAGGAGATCAAGGAGTGTGGGGATCATATCGTTCAAGAATTTTTAAAAAGTTAGGTCCAGTGAAATGAAAAAACATCGAACAAGTTTTAAAGAGATTAAAGTCGGCGGTGTGATCATCATCGCTCTGGTCATTATGGTGGTTACCGTATTTTTTATCGGGGGCAAGAAAAAATTGTTCGGGAACAAGGTGAGTTATCGGATTCATTTTGATTCAACAGGTGGATTGTATGTGGGTGATCCCGTTTTGCTGACGGGTGTGGAAATCGGCAATGTGACCCGTATCGGGTTCCCCGAGGAAATCGGAACGAAGAAGATTTTGGTAGAAATTTCCGTTCTCAAAGAGGTGTCGGGAAGGATTCGTAAGGACACGAGGGCCCGCGTTGCCGCAGCGAGTCTTGTCTATGGCAAGGTTGTCGAATTAACCATGGGGAGTATGGAAGAATCCGAAATCCATCCGGGAGACATGATCGAAGCCGATGAATCGTCGAGTTATACAGCCATTGTGGACAGCACTACTCTGATGGTCGATGATATCAGAAGAATCCTCTCAAAAATGGATCAAGGAGAAGGATTGGTCGGTCTTCTGCTTAATGAACCTTTGGAGATGCGTCAAACATTGTCAAATCTATCGACCTCTTCAAATCGATTGGCTCGGATTTTGGAGCGGGTCGATCGTGGTGAAAGTCCCTTGGGCGTTCTCTTTTCTGATTCTGTTGAATTTCATCAAACACTGATCGATTTCCAGGAAGCTGTAAAAGATTTTAAGGAGATTTCCTCCAATCTGAAGGGGAGCGAAAGTGTCGCTGCCAAATTGATGAATGATGAAGTGTACGGAGAAGCCTTTACGAAGGATCTTCAGTCGGCCGTGCATTCCATTGCCAGTATCGCTGCAAAAATAGATACCGGTCGGGGCACACTGGGAAGCCTGATCAATGATAAAGGGCTCATTTATGGACTGGAAAATGTGGTCCTCGGTGTGGAGAGCAATTCACTGGCCAAGTGGTTGATCCGCAACAGGAGAAACGCCGGAGAAGAGGAGAGGATGAAGATAGAAGCCGGAAGAGAGTAAATGAGGATGGATTCATGATCGGATGGTTATGCATCCACATCTCTAACATGAATGGTTTGATCATCTAAAAATTTAGGATTTATCATGATTAATTCAATTCCACAGTTTGTTATCCTTGTTTTTTCTATTGTGTTTCATGAAGTGGCGCATGGGAGGGTGGCGCTCTGGCGGGGGGATACAACAGCAAGGGATGCAGGAAGATTGACCCTGAATCCTATTCCGCATATCGATCTTTTTGGAACCATCATTTTCCCACTTTTTCTCGTGCTTACCCGGTCCCCTTTTCTTTTCGGGTGGGCGAAACCGGTACCGGTTAATCCCTGGCGCCTCCGTGAGTCCAAAAAAGACATGGCTATTGTCGGAGCCTCGGGCCCTGTCAGTAATTTCCTGTTGGCCTTGATTGGCTCTGTCCTTTTCAGAATATCCTTTCAATCGTTTGGATTCGAACATTCATTAACGCAGGCATTCCTTTTTGCTGTGGATATCAATGTTGTACTGGCTGTTTTTAATCTCATCCCCATACCCCCACTGGATGGTTCCAGGGTTGTAACGGCTCTGTTACCCACCGACCTGGCCATTCGGTACAATCGTCTTGAACGGTATGGTTTTCTCATCATTTTTGCACTCTTCTTCCTGAACATTCTGCAATTCATTCTCTGGCCGATTGTCTATTTTTTCCGCTCTCTCATATTGGGTGTGTCGCCATTTTGATTCTCAATTGAAAATTATCTAAGGACTGTTCTGCCTGCCGGTACGATTCCTTCCATTTTTTCATTCTCGAATACCTTTTGAGTTTAGAGAACCCAGACATTTTGTTTATTGAATTTTCTTATACTTGAATTTCAAATTGGAAGATCATAGTTGCCTTTTGCAATCACTATTTATTTCTGTATGTTCATGTTTATTAAAATATTGTAACAACTCTGTGTTTTTCTCTTTAATCGTTTGATTGGCGTGAACTTGTACGATGAATATCCCATATGTGGTATGTAATTTGCCTTTTTTGAGTTTGGATTCTATTTGAAATAAGTTTGTTTTTTTGTTGAAAAGAGAATTGATATGGGGGTTGATGCGATTATTTCATTTGTTTTCTAACTGAGATGACAGTCTGAATATGCGAAGAAATGGTCACATAATCATCATTGCTTTCACTTGTTTTTTAGGATTTCATGTTTTGGGAAATGCGCAGACTCAAGAGATATCCGAATATGAAATAAAAGCTGCATTTCTATATAATTTTGCCAAATTTATTGAGTGGCCGGAGGAAGCATTTCCAGATATGGATTCTCCTTTTATTTTTGGTGTGCTCGGAGATGATCCTTTCAGCGAGGTACTTGAACAAACGATTGGATCAAAATTCATTCAAGGACGACCACTGGAAATCATACGATTTAACAATTATCAAGATATTGAATATTGCCATATCCTTTTTGTCGGTTTGTCTGAGAACAGATGTGTTGATACGATTCTTCATTATGTTGATCATTTGGGCATATTGACTGTTGGAGATATGGAGGGGTTTGCAGAGTGGGGGGGTGTTATCAATTTTTTTATGGAAGACAACAAAGTACGTCTTTGTATTAATCCTGATTCTGCTGAACGGGCCTGTCTGAAGATCAGTAGTAAATTGTTAAATGTATCCCAAATTGTAAATTGAGAAAGGGATATTCGATGAGACAGTTTTTTTTGAGATCCATATTGTTTCTTGTATGGAGTATAGATATTTGCATTGCACAAACAAAAATTGATCTTACAGAACTCAGCCTTGAAGAGCTCATGAATATCAAAGTCACTTTGGCATCGAAAAAAGTAGAGAGTCTGTCGGAAATAGCAGCTGCAATGACTGTTATTACACAGGATGATATTCGACGGTCTGGAGCAACCAGTTTGCCTGAAGTGTTACGGATGGTGCCTGGAATTCAGGTGGCCCATATTGATGCGAATAAGTGGGCAGTCAGTGCTCGGGGTTTTAATGGAAAATATGCCAATAAGTTATTGGTTCTCATTGACGGACGAAGTATTTACTCGCCACTTTTTTCAGGTGTGTTCTGGGAGGTCCAGAATGTTTTGTTGGAAGACATCGAACGAATTGAGGTGATTCGCGGTCCGGGTGCTTCCATTTGGGGGGCGAATGCTGTCAATGGAATCATTAATGTTATTACAAAACATGCAGCCGATACGCAGAGGGGGCTTCTTGTGGTGGGTGGTGGCTCCTGGGAAAAAGGATTTATAAATAGTCGTTATGGTTGTAAAATTGGAGAGGATTTTTATTATCGGATCTATTCAAAGTATTATAAGCGAGGTCCATTTGTGGATTTAGCAGGCAATACAGCAGCAGACCAGTCACGGGGATTACAAGGTGGTTTTCGAATTGATTGGAATATATCTGGTATCCACGACATTACTGTTTTAGGGAATATTAATCATGTTCGATTTGGTCAAACATTTAGTATCCCATCGTTAGATGAACCCTATTTCAATGAATTTGATGCGGAATCCAAATTTGTCGAAGGATATATTTTAGGACGATGGAAAGTTCCATTTTCATATCAGACCGATATGGAATTACAGTTGATATTTGATCGTAATGAAATGAAAGATGAGATCGGCACAGGAAATGTCAGTAATTTTTATGCTGATTTTCAACATCGGTTTCAATTAGGGCGTTTGCAGGAGATCGTATGGGGCTTGGGATATCGTTATTCGAGCGACTGGTATAAAAATACATTCGTACTCACACTTGTTCCCAATCATCGTAACTTTCAATTGTTCAGTGCTTTTATTCAAGATGAATTTTCGTTTTGTTGTAATAGACTTACTTTTGCATTAGGTTCAAAGTTTGAGCATAATGATTATACCGGATTTGAAATGCAGCCCAATTTTCGTGTGATGTGGAAACCCGATACGCGCAATCGATTATGGGGAGCTGTTTCGCATGCGATCAGAACGCCTTCTCGAGTCGAGTATTATTGCCAACTCAATACAACCGTAATACTCCCGGATGATCCCCGAAATTTTTTGTCATTGCCATTTTTACCATCCGTATTTGGGAACCAGGATTATCAATCAGAAACGCTGCTTGCTTATGAATTGGGTTATCGTTTTATTCTATCAGATCACTTCTCACTGGATGTTGCCACGTTTTTTAATCGTTATCGAAATTTACGAAGTGTCATTATTGATCCGGAACAGAACATTCAATTGAGCATACCGCTGATTATTCCTGTAACCCCCAGAAATGATACTTATGGCAAATCGTATGGTGTTGAGTTGGCCGCCAACTGGTGGCCGTTCGATTGGTGGCGGCTATACGGTTGGTACAGTTATCTTAAAATCAAATTGACCAATGAGAATATGATGTATGATATTATTAATATCCAAAAAGATCATGATGAAGCCAATCCGGAACATCAATTCCAAATTCAGTCAACGATTGAATTAAACAAGAGAATAGAATTGTTTTCGAGTATTCGTTATACGGATGCAATACCTTTTATGAATATTGGTAAGTACTTTATGTTTGATGCCTGTTTAAGTTGGAAATTAAATTCATATCTTCGGTTATCCATTGTGGGTAGAAATCTGATTGATCATCGCCATCGTGAATTTCAGCCCGAATTTTTGCATGTTACGGCAACCCAAATAATAAGTCGTGTGTACGGATCTGTTGTGTGGACATTTTAATCATGTTAATAATTTTATGGGGATTGGCAAGGAAGTCGTCATGATAAGTTTTAAAAAATTGTCTATTAAACGGAAGCTGATGTTCATCACGACACTGGCCAGCATGACCGCACTTGTCATTGTGTGTCTGACATTTATTCTATATGAACGGATCAGGTTTCGCAGTGCACTACTCAATGAACTTTCGATTATGGCAGAAATTATCAGTAACAACAGTACCGCTGCCCTTTCTTTTGACGATTCGGGTACTGCTGAGGAAATATTATCTGCTTTGTCTGCCTCGCCGTCGATCGTATGCGCAAGCATCTATCGATCAGATTACCGTTTATTTGCAGTGTATAATCGAGATTATGTTAAAATTAACGTACCAGAAAAATTAGAACAGTATCCGTACCGTTTTGAAAAGGATTACCTTGTATTTAATCATTCTATTGTTTTAGAGGGAGAAGAAATAGGCCATCTGCGCATCCAGTATCATTTAAAAGAGATGTATGCTTATTTGAATCAGTTTATCGGTATTGTTGCCTGGATTTTTTTATTGTCTAATTTGGTTGTGTTTTTGTTGATTTTAAAGTTTCAACATGTTATTTCAAAACCGATTTTACATTTGTTACAGATCGTGAAAAATGTATCTCTTAAAAAAGATTATTCGATCAGAGCGGAGAAAAAGACCGAAGATGAATTGGGCCTTTTAATCGATGGTTTTAATGAGATGTTAATCCAGATTCAAAAACGGGACTTGGTGTTGCAGGAAAATCAAGAGGAATTAGAAAGACGGGTTGATGAACGTACAGAAGCATTGCAGCAGGAGATCATTGAACGTCAAAAAGCCGAGGATCAGCTCAGGGATTCGCTGCAAGAAAAAGAGGTACTGCTTAAAGAAATTCATCATCGTGTGAAAAATAATCTGCAGGTGATTTCAAGTCTGCTCTATATTCAAAGTAAAAAGATCAAGGATAAAAATGCACTTGAACAATTCAAAGACAGCCAAAACCGTGTAAGATCAATGGCACTTGTTCATGAAAAATTGTATCGATCAAAAAATTTCGTTAATATCAATTTGGAAGAATACCTGAGAAGTATAACATACCATTTATTGCAGACTTATTCAACAAACGGAAAACACATTGACATTCAGATCCGTGTTGATGAAATTCCATTGTCGATAGAGAAAGCGATTCCTTGCGGTTTAATTGTCAGTGAGCTTGTTTCAAATTCTTTAAAATATGCATTTCCTGGAGACCGGAATGGTGTTATCAATATCGAACTTTTTTCTGAAAATGGTGATCAAGCTCATAGTGCAGATATGAGGTCGTGTACTTTGGTGGTAAGTGATAATGGTGTAGGATTCCCGAAAAATTTCAATATGAACGATACAAGCACATTGGGGTTACAATTGGTCAGAAACTTAACCCAGCAAATGGATGGTGTAATCGAACTGGACTGCAGTTCTGGAACATCATTCAAAATTCGTTGTCATGTTCATGTATAGGACAGAAAAATGAAAATAAAAATAATGATTGTTGAAGACGAAACCATCGTAGCCATGGAGATCAAAGACAGATTGGAAAGTATGGGGTATGATGTTATTAAGATTGTTGATAGGGGGAAACATGCTATCCAGAGATGTGCAGAAGTGCAACCTGATTTAATTATAATGGATGTGATGTTGAAGGGGAAAATGGATGGTGTACAAACCGCTGAAATCATACATAGCCGTTTCGATATACCGGTGATCTATTTGACTGCTTATTCGGATGAGAAAACCCTTCAAAGAGCAAAAGTAACAAGTCTTTATGGATATGCATTAAAACCCTTGCAAGAACGGGAATTGCACATTGCCATTGAGATTGCTCTTTATAAGCATAAAATGGAAAAGAATTTAAGGGACAAGGAACAGTGGTTATCTACTGTACTGAATAGCGTTAGTGATGCAGTTATTACAACGGACATAAACGGGTTGATCACATTTATGAATCCTATTGCCGAGAAACTTACAGGCAAGACCAGCAATGATGCAGTTCAAAAAGATTTGAGAAAGATATTTAAGGTTGTCCATTATAAAACAGATTTGCCAGTTCGGATTCCTTTAAAGAAAATCCTGAAAAAGGGTATTGTATGGTCCAGGAATAGCCAGATTCTTGTTTCTCAAAACGGAGTGAGAATACCTGTTGACAATACGGTGTCGCCTATTGTCGATCATAATCAGAACGTCAGTGGTGCTGTATTGGTTTTTCGTGATGTTACGGAACGTAAAAAAGTAGAGAAAGCCCGCCAGGAAATGGAAGAGCGGTTTAAGAATATTTTTGAAAACGCCCCTATTGGTATTTACAGAACGAGTCCAAATGGAAAGATTCTTATGGCGAATGCCAAACTGATCAACATGACAGGATATGGTTCTTTTCAGGAACTTGCAAAATGTAATCTGGAAATTGATGATAGTATGATGGGATATCCGCGTTCCACGTTTAAAGAACGCATTGAAAGTGACGGACAGATTATAGGTTTGGAATCCACATGGAAAAGAAAAGATGGGACTGCTCTTGTTGTGCGAGAAAATGCAAAGGCGTTTCGTGATGAGAAGGGAAACATATTGTATTATGAAGGTACTATCGAAGACATTACAGAGCACAAATATGCTGAAAACGCATTGAGGGAAAGTGAAGAGCGTTTTCGTTCATTGGTCGAAAATTCATTTACAGGAATATTTACTTTAGATGATGATTATCGGTTTTTATATATTAATAAAGAATTTGTACGTATTATTGGGTATTCCTGGCAAGAAATGATCAATCAGAAATTTAATCAATTTATTAATAGTGAGACCGAACAGCTGATCGTTCATTTTATGGAAAAACAAAAAGAAAATCAAAATCTCCCTGTCGAAAAGAAAGAAGTTGAGGTTATGACCAAAAATGGGGAGAAAAGAAAATTGGTTGTTATTGTCTCTTCGATTAAGAATTTAACGGGAAAGGTACAAATCGTAGCTCAGATTTTAGATGTTACAGAAATTAAAAAGTTGGAAGCACAACTATTACATGCACAGAAGATGGAGGCGATCGGGATATTGGCTGGAGGAATAGCCCATGATTTTAATAATTTATTGACTGCCATAAGAGGATGTGCAGACATGGCACTTTTTGAAGTGGATGAATCGAACCCTGTATGTCGTGATCTCAAGGAGATTCAGAATGCTTCTGAGAGAGCTGCGGAACTGACCCGTGAGCTGTTGCTTTTCAGTCGGAAACAACCTATGAAGTTTATCTCGCTGGATTTAAACGATGTAATAGGTAATTTACATAAAATTATTAAGCGTTTAATTGGTGAAGACATCAAGGTCTATACCGATTTGAGTCCCGATCTTTGGGTCGTTCATGCAGACAGGGGCACACTGGAGCAGGTCGTGATGAATTTTATTGTCAACGCCAGGGATGCCATGCCAAACGGCGGCAGGATTAGCATCAAAACAGAAAACGTCGTTATCGAGCAACCTTTTAAGAAAGCATTCCCTGAAGCCAAGCCGGGTCGCTTTGTGCGCATGTCTGTGACCGATACCGGTGTGGGCATAGAGAAAGAAATCATTCAACATGTTTTTGAACCTTTTTTTACGACAAAAAGTGTGGGAAAAGGGACAGGATTGGGGCTCTCCGTGATTTATGGGATTGTTAAAGAACATGGAGGATGGGTTCATGTTTATAGCGAGCCGGAACAGGGTTCGACATTCAAAGTTTATCTGCCAGCTTTCTTTCAAAAAACAAGAGAAGAGAAAAAGAAGATCGTATCAACGAAAAAATTCCAGGGCAATGGAGAACGGATCTTGATTGTGGAAGATGAAAAACATGTTCGAGAATTGGCGCACAAAATTCTCTTTAAGCACGGATATCGTGTTTTTCTCAGCAAAACAATTGAAGAAGCTCGACATGTTTTTAAACGAGAAAAGGGTAATTTCAACCTTATTTTTAGTGATGTGGTTTTACCTGACGGCAATGGGATTGAACTGGTCGATGAGTTGTCGTGTAATGATCCTCGACTCCGAATTCTCTTAAGCAGTGGATATACTGATCATAAATCACAATGGCCCCTCATCCAGGAGAAAGGATACCAGTTTTTAGAAAAACCTTACACTCTGTTTGGTTTGTTGGGGGCAATACAAGAAGCGATACATTAATTGTTTTGTGAGTTGCGTTGCTTGAACCATCTTTCGGGAAACGTATATCCAAACATCGTAATAAACCCAATCAGTATAAAAACAAGAATCACAACCGTTTTTCTTGCATATAGAAGAGATGTGCTCTGCGCAATTGTTGCGTGAAGCAAAAACAGACCATAGGAAAGAATGGAGAGAACGAGTCCCAAAAGGATTGTCGAAAAGTGCCTGATCGCACCATAAGTAAATAGGTTGATCATCTCTGCCCTGAATAGTATCATGCCCGCCATGCTTCCGATAACAGCCACTTGCCACCACGGAATATCGATCAGCGGATCAAGGGGCGATCCAATGGCCAATCCAATAACTGCCCCGGACAGAAAGCCACCTCCCGAAAAAGCTAAAAAACGATTTGTTCTGCTTTGATTTTTTGTCAGATTTTTTATGACAAAAATAAACAACCCAACCAGAAAGAAGAGCAACAATGATTCCATGGGTGTTTCTCCAATGGCTATGTTAACCACTTAAACGCCAATCAGTAACTTTCTTCAGAAGAAGGATATTTTCCTTCCTTCACTTCTTTGGTATACTGTGCTACCGATTGGCGTATGATTTGGGCAATTTCCGCATATCGTCTAACGAATCTCGGTTTGAAACTTTCAAAAAGACCCAGCATGTCATGTGTAACCAAGATTTGGCCGTCACAATAAGGTCCGGCTCCAATCCCGATGGTCGGAATGGCAATCGATTGGGTGATTTCTTTTGCCAGACCTGCGGGAATTTTTTCCAGGACGAGAGAGAATGCGCCCGCTTCCTCCAGACACTTGGCATCCTGTTTGAGCCGATCGGCTTCGCCGGTCTTTTTCCCTTGGATAGGATAACCGCCAAACACGCGAATAGACTGAGGAGTCAGACCGATATGTCCCATTACAGGGATACCCGATTTGACAAGCTTTTGGACCGTCTCAAGAATCGAACATCCCCCTTCCAGCTTGACACCGTCGGCTCCTCCTTTTTTCAGAAACCGACCTGCATTCCGCAACGCATCTTCGGGGTTGACTTGATAAGAGAGAAACGGCATATCCGTAATGGTTAATGCACGTGTAACGCCACGTGTGACGGATTGTGTATGGTAAACCATTTGATCCACTGTGATGGGAAGGGTCGTATTGTGTCCCGCAAAGACCATGGCGCCTGAATCACCGATCAGGATGAGGTCGATCTCAGATACATCCAGGAGTGTGGCCATGATCCAATCGTAGGCGGTCAGGCAGGCGATTTTTTCACCCTTTTCCTTCATTTTCATGATTTTGGGGATGGTGATTTTTTCTTGCGATCCCATTCGATCATCCCTTCAATTCAATCCCATTTTGTTATTCATTTATCCGGGTGATGCTTTTCCATGTTTGTGATTCGTTTTTTAATCTTTTTTTGTTCTTCCAACAAATGTTTAAGTGTGTCGACAACCGGATCGGGCAATTGCGCATGGTTCAAATCGACAAGAAGGTGTTCGTGCTCACCAGCAATTCGTGCCGGCACACCGACGACGGTTTTCTCCGGCGGAACATCTGAGATGACGACGGAGCCTGCCCCAACCTTCGCACCATCCCCGATGTGAATGGGACCGAGAAGCGTGGATCCGGCCCCAATCACAACGTCGTTGCCGATTGTGGGATGTCGTTTTTCCTTTTTTAATGAGGTTCCACCAAGTACAACACCCTGATAGAGCAGGACATTGTCGCCGATCTCGGTTGTTTCGCCAATCACGACACCCGAACCATGGTCGATAAAAAATTGTCTCCCGATTTTGGCTCCGGGATGAATTTCAATATTTGTGAAAAACCGGTTGATGTGAGATATGATCCGAGCAAGCAGGAACAATTTGCATTTCCACAAGCAGTGAGCCAGTCGGTGTGACCAGAGCGCATGCAATCCCGGATAGCATACCAGGACTTCGAGAGTTGATTTCGCAGCGGGATCTTTCGCAAAGACGGTTTGTATGTCTTCCTTTACTGTTCTGAAAAGCGGTACCATTCATCTCCCTTGTCAGAGAATTGGCTGTTCAACATACCAATCCACAGACAAAGTATATGAACAAATTATTAACAAATCAAGTAAAAAAGTGAGAATAGCAACTCATTTCTTGATGGATGATGTTACATATTTTTCAGTTTTATGACGAACAATGGTTCCATCAATCATATAAATGACATCTTCTGCGATATTGGTTGCCTGGTCGGCCATCCGTTCCAAATGCCGGGAAACACTCAATAAATGAAGTAAGCAATCCGACTGTTCAGGGTGTTTTTTTATTCCTTCAGCGACCTTTCTGTATGTTTCGCGGTTGATTGCGTCTACTTCATCATCCATTCCGCCGACTTCCAAAGCCAGTTTGGTATCCACATTGACCAGCGAATCCAGACTTTTTTTCAGCATCGTTCTGACCTTGTCTGTCATTTTTTTAAAATCGAATGGCATTTTAACCGGTTCCTTGACCGCCAGATAGGCTGCCCTTTCTCCGATATTGACGGCAAGATCTCCAATACGTTCCAGATCATTATTAATCTTAAGGACAGCTACAATAAATCTCAAATCGATGGCTACAGGTTGGTGCAGAGCCAGAAGCTTCAAACACTCTTCTTCAAGGTCCACTTCCATTTCGTCTATTTTCATATCCCCATCGATCACCTGCTGGGCTAATTTTTCATCGCGGTCGCTGATGGCTTTGACAGCCAGGTAGACATGTTCTTCAACAAGTGCTCCCAAGGTTAATATTCTTTTTTTTAAATTTTCGATCTCCCTTTGTAGTCTGTACAACATTCTATGCCTCCAATTTATATTTTATAATCTACAACTGAATATACATAGAAAACTTAATAAAAACGATAGCCAAAATGAAATATTGAAATTCTAACACAATTTTAACATTGTTTTAATATAAAACAAATATACCAGACGTAAAATGAGTAATTTTAAAATGTTTGAGCACACAACAGAAAGGAGGTTAATGATTTAATTTATTCAACAACTATCATTTTGTCATTAGAGGGAGGAAACATGAGATTAAGAACGTGTATTTTAGCCTGTATTTTGCTGGTATCCATTGTCAGGCCTGATCGGGGTTATGGATTGACCACTTCTATAATTAAGGGTTTGGTATTTGCCGATTATTATTATGGGATCAAAAACCATGATTCCTCTTTGAAAAATCAGAATGCTTTTCAATTTCGGCGTGTTTACTTTACGTTTGAAAACAACATCACAGAAAATGTAAGGATACGCTTTCGCATCGAATCGAAACATCCCAAATTCGAACAATCGGGGCCGATCAATCCTTTTATCAAACACGCTTATCTGGAATGGAACGGTTTGATCTCCGGCCATAAACTCTATCTCGGGATTGCTGAAACCAATGCCTTTAAAAATGCAGAGGACTACTGGGGATATCGGTCTGTTGAGGCGACCATCATGGATCTGAATAAGATTTCTTCTTCCGCTGATATGGGTATGGCACTAAAAGGAGATGTCGGCAGAACCGTCCATCACTGGTTAACGGTATACAACGGCACAGGCTATCAGAATGCGGAGCAGGACAAATACAAGAAGATCGGTTATGCCGTCTGGTTCACACCTGTTGACGGTTTGATCCTTGAAGGTTATATTGACTATGAGAAGCAGGACAGGGACAATGCGATCAGTTCAGCCAGGGACTATTTTGGTGCCTCTTCATACAGAACTCTGAAGGGATTTTTCGGGTACAGAACGTCCGGCTTTACGGTTGGAGCCGAATGGTTCCGGCGAACCAACAAACAATCCGGATCTGCAGACGCAGGCGGTACATCGAGAACCGATGTGAACAAACAGGGCTTTTCGTTTTTCGGCTCCTGTGTTACACCCATTCCTAAAATCAAAGTCTTCGCCCGTTACGATTTGTATGATCCGAATACGAAAGACAATGTGTGGGTCAGTGACAGTGTGAATGGGGTTGACGATGAAACCTCATTTGTCTTTGGAGGAATTGATTTTACACCGAACGAAAACGTTCATTTTATGCCCAACATTATTGTTCAAAATTATGCGCTGGAAGGTAAAGGCAGTGACGTCACGGTTCGTGTGACACTCTGGTATGAGTTCAATTCAGGCAAAATAGAAATATAAAAAAATGAACGGAGGTTAAAAATGAGACGTACATTCTTTACTGTTTTCATGATTTTTTGTATAGGGATCGGCCATGTTCTGTCCCAAGATTTCATCCAGATCAAGGGCTCGGATACGCTCATTAATCTGGTACAGCGTCTATCGGAAGTCTATATGGAACAGAATCCCAATACGGCGATTGCCGTAACGGGCGGCGGATCCGGTGTCGGTATCGCTGCATTAATAGCGGATCGTGTACAGATAGCCAATGCTTCCCGTCCCATGAAAGAGAGCGAGTATGAAGCAGCCGAAGAAAACGGTGTTCATCCTTACGAGCTGGTCATCGGCATTGATGGCCTCTCTGTGATTGTCAACAGCGCTAATTCGATCACCTCTTTGACCATGGATCAAATCGGCGCTATTTTCAGAGGAGAAATATTAAACTGGCAAGAAATAGGGGGATCCGATACGCCTATTTCCTTGTACGGAAGGCAGCCGAATTCGGGAACATTCGTCTTTTTCCAGGAGCATGTTCTCGGCAATAAAGACTACTCTCAGAAAATGAAACAGATGAACGGCAACGCTCAGATTGTAGAGGGTGTTATTGCTGACAAAGCCGCCATCGGTTATGTCGGTATCGGTTATGTGTATGATGACAATGCCAATATCAGAGAAGGATTGACCGTTTTATCCGTTGCCGCAGAAACAGGAGCGGAGCCAGTCACACCGCTCGATTCCGAAAATGTGAAATCCGGCATTTATCCCATTGCCAGGGCTCTGTATCAATATGTCAACGGTAAACCCGAAGGGGCCGTCAGGGATTTTATCGCTTTTGAACTGGGGCCAGAAGGACAGAGAATCGTCGAGGAAATGTCCTTTTATCCTGTCTCCGGTCAATACCTGGAGAATAACAAGGAAGCCGGTTTTTAAAGCCGCTGGTTTAGATATCGGTGTTATTCGGAAAAGATATCCCTCGAGGAATATCTTCGGGGGATTCTTTTCGTTTTTAAAAATACCATTTTTTTTCTATATTGGTTGTTGAGAAGAGAGAGATGCAGGGAAAGAGAATCGATGAAGAAAACAAAAAGTATTGCGAATCTACTGCCCCGCCGATTCAGGGAAAAAGCAATCGAGCATTTTTTCCTTTTTAATGGTCTTGTTGCCGTTGTTATTCTGCTTGGTATTTTTTCCCTTTTGTTTATTGAAGGATTCCCTGCCATCAAGGAAGTGGGCCTGAAGGAATTTTTTCTCAACAACCGCTGGGATCCAACCTCTCCAGAAAGAGAGTCCTACGGACTTCTCGCCATGATTGTCAGTACAATGATGGTGACAATTGGTGCGCTGGTTATTGCGGTTCCGCTCGGAATAGCCAGCGCCGCTTATCTGGCCGATGTGGCCAATCCGAAGATGCGGGAAGTTGTGAAACCAGTGATTGAAATACTGGCCGGCATTCCTTCTGTGGTTATCGGTTTTTTGGGCATCATTGTTGTCGGTCCTCTCATTGCGAAACTGTTTCGTATATCCAATGGACTGAATGCCATCAATGGCTCTCTTCTCCTGGCTGTTATGTCCCTGCCGACGATTATCAGTATTTCCGAAGATGCCATCATCTCCGTACCCCAGGAATTTAAAAATGCCTCTCTGGCACTTGGTGCCAACCGGTGGCAGACCCTGATCCGGGTAACCCTTCCATCAGCCATGTCCGGAATTATTGCTTCGGTCATGCTGGGTATGGGGCGTGCCATTGGTGAAACCATGACCGTATTGATGGCCTGCGGGAACGCACCGGCCATGCCGCATAGTTTTTTTGATTCTGTACGGACGATGACGGCAACGATTGCCATTGAGTTAGGCGAGACTGTTCAGGGGGGCCTGCATTATCACGCATTGTTTGTCATTGCGTTTGTCCTGTTTTTAATGACGTTTCTCGTCAATCTGGTTTCAGATATGGTTCTCCAGAAATATCAAAAGGTGAACCGATGAAAATCACGCTGAGAAAAATCAACCAGTTTATCGGGTTTTCTCTGTTCCGGCTATCCGCGCTGATGATTATTTTGGTTTTGGGATTTATCCTCTATGATATTATCTCCAAGGGGTTTCATGTGATCAACTGGGAATTTATCACGGACAAGCCGCGCTTGAGAATGACGGAAGGGGGAATATGGCCTGCCATCGTGGGTACATTCTGGGTCAGTGTCGTCACGGTCATTTTTTCTGTGCCTATCGGCATGTTTACGGCTATTTACCTGAATGAATACGCAAAGCAGGGGAGGGTCATCCGTCTCATCCGGTTGTCGATCCGAAACCTTTCGGGTGTTCCCTCCATCGTGTACGGTCTGTTTGGGTTTGCTTTGTTCACCCTGATGCTCAACTTCGGATTGTCCGTCGTTTCTTCAGGTTTAACACTGGGACTGCTGACGCTACCCTGGACGATCACCGCCAGCGAGGAAGCATTGAAAACAGTACCGATGTCATACCGTGAGGGCGCACTTGCATTGGGTGCTACAAAATGGCAGACGATCCGAACGAACGTACTTCCCTACGCCGTTCCCGGCATGCTGACCGGGACGATTCTGGGTTTGGCCCGGGCTGCAGGGGAGACAGCACCGATTTTGTTTACCGGTGTTGCTTTTTTCTGGCCCATCCTTCCGCAATTTCCGAAACTGCTGACGCAGCAGTTTATGGCGTTGCCCTATCATTTGTTCATTATGTCCACACAGCACCACGAAATCGTCAAGGTGCGACCCCTCGCCTATGGCACGGCTCTGGTGTTGATTGTCCTGATCCTCATGATGAATGGTTTTGCCGTCTGGATCCGTTATCGCTTTCGGAAAAAATACAAACGGGCTTGAGGTTTTCGATGCCAGAAATCAAGATGTACACACGCCGTTTCAACTTTTATTACCGTGATTTCCGGGCTCTGACGAATATCGATATGGATATTGAAAAAAATAAAGTGACCGCATTGATCGGACCTTCGGGGTGCGGGAAATCCACATTTCTTCGGTCTCTCAATCGCATGAATGATATTATACCCGGTACAAAAGTCGAAGGTACCATTGTTCTGGGCGAACAGAACATCTATGAGAAAAATGTCGACGTGGTCGATTTAAGGCGGCGGGTCGGGATGGTTTTCCAGAAATCGAATCCGTTTCCCAAATCCATTTTCGATAATGTGGCTTACGGACTTCGCATCAACGGGGAAAGAAACCGGTCTCTCCTTGCTCAGCGTGTCGAGAAAAGTCTGAAGGACTCTGCCCTTTGGGAAGAAGTCCACGACCGTCTTCATCATTCGGCCATGGATCTGTCCGGCGGTCAACAGCAGCGGCTCTGCATCGCCCGGGCGCTCGCCGTTCAGCCGGAGGTGATCCTGATGGACGAACCGGCATCGGCCCTGGATCCGATTGCGACGCAGAAGATCGAAGAGCTGATTTTTGATCTCAAGAAGGCATATACGATTGTGATTGTGACGCACAACATGCAGCAGGCGGCGCGTGTTTCCGACTATACGGGATTTTTCTATCTTGGTGAGCTGGTGGAATTCGGGGAGACGGATCAGATATTTACCAATCCAAAACTCAAAAAAACGGAAGATTATGTGACAGGCCGCTTCGGGTGATATTTATTGAATTATCAAATTTATGTCATTCCCGCATTGTTTTGAGCGGGAATCCATAAAAAGCATACCATAAATTTATCTGAATCCAATCATATTGAAAGCGGAAGTTTTGATTGATTTTCTGATATCTGTGTATTAAATTTTATCAAATACTTTATTCTTTAAATGAATTTTCAGCTGCTATCTGTATTTCAACAGAAAAATGAAACCAAAAGAAACATTCAAAGATGATGTACTTCGTCCCGAGTACAACCTTAAAATTTTACTAAAAGACGGAGTCCAGGGCAAGTATGCAGAAAAATATAAGGAGGAAACCAATATTATTTTACTTGCCCCGGATGTTGCCGTGGTTTTCTCAACCGAGGAATCTGTCAACGAAGCCTTGCGGCTTGTCATCAAACTGAGCAAGATACATTCCAGAGCAAGAAAATCATCAGCATAAACCATGCAGGGTGGGATGTTAGTCCACTACCATCTAATGGGTCAATGGTCCATTCTAATTTACCAAGAAGTAATTTGCAATAGTTCTATGCCATATGATTTAAAATTAAAACTTGAAAATAGAGAGTCAACCGAAGTTCAAATCATTGATGTGTCCATACCTGATGAAGAGTGGAAAATATTAAAGGATTTCAAATCGTTTGCAGAAGAATTGCTAAAGTCAAAAATAATGCGTGAGGGATTTCAGGTACAATTTAATGTGTCGGGAATCTTGGACGGTAATTTCAAATTTAATCCCAAATTACCACCTGATGATGATTTAGCAATATTACTTCATCGGATGAGACCATTTATATTAAATAATGAATTAACCAACTTTAATCGAGTTTGCAATATTCTCTCACGTAGTTTTGAAAATGATATTTTTAGACAAGTGATTAAAAGATATAAAGAGATGTACTCTGGTACAGATTTTCGTAATCAAATCAGGATTTTATTTAATGATAAAGTTCTCAATTCAGATAAATTTTTTATGGAATGGCTTAATGCTTATGAATATCATAGAATACCTCAAAAACGTGATAACCTTGAAGAATTGTTCAATGTTTTCCCGTTGTCTTGTGGTAAGTCAATTATTTCAATAATGCTAATTGAAAAGGCACGTGCAGTTAGAGAAATATACTATATTATTGTCGCTATGGATAAAAAAAATGATTCACCATTGAGGATTCCAAAGTAAAGATAAAGACATATAATCACTGTTTGCCATGTAGAATGGGCTGTTAACACTACCATCTTTTAATAGACCAGTTCGTAGGTTGGGTCTTTGACCCAACAAAAAAATGGAGGATTACAAATTTGTCCTACAAACTTTGATCGGCTTAAAAAACAATCCTGCACTACTTATGTTATGTGTATAAATTATATAAACCTAAATAGTAAAATACATGAAGGAGATCGATCATGGCTTTTAAAGTATTGTTTCTGGCACATGCACCTGATGCAGATTATGAAAGACACAGCAGTGTGATTGATACGGGTAAATACAAACTTTTTACAGTTGTGATTAAGAATCAAACGGAAGCCATAAAAGTATCTAAAAATATTTATAAGAATGAGAAGATAGATGCCATTATGCTTTGCCCCGGTTTTACGCACAATGATGTAGCAGAAATATTTAATGCACTTGAGGGTAAAGTCTCTATTAATGTTTCCAGAGGGGATGGGCCAAGCAATAAAATTTCTCAGCCAGCGATTCAAAGAGAATACTTCGGTAAATAAACTGAGAAAAACATATAGCCCCAGTGTGCTGATGTCGGGCGTCCCAGACAAGTGTGACATTTATAAATCGATGTTGTGTGGACTGTTAGCCACCAACTTTTGACAGGCCAAAGGCTCATTATACATTCTTTCCCAAAAATAAAAAATAAAACTATTTGACATTTTCAGGATAATCTCTAAATTCTTTGTGACATTGTTTTGTTGCAAGCAAAAAAATTCACAAGGGGTGTTTCATCCGTTTTCTGGTATGGCCTCGGGGAATTGGTTTAAAGTGATGCGCTGCTATCAGCAGCAAGATTTTCGGAGCAGAGGGTGAGTTCAGAGACAAGATTAAAAATTACCAAAGCATTCCTCCTTATTCTGTCTGTCTATTTATTTTTACTCAGCATCAATCTGTTGGGGCACTCGTTCAAGCTTTTTGGAAAAGGATTCGCCGAATCGATGATTCGGATGACGTCGAATCCCTTTGCAGGTCTCCTCATCGGCGTTGTTTCCACCAGTCTGATACAGAGTTCTTCGACAACCACTTCGATTGTTGTTGGATTGGTGGCAGGCGATGCGTTGTCTCTCTACAATGCCATTCCCATTATCATGGGTGCCAATATCGGAACGACGATCACCAATACACTGGTTTCGATGGGGCATGTCTCGAACCGTATCGAGTTTCAGAGAGCCTTTTCGGCAAGCATAGTCCACGATTTTTTTAACATATTGGCTGTGCTTGTCCTCTTTCCGATCGAACTCCGTTTTCATCTGCTGGCAAAGGTGGCGATCAGGTTGGAAAGTTACTTCGCCGGATCCGGAGGCATGGAGGTCTTTAATCCACTCAAGGTGATTCTCGATCCGGTGATACAACAGATCGAAATCCTTTTTACTCATGTTCCTTTTACCCACATTGTGATGATGGTGGTTTCACTGGTACTGCTTTTTTCGGCTTTGACCATGCTCATTAAAACAATTCGTTCGCTCGTCCTTTCTAAAATAGAGATTGTCATCAACAAGTATTTATTTCGGAACGATACACTCGGATTTATTTTAGGAGTCTTCATGACCTCGATCGTCCAGAGCAGTTCGGTGACGACCTCACTCATCATACCGCTTGCCGGCGCCGGACTGGTATCCATTCGGCAGATATTTCCTTATACGCTGGGTTCCAACATTGGAACGACTGTGACGGCGATTATGGCAGCATTGGTTACACAGAACGATATCGCGGTGACGGTCGCTTTTGCGCATCTCTGTTTTAATATTCTCGGCGTTATGGTTTTTTATCCGTTACGATTTATTCCGATTAAGCTTGCCGAATTTATCGGAAGAAAGGCGAGCAAATCCAAAAGAAATCTGGTATTGTTTGTTACGATTTATATTTCACTGCATTTTATTTTTTTAATTTTCATATTTGTTCATTAATGATTGATAACGAGGTGATTCTATGTGGCGCAATCTTATCAAAATGTGGAAATCGGACAATCTGCTCGATCAAGCATGGAAACAATCTTTCGAGATGCTCGATATCACACATGAGATGTTTCTTGAGGCCATTCGCAGTCTTCGCGAAAGTGATGATTCGATCATTAAAAAAGAGATTAGAGACAAAGACAAAATTGTCAATCAATATGAGCAGGAAGTTCGGCGCAAGGTGATGACGCATTGTGCACTCCAGGGACCGAACGAATTGCCCGGAGGTCTTGTCCTGGTCAGCATTGTCATTGATATTGAACGTATTGGTGACTATACAAAAAACATTGTTGAACTCGCCATGGCACATCCAAGAAAACTGGATGGGGGATTGTTTGAACCCAGTCTGAAAAAGATTGAAGAGGCTGTTAAAGATAATTTTATTCGCACAAAAGCGTGTATTGAAAGCAGTGATGTCAAAGCTGCAATGAAATTGTTAAAAGAATATGAATATGTGAATCCGGAATGTAATCAGAGGTCAATCGAGCTGGTACAGGAAAAAGACAAAAAATTAACCATCGGGGATGCCGCTACGCTTGCTCTCTATTTTCGCTGGTTGAAACGGGTGAATTCCCACCTCAGGAATATCACAACGAGTATTGTCAATCCGTTTGATCGGATTGGATTTAATCCTGTCAATAAAACAGAAGATATCTAATCGCATTGAATTGATAGAATCATTTTTCATAATGTATATTCTACATTATCCAGGTCCTTCAATGGCAGTCTTATTGTGAATATAGATCCCTTTGGTGTATTGTCTTTCACTCGAATGGTCCCATGGTGGGCCTGGACGATGTGTTTGACAATGGCAAGACCCAGCCCTGTTCCGCCCAGGTCGCGGCTTCGACCCTTGTCCACGCGATAGAACCGTTCGAAGATTCGAGATTGATGTTCTTCGGGGATCCCACATCCCGAATCGACAACCTGAATGATAACCTCGCTATTTTCTTTATATGCTTTCATTTGAACATGACTTTCTTCTTCACTGTATTTTATTGCATTGTCGATCAAATTGATGAGGGCTTCCCCCAAAAGAAAAGGATTGATTTTGGCCTGAATATCTTCGTCACATTCCATTTCAATTTGTATGTTTTTTGAAGCCGCCTTGTTTTGACAGACAGAAATCGCTTCTTCTAAGACATTGACTATAGTGGTGTTTGAAAAAGTAATCTGATTGCCCTCGGCTTCCTGTTCGATTCGGGAAAGGTTCAACAGATCTTCAACGATTGCGTTCAAGCGGTCAGTATGTTTTATCATCATATCGAGGAAATGGTCGGCATCCCGTTTTTTGTTGACCGCACCCTCTTTTAATGTTTCGAGGGAGCCTTTAATGGCCGTTATTGGCGTTTTCAGTTCGTGGGAGACATTGTCCACAAATTCCCTGCGAATTTTTTCAAGCTGTTTCAACCGGGTGATGTCGTTCAATACAATCAATGCACCGATTGTGCGATGGTCTTCATCCTCGAAAATGGTTCCGTACACCCGTAAATCAATCCCTTCTTTTTCATGAAGCGAGAGCTCTTTTTCTCCTTTTTTACCTTTGGATAAAATGGTCTGAATAAATTGCAAAAGTTCCGTGTTGCGAATCACTTCCTGTATGGTGCGCTGGTGTGTTTCTTCGGCTTTTAAATTGAGTATATCCCTTGCGGCCTGATTTAATCGAGTTATTTTTTCATCTTTGTCGATAACCAGAAGCCCTTCGATCATGCTTGAAAGAATGGACTCCAATTCTTTTTTCTGGTTCGTTATTTTATGCAGCTCCTCATTGAGTTGTGCGGCCATTTTATTCATTGCGGTCGATAGAATATTGAACTCTTCGGGTTTGGGAATGTAAATCCGGTAATCCAGATCGCCGTTTCCAAAATGCAATACACCTTTTTCCAACTCTTCGATGGGTTTTTTGATCTGCCGGGAAAACAGCCATGTCATGACAGCCGTTCCCAGTACGATGAAGGAACCGATCAGAGTAATTCGACGATAGATGGCTGTTAAAGTATTAGATAGGAAGGTTATGGGAAGAGAGCTTCTTACTATAAAGACAATCTGATCTTGATTTTTAATGGGAACCGCTACATACAACATTTTTTCATTTAATGTATAACTGTAACGTGTGGAAACACCTATTTCGTTGTTGAGAGCGTTTTTAATTTCGAGACGGTCATGATGATTGTCCATCCCATTGGGATCTTCTTCTGAGTCTCCAACCACTTCTCCGGAAGGAAGAATAACCGTTATACGGTAAGACAACTCATGGCCCAAAGAATCACACAATGCTTGAACAGCTTTAAAATCTTCTGTTGTCACTTGGTTAAAAATGAGTTTTCCCATCAATTGGGAACGCGCATAAAGATTCTGGGTTGTGCTGTCGAGATAACTTTTTTTTAGTAGACTTGAGGTATACAGGGCGAGAATAACCAATGAGCATACGATAATCAGTAAAAGATAGGGATAGTAGTGCCACAGAAGGCTTCTTCTCGATTTCATTGTCTACTCCTTGAAACGGTATCCGATGCCCCGCACGGTTTCAATATATTTGCCTGCCGATTTTAGTTTTTTCCTGAGTCCAACGATCTGGACATCCACGGAACGGTCAGTGACAGGGTAATCGGTTCCTTTTATGGAATCGATGATCTGGGATCGTGTAAAAACCCATCCGGGATGTTGCATGAGATAATGAAGCGTGTGGAATTCTGTGGCTGTGAGTTCGACAGGACTTTCATCCACCCGAACTTCGAATCGTATCGGATCCAGTGAGAGATTATGGATTTGGACGGTTGATTTATTATCTGTTTCTTTCTTTCGATTTCTCCGTAGAGCAGCCCGGATTCGTGCAATCAACACTTTTGGGCTGAACGGCTTGGTAATGTAGTCTTCAGCTCCCAATTCCAGCCCGGTCACAATGTCGATATCTTCGCCTTTGGCTGTGAGCATGATGATGGGGGTCTGGGCAGTTTTCGGATCGTTTTTTAAGATTTTGCAGATTTCGAGACCGTCGATGCCGGGGAGCATGAGATCGAGAATAATCAGATCGGGGATTTGAGATCGAATTTGATTCAGGGCTTCCTCTCCGGAAAGAGCAGACGAAACACGATACCCTTCTTTTTCCAGATTGTAGCGCACCAATTCAATGATGTCTTCTTCATCCTCAATGATGAATATATGTTCTTTTTTACCTATCATCCTCAGGTCTGTTAAGATTAATCAGCTTGATTCTTTTCATTTTGCTGCTTGAATGAAAAAGACTGGAATGTTAAAGCCTTTTCGGGACACACCTCAATACAGCGCCCGCAGGGATGGCAGTCGGGTCTTAATTTTTTGCCATCCAGAATGGACGGGACCGTCGGACAGGGACTTTTTTTCAGGCAGAGGTTGCACTTTGTACATTTGTCTCTGTCCAGCCGCACCCGAAATATAGCGATGTGTTCGATAAGCCAGGTGAACAATCCCAGAGGACAGATCAGATAACAGAAGGGTCTGAATATAAAAAGAGCCACAATCAGCGTGAGAGTCAGTATTGCTATTGTTAAGGGCTGCCATTCAAAATGGAAAAACTCGAATGGATTTGAATAGCCATAGATACTCGTGCCGGTTGAAAATAAAAGGATGAGAAATAAAAAGAATATACCAAGGCGAATGGTATTCGTTATTCGGAATGGTAGTTTTGTTTTCCATTTTTTTGGTAATGGGATACGATAAACGATTTCCTGTAGTGATCCCACCGGGCAGACCCAGCCGCAGAAGAGTTTGTTGCCCAGTATGTTCAGAATCACGATTGCAGCCAGAATGGAAAGATAAAAGATCGGAATCGTGCTTCCGGTACTTAAAAATACAAAAGGTTTTTCAATTGTGCAGAGGGGTGTGGGATGCAGGTCCAGACCGTCGGAAAAGGATCCCAAAGGCAGGGTCCAGAGAATCCCGAAAGTGAAGACAATCAAAACAAGTGATATGAAACGGACATTTCGTGAAACCCAAAATTTGATCATTAGAAAAAGACCCGCAAGTGCAAAGAGGGCTGAAAGCCAAACTCTCGACCAGGTCCAGACCTCAAAAAAGTCTGTATGCCTTTTACCCTCTATCTGATTGGCCCAGAGTAGGGGAGCCAGCCATAACAGCACGACGGCGATTGTGAATATCCTTAAGGTTGTATATAATCTCTTTTTTGAATCTTTTCCCATTTGATTATCCTCCGGAAACCGGTGTCTGTCATTTTAAACAATATAGAGATAACAATATTTGAAATCAAACATATTTTGTCAAGAATCTTTTAAATAACGATCATTGTAAAGGAGTTCAAATAAATTAGAAATCAGAATGCATTGTTCTGTCTGGCTGTGCTGTTTTGAATAGGGGCGATATCAATCGAGTGCTTGCATTCTTTTCTTTTATGTATTAACTTTTCAGAAAGTTTAAAAACGGTCCTTTTTATTAAGATTCAAAGTCAAAACCATTTCATCATCATGGCCGGCTGTTAACAAATAGATCAATGGATAGGGGAAAATATCCGGGCAACAACAAAGAAGGAGCAAGAGAATGCAATTGGAGTGGATTGATAGCGGGATCATATTGGGTTATCTGGTCATTGTCGTGTCCATCGGATTTCTGATCCGAAGACGGGCAGGTCAGGATATCACATCCTACTTTTTGGGAGGAAGAACCGTTCCCTGGTATGCTTTGGGTGTCTCCAATGCCTCGTCGCAGTTTGATATTACGGGTACCATGTGGTTTGTCACAGTCCTCTTTATCTATGGATTGAAGGGTGCCTGGTTGCCCTGGCTGTGGCCGACGTTCAATCAGATTTTTCTCATGGTCTATCTTGCGATCTGGATTCGGCGCTCCAATGTTATCACCGGTGCCGAATGGATCGGGACCCGTTTCGGATCGGATCGGGGTGCTGAACTGGCCCGGCTCAGTGTTGTTGTTTTTGCTCTGGTTTCGGTCATTGGATTCTTATGCTACGCCTATCAGGGAATTGGTCGGTTCGCCAGCGTGCTGCTTCCATGGGATTTATCCCCTCAAATGTATGGGATCATTTTGATGCTGATTACGACGGTCTATGTCATTTTAGGGGGCATGTACAGTGTGGTGCTCACCGATATTGTCCAATTTATCATGCTGACCATTGCTTCGTTTATCATTGGTATCATCGCTTTTACACATGTCTCAGCTGCCGATATCGCTGCAGTGACTCCCGATGGTTGGGGTTCTCTTTTCTTTGGCTGGAAATTAAATCTGGACTGGGGGCGAATCATTCCCGAAGTCAACCGGAAAATCGTATCGGATGGCTATTCGTTTTTTGCCATTATATGGATGATGATGCTGTTCAAGGGGGTGCTTGTCAGTATGGCCGGAACAGCACCGAACTACGATATGCAGCGTGTGCTCGCCACCCGAAAGCCCAGGGAATCTGCATTCATGAGCGGTCTTGTGTCGGTGGCTCTGATTCCGCGCTGGCTGATGATTGGCGGTATTGCTGTCC
The DNA here is from genome assembly GCA_016931965.1 of bacterium. Classification (GTDB taxonomy): domain Bacteria; phylum Zhuqueibacterota; class QNDG01; order QNDG01; family DSAB01; genus JAFGDT01. Next base: position 3,377 of record JAFGDT010000021.1, on the reverse strand, counting down.
TGGGTCTGGTTTTTTTCGGTCCTCAACTCAATGCAATGGGATCGGGAATTGATTTTGAATTGATCATGCCCTACGTGATTCAGAACTTTTTGCCTGTGGGCGTTATCGGGATTGTGATTGCGGGACTGCTGGCTTCCTATATGTCCACATTTGATTCCACGGTCAATGCAGGGGCGGCCTATCTCGTGAATGATATCTATTCACGATACATCAATCCCGCGGCTTCTTCGAAGCGGATCGTTACCATAAGCTATCTCTCGTCCATCGTGATTGTAATTGTAGGAATCATGATCGGCATCATGTCTTCCTCTATTCATACGGTGATGCAATGGATTGTCACCGGTTTGTACGGCGGTTATACCGCTCCCAACATCCTCAAATGGCACTGGTGGCGGTTCAATGGTTATGGCTATTTCTGGGGAATGGTCGGCGGTTTGGGAACCTCTTTGCTCATTGTTCTGCTGCAGCAATTCGGCATTTTCCCCAATATTCAAACGCTTTATACGTTTCCACTGATCCTGGTGATTTCACTGATCGGCTGTTTCATAGGGTGTCTGAAGACAGAGCCGGATGATGAGGACGTGTTGAAACAGTTTTACACCAGCGTGCGTCCCTGGGGTTTCTGGAGGCCGGTTCGTGAAAAAGTGATGAAAGAAAATCCTGATTTCAAACCCAACATTTCTTGTAAACGGGATTTGCTCAATACATTTGTCGGTATTGGCTGGCAAATGGCGCTGGTTCTGATACCGCTATATCTGGTCATGCACCAGATGAAGGCCGTTGTTATTGCCCTGATGATTGTGATGATCACCTCCATTTTCTTAAAGAAAAATTGGTACAATAAGCTTGAGAGCGGCTGAGCATTTGTTCTGCTGGTCAAGACGGAGCTTTCAATGAATATCGATTTTATCCAAAGGTTCAGGGGAAAGGTTTTCACTGAATTTGAGAATCATCTTCTGCCTTTTTGGATGAATATTCCTCTGGATCAGACAAGTGGAGGATTTTACGGCCGCATTCATAAAAATTTGCAGATCGAAGCGGATGCACCGAAAGGTCTTGTCCTCAACAGCCGTCTGTTGTGGACTTTTTCATCGGTCTATCGATTCAATCCAAATCCCCATCTTTTGAAGCTTGCCCAAAGAGCTTATCAATACCTTGTGGATCATTTTTGGGATAAAGTCTATGGAGGTATGTTCTGGCTTCTTGATTCGCACGGCAATCCGCTGGATGCTGGAAAAAAAGTCTATGGGCAGGCTTTTGCACTTTATGGTTTGTCGGAATATTATGCTGCAAGCGGCGATCAATCGGCATTGAATACGGCTGTCGAACTGTATCATTTAATCGAACAACACCATTGTGATTCGATCTATCAAGGATACAGGGAGACTTCCCATCGTGATTGGTCTGAGGCTGAGAATCAACAATTGAGTGAAGTGGATATGAATGTAGTTAAATCGATGAATGCGCACCTTCATCTGTTAGAGGCCTATGCAAATCTACTTCTTGTGTGGGAAGATAGCACACTCCGCAGGCAATTAACCGAATTGGTCGATGTTTTTCTGACCCGTATTGCGGATGATGAAACAGGCCATTTTAAACTTTTTTTTGACCAACAGTGGCAGTCCAGATCCGCGGCGGTCTCTTTTGGGCATGATATTGAAGGCAGCTGGCTGCTTTGCCGGGCAGCGGAAATTTTGGGGGATCAGAATCGGATCCGGTATGTGCGTCCTGTAACCGAAAGGCTTGTTAACGCAACGCTCGCAGAAGGAATGAATGAGGATGGTGGGATTTATTTCCAGAGGAACAATAAAAACCTTCTTGATACGGACGTACACTGGTGGGTGCAGGCTGAGGCCATTGTTGGCTTTGTCAATCATTATCAGCTGACGCATTGTGAAGAGATGCTGCAGGCGGCATATGACGCCTGGGAATTTGTTGAGAAACATCTTGTTGACAGAGAACACGGCGAATGGTTTTACAAAGTGGATCAGGATCGTCAAACCGATTTAAATATGTTCAAGGTTTCAGAATGGAAAGGCCCCTATCACAATTGCCGGGCCTGTATGGAAATTATACGCCGTCTGGATCAAATTATCGAACCGTTGGAAGCGTGAATCATCATTCAACGAATTATATAACGAGGTGAAGCGGTTATGGATCAAAACGATTTTCAGATAAGATTAAGGCATATCATTCAAAAGCATCAAAAACTGATTCAAAGCCGGAATGTGAAACTGGAATCGGAAAATGGTATTTATCACCGCTACCGGTATCCGGTATTGACCGCTGCACATACGCCTCCCTTTTGGCGGTATGATATGGATCCAAAAACCAATCCATTACTCTTGGAGAGGCTGGGTATCAATTCCGTTTTCAATCCAGGTGCGATTGAGATAAACAAAACCGTCTATCTGGTGGCCCGTGTTGAAGGCGTCGATCGCAAATCGTTTTTTGCGGTTGCTGAAAGCCAAACAGGTGTCGATCAATTTACTTTTCATGAACATCCAATTACCCTGCCTGAGACGGATGATCCCGATGTCAATGTTTATGATATGCGTTTGACAAGACACGAAGACGGCTGGATATACGGTGTTTTCTGTACCGAACGTCAAGATCCAAATGCGCCGGAGACAGACACATCTGCTGCTGTTGCTCAGGCGGGCATTGTGCGCACCACAGATTTGGAAAAATGGGAGCGGTTACCCAACTTGAAAACCCCTTCCCTACAACAGCGCAATGTCGTTCTGCATCCTGAGTTTGTGAATGGACAATATGGTTTCTATACCCGTCCCCAGGATGCTTTTATTGAAGCGGGTTCAGGTGGAAGTATTGGTTGGGGATTGTGTCAGGATATTAAGAATCCGGTTATTCCAAAGGAAACCGTCATTGATGGGCGTATCTATCATACAGTTAAGGAACTGAAAAATGGTCTGGGTCCGCCTCCGATAAAATCTGATAAGGGATGGATCCATCTTGCCCACGGTGTTCGTGGTTGTGCTGCGGGGCTGCGCTATGTGCTTTATCTCTTTGTAACCAGCCTTCGGGATCCTTCCCGTGTTATCCGTGAGCCGGGTGGATATTTCATTGCCCCGCAAGGGGAGGAAAGGGTGGGGGATGTATCCAATGTTGTATTTTGTAATGGTTGGGTAAAACGGGCAAACGGCGGTGTGCTGATTTACTACGGGGCTTCCGATACGCGTGTGCATGTCATTTCAACAACAATCGATCAACTTCTGGATTATGCTTTCAACACTCCAGAAGATGCCCTTTATTCTGAGGCTTGTGTACTTCAGAGAAACGATCTTATCAAAAAGAATCTGAATAAAAATATGGCTCCTCATGCGAATCTGTGCACGAAACGAAATATATAAGTGATT
>JAFGDT010000020.1 GCA_016931965.1 bacterium | reverse complement strand
CATCCAGAACATTTTCTACACTCCTCATGCATTGTCTTGGTGGTTTAGATATGCCAAATTGGGTGCACAAATTCGCATGAGGAGCCATATTTTTTAATGATATTGGATGCCTGTATGACTGTGTCTCTGCTCAACTGCAATGATATCTCTCGTTCAATTTTTTATACCCGTATCAAGATTCGTGATCCATAATATACATAAAAGTGTGTGGAAAACAATGGGGAAAATATGGAGGAAAATCAATCAAACAACCTTGCCCAGAAAATAATAAAGAGGGCTCTCAGGCCATCTTTCCAATTTATTTTTTTTCCCTCTATGTAGGTTCTGCCGCTGTAACTGATGGGCACTTCGTAAATCCGACATTTCTTTTTGCATATCTTTGCTGTAAATTCCGGTTCAAAACCAAATCGGTTCGATCTTAAAACCATGTTCTCAATCACATCTTTTCTAAAAACCTTGTAACCTGTTTCCATGTCGGAAAGGTTGATGTTATTCACGGCGTTTGATAACAAGGTTAAAAACTTATTGGCGACAAAGTGCCAAAAAAACAGAACTCTGTGGGGCCCGCCAAGGAATCTGGAGCCGTAGACAACGTCGGCTCTTTCATCGAGTATCGGTTCCAGAAGCTTCGCGTAATCCTTAGGATTGTATTCCAAATCGGCGTCCTGAATGATCACCACATCACCGTTCACCGACCCAAATCCTGTCCGTAATGCGGCTCCCTTGCCTCTATTTTTATCGTGAGTAACGATTTTAATATCTTTCTGTTTTTGTGCAAGCCTTTCCAATTTTTCACGCGTTTCATCCGTTGAGCCGTCATCCACGATGATGATTTCTTTGTGGAGTTTGACAGCCTGTACTCTTTTAACGATTGCTTCTATCGTATTGGCTTCATTATAGACGGGGATGACTACGGATATGTTCATTGCATATGCCCTTTATTTATATCATGTCCGTGTTGGAATAAGAGTTTGTCTAACACGTTAAATGGAAAGCGCCAATCAGATTCGATTCACTCAATAGAATACGGTTGTACATTTTAACGGCTTTACCGGTCGGTTCCGTAAAGAGTTGAATGTCGTGTTTCTCAAGATAGTCTTTTAATTCTTGATCGACTTTCATCATGCCGAATTTTCCTGTTCCCACAACCAACGATTTTGGATGGATCATTTCCAATTCTTTTTGAATGTCAACCAATTGCAGCCGATGGCCTTCCTGTCGCCACCAGTTGGGTCGCACATGGTCGGGCAAGATGATCACATCCTGATCATAGGGAATTTTGTCGATTACCATGTGACCGAAATGGTAAGCATCAATCATATTCGTTCCCCATCTTTTTCATCCTTCGGGCGGCTGTGAACGCACCCACAGTAGTTTTGACGGATCAAGTGCTCTTCCCGGCTGATCTGACAGCTGATTTTGAATCCGTCCTTTTTCTTAAAATCGGCTTCATAATAGCGTACGCCCCATTTTTTTTCAATCGCTTTTCCGATTCTATTGATCGTTTCCGCATTTTTATGGGGACTGATAGACAATGTGGTTCCAAAAACCGCGATTCCCCTCTCTTTTGCAAGCCGTGCTGTTTCTTCCAATCTCAATCGATAACAGATCTCACAGCGGTGTCCTCTTTCCGGTTCTGTTTCAAATCCTCTGATATGGCTGAACCAATGATCAATATCATAGGAGCCCGCAAGATAAGGAAACATCCATTTGTTTGAAAGTCGTTCCATCTCCCTTTTTCTGAGCGCGTGTTCTTCCTGAGGGTGAATATTCGGATTGTAAAAGAAAACCGTCAAATCAAAATGCTTTTTTAAAATCTGAAGAGGATAGGTACTGCAGGAGGCACAACAGCAATGGAGCAGGAATGTAGATTTTTCATCGGCATTCATTCAGGATTTTCTCATTTTTCGATTCGAATAAAATGATTCAAAGGTCCGTGTCCTTTCCCCAATGGAAAAGCGTGTTTAATCGCCTCTGTCACGAACCATTTAGACAAACGGATGGCATCTCTTAAATTCTTTCCTTTGATGAGATTGGCCAGTATGGCCGCACTGTATGTACATCCGGTGCCGTGCGTATTTTGGGTATCAATCCGCGGGGCTGTAAATTTTGAGAATTCCACACCATCAAATAGGATATCGGTTGCATTGCCGCGTCGGTGCCCTCCTTTAATAAGAACAGCTTTACACCCCAAATCGTGTATTTTTTTTGCAGCGGTGGTGATATCTTCATCCGTCCGTATGGGAACTCCCGAAAGCATCTCGGCTTCAGGAATATTGGGTGTGAGCAATGTCGCCAGGGGGATTAACTTTTCCATTAAGAGATCGACGCCTCTGTTTTCGAGAAGGATGTCGCCTGACTTTGAACGCATCACCGGGTCGACAACGACAAGGGGGATATGGTTCTCATTTAATTTTTGTGCTACGGTCTGGACAATTTCCGCATTGAAGAGCATGCCCGTTTTCACACCGTCTATGCCTATGTCTGTCAGAACCGATTCGAATTGAAGGCTGACGAATTGCGGCGGGATACCGGTAATGCCATTTACATTCAAACTGTTCTGAGCCGTTACCGCTGTGAGAACAGACATGCCATATACAGCGAAAGCTGAGAATGTTTTGATGTCGGCCTGTATGCCAGCTCCTCCCCCCGAGTCCGATCCCCCTATGGTTAAAGCCCGTTTAATCATCTATTTTAATTGATTGAAAAAAAGGCAGAGTCATCACTCTGCCACATCGATAAACGTGTAAATTAATCATTCCAAACTTGGGAATAGACTATGCCTGTTCAATGGCCTCAACTGGACAGACTTCCACACAGTTACCGCAATCCGTGCATTTTTCAGGATCAATTACATGAATTTCATCGCCTTCGCTGATTGCCGATTCGGGACATTCATCGACACATGCGCCGCAATTGATGCATTCTTCCGTGATTTTATGAGCCACATTAACCTCCTTAACTGCTGATACTAAGATGAAAATTTTTCACTAAAATATAATATGAAATCATTTTAAAGTCAACCTTTTATGTTTATTGAACAATGGATATGTCGGTCAATATGCTAATTGTGTACATTTATTATAGAGCCGGTGACGCACCATACATTTTGTTTCCAGTTTCACTGTTTTTCAATTTTCTCCACAGTCAAATCGAGTTTATCAATATGAATACCGCTAAAAGCCTCGATGTTTTTGATGATATAGTCTTGCAGACCAGACAAGATGGTCGGGATATTGACGTGCATGGGGAAGGATAATTTCAATTCAACCTGATAACCGTCTCCTGTTTTATCGAAAATAATTTTTTGAATGGATACGTTTTCTGAATACTCCTCGATACAGTGTATCATCATCTGGCTTAAAGCAGCTTCTGATATGCTCAATTTTCCCCTGTGGCTGAACTGAGGCTGAACAATTGTTTTTTCTGCAATTCTTTTTTTCCAAAAAAGAATTGGATGGGTTTGCAAAAAGATTTTAATTGAATCCAATATGTGATGCGAGGGATCCTGTTTCACTTCGATAACGGGTACCGGAATGATGTGCTTTCCATTTGAACGTCTGCTTTCCCTTGCTCTGATGATCTCTTCCTCTGTTGCCACATCTTCAATGTAAATGATATGGTCGGGGTATGGAATGTCCAGTCTTTCAACAATGCGGGCTATCATTTTTTCGGATGTGCCGATAAGCAGAATGGATTTAAATTTTTCCTTCACCAGTACGTTTTTGATTTCCTCTACATCTTTTTGATATTCAAATATGGCCCGCTTGATGGCAGAAACCCGGTTCTTTTCTCGTTTCGCCGATCTGCCGGCTAAAATCCTTTGATCCCGTATCAACAGGCCGTCATCGATCATGAGGTCGATATCGTATTTATCCGTAATTAATTTTGCCCGGAAACTCTTGCCCGTCCCCGATTTTCCCACCAAAGCATAAACCTTTATTTTTCTCAGTTTCCAGCGGATATCTCTGAACCTGTCAAAAAAACGTTTCATCGGCACTGCACATTATTCTTTCGATATTCTTGTTTTCTTTGGTTATTCATCCTATCGATCCGTATGGCTGTAAAAGAGAGTTGCCAATTCCTTGGTGATTTCCCGTCTTGAATAATTTCGATCTTTTTGATTTTTCAATACTGGAAGTTTATTCTTTTTCCAGGCCGTGTACATGTTTTGAATAAATTCGATACAACAATCTCTATTCTGATAATCGCAAACGGTGCTGTTTGGCCTCTCAGAAATGATTTTTGCCGCATCTCCGTATGGGGGGCCTATCAGAAGCATCGGATTTCCGCTGCCCATGTACTCAAATAATTTGGCGGTTACGATACCCCTGTTGTTTTCGGTATCTGGAATAACCACCAGCAGAATGGAAGATGCCGCCATCTCCCGGATAATGCGCTTATGGGGAAAAAATGGATTGGATTCCAAATAAGGCGACAGACCGAAATGCGATGCAGATTGGAAAATAGATGGATGGGTTCTCCCTATAAAACGGAGCAGCAGATCGTTTTTGAAATCCGAAATTTCTCGGAGCAGATGGCTTAAGCCTTTCCATAAGACTTGGGGATTTTGATGCGCAAGCAAATTTCCGGTATGTGTGATTTGGAATTTAAAGGGTCTTTTTATTTCTTGTTTCTTGAATTCTCGTTCATCATAGCCATTTGGGAAAACAGATAGTTTTGTCCTGTTGATTGTCTTATTGTTGTTTTGAAAATCGGATGCAAGGGAATGGCTTACGGTCGATATGTGATCGGCTTGGTTCAGTACCTTTTTTTCGATATATCGATCAATCCTACGGATACAGGCATTCCGTTTGATCAACTGGTAATACCGGATATCGGTCCAGGGATCCCTGAGATCGGCAACCCAGGGAAGGCGGGTCATTTTTTTAAGCATGAGACCGACCAACTGCAGGGAATGGGGTGGGGAGGAGGTGAAAATCAGATCGATTTTTTCCTTTTTAATGATTTTCAACCCCTCACGCACTGCAAAGGGTGTCCAACCAATACGGCCGTCCGGCACAAACAGGTTGGCTCTGATCCAGGCCGATATCCTCTCCCTTGCGGTTTGTTTCTCCAGAGTCAATATGCCAACCGGTAGCGCGTCATTCTTTTTCATTCGTGAAATTTTTTTATACAGAAAAAAGGGTTCCCAATTTTTTGTGCGACAGATTCTGGTTTTTGTCAATATGTCCTCTTCAAGTGAAGAATCGATATAGGGGAACTCTCCATTCTGTACGGTCAGTACGACGGGATTCCATCCGAATTGCGGCAGATAACGGGCAAACTTGACCGCTCTCAGCGATCCCGGCCCTCCGGAGGGGGGCCAGTAATAGCAGATCATCAACACTTTTTTCTTATGCGAATTGGACAACTACTGTCTCTTTCTTCTCAGGATATATCGTACCGGTCCAATGATCAGTATAAGGAGTAAAGCCAGTCCATTTGAGATGCCCGACAGGATTGCACTGATTAGAAATGATACCGGCTTGAATTCAAAACGGATCTGATGGTTCCCTTCTGGAACCACGATCGACCTGAGAATGTGGTTGGTCTTGTAGATTTCTGTTTCCTGACCATCGATGGTCGCTTTCCATCCGTGAGGGTAGTAGATCTCACTCAGGACAAGCAGTCCGTTTGTGTTTGTCCGGACGTCGAGCTCGATGCGGTTCGGCTCAAAATCGGTCACGTTAACATCTGAATTGGATGGATTTTCGATTGAGAAGTCAAATTCGTTTTCTAAAATGGCTGTTTGGGCCGGATTATACTGAGGATCATTCAACCGGTCCAGACGCTCCGATTTATCCGGAATGATTTCGACATTATCCACGAAAAAGGCTCTCGGCAATACACCCTTGTTCTGGTACACAAATCGATTTTGACTGATGTCTGACATGACAAGTGCAAGATTGGGATGGGTGATTTGTTGAGGCACAATGATGTACTTTGTGTTGAGCATGTTGACTATATTCCAGTTGATCGGTAGCGTCGGATCCGGTCCATTGTAAATGCAGGATTCAATGATGTCCTGATAAATTCTCAGTTTGGCCGCATCGTAGCCGCCTATCGATTGGTAGTCATAACTCCAGTTATTGTCTTGAAATGGATCCTGCACCAGGGCAAATATCCGGAAGAGAGATTGGTCCTTCTGCAGGAATCGATCGATGTCCGTTTCTGAAAAACGGGACTGCTCAATCTGTTCTACAGAATCCAAGTTTTGAAATCTTTTATTCACAGGGATCAAATCAACAAGAAGCAGACCGGCGAGGAGAAGGGCCATGGCCGTTTTGTTGAGCCAGCTTTTCAGATAGGAGGCGATTGCCGCGCAACCGAGTACGGTGATGATTAAAAGTCGTGAAGCATCCTGTTTCATGAGATCGTATCGGGCAGCTTTCAGCAATTCAACAACTTGAGGATCGTATGCGGCATCACCGATGCTCTCAAATGAAAAACTGCCTTTAAACAGATAGGGTGTCAGGGAAAGAAAGATCAGAACGATGGTGATTCCGATCACCCATTTGAGGAGTTTTGTACGATCTTCCGACGGGATTTCGATCAAGGCTTTAAAACCAAAACCGGCCAGACAGGCGAATGAAAAGTAGATCATGATGAGAATCATTTGAGGGATTCGGAATTTATTGAACATCGGCACATACTGGAAGAAAAAATTGTAGAGCGGCGGAAAATGGCGCCCGAAAGAGACCAAAAACGCAAAGACAATAAAGATACCGAAAGTAACAATGAGTCTGTTTTTTTGACGGAATCCTTCTATCAAGCCGATCATTCCAAGTATAAATGTGATGATGCCGAGAATATAATCCGCCCCTTCCGTAAAAGGCATTTCTCCCCAGTATCCGGGAATTTGGCGTCCTTTGAGTTGAGGGATATCATCTCCATCGTATACAATGATCGAACGTTCTCCGTAAGCCCTGGGTATTAAAAAACTGAGCATTTCTTTTGGTGCTAATGACCAGCTTGTTGCATAATTATAGTCCAGACCCGTTGATTCTTCTTCTCCCGTTCCCCCTCGAATCGAGTAAGGCGCATATTCCTGGGCAGGCCAGAAAGATTGCAGACTGAGTAATATGACGGCAAGAGCGCTTATCAAAAGAAAAGCTGCACGTTTGTAAAGGATTTTGTACTCTTTGCTTTTTATGCGTTGAATGATATTGGCAATCCCGAAAAAGAGCATGAATAAAAAGGTATAGAAAATGATTTGATAATGTTTGGTGCGAATTTGTGTTGAGAAAATGATAATAAAGAGGGTTGTGCTTAATAGATTGCCTTTTTTCAGAAAATAATCAAAAGTGAGTATGACCCATGGAATCCACATGATCGGCCGAAATTTCTGGAAATGTCCCGCCTGAAACCACACTTCGAATTGGGGTGTAAATATAAATGCTACAGCTGCGAGACATGCTCCCCAGAGAGGCACACCCCAGTATCTCATGAGCAGTAACATCCCCAGCGCACCGATAAAATAGTATATTAATCCCATCACACCGTTATTTGATCCATAGAAAAGGGCGATGATCTTGTCCAAGGCGATTTCATTCGATGAGGAGCGGTAATACTGGGGCATCCCGGAGAAAATATAGGGGTTCCACAGTGCTTTTTCGCCTGTCTCTTTGTAATATTCGTTGATCTGGTGGGTTTTTCCCATTCCACCGATGACGTCCGATCCTGTCGGAGACAAACCGTCAAACAATATCGGAGCCCAGTAGATGGACAATAAAACAATCAATAAAATAATAGCCCCAATCCACTGTTCCGTTTTGCCGAATTGCTGCCAGATCGGTGCCGATGATTTTTCCTGGATTGTTTTCTTCTTCCGTTTTTTCTTTCCCATAAGGTTGTCCTTTTGTCTAATTATTTATAATACCGTTTTACAAATCCTGCAAATACACCTTTTTTCAACAGCACCCTCCAGATGAATGCCGATGTGAATCCCAAACCATAACCCGTTATCTGAATCACCATAACAACGGGTACCAACAATCCTGTTATTGTGCTTTTCCATTTGAGTGCTGCGTGCACACCGCTGCCCAGGAGGAGAACAACCACAATGATAATGAATCGTATCCAATAGGTAAAAATGGATGGAAAGAGGAATGCGAAGAGGGCAAAAAGTAGTGTAACCCAAAGACCCAATGCAGGCGCAAAATGGAGGGGTTCCAGCATCACCGGATCGATTCTGGAGAGATTGATGCGGGCGACACCCCAGTTGAAAACCTGTTTGAAAAATTTAATGATCGAAGTCCTTCGCTTGTGGAAGACCACGGAATCGGGGATGTATTTTATTTTTTCTTTTCCTACCCTCTCCATTATTTGGTGACTGAATAAAATATCCTGGCCGTGACGCAGTCCTGAAAATCGAATACCATCGGCATTGTCCGTGGTTTCGTATAATTTACGACGGATGCCCATATTAAAACTACGGGGGTAGAATTTGGCCAGCCGTTTTTTCTTTCCCCCGCGCATGCCTCCTGTGGATATGAATGAGGTCATCGAATAATTGATCGCTTTTAAAAGAGGTGAAAAATCGGCATCCGCATCATCCCGACCGCCAAATGCTTTTATGGAGGAATCCTTTTTCAGGGTTTCATCAATGATGTGCAGCCACTCAGGAGGAGCGATGCAGTCCGAGTCGATGAAGACAAAAAAATCACCTGATGCCCGTTCCATTCCTCTGTTGCGGGCGGGACCCGGAAAACGGTCCTTCCCGGTCAATCTTTCTATGATCAATTTGAAGGGCAATTCATTTTTAATCGAATGAAGCCATCTGTCTGATCCATCTGTCGAATGGTCATCCACAATAATGACTTCGAATTGGTTTTTGGGGAGAGTCTGTTTTTCTAACGAGGCCAGTAATTCCTTTAATTCTTCTTTTCTGTTGTGAGCAGGTACAATGACAGAAAAAAAATATTTACTTTTTTTTGTCATATTATCAGATAAATCCATTTTATGTTTAAAATCTACTTTTCGAATCCTTGTTACTTTATCGACGGGTTTTTATAAAAAATAACGATAATAAAGTTCCACAAATACAGCTTCATGTTGATAGTAAATTGGTAGTTATTTTAATAAGCTTATTTTTTTCATTGGGATCGCTGATTGCCGTCAGAAGTGATAAGGAGGTTAAAGCATTATCGTTCATTTTCTTTTCACCGTTTCTTTTGTAAAGATAGCCGTTTTTGTCCAGGTAGTAAACGAATAAAAAGGAAGCGATGCGTTTGTTGCCATCTACAAACGGATGATCTTTAATAACGAAATATAAAAGATGAGAGGCTTTTTCTTCCAGAGAGGGATAGAGTTCTTTCCCATCGAAAGTTTGATAAAGATTGCCTAAGATACCTTTAAATTTATCGTTATTTTCTTGTCCGAACAAATCACCGGCTTCTTTTTTCTCAATAAGTTCTTTTTTTATTTTTTCTATTATCTGCTTTGTTTCATCAAACTGCAGAATAAATCCACCTCTGGCTTGTTTCCTAAGCGACAGTTTCTCTTTATCGTATTGCTCTAGTAGAGTTAGAGTTTTTGTATAACTGGAAAGCAGGTTTAGAATTTGCTGTTCCTGTCCGGCAAGCAATTTGTGTTTGGATTTTTCCTGGAGTAGAACGATGGTTTCCTGAAGGTCTTTGAACTTATTTTGGGTTTTGAAAAGCTCTTCTTCATTGATAGTATATCCTTTGACTATGTGGTATTTTAGTGTTTGGGTAGCCCAGATGCGGAATTGAGTTGCTCGCTTTGAATTCACACGATAGCCGACGGAAATAATCATATCCAAATTATACAAGTTCATTTTCCTGATTTTTCGATCGGCGGCAACCTGTTCCAAAATGGAACAGGTTGACTTTTTGTGTAATTCACCCGTTTTGTATATATTATGGATATGTTTGACAATGGCAGGGCGATTAACATTAAAAAGGCGAGCTATTAAATGCGCATCTAACCAAACTGTGTCTTTTTCCAGCTTGACCTGAATTTCCGGCCCTTGCGGAGACTTGTAGATAACAATTTCACCTTTTTTTAAATCTTCGTTTTTTGGCATAAAAATATTTTGATCACTCCGACCAAATGAAAGGCTTAATAAGCTTCTAATCCAAATCTTAGATATTCATTTTTGTTCCGTCTTCGGACTCCACTTCGCCATTACTTATTTTTTGATCCATTTTTCGGTGAGGTTGAATGGGTTTTCTGCGATATCTATATTTGAATACAGTTTGTTCAAACCGACTTTGACTTTTTCATCTTCATTATCAATTGTCATCGCTTTTAACGTGTTTTCAATATTGCTAAAATAATTTGATTTTATTCGCATTAGATTGATAAAACCACCTTTTCCCTCTGTTTTCGCACCGATAAAAACATCCTCAAGGGCTTTGTAGAATTTTTGTTCTTTAGTCATTTTTGCCACTGCTTGTGAAAAGGAAGGTTTTAAATTGAAAATGAGTATATGTCAAATTATCGAAATATTGGATGTTTTTCAGATATTCTACTTCTTACATCTCTATATTATTACTTCAGATGGCGCTTGATATGGGATTGATCGTTTTCATTGCGAAGCGCCGTAATCATTTCTCCCAAGAGACCGATCGAAATGGATTGCATTCCTACAATGATCAGTAAAACACCGAGAAACAACAGCGGCCGATTGCTCAGATCTTTATCCAGCACCCATTTTTCGTAAGTTAAAATGGCGGAGATGATGAATCCGGCGATAAAAAAAAGCGATCCCACAATGCCAAAAAGATGTAATGGCCGGTTTTGATATCGTGTCAAGAAATTGATCGTCAGAAAATCGAAAGCACCCCTGGCAAAACGGCCCAGGCCGAATTTGGATTTGCCATACTTTCGGGGATGGTGGGTGACAGGCAGTTCTTTCACAATGAATCCGTTTTGATGAGCAATGACCGGCAGAAACCGGTGAAGTTCTCCGTATACTTTCATCTGTATCGAATCGATCACTTCTCTTCTGTAAATTTTTAATCCGCAATTAAAATCATGAATTCGAATGCCTGTCATGAAGGATGTGATCCGGTTGAATAAACGCGAAGGTATTTTTTTGGTCAGCGGATCCCTTCTTTTTCTTTTCCAGCCGGAAATCAGGTCGCCGCCTTCATTTAATTTGGCGATTAATCTGGGAATTTCGGCGGGATCATCCTGCAGGTCTGCATCCATGGTCACAATCATGTTCCCTTTGGCAACTGAAAAACCGGCCGAAAGCGCTTCGGATTTCCCAAAATTTTTTCTGAACTGGATAACCTTGGTCCGAGAATCCCGTTGATGTATGGCTTCCAGTATGCGGAACGAATCGTCGGTCGATCCATCATCCACGTAGATCACTTCAAAAGGGATATTGTTTTTTTCGCACACCTGAGTGATCTGACTATGCAGTTCGGGTAGGGATTCCATTTCATTGTACAAGGGTATCACAATCGAAAGTGAAATGGCCCCCGTTCCTTTTGATGATGTATTAGAGTCTGACATATTGTACACTTTCAGGGAGGGCGATCTCAGCCCAGTTACTTTCCATGTACTGGTTTGTTTCCACCGATTCATAAAACAGTGTGATCCGTTGTCTCGGATAGTAGGTTGTTAACCGAATGATCTGTGGTAATCGCAGTCCCTTGTTGTTTTTAAAATCCTCTCCCTCCCAGGACCAGAGAACCTCATCTTCACCATTGCGCTGTTCCCATCGGGATACAACGGGTCCCTTTGGTTCAATCCAGATCTGTTCACCGTCAGCAATCTGTAAAATATAATTTTTATTGTCGGAGGATACAGACAAAATCGAACTGTCTGCATTATTTGGAGGAATTAAAAGTCCCAGTGCTCCCAGCAGCATATCTGGAACATGGACATCAAAGGAGAGGGGAGGTATTTTTCCCATTTCATCCATGAATCCGATATAGGCGATATTTTCCATAGGGATATAGAGGAGAAGTTGCTCTCTGTCGAAACGGCCCATTGCCAGATCGACGCCCAATGGTCCTTCAATTTTCATCCACAGAGAATCGGGTGTTTTTGCCAAAATCTTGACCGTTCCCTGAAAAGAGCCATCCTGGGAAATAACACTGAGTCTGGCTCTTCCCTGAAACGTCTCGAGTTGTGAAGCGTGACTTTGTATCTGATGAATCAGGTGCTCTTGACCAATTTCCGGAAGGGGTTTGTTTAAACGAAAAGGTGCTGCACACCCTATTATCATCAGAATAACAGACAAACAGAGCAAAGTGTATTTTAAAAGATGGGTATTCAATGCATTTTACTCTTCTGTAATCTGATTTAACTTGTGTATGATATCCTGGTTGTTCTTGTCAAGTTTTAAAGCTTCTTCCCAGGCTTTCCGTGCTTCTTCTTTCATCTCCAGCTTGATATAGACATCCCCCAGGTGATCCGCCAGAATAGCACTTTCCTGGCGAATCGAATAGGCTTTATAAATATATTCCAGCGCTTTTTCATACTCTCCAATTTTATAGTAAATCCATCCCATTGTATCGAGATAGGCACCATTTTCAGGGTCTTGTTTGAGTGCTTTTTGTGCCATTTCCATGGCTTCATTCAAGCGTATGCCCCGTTCCGAAAGACTGTAACCATAGTTATTGTTCACGAGAGCATTATCAGGATCCAGCCGGAGCGCCTCATTAAACAGACTGTCCGATTTTTCATATCGTTTTAATTGATCGAAAATGCCAGCCAGTGTACTGATGGCCGACACCCAATCCCCTCTCGCCTTTAGCGCATTTTCCAGGTAAGGAATGGCCTCCTCTGGATTTCCAAGCTGAACCAATACAGATCCAAGATAATAGTTGGCTGTTGGATCTTCCGGTTCAAGGCTTAACACCTTTCGTAAATAGGATTGCGAATTCTCGAGGCTGTCCAGATAAACCATAACCATTCCGGCATTGAGCCAGCCCGATGGTTCTTCGGGTGCAAGTTCGATTACTTTTTTAAATTTTTGATAGGCCATTTCGAGTTTCTGGATTTCCATGTAAAAATAACCCCAGTAAGAATAGAAGCGCCAATTGTCCAAAAACAGGTATTCGGCCTGTTGCAACGCCTGCAATGCGAGCGATGTGTCCCCCTTTTGACGATAAATATAGGTGATGTCAAACCAGTTGTTTAGATCGGTCGAATCGAGATCAATGGCTTCCCGGCAGAATAGAAGCGCCGGTTCCCATTCCTCTCTTTCGATGTAAAGTTGCACCAGTCGGTTTTTTGCCTGGATCATGTCCGGTACGAGTTCGAGAGCCCGGCTATAATTTTCTATGGCAGACAGCGTGTCCTTGAGGGCATCGGAAACATAACCCAGTCCATAATACCCTAAAGCTTTGTATTCCACTTCAGATTCGGTTTCGATGAATTGACGATATATTTCAGCAGCATCTTCAAATTGACCGAGATCGATATGGATATCGGCCAGGTTGAGAAGAATTTGGGTGTCGGGCGTTTCCAGGAGTGAGAGTATCTTTTTATAAACGGATATCAATTCATCCGATTTTTGGCTCTGTATGTAGATCAAAGCCAGATCATAGTAGGATTCCAAATGTGTACTGTCCAGAGCCAGTGTTTCATAGAGCATTGCTTCTGCCAAATCCCATTTTCTCTGGGTGATATAAATTTTGGATATGATATCCCGCGCTTCCATATCAGTTGGATCAAGATCGATACATTTTAACAGAGATCTGAGAGCACTCTCGTCTTTTCCCAGTCGCAAATAATCCTTTCCGATAGCCAGATATATTTCTGAAGCGGAGGAATCATAAAGGAGAGCTTCCTGGTATGAAAGCAGTGCAGCCGTGTAGTTTTCGTTTAAATCATGGATGACACCATCCACAAAGAAATCAATTGTACGGGGATCCATTTCACTTTGTTGTGCGTTGTTTGATGAATATAATACCTCTTGACTGGCACATCTCCAAAAAATGGCGCACAAAAAAATGAATAAAACAGGTGTTCTTTTTCTCATTTTTTATCTCAATTCCAAATAAAAGTTAAATGTTTTATCGCTCTTAAATGTATCACAAAAGTGAAAGATTTCCAAGAAAAAAATCGGATGCGGTTTATTCTTTTCATTGTCTGTTATTTTGTGATTCATCTATATAAATTTATCCATTCACTAAAGTGGAAAAAGATACAATGCGTTTATTTCGATAGATACAATGCCATAAAATATATGATTTCTTTCCATCGTGTTGCCTCAAAATAAAATGTAACTTTGTAGTAGTATTTTTTCTTCTTTCTTTTTTGTTACTTTTTTCTTTCTTCTTTTTGTG
>JAFGDT010000019.1 GCA_016931965.1 bacterium | reverse complement strand
TTATTAAAATTACATCATTTTTGTTTTCAACCAACAGAGAGGATTTTTTATTCATTTCAGATATTGATAGCGTTCACTCTTTCAAGAAGGGTGGGTTTTCCGTATAAGGTAACGATCAACACAAAAATCAGAAAAACGAAGGAGGAAATATGAAACACGCAGATCGGTTACGGATTTTCATGACGTTGAGTCTGATTCTCATCTGCATGACCTTCAATTTTGCACAGGACTGGCCTCAATGGCGCGGTCCCAACCGGGACGGAAAGGTGACGGGATTTACAGCGCCTCAGATCTGGCCCAACGCACTGAAACAGGGTTGGACGGTGACAGTGGGCACAGGTGATGCCACACCCGCCCTGGTCGGCGAGAGACTGTATGTCTTCACACGGCAGGGCGATGAGGAAATCACAAGATGCCTTGACGCAGCCAGCGGCAAGGAATTATGGCAGGATAAGGTTAAAGCGGAGACTGTGACCGGTCCGGCGTCCAGACACCCCGGCCCCAGAAGCTCCCCCGCAGTGGCGGACGGCAAGGTCGTCATATTGGGCGTGGGCAATGTGTTGTCCTGTCTCGATGCGGCGACGGGCAAAGTCCTGTGGCGGAAGAACGATTACAGCGGCATTGTCCCTGAATTCTTTTCAGGCATGTCTCCGATTGTTGTGGATGGCATGGCCATTGCGCATCTCGGTGATTCAAATGGTGGGGCCATCATTGCATACGACCTGAATACCGGAAACCAGAAATGGAAACTGGAAGGCGACGGTCCCTCCTACGCTTCACCCGTTTTAATAACGGTTGGAAACACAAAACAGATCGTCACACAGACCGCGCAAAATATTCTGGGGATTGCCGTGGCGGATGGAAAGCTCCTCTGGAAAGTACAGACCACACCGGTACAAAGATTCTACAACTCGGCCACACCCATCATTGACGGGGAAATCGTGATCTACACCGGTCAGGGCAAAGGTACCCGGGCTCTGCAAGTGCAAAAACAGGGCGACAGTTACGTTACAAGCGAACTCTGGAGCAATCCGGATGTAGGGACAGGATACAATACACCTGTACTGAAAGACGGCATGCTCTACGGCATCTCAGACCGGGGCAATTTGTACTGCATGAATGCGGAAACCGGAGAGATGACCTGGATGGACGATGTCAGATATTCAGGGAATTTTGGGGCTATTGTAGATGCCGGCTCCGTTCTGTTGGCCTTGCCGACCACAGCTGAACTGGTCGTTTACGAACCCAACGGTCAAAAATACAATGAACTGGCAAAGATCAAGGTGGCTGAAACGGAGACCTATGCGCATCCGGTGATTGCTGGCAATCGGATCTATATTAAGGATCAAAATACGTTAAAACTGTTGACCGTTCAATAAAGGAAATTAACCCTCATATTGAGTGTGAAAAATCAAAACCTGACAATGATGTTCGTTTGTTGGCTGTTATTCATCTCTATCGGCTGCTCACGAAATCCTTCAGGGATGGCTTTAAAACTCGATGGCTCAAATGACTGCATGACCACCGGGATATGCCCGCCGCTTCAGATATCCGGTGATGTCACCATTGAGGCATGGGTATATACCAACGCCTATCCGACATACACCTTCCCTTTTGCTGAAATCGTTCAGCAAGCAGGACGGGATAATTATGAGCAAAACAATGAGCTCTACACACTGGCCATTACGGGTGATGGTCTGGTGGACTGTTTTCATGAGAACGGCGAAGGGGTAAACAACACCCTATTCTCAAAAAGTCGTGTCCCCTTAAGAAAATGGATCCATCTGGCCTGTGTACGGGATGTATCGGCTCAAACCTATCAAATCTATATCAATGGTGTTCTTGACACAACAGGAACCTATAAAAACAACCCAACGGGAGGATCGAACACCGTATTCATGATTGGTTCCAATTTCGACGGCCTCGATTTTAATGGCATGATCGATGAGGTCCGGGTCTGGAACAGGGTCCGAACCCAGCAGCAAATACAGGCCACAATGAATGGATCGCTGAAACCCGAATACTACGAGAGCGCCGACAGTGGACTGGTGGGATATTGGCGATTCGACCGACTGTACAATTTTGGAATAGGAAACGACGGATTGGTTGACGATATAAGGGATTGTTCCATTTACCAGAATCATGGAGATTTATTCGGCGACGCATCCCTTTACTCCTCAAATGCATTCATCCATACAGATCGGGATCTGTACGAAGGTCCTTTTAACCTGATTGAACAGAATGATACCTGATAAATGCATTTCATACAATTGGAGGGAAAGAACATATGATTCGTTATATTTTATTCATAGCTCTTTTATGCTGTTTCCTTTCCTGTGAAAAATCAATCAATCCGTTTGAAAATCAAGCAGAATCATTTCATTTGACAGCGTATCAGATTCCCGGCTGTGCAGGACCCCAGTCTTTTTTCAGAAACGGTATATCAGAGAATGATCGCTTTTATTACTCATTCGAGGACACACTGAAGATTGAATTGTACGTCTCTGCCAATTGCTGCCCGGACAGCAACCGCTTTGCCTATAATTCAAAAATTGAAAACAATGTCATCATTTTTACGGTTACGGACACTGCTGGAAATTTATGCCACTGTATTTGTGATTACCGCATACATGCTGATTTCGCCGGACTGATAGGTCATGAATACTTGTTCAATTGCATATACGGTGACAGCCTTCTCTTGACTGAAACAGTATCAAAAAATGAATTATGATTGAATTGCCGATCATTCTTATTTCCAAGACATAAATGATATCCATGAAATAGTAAAAGTTTCTCTTGAATAAAATCAAAATAGTTAATATATTTATTAAAATATTTTCTGTTGAAATCATTTAAATAGACAAATCATACAAATGGATCGTTACATTTCCAAGTACTTTAAAAAGGAGTTCACCAATGAAAGAAATGAAAACTGCGATAATCGGCGCTGGATTTATGGGACCCGCTCACACAGAAGCCTGCCGAAGACTGGGTATTCACGTTGCCGGAATTTTAGGCGTGGACAATGCCGAATCGACCCAAGCGGCAAAAAATTTGAACATCCCCAGAGCCTATAAAAACTGGCAAGAAGTATTGAAGGATGATGTGCAAGCTGTTCATATCACCACACCGAATAAACTCCATTACAAAATGGCCAAGGAGGCACTCAATGCCGGAAAACATGTTCTGTGTGAAAAACCATTGGCGATGAATTCAAAGGAATCAGCCGATCTTGTTGCAACTGCCAAGAAATCGAAACGTGTGGCCTGTGTCAATTACAATCTGCGATTTTATCCGCTCTGTCTGCAGGCCAAAAACATGGTCGAAAAGGGCGAACTGGGTAATATCTATTCAGCGACAGGAGGGTATGTGCAGGACTGGCTGCTCTTCCCCACTGATTACAACTGGCGCGTTCTGGCGGAAGAAGGGGGTGCTGCACGGGCCATCGGGGATATCGGTACACACTGGATGGATATGGTGCAGATGATCACCGGATTTAAAATAGAGGCGGTCTGTGCCGATCTGCAAATCATCTTTCCCGTACGCAAGCGCCCAAAAGGAGAGGTCGAGACCTTTTCAGGCAAAGTCAAGAAAGTTCAGGCCACAGAAAATGTTAAAATTGTCACCGAAGATTTTGGTTCCATCCTATTGAGATTCAAAGGAGGGGCCAAAGGATGTATCTTTGTATCCCAGGCGACAGCCGGACGGAAAAATTGTCTCCGTTATGAGATCTCAGGCTCCAAAAAAGCGGTTTATTGGAACAGCGAGAGACCCAATGAGATGTGGATCGGATCACGGAACGAACCCAATCAGATATTACTGAAGGATCCAGGTCTTCTTTCAAAACCAGCAGCCGGTGCATCCGGTTATCCCGGCGGGCACAACGAAGGATACCCGGATACATTCAAACAATGCTTCAAGGCTTTTTACAGTTACATTGCCAAAGGGGATCTTAAAGCCAAACCCACATTTGCCACTTTTGAAGACGGGCATCATGAACTCCTTCTCTGCGAAGCCATCATCAAGAGCCACAAGCAACAGGGCTGGGTAAAGGTTTGATCCATCAAAAAATGACTTTAAGATAAAATGGCAAGTAAAGGCTGTCTCGCCGCAACAAAAGGAATGCCGAAGGCATCACCGCCTTCGGCATTTTTTATTGATAAACGATTGATTGAGTTTACATATAATAAAGATATTTCAGCTTAAATACGGCTGCCCTGTTCTGAACTTGAAGCCGATCTGCAACGCGATCCTTTACCTCATTGATGGCAAAATAAATCCAGCTTTTGGGAGAAAAATTGTACGAGAAAAGAATCCCGCCCACGATTTGTTCGAGCTTCCCTGTGAAGTGCATGAATACATTATCCACATAAACCCGTACATTGAGATTATTCACAGGCGTGGCCGAGATAAAGGGGCGTGTGTTGTACGTCACCTCTTCTATTTCCCCTTCCGGATTGCCTTCGACGAACGTGCTGATTGAACTGCCAACCTGCAGCGCGGAAGCGATTTGCCAGCCGATATAGCCATTCCACCAGGAGTAAAAAGCCAGGTAATCACGGGCGAAATTGTATGTCTTGCAGTAGCCTCCATACAGATTGGCATGCCAGCGGGGATTTACATTAAACCATGAGGAAAGATTGGCACTATAATAATCAAACACGATGTCCTGGTCTTTTGATCTGACCAATTCGCAGTTGACTTCATATCCCCAGTTGTTTCGAAACTGCATATTAAAGCCGACAAAACCGCCGTAATCCGTGAAGGCATCCACTTTCTCATAATTGAAATAAGGGCCGGCGTAAAAAAGGATGGCACTGATGTAGCCGTCATTAAAATACCATCGGGGGCCAGCAAGACCTGAAAAACAAGCTGTTCCTTTCCGGGGGACAAATCCCACATCATCCACATCAAATTGATCACCAAAGAAATTCCCACGAATACCGACAATGGCCGATTCGCTGATCATCGTAAAACCGGCGGATCCCGCAAAATCTCCCCTATTGCCTCTGTACGAACGGGCCAGCTGATAAGCGAGCTGCCAGTTGGATCCCCGAAAAGCACCGTCAATATCTATAAGACCATTATCCCCGATAGCTGTGTGCTTTCCCACATAGAGAATACCCACCGACGAATTCCCCATAATCTGACGTTTGAGACGAACAGAGCTGAAGAGGGCCTTTTCTTCTCTATGGGTGGAACCATCCATCGTATATTCTTTTTCACCGGTTACCGCCAGGAAACCGCCGTATTCCCATTCCCGAATACGGCCGAACGTTTTAGCTCCCGCCCATATGGGCACCTCACTGCCATCAGGCAATTTTTTAC
Source organism: bacterium (assembly GCA_016931965.1). Lineage (GTDB taxonomy): Bacteria > Zhuqueibacterota > QNDG01 > QNDG01 > DSAB01 > JAFGDT01. Next base: position 1,697 of record JAFGDT010000019.1, on the reverse strand, counting down.
CGATACGGCGGGAATAGAAAAATTCCACAGGACGGTAAAAACCCATATTTTGTTGCCTGCCCGCAGCCATAAAAATTTCGTTTCCCTCCGTAAAAAAGGGCCTTCGCTCTGAAAAATAAGTCTCATAGCGGCTGATGTTAAATGCAAAGGGATCCGCCTCAATCTGTGCAAATTCGGGATTGGCCGTAAACTGAAAAGCCAGTTTGGGAGAGGGATTGTACAAAATATCCAATCCGATATTAGGACTCACCTGATAGGTACGATCGTCCTGATATTCCGCCTTGGTAATGCCCACCGGATAAATCTCAAGCTGCATTCCCCTCACCGTGGGCCGGAATCCATTAAACACCAGCTGACCAAATTTGGAGATACGCTGACCTTCACTCTCCTCATAACTGCACCAGTAAAGATCTTCTCTGTTCCCCGCGATCCAGCGGTTAAAATCCAGTCCCCAGTATAGGAGCTGATCATCGTACTGGATTGACTTATAAGGAATTTCCATCTCCACCACATAGCCCCAGGAATAGACCCTTGCATCGGCAAACCAGATGCCGTCCCAGGTATAATCACTGTTCCGGGCGTCATCAAGCAAACGGCAGTCACTGCGTACGCCCGATGCTGATACCGCAAATTGGTAAGCAGTACTTTGGTTTCCGAATGTATCCAGCATGAGGCCAACCACATCACCCGAAATATTGTCCAATTTGCCGTTTATGGTCTGGATATGATCCCGATCATCATAACAGACAATCAGGCTGTAGAGGGCATCGTCTGTGGTTAAAACACGTGCTACGGTTTTACAGGAAGGTTCAGCGCCGTAATAGGGATACTGCTGAATAAAATCGCTCACGGAATCGACTTGGCTCCAGACTGGATCAATGATGCCATCAATGATAGGGCTTTGCGTCATTTTCATGAGATTCAAACAGGTTTGGCTCTCGCGGGCGAACAGAGATCCTGCCATACACATGGCAATAAATAATCCTTTTTTCATTGGAATGCCTCTTTGCTTTTACCTCTCGTAATGAGGGCAATCTTCAATGGGAATCGAACAATGACTACTATATTAGACGGAAGAACCTGATAAAAGGTTATAAAGTTACCAAATTTTTTGTTTCATTAAATACGAATGCGATGCAAAAATGGTTACATGAAATGATCGATTTGATACTTTTCAAGTTCGATAATGCTCAACTCCGTCTTATGAACAAAAGAAAAAAGCCCCGGAGTGGGATTCCGGGGCAATGATCAAGAACGGACAGAAAGTACCAGAGAATACACAGCAAACACAAGATGATTTAAAAGATTTTTCGGTAAATATGACAATAAGGCGTTCCGTTTGACTTCTCATAATAATCCTGATGGTAATCCTCTGCTTCCCAGAATGTATTCGCCTGGCTCACTTCAGTGGCCACATCATAATTTTTCGCTTCCAGTTGGTCGATCAATTTCTCAGCTATTTCTTTCTGCTCATCATTCAAATAAAAAATACCTGAACGGTACTGTTCGCCGATATCGGGTCCCTGACGATTCACCTGTGTAAAATCATGTGTTTCAAAGAAAAGCTTTGCCAGAGCCTCGTATGTGGTCACAGTAGGATCGTAAGTCACTTCGACAGCTTCTGCATGTCCGGTTGTGCCGGTGCAGACCTCCTTGTAAGTGGGATTATCAACATGTCCGCCGATAAAACCGACCCG
>JAFGDT010000018.1 GCA_016931965.1 bacterium | reverse complement strand
TGAGAGAAAGGTAATTATTTTTTTGAAAAACTGAAAGTCTTGCACTTAAAGTGCATAGTTTTTACTAACGAACTGGAACAATAAATCATGATGATTGTTTCAATTTCCAAAGAAAGTAATCACCAATAATTTTCATGTGATCAAAGGCCATTTTCTTTGGAATCGTCATCTGATTAAAAAGTCCGATACTTTTTGCATCATCATCGGCTTTCGGATTTCCATTGGATGATGCCACAAATACGGTTGATATCGTATGAAAACGGGGATCACGATCAGGCTCTGAGTAAACACCCAGAAGATCCACAAGTTCTATATCGAGCGATGTCTCCTCCTTTGCCTCGCGAACAGCCGCACGCTCCACCGATTCGCCATAATCCACGAATCCGCCTGGTATGGCCCATCCATAAGGAGGGTTTTTTCTTTCAATAAGAACAATCTCTTTTCCGATTTCAATGATGATATCCACAGTGGGGACTGGATTTTGATAATCCTTCACTTTTTCCCCGCACGATGGACACACAATCCCAGTCGCGATTGACAATGAATCCTCCAAGCTTTATTTATGATAGTATTCACCCCTTAATATCGTAAAAGCGCGATAGAGCTGTTCGAACAAAAGCAACCGTATCATCTCATGAGTAAAGGTCATTTCAGAAAACGATAGAATAAGATCCGCTCTTTTTAAAACAGCCGGATCCAGCCCGATGGATCCTCCGATGATAAACACCACCTCTTTGACAGAATGATTTTGCCAGCGGCCGATTCTCTTTGAAAAATCCTCTGAATTGATGTGCTTTCCCCGGCGGTCCAATGCGACAACGACACTTTCATCAGGGATTTTGTCAAGCAACAGTTTCCCTTCAAGACGAAGAATTTCTTTGGCCGACCGATGGCTGCTGACTTTTTGATGATCCACCCACCTCACATGAATGGGACAATACCGCCTCAGTCTCTTTAAAAACTCAGACTCTCCCTCCTGTAAAAAAGTGGATTTATATCCACCTATTCCAACAATGCTCAACCGCACAAGTTCATACTCTCCTCAGCTTTATAGAGTATCAACCCAACCAAAATTAAATATTGCTTATTGTTTCATAAAACTCTATATTTATGCGTTATACATGTAATTCAACATCGACCGAATAAAAGGGCATTGGACCATGAAAAAAGTGGCTTTTCAGGGTGAAAAGGGTGCTTTCAGTGAAGATGCAGCGTTTCATTTTTTCGGAAATCAAATTAACTGTATACCCAAAGATACATTTAAAAATGTGTTTCACGCGGTGGTATCTTCTGAATGTCATTATGGTATTATTCCGATCGAAAACACCACAACAGGCAGTATTCACCACAATGTCGATTTCCTGCTGGAATTCAATCTGTCCGTTATCGGGGAAATTATTCTGCGCATCCAGCACAATTTGTTGTCCATCAAAAAATACCCATTGAAGAACATTCAAAAAGTCTATTCCCACCCACAGGCTCTGGAACAATGCTCCAATTTTTTAAACGGTTTGAAAAATACAGAAATTGTTCCCATGTATGATACCGCTGGATCTGCCCGATTTATCGCGGAACACAGATCAATCCCTGGAGCGGCGATTGCCAGCCGCCGGGCAGGAGAGGTATACAACCTCCATATATTGAAGAAAGATATTGAAAATAACCATCAGAACTACACCCGATTTTTGATTATTTCTCGAAACGTGAAGAATCCAAAACAAGGCGGAAAAACATCCATTGTATTCAGTACCAAAAACATTCCGGGTGCTCTATTCAAATCACTCAGCGTGTTTGCCCTACGCGACATCAACCTTCTTAAAATTGAATCGCGACCCCTTCGCAAAGGCCCATGGGAATATTGGTTCTATCTCGATTTTGAAGGAAGCATTGAAGAAGAAGCCTGTCGCAATGCCATCAACCATTTGAAGGAGATTACGGATTTTCTAAAAATTTTAGGTTCATATCCAAAGGGTAAAGTAATTGAATAAAGGGGATCATTTCTCATTCAGAATACGCAATATCTCATTTAATCCATTCATCATTTCGAACAAGAAAACCATTTTCCGTGACTTATCAATCTGAGGAATCGGCTTTTCTTGATTCGCCTCCTCAACTCGATGACCATCCTGTTGATGATCGATTAACCACACCACTTTATCATCGGTATAACCTTTATCCTTCAATTTCTTGATTTGAAAGAGAGCATCCAGGTCTTTCTGCTTGTATAATCTGCGACCTGATTTACTCTTTGATGGCTTTACTTGCGGGAATTTGGTCTCCCACATTCGTAGAATATAACGCGGAATCTGTACAAACTCACTCACTTCTTTTGTGGAATAATAGAGTCTGCGTATCTCAGGACCAACCATGTTGCCTCTTTTAAAAATCTCTATTTAAAAATGACAAACGATTGATACAAATACCATCATATCGGGTCAAAATAACTCTTAACAGGTTTGACCAGAGAGGTCCCATGTGAACAAAAATTGACGATTCTTAATTTAAACTCTTCAAGAAACGTGAATGCGCCGCTTCGCAGTTTTAATTTTAGATTCCAGATTCCATCAAAAAGATAATAAGCTTTTCTTTGAAAAACAAATTTTTCTTCTACTTTTTTCTCAAAACTTCGAATCCAAAACCCGCAACCCCGTTGATAGCCTGCTTCTCTACTCATTTCAATCACTTTTTGATTGTACCGTCCAAATGGAAACGAGATGAACCGAACCTCTTCTCCGATTTTATCCTCGATCTGTTTTTTGGATATTTCGAGTTCACTTTTCAACAAAGGGCTGCTGATACGCGTCAGATCCGGATGATGAACCGTATGAGATCCGATTTCAAATCCGGCATTTTTCAGCTGAACAATCTGATCCCATGAAAGATGCTGGAACTGACACCAGCCCAAATTGACATCCCATTTGTTGATTTTTCCAGCATAACCGGATATAACGAAAACAGTTGCCGTAAAACCGTACGCCTCAAGGAGAGGAAAAGCGTGCGTATATACACTCTCATAGGAGTCATCAAATGTGATGACAATCGGTTTGGATGGCGGTTCAGATGCAGGATTAAAGTAGTGGTGAAGTGAAATGGTATGATAATCTTCTTGTTTGAGAAATTCTAAAACATGTCTGAATTGATTGGGTGTGACTCTTGTCACTCCCCACTCAAATGAAGAATCAACTTTATGGAAAGTCAATATCGGAACAGATCGAATGAAGGTATTCTTCAAAACAAACCTGAATTTATAAATAGATCAATTTACTATTCATTTCACAATATGGTTCCAGAGGTGTATCTAACGGTTTGCCAATATGGGTAGACGTGGTTTTTGGAGCGTGTTCCTATCCACTGAGGAAAACGCTGAAAAGGAGACGCGATGCTGATTGCAACCACTAACCCCACACTTACCTATATTAGCTGTTGGCAGCTGGCAATTTTTTATATCTATTTTGTATGAAATTCAATGTCTTCCCCTCTTGCTCTCGCTTCTTTAACCATTTGTTGCAAATCATCAGGTAAAGTATTTATTGGTGCTATAAATCCATCAATCATTACCATCTGGTTAAATGGATTCGATTCTGCTATTTTTTGAGTAGAAAATTCAGGACTAAAGTGCCACATATCAAACATATCCTTAATTTCGCGTGCCTTATTGGATACAGTAGAATTTTTTGTCCCAAAGTATTCACTAATCTGTTCTGCTGTCATATATGGTTCAAACGACTTATCAAACAAGAAATTTATTGATCCGATTGCATAAACAACTGCTGCTGCCCATATCTCAAGTTTTCCTCTCTGAAAAGGAACATTTCTTTTTCGTCCAAGTTTTTTAATAAGCTTTTCACATAACTGAAAACATTCATCATCTAATTTTTGGGCGCAAAAAGTCCCGGTCATTTCCAGAAGTTTTTCCTCCCTTTGTTTTATCTCTTGTTTAGTCATAATATCGTTTTTTTATCGGGATATGTATTATTTCCTCAATATTACTGATAATTTTTCTTAGGGTAAAATCCAATTTTTCTTTGTCCGGTGGATTGCCCCAAAATAATTCGTCCAACTCGTAATCCTCAAGTTCCATTATCTTTCGGGTCAATTTTTTAGCTTTATCAATGTATTCAATCTCATTTTTACAATCATTGGACAGCAAACCATAATGCAAAGTCAAATCATGAGTCAATTTCTCAGCCTCAATTATAATCCCATTATAAACTTCTCTTGATAAATCATCTGTATCCATATGCTCTATATTTCTTGCAATTGGGCACAACAGTTAGTATATGAAAAATAGGCGATGGCGGGCTTCAAACTTATCAAACCGAGACAATTTTGAAGCGGGCTACAATCCTTGAATTTACTGCTATCTCGCCTATTTTTTATATACATTGTTGGGCACTGTTGTTTAATAATCCAATAATAAATCACTTTTCCCTAAATTACAATCTGAACATAGTGTTTGAAGATTCTCGAATGTTGTTTTTCCACCTTTTGACCAAGGAGTGATATGGTCAATATGTAAAACAATAGAAGAATCAGTTGCAGGAGATCTACCGCATTTTACACACTTAAAATTGTCTCTCTTCATCACGAGAAATCTTAATCGAAGATTAGCATTTCTCTTTTTATCAATATCAAGTTGCACAGAATCATTGGTTTCGAAAATATTATCAAAATCCTCAATTGAATCTCTATTGATATTCAGTACAAAGGCTTCTAATGCTTTTCTCCAATTACCGAATCTTCTTTTATAAACTGATGAATCAAATTGGGAATATGGTTTTATCACATCACTAATATATGGTTGTCTGCCCTTGTTAATCCATATCTTTTTGAGATTATCAAATAGTTCAGCATCTGAAATATTCATCCTTTTTAATACCTTGAGTCCAGAGGCTTCAAGTGCTTTATTCCATTGACCAAAGTGTCTAATAGGTGTAGCAACATTCCATCTGCCATGTTCATTATATTCCATCGAGGAAATCGTATCCTTGTTAAGCAGTCTTGCAACTCTTTTAATATCCTCAATTAGTTCGGATTTATCTGGATACCGATTGTCAGGTTTAAGCTTAAATCTCATATAGAAGTTTTTATCACAATAGTGCCCAACGTTTGTGTATGATCACTGTATATATACCACCGAATCAGTTGTGTAAATACAGTTGTTTATTTTTTTAATTTACAAAAAATATTTGATTCATTCAAAGAATTCATCTATTGGATTCCGAATCTTATCAATTGCTTTTTTTGAAACATGCGTATAAATCTCTGCCGTTTTTGAGCTGTTGCCTTAATAAAATTAGCACTAACTATCAAGTATATTGAAAAATAGGGTTAAAAAAATCAGGACTGATTATACAACAGGATACCCTTTTTCAAAATTCGAATCGACTTCCTTAGATTCTCTATATTCAATACATAAGCAATTCGTGCTTCATGCAATCCCTTGTCCGGTGTTAAGTAAAAACCGGGACCTGGAGCAAGCATGACAGTTCCACCTTCCTCTTCAAAATCGGTGAGGAGCCATCGACAAAACGTCTCCGCATGAGCCACGGGCAACGTCACCATTAAATAGAATGCGCCTTCCGGTTTTTTACAATACACCCCAGGGATTTGATTGAGCCCATCGACCAGTGTGTCGCGTCTGTCTTTGTATTCCTGGACTATTTGACGAAAATAGCGATCTCCCGATTCAATAACAGAAGTGGCTGCGATCTGTTCCAACGTTGGTGAACTCAAACGCGCCTGACCGAACTTCAGCACTGTATGGATCACTTCCTCATTTTTACTGACGATACAACCGATCCGCGCTCCGCAGAGACTATACCTTTTGGATACACTATCGATCATAATAACATGCTGTGAGAGTTTTGGATAGGATAACAGACTGATATTGGCTTCATCAAATGCAAATTCACGATACACTTCATCAGACAGCAAGAAAAGATTATGTCGGAGTGCAATATCCTGCATCATTTCAATTTCATCGCGGTTAAGTATCATACCGGTTGGATTGTTTGGAGAATTGATAATAATCGCTTTGGTTTTGGATGTTATTTTTTCTTCGACCATCTTCTGATCGGGCAGGTGATAACCCGTCTCTGGAGATGTGCTTACGGGAACGAGACGAACACCGGCCATGCAGGCGAAACTTCTATAATTGGGATAGAAAGGCTCAAACACAATGACTTCATCTCCTGGTGAGGTGATTGCATTGAGCGAAAAAAGAATCCCTTCGCTGCCGCCGGTTGTGATCATAATATCCTTTGATTCGATATGATCCAATCCATTGCGATGATAGTATGCCTTCATACTTTCAATCAGAGAAACCACACCATTCGATCGACTGTAAGCCAATACATTCTCTTTGAACTTCGATAAAGCATCTGTGAACTCAGAAGGTGTAGGAATATCAGGCTGACCGATATTGAGGCGATACACGGTCGCACCTCTCGACTGGGCGTCTTCTGCATAGAATTCAAGTTTGCGTATTGATGATTCAGGCGTTAGCCGACCTCTTTCTGAAATGGGAGGAGCAGACATTTTCCTTTTTCCTTTTTACTTTTCTTTTTTCCCCTTTTCTTCCCCTATTCTATTTCCAAAACAGCCGTATACCTTTCTCTTCGCTCGACGAGTTTATAAGCCACACAGCGTATATCCTCTGCAGACACATGACGAATGTTTTGAATCATTTTTATGATCAGAAAAATGAAACGACTCTTTCACAGGAGCGACAGGTTGTTCGTGATTGAGCTGCCCTGTTTTTGCAACGATCATAAGATCAGATGGATAAGGGTGGGAAATTCCATCTTGGTTTTGAGATCCATTCCCCAAACCTGAACAGAATCTATCCTTTTAGAAATGACCCGGATGGAATGCTCGCATACCGTTTTCTGGAATTGCGCCACCATCAATCACGTCTCTCTTCATCCTCTTTTTTCTTTTTCAACACTGCTTTACGGCTCAGGTCAAGTTTACCGTCCGGCGTGATCTTCAACAATTTGACATCCACCACATCCCCCACCTTCAGGTGGTCTTCAACACGGTTAACACGATGGTGATCAATCTCAGATATGTGAAGCAGTCCTTCTTTACCCGGCAGTATTTCAATAAAAGCGCCAAAATTGGTAATCTTCTTTACCTTTCCCTCATACGTTTTTCCAATCTCAGGTTTTTGAACCAATTTCTCAATCAGCTCACGGGCTTTCCTGCAGGAGTCTTCATTGGAAGATGCGATTTGTATCGTACCATCATCATCAATATTGATTTCCGCACCGGATTTCTCAATGATTTCACGTATCATTTTCCCCCCGGGACCGATCACAAGTCCAATATCATCGATATCGATGCGCATGGCTGAAATTCTCGGAGCATACGGTGAAAGCTCCTTCCTCGGTTCGGCTATGGTTTTATTCATGATATCCAGAATATGAATCCGTGCAAGACGGGCTTTTTCAAGCGCTTCCTTCATTAGTTTAAAAGATATGCCTGCGATCTTGATATCCATTTGGAATGCATTGATGCCTTCTCTTGTTCCAGCCACTTTGAAATCCATATCGCCCAGGTGGTCTTCATCCCCTAAAATATCGGTCAAAATAGCAACTTTCTCTCCCTCTTTCACCATTCCCATGGCCACACCAGCCACGGCGGTTTTTACAGGAATTCCGCAATCCATCATGGAGAGAGATCCTGCACACACTGTAGCCATCGAGGACGAACCATTCGACTCTAAAATGTCGGATACAATACGAATGGTATAGGGGAATGCTTCTTCTGCCGGAATAACGGGTTTTAATGCACGTTCCGCCAAATTGCCATGTCCGATCTCTCTTCTGCTGGGTCCCCGGAAGGGTTTGACTTCACCTACACTGAAGGGAGGGAAATTGTAATGCAGCATATAACTTTTCCATGATTCACCATCGAGGCCTTCAATTTTTTGTTCATCCACTTTGGTACCCAGGGTGGTCACTGTAAGACTCTGCGTTTCACCTCGTGTAAAAAGGGCCGAACCGTGCGTGCGGGGCAGAACCGATGTTTCACAGGTAATGTCGCGAATATCATCATATCCCCTGCCGTCTATCCGTTTTTTCTCTTCCAAAATCATCTTCCGGACAACCTCTTTTTCAACATCATGAAAGATATCCGCTACGATCATCTCCTGATCAGGATAGGATTCTGCCAAGGATGCCTGGAGAGTTTCAAGTAGGTGATTCACTGCTTTTTGTCGCGCCTGTTTTGTTTCCATTTTCAGTGTTTCGGGTATTTTATCCAGAACTGCTTCCCGCACTTGATCGAATAGATCCGGATCGATTTCCAAAGACTCCAGGGGACGTTTCTCCCTTCCGACTTCTGTGATGAATTCTTTTTGCAGTTGAATAATCTCTTGAATTGCAGCGTGGCCGAATTCCAATGCAGCCAACATTTCCTCTTCAGAGATTTCAGACGCTTCACCTTCCACCATGATAATCGATTCCTCGGACCCGGCAATCACAATATTCATATCACTCATTTCCAACTGCGAGAATGTTGGATTTAAGATGAATTGATCTCCCTGTCTTCCAATGCGGACAGCGGCAATGGGCCCGGTAAAAGGAATATCGGAAACCGACAGTGCTGTTGAGGCACCGACAATACCAAGCACATCGGCATCATTCTCTTTGTCGGAAGACAGCACAGTAATGACTACTTGAATTTCGTGTTGGAGATCTTTTTGAAACAACGGCCGAATGGGTCTATCGATAAGTCTCGCACTGAGGACCTCTTTCTCCTGAGGTCTTCCCTCTCTCTTAAAAAAACCGCCGGGAATTTTTCCGGCAGCAAAAGCCTTTTCCCTGTATTCCACAGACAAGGGGAAAAAGCCCCTGTATTCAATGGGATCCTTTGATGCAACAGCCGTTGCCAATATGACTGTGTCACCATATTGAACCAGAGCGGATCCGTCTGCCTGTTTTGCAATTCTTCCACTTTCAATTGTTAAGGTTCTTCCACCCCACTCCATTTCTTTTTTGATGATCATTCTTACTCCTAATAGGAACTTGAATTTGATTCGATTTATTCTGTTCCTTCTTCAATATATTCGTCAATATTGGGATTGAAATTGTCGACAAGATTGTCGGTAGCAACATAAATCCAGTTACCCAGTTTGTCAAGCACATAAACCCTGTTATCTCCAACTTTATTTCCTGTAGCGAGATGCACAAGGGGCTGATCCGCTTTATCCTTAAAATAAAGTTCCGTCTCCGGTGAGAGAAGGCCATGCTGACTGAGATTGGAGCTGTTTACTTGGATAAAATCCTCAACTTCGACTTGGGCTAAAAATGAGAAAAAACTTTCAACTCGCCAGGTTTTGGCCTCCGTCTGTACAGGAAAAACCACTTGCCAGCCATCAGCCGTATCTCTTTGACAGATAAAATGGGGTTCACCTCGATTGTGAAATTCAACCGTAAAAACATCCAATTCCTTGAAAAGCGCGATGCGCTTGTTGCGCATCTCAAAAAGTGTATGTTTTAACTCATCAACGAGCAAGTTATCCACAGTAAATACAGGCAAACGTGCCGTATCCTTGGCATAGAACCGATTTGTCTCTTTTTCTTTTCCCACAATCAATTGTTTCACCAAACCTTCGACACCAATGGTTAATGTTACATCATAATCTGGAGGATTCAATCCGTACTGACTTAAATCTTGCGGCTCCTCATCTTCGAAACTTCTAACATGTGCACCATTGATCTGGTCGATAATTCCATTGATGACCTGAAGGTCGCCATAGGCAACAATAGGTTCAACAACCTTCCAATTGTTTCCCTCTTTTTGAATAACAATTTTTTTGTCTCCCTTCCGGGTCATAGCAAGTTGCCGCACCTGATCCGTTTCAAAACGAAGTACAGATTGGTCTCTTAAATCAAAGACATTTTTTGTCAGCGTTGTTTTGATTGAAGCGCTGGTTAACAGAACACGGGAATCTCCATCTTTTCGAGCAAACAGGTAGTTGCCTACCGGATTTTCATCGCCAATCAATAACGAATCCGCCTGACCCGTGATGGTTTCAATAACAACGGTATATTGTGGTGGATCCAGCCCGTAATCAGACCAGTTGACCTCGCCTACAATCTCCTGCTCTGTCATCATACGGACCATGTTAATAACCAGATCCCGTACAACACTCTGCAATCCCAATGCCCGAACAGGCGATAACAATCGCCAACCCTCTTCGCCTCTTTCACAGATCAGTGTGTCATCCGGACGTTGAATCGTAATCTTGGTGACCTCCGGTTCTTCAAAAGGGAACATTCTTCTCGCTATTTCCTCGGCTCGATCCTGCTCGGCTTTTCCTTTGATCTCAACAAGATAAACATAAACACTGAGGATGATCAGGATACCCAGAAGAATAAAGGTAATTTTTCCTTTCATATTAACGTCTCTCCCTCTTGATATAGATACCGACTCCCGCACCCAATGCCGCAAGAGGCATGAGGATAACAGTTAAATACATCAACCATTGGATCTGTTTGGAGGTTAATGTAAGTCGACGATCTTCCGGCTCTTTGGCCCGGATAGCAATCAAATCTTCTTCTTCGGCAAGCCAACTGATGATATTCATAAAAAGGTTGCCATTGCCCTGTGCACTATAATACAAATTATTCGCAAATTCAGAATCTCCGATAACAACAAGGCGGGTTTTTTTCTCCGATTCATCTCTTAAAACAACCGCACCTAATGTAATGGGTCCCCGCAAGTCCATGCTTGAATTAAAAGTGGCTTCTTTATCCTGCAGATTGGTTTCACCCCAGCTGTTGGAACTCGTTCTCATCAGAGCTTGCACAGACAGATTTGAATCATACTCCTCCTTCGGCGTGACAGAACGGGCATAAGGATAAAATGTCATCATATTAAAATTGTCGGTAATCATATGAGCCGTATAATTATTGACAAGAGGTACAGATGGACCCATACCAAAAAGTTGCCCTACACCACTGGCATCTAAGACAATGTCATTTCCAATCTTTAATCCCCACTTATCCAGCAAATCTTGGAAACCATAAGCAGGTTCAGGCTCCAATAGAAACAGGGCTTTTCCACCATTTTCCAAATAGGCCGCAATGGTATCCAGTTCTGATTGAAATGGCCTACTTTGTACTCCATTCATAACAAGAATGGCACAATCATCAGGAATGGATTTTTCTTCAGCCAGAAAGAGTTTTCGCACGATATAATTTTCATTCTCGATACCATTCTTTGCCATATTATAACCGATTCTCTCCAGATCATCAACATCATTTTCTCCATGACCATCCAAAAAATAGACAACCTTTTGTTCTTCCCGGGTAACTTTGATCAGAACGTTTGTAACCTCCTGCTCTCCTCCATTAATAATTGTTTCAACCCGACCTTCACACTCAAAAACCATGGTTCCATAACTGGTAATGCCATACTGTTTGGCTATCGCTGGTTTTTTATCTGGATCAATAATCTCGTAATTAAATTTATTTGAATAAAATCGATATGAATCAAAAAGATCCTTTACAGACTGGTCAGACCCTGACGAATAAAATGCAGTCGCCTGGATGTTTTGATCAAGGTTTTTCAATATTTGTTGAGTTTGAGGGGAAAGACTGTACTGTTTCCCCGATGTGAAATCAAATCGAACACTGTGCCGATTAGCGATAAAATTGATCAAACTGAGTATAATCAGTAAAATAACAGACATCGCTAATGTATTTCCACCATATTTGAATGAGCGCAGTGTAAATGTTTTCTTGATCTTATCAAAACAAAAAATGACATATATGAGAAAAAACAAAACGCCGCCGATCATTGTGATCAGGGACAGCAAATTCCATATTTTTCCCGTTGCATAATTAAGCAGACTCACGAGAATGAGAAGCAACCCAATGTAGGCTCCATAGTGTGCATATTTTCTCATCGTGTCCTCCATTTTGCCGATTCGATAAACATCAACGTTAAGAAAAGAAAAAAGGATATAAAACTGATATAAAAAATGATATGCTTGATATCAATGACTCCCATACCAAATTCATCAAAGTGGTTCAACAGAGATATGTATTCCAACAATGAACCAAAAAAAGGACCAGCAAAAGTGGCCACCCATCCAATAATCCAGAACAATAAAAGAATGATGATGGTTACAAAACCAGCCACCATTTGATTTTCCGTTAAAGATGAAATAAAAATGCCCACAGCGATAAATGAACCACCCATAAAAATAAGTCCAAGATAGCTGGTCAGGATTTGTCCGAGTTCGGGATTGCCATAAATGAAAAGGATAATATGATAAATACTCGTGGAAGCAAGCAGGGTTATGTATAAGACCAGTGCTGCCAAATACTTACCAAACATGGTTTCTGCACTCCTGATCGGAGAGGTTAGAAGCAGCTCAATGGTTCCCGACTTTTTTTCTTCAGCATAGAGACGCATGGTGATTAATGGAACGGCAAAAATCATCACCACAGTCAAATTTAAAAAGAAGGGCCTGAGCGCCATCATATTGACATTAATAATGGGAGGTGCCATTTGATAATACTGGGCCTCAATTGAAGCGGTTAAGGTATAATTTAAGAAACTGGAAATGATGGCATAGAAAAAATAACCGGCGATTAAAAGAAAACCAGTCAGAATCGCATAAGCCACAGGCGAATTAAAATAGGAACGCACTTCCCGATAAAAAATCGCTAAACAATTTCTCATGCTCCCGAAACCTCCTCTTCTTTTGTCGTTAGATGTAAGAAAATTTCCTCTAGACTCATCCCCATCGGACGAAGTTCCATCAAGCCCCATCCTTGTTGGACAACCAAGGTAGCCAATTCTTTTCTAAGATCGGTATGGAGTTCCGTCTCAACACGAAAACCAACCACATTTTGATTTGTTTTTCTTTGAAAGGTGACCCGTGTGATCCCCTTCATGCTTTTGATTTTGGCTTCTATTTCTTTTCTGGGACCTTCCACCTCAACAAAGAGACTCTCCGATCCCTTCAATCTTTTCGTCAGATTGTCCGGTGTGTCTGACGCCACAATCTTCCCCTCGTTGATGATAATGACTCTCTCACAGGTCATACTCACCTCGGGAAGGATATGTGTTGAAAGAATAATCGTATGCTCGCCACCCAAATTCTTAATCATTTCGCGTACTTCAATGATCTGTTTCGGATCCAAGCCGACCGTCGGCTCGTCAAGAATAAGGATTTCAGGATTGTGTATCAAAGCCTGGGCAATACCGACTCTCTGTTTGTATCCTTTTGAAAGATGTTTGATGAGTCTGTTAGCAACTTCTGTGATGGCTGCCTTTTCCATGACCTCTGAGAGTCGGTTTTTGATTTCCCGGCGTTCTATCCCCTTAATTTGAGCCACAAATTCAAGAAATCCTTTGGCAGTCATGTCTGTGTAAAGAGGCGGATTCTCAGGCAGATACCCAATCCGCTTCCGAACTTCGAGCGAATCTTTAAACACATCAAAACCACCAACCGTTGCGGTGCCCTCGGTAGCCGGCATATAACAGGTCAGTATCCGCATTGTGGTTGTTTTTCCAGCGGCATTGGGACCGAGAAAGCCCAAAATTTCTCCCTTTTTCACATTGAAGGAGACATCCTGAATGGCCGGTTTGGCTCCATAATATTTTGTAAGATGATCAACTGAAATCAACTTTCAACCTCCGTTGTGTTTAACCTTATCTTCGAATACCCAAATCTTGAATCAGCTTGCGATAACTTTCAATATCTTTTTTAATCAAATAGTCCAACAACCTTCGTCTTTTCCCAACCAATTTCAACAAACCTCTGCGTGAGTGCTGATCCTTCTTATGCACATTGAAGTGCTCAGTCAGTTCGTTAATTCGTTTTGTTAAGAGAGCAATCTGAACCTTTGTATTGCCTGTATCATGGTCCGTACTGCCGTACTGGCTGATAATTTCCGCTTTCTGCTCTTTATCTAAACCCATTCTTACCTCCTCATATTTTTTGATAACATCTCTATTGAATTGATGCGATCTCGTTCGATTTGGGAAATCAATGCCCCCGTTGACTCAAATTGTCTTTCATCGCGAATGCGCTGAATAAATTCAACTGCAATATGCTGATGGTAAAGATCGCCTGAAAAATAATGTATATGCACTTCTGTTTCCTGATGTTTACCATTCACAGTGGGCCTGTAACCGATATTGGCCATTCCAGAAAACTGTCCGTCTTCGATATCGATCAATACAGCATATACGCCATTTTTCGGGAGCAGTTTGTGCTCTCCAATCACTTTGATATTCGCAGTTGGAAAACCGAGTTTTTGACCAATATGATTGCCTTTTTTAACGATTCCTTCAAGGCGATAGTTCCGTCCTAAGTATTGATTGGCTTTGATTATGTCCCCTTGATGAAGCATTTGACGTATCTTTGTACTGCTGATGATATCCCCGCTGATGCTTACCGGCCCGATAACTTCCACGGTAAAATGATGGTGCTTGCCCAATTCACCGATGAGTTTAACATCACCTCTCTGTCCACGACCAAAAACATGATTATATCCGAGGATAAATTCTGAAACACCAACAGACTGAACCAATACTTTATCAACAAAAATCTCCGGTTCCATATTGACCAGTTCGTCTGTAAAAGGAATAACAAGAACCGCATCAAGCCCCAATCCTTCTAATATCGTAAGTTTCTCCTCTATGGGTGTTAAAAGATCGATCGGGTTCGTTTTTTTCTGAATAACCAATTGTGGATGCGGATGAAATGTGATTAAAACGCTTCGCCCCTTCTTTTGATGAGACCTTTGAACAAGTTCCCCAATGATTTTTTGATGTCCCAGATGAATCCCATCAAAAGTGCCAATCGTCAGGCAAGAACCTTTTTCATATGGGATCTGATCAATAGCGTGATAAACTTGCATCGTTTTCATAAAATGTTTTTATTTGATCCAATGATTGACTTTTCCCTATGGTGAATGGACCCACCCGTGTCCGCACCAGGGCTTTAAGATAAGCGCCTGTACCCAGACAATTGCCGATATCTCTTGCCAGGGCGCGGATATAAGTTCCTTTGGAACAGGCTACCTGAAACCTTAAAAAAGGGGATTCCCAATCAATCATTTGAATATCGTAAATGTCAACCCATCTTGCTCTTAATGGAATATAGTGTCCTCGACGCGCCAACCGATAAGACCTCTGACCCTTCCATTTGATGGCCGAATATTGGGGAGGGATCTGCTTAATCTTTCCCACAAACTGGAACAAAGCAGATAAAACATCATCCGATGACAGTTCAGGAATCGGTTTGCATTCAATAACTTCTCCTTCACCATCATCGGTTGTTGTTCGCTTACCCAATTCGATAAGACCCTGATATTCTTTCACCATATCCATATATCGAGAAATCTGTTTTGTTGATCGTCCTGTACAAACAATCAAAACGCCGGTTGCCGAAGGGTCCAGCGTACCGGCATGGCCAACCTTTTTATAACCGGTCCACCGTCGAATCCGTTTAACGACACCAAATGATGATAATCCCAATGGTTTATTCACATTGAGTGTATCACCACCCATCAAATACGATTTCTGTAATGGCTGATTCATGAAAAATAGGATTCCAATACCTTAAGGATTTTTTTCTTCACTTCATCCGTTGTCCCTGGAATAACACAACCCGAGGCCCGTGCATGACCTCCACCCCCAAATTTCTCCGCAACTTTATTCACATCCACACGATTCTTTGATCGAAAACTGACACGGTGCATGTTAGGTTCGAATTCAATCATAAAAAATTCAACTTCTGTACCGTCTATGGCGAGTAGATAATCAACAAAACCCTCTGTATCTATTTTCTCATATGATGCAAAAATACCGTTTGTAAGATAAATACAGGAAACCAATCCGTTAAAATGAAACTTAATCGTTGAAAGAGCATTATTGAGTGCCCGAATGGTTTCGGGAGAAGTTTTGCAATAAAGCTGCTCCGCGATATATCCCGGTCGTGCGCCTTTTTGAACCATTTCAGCGCAAATTTGTAATGACCGGTAAGTTGTATTGGGGAAAAGAAAACGGCCCGTATCGCATAAAATGCCCGTATAAAAAAAAGTGGCAATATCGGGTGTAATGGGGACATCTAATAAAGAATAGATGGTATACACAATTTCAGCTGTACTGCTTTCTTGTTGATCCACAATATTAAAATGACCATATTGCTGATTACTCGCATGATGGTCAATGTTGATGATGTTCATTTCTGGACGAATGATTTCCTGAATGGTTCCGATTCGACCCAAATCAGATGAGTCCAAAACAACCACATGATTGATGGGATGAGCAAACTTTTGTGAATCATAACGAATAACCTTATCAATTTCTGGCAAAAAGCTGAATTTTTTGGGAACAGCATCATCTAAAAGAATGATATAATTTCTATTGAAATGATTGAGAAGCGCTCCAAATGCCAATGCGGAGGCCATGGAATCACCATCCGGATTCACATGTGTGGTCACTAAAAAATCATTTTCTTCCTGTATAAATGCCTGAATATCGGAAATAATTTGTTTTTTCTGAATATGCTTTTTCTCCATTATATTTCAAATATCACACGAGTGTGAAGGTTCATCGTGTTGAAGACGATCAATAATTTGGTCAATCCGGGAACCGTAATTCCAACTCTCATCAAGATAAAAATGTAAAACAGGCAAATACCGCAAACGCACCCGTGAACCCAATTCATTCTGAATGAAAGCGCGTGCTCTTTCCAGACCTTTGAGCGAGTCTCTTTTTTTATCCGCGTCACCCAAAACACTGAAATATACTTTGGCTATTCTTAAATCATCCGAGAGAACCACATCCGTAATTGTCACAAATCCGACCAATGGATCTTTGAGGCGTTTTCCTATGATATCACTGATTTCAGATTTTAATAGTTCTGAAATTCTTCTAGACCGGTTTAACATCATATTCACATTCTATTTCACATACTTCATTTTAGCAAGTCAATGGTTCTATTCAAACACCTTTTCGACCGCCCATCATAAAATTTCTGTAACGTGATCCATAATCTCAACTTGGTCTTCCCTGGAAATAGAATTCATCACTTTGGATAAAGTTGAATCGAGAAAGCGCCGATCATTGGACACGCAGGCAATGCCCAAACAAGAACGCTGCCATTTATCATGAAAATCAACTTCAGCAACAGACACATTAAATTGATTCTGAATTTTCGTTTTTAAACTTTTAAGAATAAAACGTTTTTCTTTCAAAGAAAATATCTCAGGGAAAAACAGCTCAATTTTCATTGTTCCAATGAGCATCGTTTAAAGTGTTCTCGCTGTTTCAACAATTTTATAAACTTCGACCGTATCTCCAACCTGAATGTTCTTGAAATTCTCGAATGTAAGTCCACACTCGAATCCCGAAGTGACCTCTTTAACATCTTCCTTAAATCGTTTAAGAGAGGCAACCTTGCCTTCATAGATTATCTCATCGTTCCGGTAAACACGGGCCAGATCGTTTCTTACGACCTTGCCGGATTGCACATAACAGCCTGCAATAAGACCCAGGCGGGATGCTTTAAAAATCTCTCTGATTTCAATGGTACCGATAACTTCTTCACTGATATCCGGTTCTAAAAGTCCTGAAAGGGCGAGTTTGACGTCATTGACAATATCGTAAATCACCTTATAGAGGCGAATATCGATTTCCTCTTTCTGAGCAAGTTCTTTTGCCTGTGGATTTGGACCCACATGAAATCCGAAAATAACGGCTTGAGAAGCCTCTGCCAATAAAACATCCGACTCTGTAATTGTGCCCACACCGCGATGGATAATCCGGACAGCAACATCTTCCGTTGATAATTCCATAAGAGAATCGCTGACGGCTTCCAATGATCCATCAACATCGGCCTTGATGATAATCGAAAGCTCTTTTATTTTCCCTTCGGCAATATGCTTTGAAATTTGATCCAGAGTCAATCTGCGAATTTGGCGAAAACTTTGCTCGCGTTTCAATTGTTGACGTCGGACACTGATCTGACGGGCATCCTGTTCCAAATCGACAACGGTTAAAACATCACCGGCTTGTGGCATGCCTGCAAAACCCAAAACCTGTACTGGTGTTGAAGGAGGAGCATTTTCTATAGTATGATCTCTTTCATTAAACATGGCTCTCACGCGACCGCTGTATTGACCCGCCACGAAGGCATCTCCCTTTTTTAATGTGCCTTTTTGCACCAATAAAGTACTCACAATGCCTTTTCCTTTTTCTCTTCTTGCCTCAATCACAACCGCTTTGGCTTTACAGTTTGGATTGGCTTTTAATTCAAGCAACTCTGCTTCTAAAAGAATACTTTCCATGAGAAGATCAATACCTTCGCCCGTCTTCGCTGAAACACATATGCCCTGTACTTTTCCACCCCAATCTTCGACAAGAACTTTTTGCTCTGAGAGTTGTTGTTTAATCAGATCAGGATTGGCATTGGGTTTATCGATTTTATTAATAGCCACAACAATTGGAACACCTGCCGCCCTGGCGTGATTAATGGCTTCGATGGTTTGAGGCATCACGCTGTCATCCGCAGCAACCACCAGAATGACAATATCTGTGACTTGAGCACCTCTGGCCCGCATCGCTGTGAAAGCTTTATGACCCGGTGTATCAAGAAAAGTAATTTTTTTATTGCCAAGAGAGACTTCATAAGCGCCGATATGCTGAGTAATGCCTCCCGATTCTCCAGCGATGATATTACTTTCCCGTATATAATCGAGAAGAGAGGTTTTGCCGTGATCCACATGCCCCATGATGGTGACAACAGGCGGACGGGGTTCCAACAAATCGGGATTTTCTTCTTCTTCTTCAACCAAATCGCCCGGCTCTTCACCGTACTCGGTTAAAAATCTAACATCAAATCCAAATTCATCCACCACCATCAAAATCGTATCATGATCAAGCCGCTGGTTGATGGTTACCATCAAACCCAAAGATATACAGGCCTGAATAACCTCACTGGAATCCACATTCATCAAATTCGCCAGTTCCGCAACAGAAGTAAATTCCGTAGTCCAGATCACATTTTCTTCTTTGGCAACAACTTCCTCTGTACTTTTTTCCTTCTTCTTCCGTTTACGCTTCGGTGTCTCGCTCATCTTTGCCAGTGTTTCTTTGATGGAAGCACTGATCTCTTTTTCATCGATTTTGACAGCCGGTTTTCTCCGTTTTCGTTTCCGCTTCTTTCTTGAAGGGGCAAGAACACCTGTTTCTTCCTTTTGAACTTCAATATCTTTTGAAGGAAAAGCGTATTTCTTCCGTTTCTTTTTGACCTTGCCTTCTTTTTCAAACTCTTCATCTAATTTGGGTATTTTCTTATCGGCTCTTTTCGCAGGTTTGGGTCTTCGTTTTAAAAACCGTTTCGGTTTTTCATGAACAACTTCTTTTTCTACGTATTTCTTTTTCTCATCAACCTTTTTTTCTTTCTTTATAGCAATCTTTTCATCTTTATCCTTCACTTCCAATTTTTCAGGAATCTCAACCGTTTCTTTATCTACTTTCTGGACTGGTTTCATTCCCCTCCGAACAGCTTTGAACTTTTTCGGTTTTTCTTTCGGAATGATCTCGACCCGCTCAAAAACATCTCCTTTTGAACGTTCAAGAACCTCATCAATCTCGTGTCGAACAGCTTCTATCCTCGCTTCCTCTTCATTCCGTTTCTCCTTTAAACGCCTCCTGAAATCGGGTTCCTTTTCAACTTCAACCTCTTCTCTGACAAAAAATTCACACACCTTATCATACATCTCATCACTCAAAGGAGCCATGTGATTTCGCACATTGAAATCCTGTTCCTGAAGAAAATGAATCAAAGCCTCATTCGAGATTGCAAATTCCTTGGCAACCTGATAGACTCTTTTCTTTTTAACATTTTTTTTGGATTCTTTATTCAAATCCACTCCACGAAACGGATATATCCTTAATCGGTATTGATCTCAGTTGATTCGTTGTTCTCCATCTGAGGTGCTTCTTCATAATATGAATTCAAAATATTAAAAATTTTATCAATGGTCTTCTCTCCGAATCCTTTTAGCTCCCGTAGCACCTCTTTACCTGCATCAAGTACTTCATCAGCAGATTCATAACCGGCTGCAAGCAGCTTTTCAAGATTCGATTTGGTTAATTCAGGCACTTCTGTCAGTAATAGTTTTTCTTCTTTCTGCTGACTTAATTCCCAATCGGATTCCTTAATGGTTGTGATTTCATAACCCACCAACATGGATGCCAGTTGCCTGTTCTGACCTCCCTTTCCAATAGCCAGTGAAATTTGATCATCCGGTATGATGGCGGTGGCTTTGTGATCCTCTTCTACAATTATTTTCGACGGTTTTGCGGGACTCAAAGCCCGGCTGATGAAAATTTCAGGTTCACTGCTCCAATTAATGACATCAATTTTTTCGTTATTCAATTCTTTGACAATCGCCTGAATACGCACACCTTTTAATCCGACACAGGCTCCAACCGCATCAATTCTTTTATCATTCGATGCAACAGCCACTTTCGCTCGATCTCCCGGAAATCGAGCCACGCCCTTTATTTCAATAATGCCGTCATAAATTTCGGGCACTTCGATCTCAAACAGACGGATAAGAAATGTAGGATCTGTTCGCGAAACAATCACTTCAGGACCACGATTGGTCTGCTTGACCTCTTTAATGACAGCCCGAATGGTATCTCCACGATGACAACGTTCGTTATAAATCTGTTCCGATCGGGAAAGACTCACCTCCATGTGTTCAACGGATATCAATATTTCATCCCGATTGATCTGGCGAACATCACCCACAATGATCTCACCGATGCGATCTTTAAATTCTTCGAACAGAACTTCTTTCTCGGCTTCTCGTATTTTTTGATTCAAACTTTGCTTTGCGGATGTAATCAAACGTCTGCCAAAATCGGCTGGATTAATGATCTCAACAAATTCGTCTCCAACCTCCAGATCCGGTTCCACCTCCTTGGCTTTGTCAATATGGATTTCTGTTACAGGATCAGTGACTTCTTCAACAATTGTCTTTGCCTGATAGATTTCGACTTCCCCTTTTTCCATATTCACAAAAATATCAAAATTATCTGTCGTACCGTACTTCCGTTTAATCATAGAGAGAAAAATATTCTCTAAAATTTTACTGAGCACATCACGATTGATATTTCTTTCCTTGGCTATCTGTGTGACAGCCTCAACAATATTGATATTCATGAATGGTATCCCCTTTTTGCTACCATTTGACTCTGATTTTGGCATTTACGATTGAGGCAATCGGAATGCACAGTGATTCCCCCTCAACCTGTTGTAAATACACCGAACCATTCTTTACTTCAAGGATTTTCCCTTCTATATGTTCTGTCCCCTTCTCTGATTGAAATGAAACCGATATAATTCGGTCGATATTTCTCTCAAAATCCGACGAAGTACGCAATGCGCGATCAATACCGGGAGACGAGACCTCCAGACGGTATGATCCATAATCCAATCCCTCGCATTCCATTGCCAATAGATCGGAAATTTTTCGATTTAAATAGACACAATCTGCTATGGTTAAACCGCCCTCTCGATCCACAAAAAATTGAAGAACACGTAACGGCGATTTCCCTTTTATTACCAGATCGACAAGTCGAAAACCTTCCGCATCCAAAATGCGTTTAACCAGATCCTCTATTTGATGTCTAAGGTTGTCCATCCAAACCATTCAACCATTAAAAAAAGTGGGTATTTGACCCACTTCTGATTTAAAATATAATAAAAAGATTCTTGTTTTGCAAGGGGAAATAAGAAAAATAGGTTTTTTGAATCTATTGATTTCTCATTCCTATAAGGATTCTAAAATAAATTCGACTTCATCCTTTAAATCTGAATTGGGATATCGATCAACAATAACCTGATAAGCCATTTTTGCTTTTTCAACATCGTCTGCAAGCCTGTAACACCTGGCTGCATCCTTTAGATAAAAAGGCGCATTAAACAAATTAGAATATCGATTCGCCGCTTTCTCGTATTGAAGTGCTGCTTCATAAAACCGATCCTGAGCCGCATGGCATGCAGCGACACCCGCCATACTGGAAATCGAAAACAGGTCATTATCTGAGTAATCATCGATATAGAGTTGATAATAGGTTTCGGCTTGGACATAATTTCCCATGTTAAAGTAACTATTGCCAAGAAAGAAAACAGCTTCACCTGCTGCTTTTGTTCCCGGGTAAGCATCGACTATTTGTGTGAGTTCGCCAATGGATGTTGAGTAATCAGATAAATGGTAGGGTTGTATGACAACCCCCAATCTTGCATATGCCGTCAATTCTGCATCCCTTTTGCTTTTAACCATCATCATAGCCACTATAATGATAACAGGAATAGCCAATAATACAATGGTCAAATAACGACTATGCTTTTGGACATATTTTCTGATCTTAAAATAGGTCGTAACCAGTGCGTCCTCTTTGATTTCCTTTCTTGTAATGCGTTTTCTTGGTCGTAACATGTTCACTCCTGAAATAGAAGCATATTCACACTCTACTCTTCGGAAGTCGGTTTGCCGGCAAGGACATCTTCAACAATTTTGGTAACAGTTGTTTGAAGATCTGCGGGTTTCGTAAAAAAGGGAAATCCATGACTTTTCTGCTGTTCTAAAACCTCCGCTTCATCAGCATAACCAGTCATTAAAATCACTTTTTGTTTGGGATTTTTTTGGCGCAGTGCATTGGCCAACTCAAAACCGCTCATCTTCGGCATACGAATATCACTGATAACCAGATCAGGTTTAAATTGTTCCCAGACAGACAAAGCCTCTTCACCATTAAATGCAATCTGAACATCATAGCCTTGTCTCTCTAAAAAACGGGCATATACTCTTGCAATGGTGTCCACATCATCGACAACTAAAATTTTCTTTTTCATTTGATCCTCCTGAAAAAGTGATAATCACCTTCTCCATATTGACAACATTACCTAATCCCTATGTCCATAGAAATCACACAGTTTGACTTTCAGACGGTACCCCAGGCAGGAGTTGAACCTGCGACACGCGGTTTAGGAAACCACTGCTCTATCCTCTGAGCTACTGGGGCAAAAACAAAAAATAATGTATCAAAGTTAATATAAAAAGGCAAGGCTTTTTTACTTATTTTCCACATTTGTGATTATGTTCTTGTATATTTTCAAATTGTTTTGTAATATATTTTTATTTATGTAAAAAGGAGATAAAATCGTGAAGATGGATGCCTATGTAATGCTTTCAAATACAATTGAATCTTACCGTGAACAAATTATACAAATGCAGACAGAGCTAACCTCAATTCCTGCTCTTGCACCTGATAATGGAGGAGACGGCGAAACAAAAAAAGCGGAATATATCAAAAATATATTGAATAAATTGCGATTTGATTCACTTGAAGAGGTAAATGCCCCCGATCAACGTGTATCATCCGGTTGCCGTCCAAATTTAATTGCAAAAATCAAAGGAAAGTCAAATAAAAAAACAATTTGGATCATGTCGCATATGGATGTGGTACCTCCTGGTGATCTTTCTCAATGGGAAACCGATCCATATCAAGTGATTGAAAAAGAAGGGAGACTATACGGAAGGGGAACCGAAGACAATCAGCAAGGCATCGTCTCTTCGATCCTGGCTGTCAAAGCACTTCAAGATACGAACATCCAACCTTCATTTGACGTTGGACTGGTGCTCGTTTCTGATGAAGAGACGGGATCCCGATATGGTATCGATTATGTTCTAAAAGAGAGAACCGACATTTTCAGTGTGGATGATTACATCATCATTCCCGATGCCGGCAATAACCAAGGAACCATGATTGAAGTGGCCGAAAAATCCATCCTCTGGATTGAATGCGAAACCCTGGGTAAACAAACACATGGATCGACACCGGAAAAAGGAGCCAATGCACATAGCGCCGCAGCCCACTTGATCGTGAAAATGAGGGAACTTTATACCATTTACAATGATAAAAACATCCTTTTTGATCCTCCGATATCGACGTTTGAACCGACCAAAAAAGAATCTAATGTGGATAACATCAACACCATTCCGGGCAGGGATATCTGTTACTTTGATTGTCGTATTCTTCCCAACCATGCCGTTGAGGAAATACAAAATACCATCCGCATCTGGGCAGATGCAATCGAAAAGGAGTTCAACGTAAAAATAAACCTCAGCTATCCCCAGCTGATCAAGGCCCCCACACCCACACTTCCGGATACACCTGCAGCCATTGCACTTCAAAAGGCAATCCGTAAAGTGATGAGACGAAGTGCCAAAACCGTCGGCATTGGAGGCGGAACTGTGGCCGCATTTTTCAGGAAAGCAGGCCTTCCAGCGGTCTGTTGGTCAACCATAGATGATACACTGCATGCGCCCAACGAATACTGTAGAATTGAGAACGTAATGAATGACACACGTGTTTTTGCCCACATTTTTCTGCAGGATTGAGTGTCAGTTTGCTAAACACTTATTCTTTGAATAAGAAACATACGCTGAACCAAACCTCAAAATGATACATACAAATCTTTTATGCAAATAAATTTTTAAACAGATGACAGAGCAATCCAACTGGCAAGAATTAAGAACCGGAAAATTGAATTGGACCTCTTTTCGCACCCGGGCGCGGATCATTCGGGCCATCCGCCGATTCTTTGAATCTGAAGACTTCATGGAAGTGGAACCACCCCTGCTGACACCCTACCCCACACTGGATAGCCACATCCAATCCATGAAAACCTGTTTTCATAAAGATCAGGGAAATGCATATTCTCTCTTTCTGCACACCTCTCCAGAACACGCCATGAAAAAATTGTTGGCCGGAGGGGCCGAACGGATCTTTTATTTGGGAAAAGTTTTTAGGGACCAGGAACTGACCCCTTTTCACAATCCGGAATTCACCCTGCTGGAATGGTATCGGACCGACGCAACATACAAAAACATGATGGAGGATGCCGAAAATCTGATTTGTCGCGTGATTCGAGAGTGTCTTCCTTCAGGAGAATTGACCTACCAGAATCAAAAAATTGATCTAATCCTACCCTGGGAACGAAGGACCTTGCAGGATTTGTTTCAACAAGAAACAGGCATCGACTTAAAAAAATCTCTCTCCGCAGAAATCCTGAGAAGATCGGCTGTCAATCACGGTATTCATATTCAAAAAAATGATAATTGGGAAACCATTTTTTTCAAAATATTTTTGGAAAGAATCGAACCCAAACTGGGACGAACCAAACCTCTGTTTGTCATGGATTATCCTTTGCAAATGGGTTTAATGGCCAAAAAGAAAGAAGAGAATCCAGATTTTGTTGAAAGGATCGAGCTCTATATGGGAGGATTGGAATTGGCGAACGGTTATTCAGAACTGACAGATCCCGATGAACAGCAAGTAAGGTTTCTTGAAGAGCAGAAAAAGAAGGAAGAGAAAGAGTCCATCCCTTATGAAACAGACAACGAACTGCTCTCCGCCCTCCGGATGGGATTACCTCCCTGCGCAGGCATGGCATTGGGGATCGACCGTCTCGTAATGCTGCTGACCAATGAAATCAACATTCAGCATGTCGTTCTCTTTCCCGCACATCAATGGAGAAAATGATGAATCGAAAGATTGACAGTACCGCCACAATCGCCCTCATTGGCACTGTATTTTTCTGGGGTTTGGTCCCTCTTTTTTTAAAATACTTTACGGACTATGTCGATGGATGGACAACCAATGCGATCCGCTATCCCTTTTCGGCTCTCCTCTATCTGCCCTGGCTGTGGATTGCCTATCGCCGGGGAAAACTAACAAAACAAACCTGGAAATTGGCTTTCTTGCCTGTTTTTTTTAATCTCATCGGACAGACGTTATGGGCCTGGACACCCTATTTCATCGATCCCGGTCTCATGTCCTTTTTATCACGGCTTTCCGTTCTCTGGGCTGTCCTGATTTCTTTTCTCCTGTTTAAGGACGAACGCACACTGACTCAGAGTACCCATTTCTGGTTGGGACTTTCCTTGGTCGTGATTGGTTTTGGTGGCATGATCCTTGGAGACAATTATACATTCAAGGGAACGACAGCGACGGGTATTGGCATGATCTTTTTATGCAGTCTGTTCGTAGCCGGTTATCAGGTGTTTGTGAGACGCAATTTACGCAATGTCGACTCATTGACAGCTTTCGGTATGGTCTCCTCTCTTACATCAATCGGTTTAATCGGAGCCGCTTTGAGCCTTGGCCGTCCGGTGCAAGCGTTCCAGTTGCCATTGACCGTTTTCCTCCTCATCCTGATATCCGGTTTTTTCGGTATTGCACTCTCCCATTTTCTGCTCTACTTTGCCATCAAACGGCTCGGCGTAGCCATCTGCTCGAGCACCAATTTAACCGGTGCATTTGTCGCTGCTCTTGGTTCGCGTTTGATTTTCAGGGAGACATTAACACAACTCCAATGGTTGGCCGGTATCCTATTGATCACAGGGAGCATGATGTTGATTCGATCTCAGAAAGACATGAAATGAGAATGAAGAAACAGTCTATAATAGCAGCATAAATAAATAAATAAAATGATCCATTTCTTCTTGATATTCTAAATACAATTTATTATACTCTAATAATTTCATTATTATCATGGGGGAATATACAAATAGCATCAAATTGCAGAATTAAATGCACAATCATTGATGACTCAAATGTATCTCTTTTTCTGAATAAAGAAAGATACAATACTCAACTCTACAGAAACCGATAAAATGATCCGAATAACAGTCATAAACAGAATTGATGAAAAGAAAATGGATGTTTTATGACAATTCCGGGGAAAAGAATTCTATTCTGCTTTCTCACTTTTTGTCTCGTTATCCTATTTTTCGAATTATTCCTGATCGTCGCCTCGGTTTTTTCTCCGAGAATCAACTACCTTCTATCTCCAAATTCGTTCAGACAGTATATTTTTGACGAAGCACTCGGGCACCGCCCCAATCCCGATCTGCCAGGTCACGACAGAAACGGATTTCGCAATCCCGGTGTACCGCATGAAGCAAAAATTGTCGTCCTTGGAGATTCACAGACATACGGAACGGGTGTCGATTCAAAAGAGACATGGCCCAGGCAATTGGAGCAACTTACTGGAGAAACGGTCTATAACATGGCATTTGGAGGTTACGGACCCACACACAGTTTAATCCTGTGGGAAGAGGCCTCCCGATTTCATCCTGAAATAGTCATAGAAGCATTCTATTCAGGCAACGACTTATACGATTCTTTCGGTCATATTTATCATCAGGGACAGCTGCCTGAACTGAGGACAACCGATAAAAATACAGAGCTAAATATCCTAAAGGAAGAAAAAGAAGAATCCATTGCACAGCATATTTCAGAAATGACTGATATGGTGGGATATGATGACGCTGTAGCGACAGGCTCGACAATTTCATCCATCAGACGATTTGTGTCGTCTCACTCGAAATCATACGGATTGGCGCGCCAGGTCAAGCGTCATTTACTCCAACGCATTTTCCACGGACAGACGGAATCGGTTTGGGAGGATGCGCGAAAATTTGCTGAAGCAAATCCCGATTACTGTCAGATTTTTGAAAACGGAATATTCAGAACGATATTCACATCCGAATACCGTCTCTCCGCGCTGAATTTGGAGGACAACCGCATAGCGGAAGGATGTCGTATTGCTCTTGAATCGATCAATCGGATGCATCAACTGGCTGCTCAAGAAAATAGACAATTCATGGTTGTTCTCATTCCAACAAAAGAAAGGGTGTTTCAGGAATTTGTTGAAGGTCCCACTCCAAGTTACCAGATACTGATGAAAAATGAAGAGCGACTCTGGAAGACGGTCAAAGCATTTTTAGAAACACACGGTATCGATTATGTTGATGCACTGCCCTCCCTTCAGGATCTTCTCAGCAAGGGGATTCAGCCTTACAAGGTAGACTATGATGGGCATCCAAACAAGTACGGACACCAAGCTATCGCAGACCTTCTATATCATAAAATCGCAGGGGATGAAGAGACCGTTTTAAAAAGAGGAACCGAGTAACCTCCCGTTGTGAAGTGAATCATCATATTTCTGGAAATGTTTAAAACGACTCAGCAAATCATTTTGTTTCTCAATGATATCGGTACCTGATACTATTTCAATATATTTTTCTCGATTGAATGTGTTGTGAATCACATGAATAAGGAGATGATGATCGGGATGAAAAAAGAGAAAAATATGAAAACACTTATCATAATCTGGGGAATTATAGGTTTATCGTCCGGATTTGTGATCATTCATCAGCATGTTTTTAATGAATTTATAAAATCACTCGCCCGTTGGGTATTGACGGTCGAAGAATTTCAGAAATGCACGCCGGGAATGTTTGAGATGTTCAATCTTTTCATGGGAATCTGCATCATACTCGTTTCGATTTTTGGAATAATATATGTCAATTTTATAAATAAAGTAGACCATTTTTTAAACCGAAATTACAATCGTATCTTATCGGTAATCCTGATAACCTTATTGATATTGGGATTATGCATTGCAATCAATAAATCCATTTTTGAAGACGAAGTCGAGCACATCCACAGTGCGTGGTACATCACAAAAGGCGCTGTGCCTTATCTTGATTTCTTTCAACATCACAATCCATTGTTCTGGTATGTGATATCACCATGCCTCCTCATTTTTGGAGACTCTGTTGAGTTGATATTTATTTTCAGGATTTTGATGTATCTTTTTACTTTGGGTATTGCCTACATGACATACACGATCGCAAACAGTACAACGAAGTCGAAAGAAACAGGCCTCTTTTCTGTCATCCTTCTCTTTTCAGTGATCATGTTTATGGAGACAAGTATTGAAATCAGGCCTGATGTTCCTCAAGTCTTACTTTCAATGATATCGATTGCTTTTTTAATCAAATTTTTTCAAAAACATCGAACAATGGATCTCCTGATTTGCGCGCTAATGGCTTCCATTTCATTCTTATTTCTACAAAAAACGGTATTTTTGTTGTTGGCCTATGTGATTATTTTCTTGAAGGAATTGATCTCTAAAAAAATTTCATTGAGATTATTGTTCTGTTTTATGGCCGCATTTGTATTGCCCCTGTTCCTATTCATCATCTATCTGACATTAACAAAAGCATTGAACGATTATGTGATCACAAACTATCTGTTTAATCTATCCATCCATTTGGGTAGACAGATACAAACGTTGACCTTATTTTCTGTCCATAATGGGATTTTTGGATTATCGTTCATTATATCGATTCCTGTTCTACTGATGGATCATAAAATGAACCATCAACAGAGAACAATCATTCTCATCGGCCTTGTCTTACTCCTCATCCCGGTATTGATGGGAAAGATCAATCCTCGCTATTTGCTCTCTGCTATACCGATCTTGTGTATAACAGTGGGATACTTTTTTAGATTTTGCTGTAAAAGATATCAATTCAGTGAAATAAATCGAATATTGATCATCATCCTGTTTCTGATAATGCCATCCTTTTTCCTAATCAAAAGGAGCTTCATTAACCGGAACCGTTCACAGATCTCTGAAATGGAATTTGTTTTAAAAAATTCGGATGAAAACGATTTTGTCTACGATGGGAAACCTGAATTCAATCTCTACCGGCAGGACTTACATTATTATTGGTTTGATATTGGAAAGGAACTGACAACTTTAACACATTATTACAAAGGAACGGAAAACAGATGCATCGATTACGAAATATACAATCTGATCGATTCCAAAAAGCCGAAATTCATATCCGATTTTGGAATCGATATGACTATTAATGGATTACCCACCCTTTACGAAGAGACCCAATACAAAGGCTTATTCATGAGAAAGGATGAAAAAGCTGTGTTCTGAATGAAATAGATTTAGATGAATCTGATCCGCTGACAGAAAATTTTGCTTCGTCCTCACCGATTTAAAATCAGTTTCTTCGACTCAATAAATTCCCCCACCCTGATCTGGTAGATATAAATACCCGAAGGCAAATAGGCGCCCTGACTGTCTCTCCCGTCCCACTCCACGGAGTAGATCCCTGCATCCTTAACTTCATCGACCAGACACACCATTTCCTGACCCATTAGATTATACACGCTCAGATGCACATGACTGGTCTTGGGCAGCTGATATTGAATCTGGGTTGTTGGATTGAATGGATTGGGATAATTCTGTTGGATGCTGAATTGGGCTACGACCTGAGAAAGTTCTTCCGGTGTCACACCGGTATCCTCTATCTCCGATCCCAGCATCAAACAGCCAAAACAATCGGCATTCCAATAGGATGGACCACCGTAATACCAGCCCGTATGATGATCTCTCGAATAATAAGGTTCAACAAATGTTTCATTGTCTGAATCATTATACCAGATATCCCAGCCGATGATGTCTCCTTCTTGTAATATTTTGACCTGACTGGGAAATGTATTGTAAACCGTGATCTCTGCTTCACAGGTCCAGTTTCCGTCTGTTCCCAACTGAACAGCGGTTTGAACATCATCTCCCGTATACAAATAAGCGGCTTCAGAATCAGGATAATTGCTCAGTGATAGATGGTTCTCTAACGTTACAACAAACCATTGTTGCGCTTGTTCAAATGCGTAAGAACCTCCGCTGTGGTCTCCGTCCGTAAAGAACTCAACAGCATCATCAAGATAAGGAGCATAGGTTGATGAATAAGCACCATTATCCGGTATACCTCTGATATCATCCTGAACATGCACAGCCAGATAGAGCTTGTTGGTCTGGTCGCTCCAGCAGACTTGATAGGTGACCAGGTTATCGGCATAGGAAGTCCAGGGATTGTTCCAGTCTTCAGGCACTCCGCCGCAGAGCAGAGAGTCTTCATCGATAAAGAAAGACCAGACCGGATCGTCCAGCGAGCCATCAATCGTTGGAAGAAGGGATTCAGGTATGCCCGGGGCGGTGATGGTTTTCATTTCCGGAATGACAGTCAATGGCATACTGCAGGATTGCTGGTTATTGATTTCATTGCTTTCTTCAACCACCCCTCCCGGATCGATACTGACCCAGGCATAATAGATTCCTGGATCAGCCGTTTCGGGCACGGTAATGGTTTCATTGAAACTGCTACTTGACCCGGGATCCAAAACAGTCACTATAAAACTGCCCACAAAATAACTGCTCTGAAATTCCAATACATCGGGATATGTACAAATATAGAAATTGACCTGAAAATCGTTTCCTGTGGAAGAAATACCATTATTTTCTATGGTGCCGGAGATATCAAATGTACCACCCAGCGATATGTTTGTTGGGTTGACAGTCAAAGAAGTTGGATTGCACTGTATGTCTGGTAACTGAGACGAAGATGGATTACCATATCCAGTCATTACAATACTGTTAACACAAACATTATAATTGGAAAAAATATCTAAATCACCACATTGGATTCCCTCTGATGTGGGGCTGAAACGAATAACAACATCATAATAATCTTCAATTGAAGTAAAAAAATAAGATGTTTCTCCAATCACCTCAAATTGAGGATTTGTCGATACTATATCTGTTATTTCATGATAGAAAAATTTTGTACCAATACGAACTGTTTTATCTAAATAATTATAAATATTAACATACCCAAATTCCAATAGATCTGGAGGTGTTATTATGAGATCTCCATTCTCAATAATTGATATATCTTTTTTGTTCATGGAAATTAATCCATCCGTATCTCTAACTTCCAGTGTCACGTCTGTTGGATATAAATCTATTTCGTGCCAATGATGATTGCGATCCGTCATCCAATCAGTTTCATCAGTTATAGAAATCCATTCTTCTTCCCCCATATAACCATAACAAATAATCCATCTCACTTCAAGTGAATCCCCAGGATCTTCGGCATCCCAACTCAATGATGCATCTAAATATAAATCAAATTCATCAAGACCATAAATGTTACGTTCATATACACATTGGTAAATAAAATTGGCATGAGGGGCTGTATTTGCGAACACGATTTGAGTTGCGAGCATCACGGACAAGACAATCACGCAGCTCATAAAAATGACTTTTGTATTCATGGCTGTCTCCTTTCAATATTTTAAAAATTATTTTATACTCGATAAAGATATTTAAAACACAAATAAAAAAAGCCGCACCTCATCAAAGTGATATACACTTTTTCAGCCCGGCTGTCATGGCAAGTCTTTCTAGATTACCCAAAAGACCGTTTCAACCCCCTCCATTTCTGCATCAGAACTGAAGTTTCTCTCCCCAAAAACTCACTTCAGACGCGCGGCTACTCATACAGATTCTCTTTCTATGAATCTGTACAACATATAAAAACCACTCTATCTTCCGAGAAACCTCCTTTATAAATGAATCATATTTTGATGACAACAAATCGCGTCACCATGAATAATCACCCCGCATTACTTATGCATTGCGAAGTGACATATCGGCTTCTTTACTCGGAAATATGAGACGTTGAAAGGAAAAATATTTATTGAATATGCTAATTGATAATAAATTTTTAGGAGAAAGTCAAGAAAAAAATACTATAATGTCATTTTATTTTCTATAATCATTGTCTACACAAGCTACTTCAATCCTTCGAGAAAATTTCTTTCTTTTATTTTGGATAGAATCGTTCCTTTTATCCCGAGCGGAGTCGAGGGATGATTTTATTTTAATTCACCCTTCGACCACGCCTCAGCGTGACTATCGTTCACCGGCTTAAAATCAGCTTTTTGGATTCCGTAAATTCACCCGCTTTAATCTGATAGATATAAATTCCCGAAGGCAGATAAGCGCCCTGGCTGTCTCTCCCATCCCACTCCACGGAGTAGATCCCTTTTTCTTTCATTTCATTGACCAAACACACTACTTCCTGACCCGTCAGATTGTATACGCCCAGGTTCACATGGCTGGTTTTAGGCAGCTGATACTGAATGCGGGTTACCGGATTAAAGGGATTGGGATAATTCTGAGAAAGTCCATATACTGTGGGGATCTGGCCTCGTTGAGGGAAATTGTGGCTTACTGATGTAGCTAAATATGCAGGTACTGTTGTCATATTTGTAAATCGTCCACTCTCGAGAACTTCTCCTCCTGCACTATAGACATCTGCACTGTTCTGTATACCATCATCAAAAGCGGTTACATAGTAATAATAACCTTTACCCACCATTGCCGTTATATCATCATACGAATGGGTTCCCGATCCGGTGACTTCATAGATCATTTCCCATTTACCCAGTTCAATTCCCTGGTAATAGTGATAGTAATTGGAACCTTCTGCCCGGTAAACCCTATAGCCCGCAAAATCGGATGCCGCCTCAGATTCACTTCCCCAACTGATACGTATTGCATTAGGCAGGGAGAGTACTTCGATGGAAGGAGGTGGAGGCGGAATAGGCACATCATAATCGTTCTGAACGGCCCATTGAGCTGCATAGTTGTTCATCAACAGGGAATCCATACCCGTGACAACCCAACGGTCTTTCGCTTGATCATTGGCCGTAGGAGATACCTCTGGAAAATCATTAAATGTGGGGTATTTCTCTCCCAAATCGTTGGCTCCACCGGCTTCCCATTCCGGCCAAGTACAGATACCGCCATCCCAATCATAATAGACCTGCCAGGCGATTTCGGGCTTTAAAGCACCACCCACAATTGCCCAAACGTATCGGATTGACTCACCGATTGGAAGATCCCAAGGTCCTGCAGCACTGGATGCTACCTGGTGCCAGTACCACCAAGAAAAATCTTCCAGATAGGGCTTTCCTCTCTTTGGTAATTCCACATCATGTGCGGTATTGGGGTAGACGTCCGCTTCAGGAAAAGCCTCGTTCATGTAAAGACAGGGATTGATCGAGCGGTAACCTTCCTGCATAACCGTGTAAACCAGAAACCAGTCGGATTCGGGCCTTACGCTTGATTCCATCCAGAAAGCAAGATCATCGGGACCAGATACACAGTGCATCCGCGGCTGGGATGGATCGTCTATAGGATCATTCCAGGTTCTTTGAACAAAAAGTGTACCCTCACCAACAAAAGTTTGACCAGGCTGATCATAACTATCTTCCTCAGCAAGTACCCTGTCTTTATGTATGCCGTATCGATCCTCAACATAAAGTTTTCGTCTGGTTGGCGTAGAATACATGATCCGCGAGGTGTCCGATATGTTCTCACCATAATATTCACTCCATTCGGAACCAGAATTGGGAGAAATCATCTGCTGGCGCATGAGAAAAAGATCGGTGATTGTGGTGTTCAGTTCAATATCCACATCCCGATCGACATTGCCCGTATTGGTGATGAGCCAGTCATAGATGACATAATCATCGTGATGTTTCTGGCTCCATCCGAATGATCTGGCACGAATCTCCAGACCCATCCAGTTCCGGATGTAGGATTCTATCATGACATCCGCTGTTCCAGGAATTTGACTGGTATTGACTTCATCTCCAACCTGTGGGAAAGGATTCTGGCAGGAAAATCCATCTACCGTAATCGTCGGAGGTTGATATCTGTAAAATCTTTTGATTGTCAAATTCTCCTCACCCGGATAGGGCAGCCCAAACCAATTGTCGGTGTTGTTGGCCATGCGATAAGGAGCGCCCGACAACTTGACAGACCATAAGTTACCGTTTTCATCAATCCAGTCTTTTGCACCGAAACGCGTCCCCGAAGAACGCACAACAGATGCGGTATGCGCTCCGCGTGTATAATACCAATTATAGTTCGTCCCACTATCTTCTGAAAAACTCCCACTATCCAGGATCTTGGCCCACATTTTTCCCACCCGGATATATTTGATGGGGGCCGCTAGGATGTATTCTCCACCGGCTATATAGCTGGGATCTAAACCACTCTTGTACGCCCTGGCTTTTAAAGTGGTTGTACTGGAAATATGTATGGGACTGCTATAAATAGCATCTGATTCAGTCGGATCTGATCCATCAGTTGTATAGTAAATCGTTGCATCCGGTGTAGCACAACTGATGATTACGTCCTGAGTTGCCGAGTATGTTCCTGGAGGAGGGTTAAATGTCGGAATGGCTACGTTGTTGGTATAAACTGATGGATCAATCACACCGTTATAAATTTTCAGATCGCGAAAAATACCCTTAAAAACAAAACCGGTAGAGTAATCACTGATACCCACCTCTCTATCATAACCGTGATTTATTTGAAATGTTGCAGTACATGCAAGTGTATCGTCCAAATAGAGTTTGCCGGTTTCAGAATCTGCCTCATATGTTACTGTTGCTTCATGCCATGTATTCAAAGAATAATGAACATTACTGTCTTGATCATTGAAGTTATTATATTTCAACGTCACTGTACTGTCAGGAAAAAGAATAAAACCCATCCATCGGTAGTCATCGCCTCCAACAAAGACAGGACCATAGCGATATTCATCCACCTTAAATTGAGCACTAATTGAAAAGGCGTCAAAGGTTAGTCCGTTGAGATTCGGAGTAACCGCATTGGAAGAACTGGGATCCTCATAATTACTATAGATGCCATTACAATATATTCCCCCATCCTGAAATGGCGTGTTTCTTAAAGTCATGGGACCATAATTGCCTGTTATGTCATTGGCATCTGTGCTGAGCGGATAGTGGGCAATCAATGTTATGTCGGTGCTGTTGGATGCAGTACCTGTCTGTTTCATCCTATTTGTATCTTGATCATCAGGTATTGGAATATCCGTGTTGTTCACTGGCTGGATTGAACTTGGTTCTTCTAAAACATTTACTGTCTTGCCTGTCTGACCTGAAAGCCGATTGGTAGGTCCTTGAGCTAGAACAACAAAAACAATAAGTCCAACAGAAAAAACAGTCAAAATACGTATGAGTGTCTTCATGGTACACCTCCATAAATTTGATTATGGCACATTAAAGTCATCTCAGATAAATAAGCCTTTTACTCATGAGGGTTTGATCCACTCTCAGCTGATAGACATAAACACCCGAGCCCACCTGGAGTCCCTGATCATCCCGGCCTTCCCATATTATTTCATGTTGACCCGATGTCTGCATTTCCTGAACCAGAGTACGCACTTTTCGTCCCGTCATATCAAACAATTCTAACGTAACCGGTCCTTCATACTGCCCGGGGATTGTATATGTAATTACGGTCGATCCATTAAATGGGTTCGGATAATTCTGTGAGAGTGCTATCGATTCGGGCAGCAAAGATCCCCCACCCTCTTGGACCGATGTCGTCTTTTGCAACGCTCCGTACGCATCTAACTTCCCGTAACCCCACTTGGGATTCCAGGCTTCTTCACCGGTAAATTCATCCTTTCGGCTTGTGCTGATAAAGATATTCTTGATATCCGACACATCAAGCTCAGGATCGATCTGAAACATCAAGGCGATCACACCCGTCACATGGGGAGCCGCCATACTCGTTCCCTTCCAGGCTCTGTACTGTCCGTCGGGCGTAATCGAGTCCGGGCCTGGACCCGGATCAACATCGCTGGAATAGGCTGAAACGATGGATTCGCCCGGCGCGACAATATCCGGTTTCTCCATAGGGGAATTTCGTTTCGGCCCCGGACTGGAAAAATCGGAAAGCGCACCAATCTGAAAATCATCGATCATTCCTGCTTTTGAAGGTTGATGAGGCCACTCCAGTCTGGAAATGTAAGATCCCACGGTAATACAGAATCGGGCATTGCCCGGCTCATTGATCAGAGTCGAATAATCCACATCGCTTGTGATCTGCGCCCCCATCGAAGAATCATAAAGCCATCCCTCCACAGGTCCGGCACTACCTGATAGAACCAATTTCCACGATCCCAAAGTTAAATGATCTGTAAGCTCGCCCTCAGATATCCTGTCTGAAATCCTCAGGTGGATATTCGTTTCTTCTCTCGATGTGTAATTGATAACAATGACATCGATCCTGCCCCAGACTGTTTTATAAATTTTATTTTGAACACTATGAAAGGGTCCGTATACTGAATCTTCAGGAGTTATCAAAGTAGCCGACAAATTGACCTGATTATGACACCATATATCAAAAGCAACATAGTCTTCCAAACCGGAACGTGTAAAATCAACCTGAAATTCCACAATATGGGAATCGGATGGGGGTGAAAAATTATCCTTAAAATGAATTGCCTGATCCCCATCATTGCCCGCAGCCACAACCACAGCACGGCCTGTTTTCCCATCCAAGAGATTATCGAGACCGGTCTCAAAACTGCTCGTTCCGTCATGCGGACCACGCTGCGTTCCCCCCACACTGAGATTCACAACAGCCGGACGGGGGGGATTCATCGCTTCCGCTTTTTTAAAAATATAGTCAATGCCATGAATAATCCGCGCTTCTGTAAAACCGGTCTCATTGCCGCCCTTGACAACGATGAGATCGGCTTCCGGCGCCACACCGATGTAGGTCGGCTGCCCATTTCCACCGGCCCTTCCGTTGCCGGCGGCAATACCGGCCACATGCGTGCCGTGTCCCGTTGAATCTCTGCCCTGAACGATCCCTTCCGGAGTCCCGTCAATCTCATCATTGATCTCCGCCTGTGTGTACTCAGTTCCATATGCATAGCCATCCGGATGAGGACCTGATTCGACTGTTTGATCCCAGAGATAGAGAACCCGGCTGGTTGTGTCTCCTTCATCGATAAAATCCGGGTGTGACCAATCGATCCCCGAATCGTATATCCCCACAATGACACCCTCACCGCGATAGACCGTTCCCAGATCTCCGTTCCATACCTGATCCACATTGATTTCAGGGATACTCATATCCAGCAGCGGTCTGCAGACGGAACTGGCCTCCATGAAAGAGACTTCAGTCAATTCAGCGATGGATCGAATCCTTGAAAGCGGCAGG
Source organism: bacterium (assembly GCA_016931965.1). Classification (GTDB taxonomy): domain Bacteria; phylum Zhuqueibacterota; class QNDG01; order QNDG01; family DSAB01; genus JAFGDT01. The sequence goes on along the minus strand of JAFGDT010000018.1, from coordinate 98,550 downwards.
ACAGCCGTCACTATATCCCCGATGACAGAACGGACAGAGACAACCTTCCGTTTCAGGATCTCCGGATCGGTTGTTTGGACAAAGACTTCAACGCGAAGCTCATGATCCCAATTTTCATATTGAGAAGATGACCATACGGTTCTCTCGGTTTCATTTATAGTGACCATCTCACAAAGCACGGGATCCATTTTCTCCCAAACGGATTTGTTCACACCAGTCCCGTCATGCATCGTAAGTGTGACAATTCCCAAACAGAGAATAACCGTTCGGCATATTTTTTTAATTTGAATAAACATATTTTAAGTCGTGTGAACCTTTGATCTGTTTTGTTATTTAGATTTGCATCTCTATTTCACTTTTAAAGTATATCAACCCCAAAACCAATGAGAATGATCCAACGCAATCATCGGACTCAAAAACCTTCCTGCTCTCTCGGATGAAATGTCTGAATAACCTCTTTCAAATACTCACGATCGAGATGGGTATAGATCTGCGTGGTCGCAATATCCACATGTCCCAGCATCTCCTGCACGGATCGAAGATCCGCACCGCCCTCCAAAAGATGGGTTGCAAAAGAATGCCGCAGTGTATGCGGACTAACCTCCTTATCAATATCGGCATGTAAGACATAGGCCTTTAGAATTTTCCACACAGCGATTCGTGTCAAGGGACGGCCTCGCATACTTAAAAAAAGAACATCCCCCCCCAATCCCTTTTTAGCAAGCAAAGACCGTACCGTTTGACAATATGTTTTCACCCATGTAATGGCGATATCCCCCACAGGCACAATTCTTTCCTTCCTCCCTTTCCCGAATATGCGTGCAAATCCCTCCTCCAATAACACATCCGATTGATTCAGATGCACCAGCTCAGAGACGCGAATCCCGGTGGCATACATCAATTCAAGCAAAGCCTTATCCCGAACACCCTTGGGCTGATTCAAATCAGGTTGATCCAAAATACGTTCGACCTCCCTGATTTCGAGCACCGTTGGCAGTTTCCGTCCCCTCTTGGGCATTTCAATCCCGGTTAATGCATCCTGTTCGACGAGATCTTCCCCCAACAGGTAGCGATAAAACATACGGACCGAAGAAATATTGCGGGCCAGACTCGAACTGGCCATACCCATTTCATTCATCTCGGCAATCAGATCTTGGACATCCCTCACCTGACAGGCTGAAATATCTTGGATATCGCGATCTTCAAGAAAGAGAAGAAAACGTTTTATATCATTGAAATAAGCATCGCGTGTATTGGGTGAAAGTCCTCTATCCAAAATGAGATAATCGATAAACCGATCAAGAAGGATTTTATATGTAGGATTGAGTTCCGACAAGGAAAGGATTTCCCCTTCGTTCTTCATCGATGGTGGTTTGGGGACCATGGCCGGGATAGACTTTGGTCTCGCCGGGCAAAATCAACAATTTCTGACGAATCGAATCAATGAGCACTTCAGAGGACGATTCCGGGAAATCGGTTCGCCCAATACTGCCCCTAAAGAGTGTATCGCCGACCACAACAAAACCGCTGCCCAAAAAGCTCACGCTACCCTGTGTATGACCCGGTGTATGAAGAATTTCCATTTCAGCAGATCCAATCGTGATCATCGCACCCTCGATCAAGAATCCATCCGCCTCACGACTGGTATAACCACTGCCGACAAAGAGCGAAAGATTCTTCACTGCATCAACTAACATTTCTGCATCTGCCTGATGGATCCAGACTTCGACACCGGTCTGCATTCTCAGCGTATTCAATCCACCGATGTGATCATAATGCCCATGGGTGAGCAATATTTTTTCGAGAGTCCATCCCCTCTCTTGAACCATTTGGGCGATTCGGTCACCATCAGCCGCCGGATCGATAACCACCGCTTTCCGCGAGTGATTTTCCGCAATGACATAGCAGTTGGTCTGCAACTCCCCCAATTCCATCGATTCAATGGTAACCGCATCTTCCATATCATGCCCCTTGATTTCCGGGACAGGCCTTGACACAGAGACCACAGATATGAACCCCAATACCCCGCTTTTTAGAAAATTCAGTAAGAAGGGTGTAACACTTTTCAAGATCATAATCGCCCGGACTCTCTCCCAGCGCCCCGACCGGACAAGCCGAAATGCAATCTCTGCACGTCCCGCAGTTATGATCGACAGGAGAATCAGCCACAAGCGGTAAATCGGTCAAAATGGAAACCAGTCGAATCCGCGAGCCATAAACTTGATTCACGAGAAGATTGTTCCGCCCTCTCCAGCCGAGACCGGCCGCTTCGGCTAAAAGACGATGGGACAGATGACCTCTCTGGGATTCCCAGTCCACAATCTGTGAAGCGGGAATCGGCAGTGCACGAAATCCCTTTTGCACAACACGTTGCGAAAGGATAAAAGCGATTCTGTCCAAAAGGTTGTTGGCCTGACGGTAATGCCACTTATAGAGCAACGTGGGAGAATCCGTGATTCCGTTCAATACCGATTGCGAAAGGAGGACGCCCACTGAAATACCATATTTCAGGTTTTCCAGTTCAGATGCAGATAATAAAAAACGATCCTTCAGAGGATCGATTTCTGCCACACCAAAAAGTGCACCACCCAATTCCATTGACAAATTTTTCAGCCAATGGGTATTCTGCTGCTCCGCCGGATTCATTCTTTTGACTGTTTTTCGGGTAAGATGTGTTCAACCAGCGAAAGTGATATACCAGAAAGCATGACCTCTGGCCCCAGTTGTGTAAAATCCCCCGACAATAAATTCGAATTGACATTCGCATAAAGAGAACAGGCAGCGCCTTTTTCGATGATCAATCCTGAAAGTCTTCCCCCATATTCTCCGACAAATGTCGCTTCGCCCAACATTTTGCTGACAACATATCCGGAACAGAAATGCAGCTGTAAATGGGTTGAGCGCGTGTAGACAGAAATCAGATTGCCGCGTTCCCTGCCAATGGGGATATCTGAATAAATCTCCAGGGACAGTTTTCGATTTTCTTGTCGATTCTCAAGAACAAGACGATGGCACTGTTTGTTTTTTTTGAATGGTTGACCCAGCACCGCTGCTATTTGATCAAAATCCTTTTTTGTAAATTGAAAAGCCATAGAATCAGTGACTCCCTCATTTTTGAATATACAATTTTGAGGCCTTCTCTGCGGATGTGGTGATCCCCTTAATGAGTGCTGAACTGAATCCTTCATGCTCCATCTGGTTCAACCCGGAAATGGTACATCCACGCGGTGTCGTGACCTTGTCGATTTCATGCTCAGGATGATTCTCAATATCCAGAAGCAACGAGGCGGCACCTTTTGCAGTCTGGGCGGCGATCATCAGAGCTTCATGATAATGAAATCCAATTTCAATGCCTCCCTGTGAAGCGGCTCGAATGGCGCGCAAAAAAAATGCAACCCCACAAGCCCCAAGCGCAGTAGCGGCAATCATCTGTTCTTCATCGATAACCAACGTTTTCCCGACCGCCTTAAATATCATGATCGCCGTCTGCAGCGCTTTTTCATTGGAAGATTCCGATACCAGACAGGTCATGGATTCACCGATGGCAATGGCCGTATTGGGCATCGCCCGGACGATGGGAACCGGCTGGCCGATCATATTGTGAATTTGATCGATCTTGACGCCTGAAACGAGCGATATGACCACATGTTTCTGAATGGACAGTTCAGACTGAATTTCCATGAGAAGATCGTCAAGCTGCTGCGGTTCAACAGCAATGATAATCACCTCCGAGTTTCTAACAGCCTCAATATTGTCTTTCTGAACTTTGAATCCCTTTTTTGCCAGGTCATCAAGCAGATGAACCTTTCTTCTCGTCAAGGTAATGCAGTTCATCTGAAACTGCTTCGATTGATACAACCCTTCAGCAATGGCAATACCGATATTCCCCGCACCAAGAATCGCTATGTGCTTTTTTTTCAATCGTAACACTCCTTAATTTAAAACCGTTGCCAATATTTGCATAACAAGACCCGATCCTACGGGTATGAAGAAATTATCATTCATTTTTACCACAAAAACATCAATAACAAAAGCAGCACAGACACCGATTAAGCCAATGACCAACGGATGCGTAGGTAAAAAGAAAACAATACACAATGCTGTTGATAAAAACATAATGCTTCCTTCGATGGTCTTGTCTTTATACAGCAACCGTTTGCCCAAAAGTTTACCGACCAGGGCCGCCAAAGCATCTGAAATAATCAAAAAGAGAAGGGCAATCAAGGCAATCGTTTTTTCAAACAGAAAAATCGTGAAAAATGATCCGATAAAAAGGTAGGTTGCCCCTGTCAGACCGGACTTTTCGGACGGTCTCAGTAAACGGCCAATAAGCTTATTGAAATGCTTCGAAAACAATGGCCATCGAAATCGAACGATTTCGACACCTAATGCCAGCAAAATCATCACGCCAAGGATAACGAGCATGGTGATCTTGGGGAAAAAATAGTATCCAACAGGAATGATAAGCATACCCAAGTGAATGCCTTTTCGGAGAATTTCATTCCAAACATCCATCGATTCAATTCATTGCTGTTTTTGCAGAGCCTGCTCTGCGGCAACTTTAATTTTTTGAAAAGCCAAAACAGGATCCGGAGCCTGATAAATAGCAGCGCCCACAATCAAACAGGTTGCACCGGCTTCAACCACAAGCGGCGTTGTGACTTCATCTATGCCGCCATCAACTTCGACAATCGGCAGATGGGGTAGAGAAAACGCCATTCGGCTTAATGCTCGGATTTTCTCGAGGACTTCACCCATAAACGCCTGTCCGCCAAATCCCGGATGAACGGTCATGACCAGAACACGTTCAAACCGATCCAAAACAGGCTCGATCTTTCGCAGGGGGGTCTCTGGATTGAGCGTGATACCGACACCCATTCCCAATCCGCGTATACGATCCGCCAGTTCCACCCAATCTTCATCGATTTCACAGTGAATCGTAATGCCATTCACACCAGCATCCCGAAACGCTTCGACATAGTCTCCGGGTTTTTCGATCATCAGATGAGCCCAAAAAGGGAGTTGGGTTACCTTTCGAATGGAATGGACAAGACTGGGGCCGAATGAGATATTGGGAACAAAATGGCCGTCCATAATATCCAGATGGATACCATCGGCACCAGCTTTCTCAACCAACTGAATCTCTTCGGCAAGCCTGGAGAAATCGGACGAGAGAATAGAGGGTCTGATCTCTATGCGATTCAAAGCAACTCCTCCAGTTGACTGACAACAAGATCAATGGATTGTCCCCGGTTGACCTCCTCCCCGGCGGGTATAGACTGATGGATAACCGTATCCGGTAATTTTTGTCTCCTGACCTCATAGGTGATGGTCCCTACGGTTAAACCTGCCTGCAAAATCATGCTCTTGGCTATTTCCACGTCTTTATCCACGACATCGGGCACAAAAAAACGGGTAGGCAATCTCCCGAGACTCACTGTAATATCGACAAACTCCTGTTCGCTTACCTCAGTGCCTTCTGGAAAACCCTGATTGCATACAACACCGTTTAACCGATAATTATCATATTCATAGAAAATTTGGCCCACCTGCAATCCCACCTCTTCAAGCTTGAATATGGCATCCCGCTCGGCCATACCGATCAAACGGGGAACTTGAACCAGCCTTTCCCCGGCACTCAATGTGAGATAGATGCGTCTCCCCTTTTTTACGTGAGAAAAGGGCCTCGGGTTTTGGAAAATAATCGTACTCTCCGGAAAAGTCGCATCAAACTTCTTTCCTTCAATGATGATTTTGAATCCGGTATCTTCGAGGATTTCTTCAGCCTCGTAAAAGGATAAATATTCGACATCCGGCACCTCAATTTCTCTTCCATGATGCGTATAGAGTGGCATGACAATATGGTTCATGACGAAAACAAAGAGAATCAACAATAAAATGGAAGATCCGATACCCAAAAAAATTTCTTTCGGATGTTGTTTGATATAATGAAGGAGCTTCATCAATACCTCATGCTATCTTTTTAAATCTCACAGCAAAAGAACCGTCTATCCCATGGTAGTCGGTCCATGTTTCAACAAATCCTCTGTCCGAAACGACAGTTGAATGGACAAATGGACGGCCATCTTCGACCTGAAAACGGGGATGGCTTTTTAAAAAATCGTTGACAATACAATCGTTCTCTTCAGGCAGTACAGTACAGGTCGAATAAACCAGAATACCACCGCGTTTGACGAAATGGGCACCAGCGGACAAAAGCGATTTCTGGAGATGCACAAGACCGGGTATTTTGTCGGGTGTAAATCGCAATTTGATTTCTCCCCGCCTTCGGATCACGCCCAATCCCGAACAAGGAGCATCCACCAATACCTTATCCGCCTGTTTCAACCCAATCTGGCATCCATTACCCAAGATAGGGAAAATCCCTTTTAGATTCAATCTTTTTTGATTTTTTTGAATTTTCCAGATTCGGGTGATATATCGATCTACTGCGATAATAACCAACCGGTCATCACCCAATTCGGCCATATGGGTCGTTTTTCCACCAGGTGCAGCAGCCAGATCAATGATGGTCTCTCCTGGTTGTGGATCCATCAACCGTCCCACAAGCCCACCACTCACATCCTGGATCGAAAAAAATCCCTGAGAAAATGAAGGCAGTGTTGTAAGCCCTCCACCATGATCCACTGTGATGAATTCATCCAACAGATTCGAAACTTCTGCATGAAACCCTGCACGGCCTAGATGCTCCACCATCTCCAGCCGGTTTGTTTTAAGTCGATTGATTCTTACGCTGATTTTTGGTCTTTCATTGTTTGCCTGACAAAGTGACCGGGTTCTCTCAATCCCCAGCTCTTGGATCCATCGCTCGACCAGCCATTCGGGATGAGACCATCGTACAGAAATGGCCAGAACGGGATCCTCCTCAATCGATGGGGGAATCAAGCCTTGACGGTGACGAACAATTTGTCTGAGAACACCATTCACCACCCGCCCCCAGGCTGGACCTTTCTCTTCCTTCGCCATTTTGACCGCTTCGTGAACAGCCGCGTATTCGGGAATCCTATTTAAAAACAGAATCTGATACAAACCGATCTCCAGGATCCTCTGTATGATTGGAGGTACCTTTACCCATTTTCCATGATAAGTCTGTTGAAGCATATGGTTGAGCCATCCCATCCATCGAAGGGTGCCATAGACCAGTTCTGTTGTCAAGGCACGGTCCTCCGGAGAATAAGTGTATTTTTTAAAATAGGCATCCAGCATAATGGTTGCATAACTGTTCGATCGAAATACCCTGTCCAGGATGTTGACAGCCAAATGGCGTGCATCAATCTGTTTCAACAAAACACCCAATACCCGCAAAATGAATTGTACTATCGATTGATCAATTCAATCATTGCTTTTCCCACAAATGTATTATCATGGATTCCCTCAAACAGCTCGCTTTGAGGCCCATAGGCAAACAAAGGAACCATGGTCGCGGTATGGTCTCCGGATGCAAAGAGCGGTTTGTCGATCATGCGTTTTTTAACCGATCCACCCGCAATGGCAAAGCCCCCTGTTTCATGGTCTGCGGTGACAATGACAAGCGTATTTCTGTCGCTTTCAGCAAATGCCAGTCCAACACCAACAGCCTTATCAAACTCGATTAACTCTCCTATGAGATACTCATAATTATTTTCATGCCCTGCAGGATCAATCTGTGCCCCTTCAACCATCAAGAAAAAGCCATTTTGATTATTGGATAAAATACGCAATGCCTTTTCTGTCATTTCGCCCAGTGAAAGGCTCCGTTCAGTGGCCTTGGGAAGATTATTCATGGCCAACAATCCAAAAACGCCTTGGGTATCGGGCAAATCCGACAACTCCTCTGGATTGCGAATAAAGATATGCGTCTTTTCGATCTCTGCAATCAAATCCACTTCATCTGTCCGCCTGCCTCCCTCTTGCGATGCAGATAAGAAATAACTGAGCCCACCACCGATGGCCACTTCCACACCACTTTGAACAAGCTGTTCGGCAATCTCAATCTGGTTGTTCCTGTTATCCACATGAGCGGCGAAACTGGCAGGCGTTGCATCGGTAATACTTTTGGTTGTAATCAAACCGGTCCATTTCCCTCTTTCTTCCGCATACTCCAAAACCGTTTTCAATGGCTCATTAGACAGAGAAACCGAAATGGCACGATTTCTTGTTTTGTAACCGGTTGCAAGCGCTGTTCCTGCTGCAGCTGAATCGGTAATATAATTCGTGTCCGCCCATGTGGTAATCAATCCAAGCTGTTTAAATTTTTCAAGGGCAATGACACCTTCAACAGTTTTTAAAGCTGTCACCTGAGATACACCCATTCCGTCGCCAATAAAAAGAATGATATTTTGGGGATAATATTCAGTTATCTGTGGACTGTTGAAAACCGCTTGGGAACAGTTAAACAAGAAGGTTAAGCCTACGATCATCCAGATGGGTTTGATAACATTCAAATAAAAATATATTTTAAAATTTTTCATCGCATCTCTCCTTATTTTATACGATTTCATTCATGCGTCAATCTACTTTATATCGGATCCCTAAGAATAAATGTTGAGATTTGCACACAGGCAATCTATGAGGATCTCAATTTTACCCCAAAACCATATCCTCTAACAACCGTTGTCCCCGGAGAAAATCGCTGATAACCATCCTTCTTTTCCCTTCAACCTGCAGTTCGCGTATAAAAACAGCCCCATCACCTGTCTGAACAGTAATGCCATCTTCAGATACGTTGATCACCCTTCCCGGCTGCACCTTTTCTGCTGTTGATTCTTCCAAAATGGACGCACGATAGATCTTCATCCGCTTTCCCTTCCAAAATGTATAGGCACCCGGCACCGGAGAAAGTCCCCTGACCAAATTAACAATATTTCTGGCAGACTGGTGCCAATCTATTTCACAATGCTCGGGAAGAATCTTGGGAGCCAGCGTTCTCTCACCAACTTGTGGAATGCGCTTCACGCGACCCGATTCGATCAAATCCACCGTGCGCAGCAACAGATTGGCCCCTACCTTGGCCAAGTGATCGTGTAACTCTCCGGCAGTCTCTTCCTTCTCGATCACCACACCTTCCTGGAGTATGAGATCACCGGTATCGACCTGTCTCACAATAAAGAATGTGCTTACCCCCGTCATTTGTTCCCCGCGAATCAATGCCCACTGAATGGGGGCCGCACCCCGATATTTAGGCAGGAGTGAAGCGTGCAGGTTAATCGTTCCTTTCGGCGGTATCTCATAAATCTCTGGCGGAAGAACCCGAAATCCCACAACGACAAAACAGTCTGCTTTCCATGCCTTTAAATCTTTATGGAGCTGAACGTCTTTCAAATCCGCAGGCTGTATGACACGGAGTCCCAATTGTTGGGCCTCTCTTTTTATCGGAGAAGCGGCCAGATGCAGTCCTCTTCCTTTCGGCCGATCTGGCTGCGTCACAACACCCACAACATCGTGGGTGCTTTCCACCAATTTTTTTAGACTGGGCACAGCAAAATCAGGTGTACCCATAAATACGATACGCATGACAGAGATCTACTCTGATTTTTTCTTTAGAAGCTGGGCTACCGAATTCTTGGAAAGCTCGATTTTCACATTCTCTGCAATCTTGACAATGAGAAGACCTTCATTCTCTTTAATCCCCGCAATGGTGCCGACAATACCGCCAGAAGTTAAAACACGGTCTCCCTTTTCAAGTTTTTCCAGCATCGCACGGTGATCTTTCTGCTTTTTGGCCTGTGGTCTGATCATTAAAAAATACATGACAACAACAATAAGGATTAAAGGCAGAAAACCTAACATCGAACTGCTTCCAGAACTGCTCCCACTTCCAGAGGTTCCCATGGCAAATAGTAAATGATACACATTCTCCTCCTTCCTTTAAGATTTAAACATCATGAATGGATTGAAGTCTCGCTTGAATATTGATTTAAAAATGTTTCCTTCCATTTTTGAAAAGACCCTTTGATGATGGCCTGTCTCGCCTCTCTGATCAGTGTCATGTAAAAATGAAGATTGTGAATCGTGGCCAGACGCAACCCTAAAATTTCCTCAGCCTGAAAGAGATGACGGATATAGGCTCTTGAAAAATGCTGACACGTATAACATTGACACAGTTCGTCAATTGGGATAAAATCTTTCTCAAAATGGCGATTCTTGACAACCAATTTTCCTTCGCGTGTATAGACGGTCCCATTTCGCCCATTCCGTGTCGGAATGACACAATCAAACAGATCCACACCCAATGCAATGGCCTCAACAATATCTTCGGGTTTCCCCACACCCATGAGATATCTTGGTTTCTCTTTCGGGAGTAGATCTATACAGTATTCGATCATTTCCAGCATGACGATTCTCGGTTCACCCACAGCCAGACCCCCGATACCGTATCCATCGAATGCCATTTCCACCAACCGTTTCGTGCTGACCTCTCTGATGGTTTGATAGGTGCTGCCCTGAACAATACCAAAAATATATTGTTGAAGACCCAGTGGCGGATCGGTTTCCAGGTATCGATTCAAAGAGCGTTCCGCCCAGCGAATGGTGCGCTCATTTGCCTTTACAGCAATTTCATGGGCACACGGATAGGGAGAACATTCATCGAGCACCATCATCACATCCGATCCGAGATTTCTCTGGATGTCAACAACCCCCTCCGGTGTGAAATCGTGATAGGAACCATCCAGATGGGATTGAAAACGCACACCCTCATCATTCACCTTGCACAGCTCGGCCAAACTGAAAACCTGATATCCGCCGCTGTCCGTGAGAATGGGATGCGGCCATCCGATAAACCGATGGAGACCGCCTGCTTCTTGGATTAAGCGATCCCCGGGCCTGAGGTAAAGATGATAGGTATTGCTCAGAATGATCTGTGCACCCAAAGTATGCAATTCCTGTGGAGACACTGTCTTCACCGTACCCTGTGTGCCGACGGGCATGAAAACAGGCGTTTCTACATTGCCGTGGGGAGTGGTCAGAAGTCCGGCACGCGCCCTGGATTCTCCATCGATTTTTTCAACTGTGAACATACAATCCTATTGACAAAGAACAAATACCTCTCGTTTATTTGAAGAGGTAATTCACCACCTGATTCAAACTCTCCATGCCCATTAAACGGATGCCCGTCCTTTGGGATTTCTTCACCTGATTGTTCTTGGGATAGATGAATTGCTTAAAGCCCAAGCGTTCCGCCTCTGAAATTCTTTTTTCTATCTGTGAAACAGTGCGAATTTCACTCCCCAACCCGATTTCGCCGACGACGGCGATTTTGGCATCGATCGGTTTTTCTTTCAAGCTGGAAATGAGTGCGAGTGCCACAGCAAGATCCACTCCAGGTTCTGTCAAACGGAGGCCTCCCGCAGCATTGACGAAAACATCCTGATTTCCAAATGGCAAACCCAGCCGTTTTTCGAGCACAGCCAACAGTATCGCCAGTCTTCGAGAATCAATACCGGTTGTGGTACGCTGAGGGATGCCGTACCGTGTCGGTGTGACCAGGGCCTGAACCTCAACCAGAAAAGACCGTGTGCCTTCCAGGTGGACGGTGACCACAGTCCCCGAAATATCGGGGCGTCGTTGGGCAAGGAGAAACTCGGATGGCTGATTCACCCCAACCATACCTCGGTCGGACATTTCAAACAGTCCGATCTCATTGGTCGACCCAAATCGATTCTTCACAGCGCGCAGTATCCTGTAATCATATTGCCCATCCCCTTCAAAGAGAAGCAGACCATCAACGAGGTGTTCAAGAACCCGCGGACCCGCAATGCTGCCGTCTTTTGTGACGTGACCAATTAAAAAGAGGGGTATATGTTCTTCCTTGGCGGTCACGGTAATCGCATGTCCACAAAATCGGACCTGACTGACATTACCCGGCAGACTTTCCAAATCGGATGTGAATACCGTTTGAATGGAATCAATCACCGCCATGTCGGGTTTTTCTGCTTTCAATACGGCGACAATGGTATCGGCATCTGTCTCAGCCAAAAGAAAAAAATGATCAGAATGGATGGACAATCGATCTGCCCGCATTTTGATTTGACTGAGAGACTCTTCTCCCGATACATAGAGCACTTTTTTACCTTGATTTGCCAGATGAGCACACGCCTGCAACAAAAGGGTCGATTTACCGATTCCGGGTGCGCCTCCCAATAAATTCACCGAACCCAAGACAATACCACCACCCACAACGCGATCAAATTCCTCTATTCCTGTAATCAGTCTCTTTTCAGAGACTTGACTCACTTTTGTAATGGAAAGAGGGCGATTTTTGATAACCACTGCATTTTTTCGCTTTTCCTTCTGTGACTCAACAACCTCTTCGATAAAACTATTCCAGCTTCCACACTCGGAACACTTCCCCATCCATTTCAAAGACTCATAGCCACACGACTGACAGACATATTTGGAACGAACTTTTTTCATACGGTCACTCAAAATCCTATCAAGTGAATCGTAATGGGATGCGCTTTATGCGAACAACGCAGACCGACCATTTAAGAGGATTCAAATCCATGAATCAAACCTCCACTGCCTTTCACAAACTGTTTCACAATAGTAAGCTCACTTTTTTTAATTGCGGAAGGCGGTCCGGAAAAAATAATTCTGCCATCATGGAGCATGGCAATACGGTCCGCAATTTGATAAGCACTCGACATATCGTGGGTTACCACAATCGAGGTAATATTAAACTTGCGATGGGTTTCGATAATCAGATGATTGATGGCATCGGCCATCACCGGATCGAGGCCCGTTGTCGGTTCATCAAACAGGACAAACTCCGGATCCATGATTAAGGCACGTGCCAGACCCACCCGTTTTTTCATCCCGCCTGAAAGTTCAGCCGGTTTTTTCTCTTCAATACCCGGCAATCCAACCACGTTGAGTTTTTCTTGAACCCGCTTTTGAATCTCGTCTGCGGAAAGATCTGTATGCTCCTTCAATGCCAGCCCGATATTTTCTTCTACAGTCATCGAATCAAAAAGAGCGGCCCCTTGAAAAAGCATGCCGAATTTTTTCCGAATACGGAACAGATCTTTTCGATCCATTCGGGTGATTTCTTCACCATTAACCCGGATCGTTCCTGCATCGGGCTTAATAAGTCCGATGATGGATCGCAGCAGCACGGTTTTGCCGCATCCGCTTCCCCCGATAATGACAATCGAATCCCCATTTTCAATGGTGAGATCGACATGGCTCAATACCACGTGACTGTTAAACGATATTTTTAATTTTCTGATCTCGATCATGATTAAAATAAAATCATTGCAAGTACATAATCACCAATAAGGATGAATGCCGAAGAAAAAACAAACGCCTTAATGGTGGCTTTGCCTACACCTTCGGCACCTCCTTCTGTTTGAAATCCGATAGAGCATCCAATTAAAGCTGTACCTCCACCAAAAACAAACGATTTAACCAATCCCGAAAAGATATTGTAAATCGAAAAGCTACGCTGTACACTCCCAAAGAAAGTACTGGTTGATACATCCAGCAGAAAATGAGCAACCACATAAGCACCCAGATGTGCAACAAGATACGAATAGACAACCAGCATGGGAAGCATGGTCCATCCCGCAACGAATCGGGGAACCGCCAGATATCTGACAGGATCAATGGCCAGAGCTTCCAGAGCATCAATTTGCTCGGTGACCCGCATCGTTCCCAATTCGGCCGCAATCGATGCCCCCACCCGACCCGCAATCACAATAGCCACCAACACAGGGGATAATTCAATGAATATAGCCGCACTGACACCGGATCCCAGGTAGTTCATCGATACAAGACCACCCATTAAACCTTCCATTTGATAAGCAGCCTGCCATGCAGAGACCGCTCCTGTAAAAATACTGACCACACTCACCAGGGGAAGGGAATTCACACCCGCTTCTAACATCTGTTTCAAAACCAAATGATGATCGCGAAAAATAGAGGGTATACCGATCAAAATCCGATACAAAAGAATGGAAACAGTGCCCATTTCCCTGAAGAATGCAACGGTTCTTTGACCAAGCCATTGCCAAAAGGACATCCACATCAATGGTATAGCCCTTTCTGGAAAACGATTTTTTCCACGCTCTCAGGAACCCAATATCGGATTGACTTGCCCGACTGAACCCTGTGCCGAATTTCAGAAGAGGAAATATCAATAAGGGGACCCTTAACGATGCTCAGTTTACCCTGAAATCGTTCTTCAATCGTCCGGATTTCAAATCCAGGTCTGCTGACAACCAGCAAATGAACCCGTTCGAGAATCAATTCCGGATCTTTCCAGGTATCGAGTTCCAAAAAGCTATCGGAACCCATGAGAAGATACAATTCATCACGATGGTATTTCTTCGTTTCTTTAAACCACATGATTGTATCAATTGTATACGAAATGTTTTTACTCTCTATTTCCACAGGAGAGACATCAAAACCTGTATGATGCTGAATGGCACTCTGCACCATCTCCAGACGGATGTCAGCCGGAGACAGGCTTTTATCCAGCTTGTGCGGAGATATTCCCGCAGGAATAAACAATACCTGATCTAATGGAAAATCACTACGCACCGTTTCAGCGATAATGAGATGCCCGACATGAAGAGGATCAAATGTCCCCCCAAAAAGCCCGATTCGCATGGATAGTTGAAATCTCTCTAAATCATAAATTGAATTTAGTTACTTTGGATATCTTCCAGTTTTCTCTCTGCCCGTTCAGCCCATTCACTCTGGGGATATTGTCTGATGACGGTTTGAAACAGGTCTTCGGCCTCTTCCAAATCCCCCAACTTATAGAGACACTCTCCTTTCCAGTAAAGTGATCTCTCGACAAATTCTGTTTGATAATTACTTTCTAAAACATAATCATAGGAGATAATCGCAGCACGATAATAACCTTGTTTTCTGTAGAGCTCGCCAGTCTCGTACTCTTTTTTCATCAGTTTCCTGAGACATTCATCCAACCGGTTCACCGCCTCCGTTCTCAAATCGGAATCGGGATACTCATCCAGAAATTGCTGAAACTTCGAGACAGCTTCCAATGTATATTCCTGGTCAAGGGCATAACCGGGGGACAATTGATAATAACACATACCCACCTTATATAAAGCATCGTCTGAATAGGTACTCTGAGGAAAATTACGAATCAGTTTCTCGTATTCTGAAATCGCAAGGATATATTCCTTTAAATGATAATGTGATTCGGCCAAATAAAATTGTGCCTTTTCACTGACCAAACTGGCAGGATGATTATACACAATGACTGTAAATTCATTTTTTGCCTGCAAATAATCTTCCCGATCGTAAGTCCGTTTAGCATATTCAAATGCCTGTTCAGGAGCCATATCGATAAGATTAACAGTCTCTCTCGAACACTTCCAAAAACCGATCATTAACACGACAACAATACAACCCGCTAACGCTTTGCCCATTCTCAGACGATTCTCCATAGATACTCCTCTCCGTGTGACGATATCATTCAAAAAAGTCCAACTATTTTCCCTCAACTTGTGATGTATTTAAAACCTATATTCATGTCTATAGTTCCCGCAAAGCGTACATCTGAATGATCGTTTACAGGAGCAGCAGATTAAATCTTAAAAACACAGGATACAATAAACCACCTTTCCGTTTCTCCCAAATGGTGTCGCCAAAGCAATGCTGTATCCAACCGAAAAAATGGATCGACATAAACCTGTTCTATTGCATACGCGGATTCCCAGCTGTGAAGGCCAATCCCTACAGAGTATGTTTCTTCATCTCCTTCCCAGTCCCTGTAATACCCTCCTCTCAGACTGACGAATGAAAAAGGATCCAATTCAAATCCCATATGAGGTTCCCTGACCACTTTTTTCTCCTCGTCACTCACGTTCCGAATATCCAATGCTACAGTAAACATTCTCCAAGGTCTGTAAGAAACACCGATGTTCAATGTCTCATCAGCCAGTCGTTCTATCACGATGCGGTCTTCTTTATAATCATTGGGAAAGTTACAGAAACACAAACCAACAGACAGGCTGTTTCTGGGTTTGATAACAATACCGTATCGATATCCCAATCGAATATGTTTGTTGCTCTTTTCTTCTCTGTGGTACAACTCACCCACAGCACCTAAGGAAACACGCGGACTTAAAGAGATTGAAAAACCCATGCTGGAATTTTTCTGGGCAGGATATCCTGTTCCATTAAAAAAAGAGCGGCGTTCAAGCCTCCTTTCATCGGAAAGGGCTTCTTCTCCATACAGAATGCCCACATTCAATCGACCATAAGAAAAGGCAATCCCATAAATCATAAATCCCAGACGGTCATCCCAGCCCGATATTTTATTCCAGTTTTCTACTATGATAACCGGACTTAAGGGATTGAAATACATTGAAAAACGAACCGCTCTCTCAATGGCATTCACTGAAAACGCCGCAGGATTAAAATCCAGCGCAAACAGATCATTCTCAATAGAGACATACGCACCACCCATGGCCAAAGGCCGTGCTTTAACCGAACTGAGAGTCACCAGTCGCATCGGATCGGCGAAAAGAATGCCCATACTCCCTAAAAAAATCAGTATTGTAAAAATCCATTTCAACATGATACCATTTGGTTTATGATGAAAATTAGAGCCGTAAGACTGAACAGGATCTTAGCTTCTTCATGAGTCTATTTCCAAATAAAGCCATCAATAGGATGAAAACATTCACAACCAAAATGAAAAGTGAGATAACCTGCCCATGTTTTAGAAAAAATGTATCCCCTTCTTTACTGAAAATGGAATAAATTAAAACCGATTCCTCATTAAGCTTTGTTTTAGCATGAATCACCCCGTAGGGATCAATAAATTCTGATATCCCTGTATTTGCACAGCGGGCTATCCACAGTCGGTTTTCAATGGCTCTAAATACGGCAATCTGCGCATGCTGATAGGGACCGGAGGTCGTACCAAACCATCCATCGTTTGTAATGATGACAAGGAACTGCGTGCCTTTTTCAACAAATTTTCTGACCAGATAGGGATAGACCGATTCATAACAGATCACCACAGAGAAATAAAATGCCTGATTCTGAGAATTTATGGCCCGAAAAACAACCACAGAATCACCGGGTTCAAAATTCCCGATATCCAGATCCATTTTCCTACCCCAATCATATAAAAAGGGTAACTGATCAACAAACGGCACCCTTTCTGAAAAAGGGACCAGATGCATCTTGTGGTATCGATCAATCACCCGACTGTTTGGATGGATGAGAAGCGCCCCATTATAAGTTTTTATGCCCTGTTCATCAACATGTTCATAATCGGGAGATCCCGTGAGCAGAGGAATACCCAAACTGTCAACTTGAGACCTGACATAATCCAGATAAATCGGGCTGTATCGCAAATAACAGGGTGTGGCAGTCTCAGGCCAGACAATCAGATCGGGATGATGATCTGAAATATCCCATGTTAACCGACGATAAACGGCAAAATTGGAATCAATAAAACTGGGTGTCCATTTGATATAGGGATCAATATTGCCTTGAATGAGAGCCAATTTTATTTCCTGAGTATTTTCCTTTTTTTGATCAAAAGTGAATCGTCCGTGTACCCATGGTAAAAGAATCATCAGAAAAATCGCAATCAACAGGCATAAAGTTTCACGCCCTTTATTCCTTCTCGTCCACAATTGGTAAATCAATACATTGAGTAAGACAACCCAGAAAGACACACCATATACGCCTGTGATGGAAGCATATTGAATCATAACAGGGGTATAGGTTTGTGTATATCCTAAAAGATTCCACGGAAAACTGAGAATACCTGTTGAAGCGAGCAGTTCAAAACCGATCCAGACAAAAGGTGCAGTCCACAGAGACGTATGGCCCCATCTTTTCCACAACCATACCTGAGTGGCTGCATATACTGCAAAATAAAGGGGAAGAATCAAAAGGATGCCCAACAATCCCCATCCCGTAGCCCACCCAATCCAATAAATGGTTCCTCCAGCCCACAATAGACCGACAATATAACCGCCTCTGAAGGCCTCTCCTGCTTTCTTCCCTTCAAGAAAAAAATAAAATGGGACCCATGCAATAACGGCGATAAAACCTGTAGGGAAAGGTGGAAAAGCGAAGATGAGGGCGAAGGCGGTAAAAAGCAATCTAAGAGCATCCTGCCGACTCAATTCCCCTCTCCTTGATCTCTCATAGTCACTTCTTTCTGGTGATCCAAATAATTCTGAAGGAGCAGAATTGAGGCAATCAGATCGATTTTCTCCTTTTTTTGACTGGGTTTCTGGTGCAACATACGAAGGGTTCTTTTGCTCTGAACGGAAGTGAACCGCTCATCCCACAGTATAATCGGTATAGAAACATGTTGTTTTAATTTATCGACAAACCGCTCAACTTCCAGAGCTGAAGGACCTTTTTGTCCGTGAAGATTTAATGGAAAACCGACTACGACACGTTCGATCCCTTTATCCTCAATCAACGTGCGTATACGATCCACAACCTGTTTCCATTTTAAGTTATTCCATGTTCCAACAGGTTGGGCGGTTAATTCCAAATCATCACTGATTGCAACGCCTATTCGTCGCCTGCCATAATCCAGTCCAAGAACACAACCCACGATGACGCATTTATTCCAACGGTCTCTTTAACACTTCCTTCAGCAATTTCCCGGCTTTAAAATGCGTTTTCCGTCTCGCAGGCACATAAATAATTTCTCCAGTTTTTGGATTTCGTGCTTTGGGTTTCGGCTTGGTTTTTTTAACCTCAAACACGCCAAAATCACGAATTTCAATTCTGATTTCCGAATCGGCTTCCGACATAAATTGACGAAGTGCAGTGAAAACACCATCCACGATCTTCTCTGTAATATAGATGCGCTCATCGACCAATTTTGCCGTGCGTTTGGCCACATCCTTTTTGGTAATGGTTGTCATTTTACTCATAAATCAACTCCTTCTGTTAGTGATAGGACGATTTTTCCATCGATTCTTCAACACAACTCTCTCGCTGTACCGAAATGATCCCTTTGATGTGATTAAGCTGCTGTATAATACGAGTAAGGTGAGATAGATTTTTAACTTCTAAGATGACATATGATGTAATAATCGTATTTTCAGTACTCATATTCACATTAAGAATATGTGTATCCATTGCGGATAGTGCCCCTGCAATATCTTTCAGAAAGTCTTTTCTTTCGGTAGCCAATATACGCAAACGAACGACAAAAGCTTCTTCTCCCCCAACATCCCATGTGACTTCCACATTCCTTTCTGGTATCTCCATTAATTTTAAAGCATTGCCACAGTCTCTTCGATGAATCACAATGCCTCTTCCTTTTGATATAAAACCGACAATGGAATCGCCAGGAACAGGATGGCAGCACTGAGCAAACCGAATCAGAAGATTATCCACTCCCTGGACACGAATCCCTTTAGAGGAGCCTTTTGCACGGGTAATAAACCGTTCAATAATATTTTCTTTCCTGATCTCCGGTGGGGATAACACTTTGTGAGGTGAAAGCGCTTCTGCAATTTTTTGAATCGATACTGTTCCCTGACCCAAATCAGCATAGAGTTGCTCAACCTTTGACTTTCCCATTTTTTGAGCCAATGCTTTGATTTGTTCATTCGACCGTCGAATCCGATACCGTTTCAATCCCTTGATCAGTATTTCTTCTCCCAATCGGATGGCTTCCTGAAGCTGGGATTCTTTGAACCAGCGCTTAATATTGCTTTTCGCTTTTGAACTTTTTACAAACGTAATCCAGTCCTGACTCGGTCGTTGATTCACTGAAGTGATAATCTCAACGATGTCACCACTTTGCAATTTTGTATTCAAAGAGACTATATGACCGTTGACCTTGGCGCCTATACAATGCAAACCGATATCCGTATGTACAGCAAAGGCAAAATCAACAGGGGTTGAACCAATAGGCAGTTTCAACAGATCTCCTTTAGGTGTGAAAACAAAAACCTCCGAGATAAAGAGATCGGTTTTCAGAAAATCCAGATATTCCTCCGGATCGAGTGTATCTTTTTGCCAATCGATCATTTCCCTAAGCCAGGCACTGTACCGATCCAGCTCGTCTTCCGATTTTCTTTTTTCTTTATACTTCCAGTGTGCCGCAATACCAATATCTGCTACGCGGTGCATCTCTTCCGTACGGACCTGAATTTCAACCATCTTACCAGCCGGACCAATAACGGTTGTATGAAGGGATTGATACATATTCAATTTGGGTGTGGCAATATAATCCTTAAATCGATCTTGGACAGGGGTAAAGAGGGTATGAACCACGCCCAGAGCAAAATAGCATTCATCCACTTTTTGAACAATGATCCTGATGGCGAGCAAATCATAAATCTCTTCAAAGGACTTTTTCCTCTCCTGCATTTTCCGATAGATCGAATAGAGCGTCTTCGCCCTGCCCGTAATCTCCGATTGTATACCCACTTTGGTCAACTCCCGTTTGATTGGATTGGCTATTTCCCGTATGTAGCGTTCCCGCTCTTCCTTTCGATCGGCTATCTTTTGGATCAACAGATCATAAGCGTTCCTATCGAGAACCTTCAGCGAAAGATCTTCAAGTTCCCATTTAATACGTGCGATTCCAAACCGATGGGCCAATGGTGCATAGACTTCCCGCGTCTCCAAGGCAATGCGTTTCGCTTTCTCCGGAGGAAGATACTCAATTGTCCGCATGTTTTGAAGACGATCGGCAAATTTAATCATGATGACACGCAGATCCTGGGCCATGGAAAAAATCATTTTCCGAAAATTCTCAGCCTGTTTTTCAGCTTGACTTTGAAACTTCAACTCGCTGATCTTGGTCACCCCGTCAACAAGTCGACTGATCTCTTCTCCAAAAACCTCTTTGACTTCATCAATGCCAATTCCTGTATCTTCTACAACATCATGAAGAAGACCGGAAGCGATCGTAACCGGATCCATGCGCAGTTCAGTAAGAACGACTGCTGTTCCCAGACAATGTTCAATGTAGGGATCCCCCGATATTCTGAATTGATGTTTGTGTGCTTCATAGGCAAATTGATAAGCACGGCGAAGCAGTTCGATATCCAGCTTCTGCGTGTAGGATCGAATCTCCCGGATCATCTTCTCTAAGATTTTTTTATAACGATTCCGGTCCTTTGTCTGAATGATCCGATCTGTTCGATCATTCTGCTCTGACACCTTCGATTCTTTGATGTTTTCCTTTACAATCACTTCCATATCAGTGACCTAAAATGGAACACCTGCGGATTCTTCTTCATAAGCCGGATTCTCAAAACGCGCCCATTGTTTCATAAAATGGAGATGAACGGTTCCTACAGGACCGTTTCGCTGTTTTCCAATGATCACCTCTGCTTTACCTTCCAATGGATTTCCCCGATCATCTACTTTTTTCCCATAAAATTCCGGTCTGTAGATGAAAAGAACCACATCGGCATCCTGCTCAATTGCACCCGATTCTCGCAAATCCGAAAGCATGGGGCGTCTTTCTCCTCCCCTTACTTCGACCGCACGAGAAAGCTGAGAAAGGGCAACCACAGGCACATCCAATTCTTTCGCCAGAGACTTTAAGGATCTTGAAATCACCGAAATCTCCTGTTGACGACTTTCCAAACCTCTTGGCCCCTCCATCAATTGGAGATAATCGACGACAATCATGCCGATATCATGCTCTTTCTTCAATCGCCTGGCCTTGGCTCGGAGCTCAAGAACCCCCATTCCAGGTGTATCATCCACGTAGAGAGGCGCTTCTGTCAAAGCACCTGCATGCAAACTCAATTCCTGCCATTGCTTATCAGCCAATTTCCCTGTGCGAACACCGTGAGCATCCACGCGGGCATCAGCGCACAGCAAACGCAAAGCCAGCTGACGATTCGACATTTCCAGACTGAAAAATCCAACAGGGATTTTTGCCTTCACTGCCGCATGCCTGGCGATATTGAGACTAAAAGCGGTCTTACCCATGGAAGGCCGTCCGGCCACAACCACGAACTCACTCTGCTGAAATCCTGATGTCAATTCATCCAGCATGGTAAATCCGGTTGGAACTCCCGTCACCACACCTTCTCTCTGGTGAAACTTTTCGATGGCCTCAAAAGCTTCATGCATAATAGGAGAAATATGCTGAAATGTCCTGCGTTGCCGTTTTTCAGAGAGCCCGAAAATGCGCTGCTCCGATCGATCGATAATCTCATAGACATCATCAAGACCATCATAACATTCCTTGGCAATCGCCGTGGACTCTTCAATCAATCGGCGCATCAGAAAACGCTCCAAAACAATTCGAGCATGATATTCAACATTGGCAGAAGAAGGCACCGATTCTGCCAGTTCCGTTAAATAATAAGCCCCTCCAATTTCATCCAACTTTTTATGCTTTTTCAGCTCTTCGGTTAGCGTAATCAGATCCACGGGTTCATTTCTCTCATAAAGTGTCCGGGCGGCACGAAATATTTGTTGATGCACTGTTCGATAGAAATGATCCACATCTACCATCTCAATAATCTTGCCGATACAATCATTATCGATCATAACGGATCCCAGGACAGCCATTTCCGCCTCCAATGACTGAGGAGGCACACGATCGAAAACAGAATTCGATTCCGCTTTTTTACCCTTTACTTTTTGGTTGGCTGCCATTTTGGTTTATCCCCTACAATTTCATCGTACAGATTGCGCAGTCGCTGCACATCTTCCCACACGGGTTGCTTCCAGTGTGGATTGCGGAGAAGGGCAGCTGGATGGTAAGTCACCATGAGCGGGATTCCCTTAAAATCCAGTGTTTCACTCCTGAGTTGACCCAGAGATGCCGATGTTTTTAAAAGCGTTTGCGCAGAAATACGTCCCAAAGCCAAAATGATTTTAGGCTGAATGATATCGATCTGTTTCATAAGGTGAGGCATACACAATGCAATCTCTTCGGGCAATGGATCACGGTTATTCGGCGGTCTGCACTTCAAAATATTGCCGATATAAATCTCTTTTCTCTGAAATCCAATAGCCGCAAGAATCTTGTCGAGCAACTGTCCCGCTCGACCGACAAACGGTTCACCCTGCAAATCCTCATCTCTTCCCGGCGCTTCTCCGATCAAAATGAGATTGGCATGCTCATTTCCACATCCAAATACCAAATGTGTGCGTGTTTCTGACAAGGGACATTTTTGACAATCCTGAATGGCTTCTTTCAATTCATTCAATGTCCCAAAAGAGTGGGAGTGCTGATTCCCTTGAAAGATATCCGGATTTTCCAAAAAGAGCTCTTCTCCAAACAGATCTTTTTGATAGTCGAGATACTTACCTGCTTGTTTCATCATGTCCCGATAATCAGCTTGAGTCATGCGATGACTTTCTCTTTTAATAACAATGCCACCCTATCCAGTATATGTTGGGCAACCTGCCACTTTTCCATAAGGAGAAGATGTTCGACATTTTCCTTTGCATCAATCAGCGTAATCCGATTGGTATCTTGGCCAAATCCGGATCCGGGTCCATCGGGATTGTTCAAACAAATGAGATCACACTTTTTGTTGTGCAATTTTTGAATGGCGTGCCTTTCTGCGTTTTCCGTTTCCAGAGCAAATCCGACGACAATACGATCACCCTTCTTTTCACCGATGCTTTTGAGTATATCTTCCGTTTGTTCAAGCTGCAGCACCCACTCTGCCGTCTCTTTCTTGATTTTTTTACGAGACAGTTTTAACGGACGGAAATCGGCAACAGCCGCTGCCATAATAAGAACCTGATGGTCTTTCCACTCTTTCTTTGTAACACGAGCCAGTTCTTCAGCCGTTTTGATTTCGATCAAACGGATATTTTGAAAAGTCTGAAGGTCAGTCGGACCGCTGATCAAGGTTACATCTGCCCCTCTCAAAGAAGCCTCTTCAGCAATAGCATAGCCCATTTTCCCTGAGGATGGATTCGTTAAATAGCGAACGGGATCCAGAAATTCCTGAGTGGGGCCGGCAGTCACTAAGATTCTGACTTGTTTTAAGTTATCTGAACCCAGAAGCGCTTTTTTGACCGATTCGATAATCCGCCTGATGTCGGCAAGACGACCGGGACCCACCGCACCGCTGGCCAGCTCTCCCTCTTCAGGTGAAATGAACCGATAACCCAGTTTCTCCAATTTTTCACAATTTGAAAGATAAATCGAATTCCGGACCATCTGATAATCCATGGCCGGTGCGAACAGAACCGGTGAGCGGGATGCCATAACCACCGTGGATAAGAAATCATCTGCGATTCCTGAAGCGATTTTCCCGATGATATTGGCTGTGGCCGGACAAATTAAAATGCAGTCAGCCCATTCAGCCATGCTCACATGTCGCGTTTTGACAGTTCGATGAGAAGGGAATAGATCGGTTATGACTTCGTGGTCCGATAAGGTTTCGAAAGTCAAAGGCGTTATAAAATGCTGGGCTGATTCAGTCATCACGACCTGAATCTCAGCACCTTGGTGCTGCAATAAACGAAGCACTTCACACACTTTATAAGCGGCTATACTGCCTGTAATGCCCAGAAGAATATGTCGTTTTTCTAACCTTTTTTCCAATGTGAACGCCTTATATTCCGCCTCACATGATTCATAATGCTCTTGCGATTCCTCAGAACATCAGATGAATTATTCGCTTTTTTCCTCTTCCGAATCGACGAATCGATATTCGATTTGATCTCCGAGCATTTCTTGAATGGCGACCTCGGAAGGTTTGGGATATTTCTTATGTTCCTTTAAAAGTGCTTCACGATCGATTTCAACCTCATCAAAATCTTCATTCTCTCTATTTTCAATTCCAGGAACAATTTCACGCTCCATTTCGATCTGAAGTTTCTGCTCATCATTAATCTGACGAGCCCGTTTACACATGATGACGACTGATTCATAAACATTGTTTGTCTTCTTTGTTAAATCCAAAATCGAAACATCACTCATACACAATCCCCTTTTAATTTGAATATTGACTTTTCACTGAATAATGGCTACAAGTTCTTTTATGGTATCCTCTAACCGATCATTGATAATTTGAAAATCATATGCGTCAGCCATTTCTATTTCTTTCATGGCATCTTTAAACCGTTTCTCAATGGATTCCTCTGTTTCTGTCCCTCGATCGATAAGTCTCTTTTTTAAAATATCCATGGATGGCGGTAATAAAAAAATGAGAACCGCTTGAGGGTACGCTTTTTTTAAATTAATGCCTCCATGGACGTCAAGATCGAACAGCACTCTCTTGTTCTCTTTGACATAAGAATTCACCTGATCACATAAAGTACCATAAAAATAACCATGCACGTTTGCCCATTCGATAAAGGCTTTTTCCCGAATCTTCTTTTGAAACACTTCATCATTGAAAAAAAAATAGTCAACGCCCTCCTTTTCACCCTCTCTGGGTGGTCTGGTTGTTGCTGATATGGAATAAGATAAATCCAATCCTTTATTCATCAGTTCTTTGATAATGGTTGTTTTGCCCCCTGCCGAAGGTGAAGAGAGAACAAAGAGATTTCTATCTGAATCCATATTCTATTCTAAATTTTGAACTTGTTCTCGTAGTTTTTCAACTTCTTCCTTGATTTCAACAACATGATGACTGATGGCCATGTTGTTTGCTTTTGCACTAATGGTATTGGCTTCTCGGTTCATCTCCTGCAGAAGGAAGTTCAATTTTTTCCCGACAACAGGACTTTCCTCCATGATTTTATGAAACAGGGCATTGTGGCCACGGAAACGCACGCATTCTTCTGTGACATCCAGTTTATCAGCAAGAAGCACAATTTCCGCATGCAATCGCTCTTCACTCACTTCCTGATTTTGTTGCAATATGCGAACACGTTCAACCATTCTTTGATAAGCATTCTGAATATTCTTTTTGGCGATTCGTTCAATAGCACTGAGGTGTCTTTCTAAATATTTGACTCTTTTCACAATATCCCTTGCAAGCGATTCCCCCTCCCGGTCACGCATACGTTTCAGATCGTCCAATGCTTTGATTAACGCTGTTTTGACTCCCTCCCACGTTTTTTCAGCACCCGCCGGTTCTTTCATAGGTTCAAATATCTCAGAAAATTTCAGTATGTGATCCAAACGTAATTCTTCCTGAATTCCGGTTGTACGACAAATTTCATCAAGCAGAGATCGAACGGCACGCGCTATTCGCTGATCGACTCGAATATCCAAAACACCTTCATTCTCTCCTTGAATAGAAACGGCCAAATACAATTTTCCACGTTGGATCTTCTTTTTAATAATCTCTTTAATTTTTCTCTCATAGTGAATGAAACTTGGAGGCAATCGGCAAGAGACCTCTAAAAATCGACTGTTGACCGACCGCAATTCAACATTCACCGTATATCCATCCTGATGAAATTCTCCGACACCAAAACCTGTCATACTTGATGCCATAACACCTCTTCAACTTATCGTATTAATAAGTTTTAAAGAATTGTGTATATATAACTTACAAAATAAAAAATTCATAGTCAATAAAATTTTTATAATTTATATATGTTTTTATGTTATTTAGCTCACTAAAATCGAAAGAGACGATCCTTGTCCCATAAAAGCGTAATCGAAATACGATGCGTCTTTCCCAAATCCATATGATGGGAAAAGCCATAATCAATCTTGAACACAGAGACATGCAATCCGACTCCAAATGTGATATATCCCCTGTCAGAACCTGCCCGCAGTGCGATGCGATCCTGAAATCCGAACTCAATACCTCCGTGCAAATTCAGATCTATCTGGCCAAAATGAATTTGTGCACCTGATTGTTGATTTTCAAAATCTATATGGACATCCAATAACGGAACAACATCAAAATAATAAATCTGCACGGGATAGGCTATTCCTGTTCTGATATGGGGGGCAATGAGCTCTTTTCTCCCCCCATTCCAGGCAATCAATGTGGAAGATCCATCCAACAAAACACACCCGATCTGTAGTGAACGATAAGGATTCATCATAATACCAAAATCAAATCCAAGACCCCACGCGCCATAATCTCCCGCATGTTTTCGAATCACCTTAATGCTACCGCCGTAAAATAAGCGATTCGAGCTTTTTTTGGCAAATGAAAAGACAAAAGACATCTCATGGTCATTGACATATTCTTTCACATAAACATCATTCTCAACCCAATTTCCGTATGCATCGACATACATCTCTCCTAATTCTCTCGAAGGATCTCGAAGGGCCGTGATGGGAATGCCGTCAACCCCCAATCTGAAAAAACCAAAGCCCATTGCCAAATTGTTTTTAAAGGGCACACCTATACCGATGAAATCCCAATTCACAATGCCTGAGAATCGTTCCGAATGCATGCCGTGAATCTGTAACATCGTCATCGAGGCCAATCCAGCCGGATTCCAATAAATGGACGTCACATCATTACAGATAGCCACACAAGCCCCCCCCATTCCCAATGGTCTGGCACCCACACCAATTCGCATAAAAGCATCGCCGTATTTTGTAAGCACAAATCCGCCCAGGACAAACGATGACTGAAATAGGCTAAAAACGAGAAACCCCTTTTGGATCCATTTTTTCAACGTCCGTCTCCAGTTTATGTCCCCTTCGGTCTATTTTAAAACATACAACAATAGTTTCAAAAAGGCAAGGATAAATTGCATCATAATGAAGAGTTTACCAAAAATTTTTTTGTACAATATTATCGACCATATTATTGACACAGTATGAATCCTGGTCCATAATCGGGATTCTTTTACCGCAGTGGTTTAATCATAATAAGGATCTTTTTCAAAACAAAATGATAAAAAAAAAAATTTACTTGATATAAATGGACTTATTTATTAATATCAGTTGTCATACCCCCTGTTCAAGATGTACATGAGACATATGGCATCAACCATTTATTTTCAAATTTTGGATATCAATCAGCAAACAAATCTTCATCGATAGCATTCAAAGTCTTTAAAAAAGGAGTCCAATCCATGAAAAAACATGCGATGTTATTGTTCATCATGATGGCTGTCTGGATACGCTGCACGACATCAACCATTGAAAAAAAAGAAGCGGATTCTGGAACAACTGTGGAATTGAAAAAAGACCATCGCCTCAATGTGGTCTTGAATGCAAATCCAACGACAGGCTACCAATGGGAGATCGTGAATGTGGACACAACGATTCTTCTTCACCTGAAAACCGAATACCAACCCGATGAAACCCCTCCAGGAATACTGGGTACTGGCGGAAAATCGATATTTCATTTTCAAGGCGGAAATACGGGAAAGACCACGTTGGAAATCATTTACCATCGGGATTTTGAAGAGAATATCCCGCCTATCAGAACATTTGAACTCACCGTGATCGTTCAATCTTAAATCAAGGAGAAATAACAAAATGAAAAAGATCATCATTACCTTACTCTGTGGATTCCTATTTTCATCCGTTTATACACAGGAACCCGAACTGAAACAGGCACCTTTAAATCCCGAGTATATTCAATATATGGAAGCACTTCAGAAGGGCGAAGTCAGAGAATTCACATCCGATGGTTACCCGCTAGGATATATTCCCCATCCGGTCAAATACAGACCGGAGATCCCTGCTAATTTCCAAAAGGCGCTCGATCTGCCAGCTACATACGATTTGCGAACAGAGGGATTGGTGACCCCTCCCAAAGATCAGGGGAATTGTGGTTGCTGCTGGGTATTTGCCAGCATCGGTGCTGTTGAATCAAACTGGCTTACCTTGGGCCTTGGAATATACGATCTCTCTGAACAACATCTGAAAAACACTCACGGTTTTAAACGCAAACACTGCATTGAAGGTGGAAATGCCAGTATGGCAACCGCATATTTTATTAGAGGAAGTGGACCCGTCTCCGAAACCGACCTTCCATATAACATAAGTGACAGCACCTCTGCGCCAGGGATAATTCCCCAGGGTTACGTTACCGACGTCCGTTTCATACCCAATTTAATTAGTATTATTAAACAAGCTATTTATGATAATGGTGCTGTTTTTTCAAATATGTACTGGGATTACGCTTATTATAACAATTCCAATAAAACCTATTATTTCAACGGGACGATCCAAGCCAATCACGCCGTTCTTCTTGTAGGATGGAATGACAATAAAAATACGGGTGGTGGTTTAGGAGCATGGATTGTTAAAAACAGTTATGGGACTAATTTTGGAGAAAATGGTTATTTCTATATTTCATATAATGATACCAGAGTGAATACAGACGTGGCATATTGGCCGAAGCGTATGGATTATAATTCAAGTGCGACAGTTTACTACTGCGACAAGCTGGGATCAATGGGATCTATCGGTTATAATAATTCTCAAGCATACGGCCTTGTCAAATACGCACCTTCCCAGAACGAACAGCTCACAAAATTAGGTACCTGGATCAATACATCCAATACAACCGTGAATTTCACAGTCTATGACAATTTTAATGGAAATTCCCTTTCTAATTTACTCGGTTCAATTGGTGATAAAACATGTGATTATCCGGGTTATTACACATTTAACCTCACCAGTCCAATTACAGTAAGCAACGGTAATGACTTTTATATTAAAGTCAAATACTCGGCTCCTGGAGAGGATCTTCCAGTTCCAGTCGAACAACAGGTTGTTAATTATGCGGAACCTGATATTGAAACCGGTAAATGCTGGATCAGCAGTAATGGGTTGAACAATACATGGAGTCCTTTGGGGAATGATCAAGAAGGGAAATTCGATCTCTGTATCAAGGCATACGGTGTGGTTCCAGGCACCTCTGTTGAGACAGGTGATGAAAAAAGACCTGAGAAATTTGTAGTTCACCAGAATTATCCCAATCCGTTCAATCCCGAAACGACAATTAAATATGAATTGCCCAATCCACAGCACGTGACATTAAAGGTATATGATATAACAGGCCGTGAAGTTGCCACATTGGTGGATCAGAAACAGGAAACGGGATACTATCAAGTCCAGTTTGATGCAAGCCAGCTGCCCAGCGGTATATACATGTGTCATATAACGGCAGGACCTTACAGCCAAACCATGAAACTGACATTGCTTAAATAAGAGGGATTAAAAAAAGAATCGGTTGGAAAATTTAAAGAGGCTGATATCGTCTTTCTCTGTTCTGAAAAACGATAATATATCTCCACCCCAATGATCGAAGCATTTCTCGTGTCGGTTTGAAATGTCGCCCAATTTCTTCGGGGCGGTGTGCATCACTTCCCAATATAATATCCAATTTCTTTTCCGATGCCATTCGGATAATGTATAACGAAGGATAAGGCTCATGATTATAGGACCGGTCAATACCTCCCGTATTGATTTCAAGAACACAGTTACGGTCTTTCATCAAGTTCAATAAATGATCGATGCGTTCGGTATCATCTTTTACAGGTTTCGACACATTAAATTTTTTTAGAAGATCAAAATGGGCCACAATGTCGCATATTTCGGATGAAATTAATCCTTCAATATGTTGCCAATAGTTATCCCATAATCGATGAACTCCCCCTAACTGCTCAATATGTTGACTCAGCAGTTCTTCACTATAGTCAATCTGTTTGTTTTCCATGATATGAACAGATCCTGTGATATAATCGAGGGGATATGTTTGAACCATCTTCCGAGTCTGTTCCACATATTCAGGGAGGTAATCAATTTCTGCTGCAAGGCGAATGATGATCTTCCCCTTAAATTCTTCCTGTAATCTTAAGATCTCAGTAATATAATGTGGAAATTTTTTTTGGGGAATGACACAGTTGGCTACAGGATCGGTAAATCCATTGGGATAGGGAAAATGGCCGGTGAAACCGATCTCCATGAGTCCAAGCTGCAGTGCGCGGTGTACCATCTCCCCTGCGGTTCCCTTGGCATGGCCGCAATATGCGGTGTGAACATGGTAGTCGGCAAAATAAGAAGAATTATCTTTTAAATCAGAATTTGTTTGTACCCGATTCATCAAAGTACACAGATTTGAAAGGTCAACGATGCAATAAAATTGGAAAAGTCAAAAATGGGATAAAAACAATATCAATCTCAATTTTATTTAATGACAACAATATCTTGTATTTTTCGAACAATTTCGTCCGCATCATGCGCTGTTTTTGCAATAACAAGAACCGTATCAACACTTGCCAATGTGCCAACAACCTCAGACCAGCCGATCTCATCCAAACATTTGGATGTCCCAGATGCATTTCCAGGGGCCGTCTTGACAAGCACAAGATTATTGATCGCAGTACAATCACGCATAAAGTTGGCAAGCTCTTTTTTTAACATTACACTCACGTGGAAAGTATCCTGTTCTGTTGTCTGCACAAATCGAAATCGACCTTCTTTACCCCGAACCTTAATCACACCCAATTCCTTCAAATCCTTGGATAATGTGGATTGACTGATATCGACATCTTTCTTTTTAAGCGCATCCAGTATATCTTGCTGAGATCTGACATCGGTTGTTTCGATCAGCTTGAGAATATAGTAATGCCTGTTTTTTTTGCCCATAGTTTAATCATCCTCCTTTTTTATTGACTCACAATTCATCCAATAAAGAGAGGTTTAACCTATGTATGTTCCTTATCTGAGAGAAATATATAAAAAAATATCTCTATAAACAATATTTATTCAAAATAATTTGGAAATAAAAAATAAACGCACTGCAATAATTACCATTCTCATCTAACACAGATGATGAATGATTAAAATATCAAATGCTTATTCGTTCAAAAAAATGAATACTCAGAAAACAATTGAATGTCCGATTCATTCAAAATTTGATCATGATATGGAAATCATTGATTGACTGAAATAATAAAAAAAGAAAAACAGACTGGAATCTAAAGGCTGGTAAAAAAAACCAATTTGGCTTCTCGACCGCTTCCGGCGACATTTTTCCCATTTTCCAAAATATTTTTCCAGGCAAACTCCAAAGAAAAATAGGGGCTTAAGTACCATCGAATACCACAATTAAAATATCCTTTTCCTGATCCAATAGCATCATCATCATTGTCGTTGATGGCTGTATCATATTCACCAATAATGGTTAATTCAGATCCGATATGTTTATGACAACCAGCAAAAAAGTTGGGATCGGTATCTCCATCCTGATTTTCTAAGCTCCAGTTTACGCCTCCATGGATTCCAAGTCCTCCCAAAAAAGAGGTATTTTTACTGAGAACAGCATAGACTCCATGAGATTTTATAGCATACCTTTTTAAATCCTTAAAATACCCTCCATAGCCTTGTGAATTAAATCCCACCAACAATGCCGGTGAGAGAAACAACTCTTCCAAGAGTAGAAATCGCACATGAACACAGGGTAACGGATTCATATTCGCCTTCCCTGTGCCGATAATGGCTTCTCCGCCGTAAGAGATCCCGAGCGTAAAATGGTCAGTGATTCCGACCAACATAGAGAGGAGCAATCCACCATTGGAATACATTCTCAATTCTGTTTCCAAATCCGCCGCAAACATCTGATTGGCCACGGGTGTATCCCAAAGCATATTCGATTGAATTGAACCCGGCTGTCCCCATGAGGAAATACAATAGATAAAAAAATAGTTAAAGGCAAGAAATACAACCCTCTTCATTCTTCCGTCTCCCACCTAAAAGACAGTCAAAATCATCTTCAAAATACATGAAATCATTTTAAATGTCAAGAACAATCCGTATTCGTACATCAATAACTTGACGTGTTTATTTTTACAAAAATAAAAAAACCGTTATGGATGTAACGGTTTTATCGCTTGTCCCCCCTGTAGAATTCAGGCATAAACGCTGATGATCTTCTTTTTCCCCCTTCTTTCAAACTTGACTTTTCCATCAATCTTGGCAAACAGCGTGTCATCTCCCCCCCGACCCACATTCATGCCGGGATGAAACTTGGTTCCCCTCTGCCTGATAATAATGCTGCCGGCACGCACCGACTGGCTACCAAAACACTTTACACCCAATCGTTGTGCGTTGCTGTCTCTGCCATTTTTAGAACTGCCTACACCCTTTTTATGTGCCATGGTTTAATCCTTTTTTTTCTTATCCGGACTTTTTGTCACCTTTGTTTGACTACCGGTCTTCGGCCGATCACTTTTTTTCTTTGTTTCTTTGGATATGGATGTTTTTCGAGAACGACTCTTGGTTGCAGAAGTCATTCCTTTTGTTTTGCCCCCCTTGTCCGATATGGTTTTACTGGCCGTTTTCGTTGGTGGAGATGCCTTCTTTTGTTTCTGGTTTGTGGTGACATCTTTGACTGCTTTTTCTTTAACAGCAACCGGAGGCTTCTTGACCTCTTTCACTGCACCAATTCGATCAACGCGCAATTCCGTATATTCCTGACGATGCCCTTTTAATACATTATATCGCTTACGGCGTTTTTTCTTAAAAACCTTGATCTTTTTGGCCTTGCCATGAGATAAAATAGTGGCTTTTATATTAACACCCGATAAAATGGGTTGACCGATCTGAACATCATCCTTATTGACAACAAGCATCACCTGATCGAATTCAACTGAAGAACCAGGCTCTTGATCGATCTTAGGAACACGAAGGATTTGGGAATGGGTCACCTTCCACTGCATTCCGCCAATTTTGACAACAGCGTACATCTACATTACAGCCTTTCTCTCATACAACATATCAATAAAGTCTAAAAATATAGTTATTTTATTTATTTATGTCAAGATGAAAATCTTTCTTTCATCTTATTTTTATTTAATATCATTGAATTGATTATTTTTTTCAGCTTTTATTCAGCTTCCAGGTTACAATAGGATTCCGGCTCAAAACACGACCAGAATGACAGGGGGGAGGGATGTCATTCCCGAAATTTTTAATCGTGAATCCAGGGGCGGTGCTTTGATAACCTGATATTTAATTTTGAAGAACAACCAGTATAACCCGTTTGTTTTCAATATATCCATTTCCTATTTTGGACAGCCATGATATGACTTATATATTGAATGCACATGCATACATAATTCAACCGGACTTTAGTTTTGATAAAACCAAAGTGATAAAATAGATTAATGTTCCTAAGATAACGATAACTGCGCCTGTAGGCAAATCCAGATAATAGGAGAGCACAAGACCACCGATCATGATAACCAGTGTATATCCAACTGCACTCCCTATCACTTTGCGGTAATCTTTTGAAATGAGCATTCCAAAACTGGCTGGTAATACAATGAGGGCCGATACCAATATAATACCTACAATCTTAATACTGATGACGATAATCATCGCCAGAGTCACCAGCAACAATGTATCCAACATCTGTGTGGGTACGCCGCTCACTGCGGCTACTTTTTCATCAAAGGTCAGAAACAATATCTTATGCAGATAACCGAACATAACCGGAATGCATACCAGAACAACAATAAGAACCAAAAACTGATCAAAACGGGTTACTCCTAAGATATTGCCGAATAAATATCCGGAAAGATCAAATGCATAGGCTTTCTTCAACGCAATGAAAAAAACACCCAGAGCCATAGAAAATGAAAAAAAGATCCCTATTCCCGTGTCATATGAAACATGTCCGACTTGTGTCAGCTTGCCGACGAGAACAGCAGCGACAATACAAAAAACGAGCGATGAATAAAATGGATTGATCCCCATCAAAACACCTAAAGCAACACCCCCAAAAGCCGTGTGAGCAATACCGGCCCCCAAAAATGCCATTTTTCTCATGATCACAAAAAATGAAAAGAAACCAAAAAGAATACTTAAAAGGAGACTCATGATAAATGCATTTTGAAAAAATTGTGAGCCAAACAATGCGATCATAATCCCTTCTCACATGTTTCACAGTTTTTGTCGTGGAGAACAAACTGTACATTCCTGCCAAACACTTCAATCAGAGCTTCTGAAGGAATTCCTTCTTTGGGATTGCCATGAAAATGAATCTGCTTATTCAGACAGGCAATCTGATCCACAATGCCGGATACAACACCGATATCATGCGAAACCATTAAAATGGTCAATTTTTCATCCACCCGAAGTTTTTGCAGTATTTGATAAAACTGATCCTGAGCGACCGAATCCAAACCGGTCGAAGGTTCATCAAGAATCAGTATTTTGGGTCGAAGCGCCAGGGCTCTGGCAATCAGCACACGCTGTTTTTGGCCACCAGAAAGACTGCCAAAGTGATGAGATTGAAAATCGGCCATTTCCACTTTTTTCAAACTGTCTACGATGAGATCTCTGTCTTCACCATTTAATCTTCCCAAAAAGGATTTGCGGCCGTACCGCGACATGGCTACCACATCAAATACACGCACAGGGAACTGTATATCATGGGGACTGGTCTGTGGCAGATATCCAATCATGCCGTTTTTTTCAATATCTTGAGGCCTGACGCCAAATACCGACACCTTTCCCTTGAAGGGTTCCTTAAAACCCAAAATTGTATTGAGAAGCGTTGTTTTACCACCTCCGTTGGGTCCCACAATGGAGACGATTTCTCTGCTGGATACCTTAAGACTGATATTTTCGAGGACGATACGATGATCATACTTCACCCAAACATGATCCAAGAAAATGGCAATTTCTGAGTTCATTGGAATTTCTCTTTTCTACGGATTGAATGATTCTGCTAATTGGATTGCGTTGTATTCCATCAGTTTAATATAACTCGATTTTTTTGGATCGTAGGGATCACCGATACTATCCAGACGAATCAGAGAACCATTGATTTCTTTGACGAGGGTTTCCACAGTGCTGCTCTGTGCGGTGAGACCGATAACGACCGTTTTGACATTTTGCGCTTTTGCGATTTCAATTAATTCTTGAAATGCCTTCAGGGAAGGTTCATCTCCATGACCGTGTTCGATGGTGCCGATTATTTCCAAACCATAATCTTCCGCAAAATAATCCCAGGCAGGATGCCACTGGATCATTTTTTTCGTTTGGACGGTTTCAAATAAGCGGGAAAGTCGCTGATCCAGAATGTCCAGTTCCTGCAGGTAATTTTGAGACTGTTTCAGGTAAATGGAACGATTCACTGTATCCTGACTCGCCAATTGTGTAGCGATAATTTGTGTACACGCTTCGGCACCTTTCACAGTGAGCCAGAGATGAGGGTTCTCATACTTCTGCAAAGAGGGATCCCGGTAATGACTTGTATCCTCACCCATCTCTTCATTCAAATAGACAACGACGGTTGATTCAGAAAGAAAATCTTCAATCCATCCATCCAGATCGCGGTGTACACCAATAAAAAGATCGCTGTTTCTCAATTGATTGACAGTAGATGGAACCGGTTGATAGGTATGGGGATTAGCATGAATCGGAATCATAAAAAACACATCGGCTTCTCGACCGGTAATATGCTGTGTGATATCATAAATCGGAAAGATGGAGGTCGCCACTTGCAGTTTCGCCATTTCCTGCTTCGAAGAACCACTACAGGACATTAGCAGAAAGGATGCTAAAAAAACCAACAAAACATTTTTTCTTTTATGAACAGTCATATCAATATCTCATTGCTCCTACGCTCCGCGTTAAAACAAAGGACAGTTACTTAAAACGATCATCAGATTTAACTTGATTTCCCCGACCAATCTTCCCGCTTAGCCATCCGCTTCGATAATCCTCCACTTCATCAAACTGCCTGATATAGGGTTTGATATCGAGCAGAGGCGTTCCATCAACCACATCGATATCTTCAATATGAACAATCGATCCCTCAATTTTGATCAATTTCACCAACGAAATGCCGATCGGATTGGGCCGCTTCGGTGCCCGTGTAGCAAAGAGTCCGCGCAACACCGTATCTAAAAAAGGAACCACATGCAGGCGATACCCTTTGGAAAGATGAAAATGGTAGATAATCAAAATGTGCGAAAATCCGTCCAGGTCTTTCAAACCATCCAGATATTCTTTTTTGAGTTCGATTGTCCCCTGGTTCCTCTGGTCAAAAGCGGGCTGAATCGGTACCCCCCTTAAATCTCGAAAGGGAGTGTGAATAATACCAATCGGTCGATATTTGATTTCTTCTTGATTCATGTGATTATTTTCTGAAACAACTTAGAGAGAGCAAAAGGATTCACGTCTTACTCCTGTGCTGCGCGTGGAAGCAAAGTTCTTATGATCTCACAGATAATAGCCTTCCTGGCAGTCGTGGCTTATTTGGCTAAATATCCTCCACCATATCCGGCAGCGATAAATGCCAGAATCTCTATGATCGAGAGTATATTAAATCCAAATGAAAATATTAACAAAATACCCATCAGAACGGGAAATGCAGCCACCCATAACCCATTGGATATTTTCTTATTGAGATTTTTTTTGGCTATTTCCCTTGACCTCCACAAAATCAACAAAGCGGTCGCAACAATAAAAGCAATGGACAGCCAAAGACTATTTTGATACATCTCTGAAACGGATGTTGCTATTTGTTCACTGACAGCTGCGGGATCATCAGATTCTGGCCCTAATTGAAAACCCATCTGAAGACCCAAAACCAATCCCGGTATCATATAAAGAATAAAACCGAGAATCCAGGCAAGAATGCCATTCAGCAATGCGTTGAACCAGAAATGATTTTTGTTTCCGGTTTCGGCGGCCATTATGATTATCCTCCCATTTTACTGCTAAGCCAATTCATTTCACAATAATCTCATTCGATGAATGGATCATTCGAATGACGCCTTTTCTATTCTCTTTTAAATTCGAATGAAATCTCCCCTTTTCGCTGAATCATAAGAGAAGAATTTCTCTATGGAAACAATTGAAATTATGAACCTGAATAAGTATCCGGCGGGGTCATGAAGACCCCGCCGATTTGGTAACCATCAATCATCATCCTCAGAAGGATAGGAGTTATCATCCTCATCCTCTTCGAAATCCTCATCATCATCCCAATCATAACCCGACTCGTCATAGTCCTCGTCTTGATCAATTGGATCATATTCCTCTTTCATTGTGAACCTCTCTGGTTAAATTGTTTACGATTGGCCGTTGCCCGAGACTCACCCTCAATCCAACCGAGGAGTCTTGCCACACGAAATTGTTTTTCCTTTCATGCTTAATCCAAGTGATTTCTTAAATTTCGATTTCACACATTCAATATGATAATTGATGAACGGTTTCTATCGATGAACCATCACCATTTACCAGAAAGCCTCTTTATCAATCCGAAGACCTTTCCAATTGAAGTACCCAATTGGCTGCATCCAGAAGATCTTTTGCCCGATAATCCGGCTCTCCAGGATATTCCTCATCCTCTCCATTAAAACCGGATTGAACCAGAACAGTTCTCATGCCGGCCCGTCTTCCTGTCTCCATGTCCGTCGTTTTGTCTCCGATGAACATGCTGTGAGTCAGATCCACATTCAATTCCTGTTGAGCCCGTTTGATAAACAACTGCCCCGGTTTCCGGCAGTTGCATCCTTCCGACTGGCTGTGAGGACAGTAATAGATCTTATCAATCGATATGCCAGCCTCGGAAAAGGCTTTCATCATGACCCGATTGACCCGATAAAAATCCTCTTCAGGATAGTATCCCAATCCAATACCAGGCTGATTGCTGATGATGACCAGCCGGTATCCCATATCCTGAAACCGCTTGATTCCCTCGATAACGTTAGGTAAAAGCTTGAACTTCTTCGGATCGTGCAGATACCCGATTTCCTCATTGATGGTGCCGTCCCGATCAAGAAAAACGGCAGGAGCTGCTTTTTTCGGCCGGCGTTCGACATGAACCGCATTCTCTTTATCGATGGTCTTCTCCGAAACGTCCAATTCTGAATCACAGATGATTCGTATGATATCCGACGTTGAAATCTCTTCTTCGATGGGAATAATACTAACTTCTCCTCCATATTTCTCAACGATCTCTCTGGAAGTCAAAGTGTCAGACTTGTAATCCCCAGCCTTGATATAAAGATCCGGTTTTAATATTTCAATATTTTTCTGATTGCGCCTCTCATCGAAAAGAAATACATAATCGACTGCTTCCAATGCGGCAATGATTTTCATCCGATGTTGCTCAGCAACAATGGGACGATTCGGCCCTTTGTACCGGTGTACTGAAGCATCTGAATTGAGTCCGACAATAAGCACATCGCAAAGAGCCTTTGCTTTCTCAAGAAAATCCACATGACCGACGTGCAGCAAATCAAACGCACCCGATGTGAATCCGATTTTTTGATGACGGATTCTGAGTTCCTGACAGATTTTTACCAATTCATCCCGATTTTTTATCTTCTGTTTGCTCATCAACCTTTCCTGCAGACGAAAGGGAACATCAATAACGGTTTATCTACTAAAGAGCCATAACCGCACATGGACCTGATTGTACAGTTGTTTAGGACTTGATTCAGAATGCCTTGTTATCTGAAAAACGAAAGATTCCAAAACACACACGATAACATCAATATAAAATTTGAATGGATATAAAAATTCTACGATAATGATATGTTAAACACCGCTGAATTGCACACCTTCAAATAGCATAGAAGGAACTTGCCATGACGAATAGGGATAGGGATCATTGCCCATGGCAACCAATTGATTCCAGAATGTTTTTGCATTTCCTGAAATATTCATCTCGTTAACAGCTCTGACAACGCTTCCTCTTTCAACAAGAAGTCCAAATATCCCAAAAGAAAAATCACCTGTGGTTGAGTTTGAATTTCCTCCAATAAAACCGGTAATGACAATCCCTTTGTTCAGTTCTTTGATCATCTCTTCCATTGATTTTGAACCATATTCGAAAACCAGATTGGATTGAGTCCCTGAGTTGGGTTCCATACCGAGCTTTCGACCATAATAATTATCTAAAAAATATTTTTTTAAAATGCCTTTCTCGATCATGATTCTTTTCTCGGAAGCGATTCCTTCTTCATCAAAAAATCGTGATCCGAGACCTTTTTGAATAAAAGGATCATCAATCAACGTAAAAGATTCAGAAGCAATCTTTTTATCGATCATATTTTCCAGATAGGAATTTTTCTGTTGAAGATACTCAGCTGTCATGGGATCCAGCAACACTTCAATAAGTGTACGGCCAGCACGATTTTCAACAATCATATCATACTGTCCAGAATCCATTTTACTCTGCCCAATTTTTCGTAAGGCCCGCTCCGCAGCATTCCTGCCTATGATTTCCGGACTGGGCAGATCCTTTTGAAATCGTGTCACTGCTTCAAACCAGTCTTCAGGTCGTCCTCTGTCTTCATCCTTCACCGTCACTTCCGCCCATGCAGAGAACCGAGTAGATTCTCTTTCACCTAAAAAACCATTGCTGTGCAGCCGAACCGATTCACCGAAGGTATCCGAATAACCGGATGTGGTCGAAATGATTTTATCGCTTTGAGCCATGGCTTCGGCCTCAATTTCGGCTGCCATTTGAACACGACTTGTAGATTCGATTGCACCGTAGGTTTGATCGCAAATTTCCAAATCCCCTTCAACATTTTCTGGATAATATTTTGGATCCGGCAGCCGACGATATTCATCCGGTGTGAGATATTTCGTACTCGCAACAGCCTCACGAATAAAAAGATCCAGACTGTTCTTTTTGAGGTCATTGGTTGAATGACTGGAGTAACGTTGATTGACATAGAGCTGCAGACTCAGAGAATTCCGAGTCGATTCCATCAGCTTATCAAGTTGCTTATCTCTAAATTCAATTTCAATATTTCGACTGTTAGAAATGGACACGGCAACCTGATCTGCGCCGTATTTCTTTGCACTTTCGACAACCCATTCTGCCAGATCAATTCTCTCTATTCTATTCATATTATTATCCTTTAATTATATTCATAAGGGACTGCATTCAGAATGTCGTTTGAGCGATCAAACATCCATACCGCCAACCGTCATTTTAGAAACCTTTACAGTGGGCAAACCGAGAGATACCGGCACGCTCTGACCGTTTTTCCCGCAGGTCCAGGACCCCTCCGACATTTGAAAATCATCAGCGACCATCACGATATTGGCAAGCACTTCTGGTCCATTGCCGATAATGTTGATATCTTTGACCGGTTTTGTGATTTTTCCGTCTTCAATAAGAGCCCCCAATTTCACGTAAAAGGTAAAATCACCGGCACCGATTAAAACTTGACCGTTTGTAAATTGGTCAGCATAAAGGCCCTTTTTAATGCTGCGGATGATCTCCTCTTTTGTGTGGGGCCCGGGAAGCATATAGGTATTTCTCATACGGGGTTGGGGAGCAAAACGGAAAGATTCTCTGCGTCCGCTTCCGGTAGGCTGAACACCGTAGAATTTCGAACTGATCCGATCATGAAGATAACTGCGCAGAATCCCATCCTGGACAAGAAATGTTTTCTGTGAATCATTGGCTTCGTCATCCACATTGATGGAACCGCGGACATGCGGATTGGTACCGTCATCCACAATGGACACAAATTTTTCTGCGACCTGTTTATTTATTTTATCGGAAAATATCGAGATCTCTTTTCTATTAAAATCGGCTTCCATACCATGACCGATTGCCTCGTGGAGCAAAATGCCCGAACTCCCTGCCGCAAGAACCACTTCCATTTCTCCGGCTTCGGGCTTGCCCGCACTGAAGAGTTGAGTGGTGCGACTAACGGCCTCCTGAACCACACGATCGATGTTTTCGGGTGTAAAAAATTCGATCCCCTGACGCGAAGAAAGATTATACATGTTCTGCTCACGCTGTCCGTTTTGTTCCGCTGTACAGGAAACATAGATCATCGTCATCGGTTGATAATCACAGACAATTCTTCCCTCTGAAGTCGCAACCATGATAAATGAAGACTCATTGGTAAAAACAATACTGGCCTTGATGACTCGGGGATCCGATGCAAAAACTTTATCATTGATGGTTTCCAAATAGGGGATTTTCTCATCAATCGACACCTGTTCCCAGGGTGTTTGAATGGGATAATAATTCGGTGTTTCATGTAACATGACTCCAATCGGAGCAATACCTCTTCCTGAATCAGCAATATTTGCAGCCGTTTCAGCGGCAAGTTTCATGGCTTCGGGTGTGATCTCTTCAGTAAAAGAATATCCTGTCTGATCACCCTTCAGAACGCGAATGCCAACTCCCAGATCAACCGTACTGGAAGCACGGTTGACGGCTTTGTCTTCCAATCCGATGTAGTTATATATCCTGTGCTGGAAAAACAGATCGCAGTAATCACCACCCCTTGACAGTGCGGTGCTCATGACATCATGAATGAGTTTCGCATTGACTTCAAAATGGTCATAATAATCCCCAATGGTCATATTGGGAGCAACCGGTGTCGAAAAAGCCCGATTCACTTGTGATTTTAAAAAATGGGGGATCGTCGCAACAGCTAGCATGGATTTT
This sequence comes from bacterium, assembly GCA_016931965.1. Lineage (GTDB taxonomy): Bacteria > Zhuqueibacterota > QNDG01 > QNDG01 > DSAB01 > JAFGDT01. Next base: position 56,311 of record JAFGDT010000018.1, on the reverse strand, counting down.
GTACTCTTATTTAAAAAAGCCCGCCTTGATAATCTGAAACTCATGCTTCCTCCATCCCGTTTTAATGGTAGTATCTTCTATTCTTTTTGTTGATTCAATCATTTTTCCCAATCATACAATGGACCACCTGTATTCATATCTGTTAAAATACATTGATTCCAAGTAAAAAGTCAAGAAATTTTTATGCGAAAATCCATTTTCAAACAACAAGACAAATCATATACTCCATTCATGATTATTTCCAATTTACTCATCCGGGATAGCCCGTTCGACTTGATTCAACTCTTCTTCTCGATCGATGGTCAAATCGAGTTGATAAAAAGTTTCGTCCTCTGGCAGGATCATAAAAAATTGTCGGATTTCATCGATTTCCAGCACGGCTTCCTGAATGACAAAATCGAGTACATGACCACCCGCTTTTCGATCCTCTGTCAGAAAATGGAGATGATAACCAGGGACATTGATACCGGTCACGAACGGAGGACAGCGAAAACCAACAACAAGCCCTTTGACATCTTCCAAATGAAAAACAGGTAGACTGGCTGTGATATCACTCAGCATTCTGTAGGGTGGAATTTGTTTTGGAACACTGCGTGTTTGCACTGCACAGAAGCTTCCTTTAATCCGAATGGCATAAAAAATATTTTGGGTCGGGATGAGACTATCCATCACGCTTTCAAATGTATGAAAATCAAGTCTTGGTTGAAGGTCATGCCTGCTGTCTGATTCAAAAAATGTCATTGTGGCAAACGGTGTTTTGATCTCAGGAGAAGGGATTTGAACAGTCCCCGTTGATGTCACCTGATAAAAATATCCATCAACAGCCACCATTTCTCCATCCAAAGCATTGAACGTGCCGATACCGAAATCACCCCATTCTGCCAATTCTTGAATGGTTGTTTCTCCATCGTACAGACCATTGAGAAGTGCATCGATTGTGAAGACCTGTGTCAGGACATCATGCTGTGCGAAGAGATTGGATAATAACAATAAACAGACGATGATCATCAAGATTTGAAATCCACGCATGAGGATTCATCCTCCTACTATTTTGATTTGATAACTCACCATATAATGTTTAAAGAATGCATCGTTTGATTTATCTGGATTTATCTTTTAAGCTCTCCAACACATTCTCGGCCACTTTTCGATTCATCCCATTGACAGTGATCATTTCATCGATAGAGGCTTTTTTGATATGTTCCACCGACCCAAAATGTTTCAGCAGTGCGTTTCGCCTTTTCGGGCCGATACCAGGGATTTCATCCAAAATGGAGGTGACGGTGCGTTTCTTTCGCAGCATGCGATGATAGGTGATTGCGAACCGGTGGGCCTCATTTCTCACCCTCTGAAGCAATCGTAAACTCGGAGATGATTTGGGCAATGTCTGGGGATCCGAAATACCGGGAATAAATATTTCCTCCAACCGTTTTGCCAATCCGATAATCGGCTGATCGGTAATGGACAGTTTTTTTAAGGCTTTCAATGCTGCTGACAATTGACCTTTTCCGCCATCGATCAGGATAAGATCGGGCAATGGTTTCCTGTCTTGAAGGATTCGGGAATAACGTCTCTCAACAACCTCGGCCATCATGCCAAAATCATCGATTCCTTGAACCGTTTTGATCTTGAATTTCCGGTAAGCATTTTTTTTGGGCTTGCCGTTCTCAAAGACGATCATCGAAGCGACAGAATCCTGACCCCCAATATTGGAAACATCGAAAGCCTCGATCCATCTGGGAGGGATCGCGAGGCCCAAATCTTTCTGCAGAGCCCTTACCGACGGGGCCAACCACTCCCCTTTTTGGGATTTTTGGACAAGAAGCTCTGCTAGCAACAAACATGCATTGCGCGTGCACATATCCAGCAACTTCGATTTTTTCCCCTTCCTGGGAACCGCAATCGTGACTTTCTTCCCCCGTTTTTGTGAAAGCCATTCTGTCAATTCTCTCCATTCGGAAAGAGCCACGGGGATATGAACCTCAGCAGGAATAAAATCAACCCCTGAATAGTACTGTTTTAAAAAAGAGGAGACTATTTCTTCCTCGGTACACCCCTTGATACAGTGCAGATAAAAATGCTGCCGATTGACGATTTTACCGTCACGTACATGAAAAACGACACAACAGACATCGTCATCATGAACAGCAACCGCAATAAGATCGCGGTCGATCATGGCCACATCAATCATCTTTTGCTTTGATCGGAATACGGAAACGGATTGAATGGCATTTCGAAGTCGCGCTGCTTCTTCAAACCGTTGCTGGCGAGCCATTTCTTTCATGCGATTTTTGAGATCCTTAACCAGTTCGCTGGTTTGACCCTGAATGAACGAACTGATTTTTTCGACTGTCCAGTTATATTCATCCTTTGATACAATACCCTCACAGGGTCCAGCGCAACGCCCAATATGATAATCCAAACATATTTTATGTTTTTTTTGTCGTACCGACTCTTCAGTCATGTGAAATGAACATGTCCGCACGGGAAATATTCTTCGAATCGCTGCCATCAATTGCCGGACCGATCCAACATCGGTATAGGGTCCAAAATATTTCGAACCGTCCGACTTGATTCTTCGGGTGACCAAAACACGTGGAAAGGATTCGTTCGTAATCTGAATATAAGGGTACGTTTTATCATCTTTTAGATTCACATTGTAACGCGGCTTGTGCGACTTGACGATATTGGCTTCGAGAATCAGTGCTTCGACTTCCGAATCGGTGACAATCGTTTCAAAATCAACAACAGACTTCATCATCACCTGATGTTTGGGATCATCTGTGTTCCCGGGTTTAAAATGGGATCGGAGTCGATTCCGGAGATGTTTCGCTTTACCGGCATAGACCACTTTTCCCTTACTGTTTTTTAATAAATAGACACCCGATTTTGCGGACACCCTTTTTAATTTATCTTCAATCAACGACATTCTATATCTATACCCCATATATCCTTCAACAATTGAGGAAGCACTTCTCCTGATTTTCCAATGATCGATTCATGGAGTTTTCCCGAGATGACCGTGGGCTCAATATTGATTTCAATGACAAAGGCACCCTGATTCAAGGCCGTTATCGGCAGTGAAGCAGCTGGATGGACGACAGCAGAAGTGCCGATGCTGAAAAAGAGATCGCATGCTTCAGCCGCTTGAAACGCCTGATTTAAAATGTCTGACGGAAGCATTTCTCCAAACCAGACCACATCCGGACGCATGATACCACCACACGTGCAACGGGGCAATTCACCCTTTTCGAACATGTCCAGCGTTTCTTCCTTTTGACCGCATGTAATACATCGACTTCGCATAATATTACCGTGAAGCTCTAAAATATGACGATTGCCTGCCCGACGGTGAAGTCCATCCACATTTTGTGTGATGAGCCAGTAACTGTCCACACATGCTTCCATCTCGGCCAGGGCAACATGCCCGGGATTGGGCTGGACTTCAGAAATCAATTTTCTTCGATAATTGTACCACTCCCACACCAGCTCAGGGTTCCGCATGAATGCTTCGAAATTGGCCAATTCCTCAGGCCGGAACTTTTTCCAGAGACCCTCTTCACCCCGAAATGTCGGCACACCGCTTTCTGCGGAAATACCTGCTCCCGTTAAAACAGCTATTTTCCGTGCTGATTTGATTGTCTCAATCAAACGATTCGAAAACATAGGTCGTCCTTCAAAAAACAAAAGCCCCAGTACAATTTTCTCATAATACTGCGGCCTTTCATCCTCAAAAATAAAGTATAGAATTGTTCTATCGCTTCTCTTCGATTCTCGCTGCTTTCCCCGTCAGTTTGCGAATATAGAAAAGTTTCGCGCGTCGAACTTTTCCTCTTCTCGTTTGTTCAATTTTGGCAATCCGTGGTGAATGAAGAGGAAAGACCCTCTCGACACCAATACCACTCGATATTTTTCTAACGGTAAATGTTTGGTTCAGTCCTTTTCCTCGTTTTTGTATCACAAGACCACGAAATATCTGAATGCGTTCCTTATCACCTTCAACAACACGGAAATGAACAGCAACTTCATCGCCAGCTTCAAAATCGGGGATATCAGATTTCAACTGTTCGGCAACCACTGTATCCAAAGGGTCCATTTATACAACCTCCTCATCTATGAATATAAAACGTAAATGATACATGGCTTGATTGGATAAACATTCTATCTATTTCTAAATTTCCCATTATTGCCCATTCAATAAATCAGGTCTTCGTTTGATTGTTCTCTCCTGCACCTTCTCTTCTCTCCATGCATGAACACGGGCATGATGACCGGAGAGCAAGACTTCGGGAACTTTCATCTTTCGAAACACAGCCGGTCGCGTATAATGCGGATGATCCAGCCGATTCTTCGCAAAAGAATCCCCCTCGGCTGAATCAAAATCACCCAAAACACCCGGAAGCAACCGTACAACCGAATCGATTACGATAGCCGTAGGAAGTTCGCCTCCCGTTACAATATAATCCCCAATAGAAATTTCATCGGTGACCAGTTTTTGAATGATCCTTTCATCAACACCACGATAGTGTCCGCAAATAAAAATCAGGTGCTCCGCTTCTGAAAGCTCTTTCGCTTTTTTTTGTGAATAGAGTCCTCCCTGAGGCGTCATGAGTATGATTTTTGTATTTTTTTTTGGATGCCGCTTTTTGATCTTATCAACTGCTTTAAATATGGGCTCTGGTTTCAAAATCATCCCAGGACCGCCACCATAAGGATAATCGTCCACAGTTTTGTGTTTATCAGACGCAAAGGTACGTAGATCCCACATCTCAATCCGAACGAGATTTTTTTCTTGAGCCCTTTTTAAAATGCTTTCGCTGAAAAAATGTTGTAACATATCAGGAAAAGCGGTAACAATATCGATTCTCATTTTAATCACAAAGACCTTCTAATAATTGAATTCGTATCACCCCTTTTGAGATATCAATTTTTTTTATAAACTCCTTGACACCGGGTATCCATATTTCCCTTTCCCCCGTATCCACAACATAAATGTCTTGACCCGGCAATTGCAGAATATCAATCAAAGAACCGATGTTCCGACCCTCCACTGTTTTAACACGCAGACCGATAAGATTAAAGACGTATTCTCTTCCTTTTGGGAGATCCGGATAATCTTCCCTTCGTACCTTAAGCAAAAAACCGCGAAGATCTTCTGCTGCCTGTCTATCGTCGGTTCCTTTTAATTTTAAAACAACGTAATTACCATGCACGCCTCCCCCCTCCACCTCCACCCATTTCCCACACCCCTTCCCCCCTTCCACATAAAGAGATTGGAATTTTCTGAAACGTTCCGGATAATCGGTCATGGAAATGACTTTGACGTCTCCACAAAGTCCATGGGGTCGAATAATTCTTCCAACCGGGATGAACGTTTCAACCCCACGCATGAATTTTCTTTCTCCTATGTATGGTTGGATTATTCTAAAATTTCGAGTACCGCCCTCTTTCCTTTTTTAGCAGAAGCAGCTGCCAATAATGTTCGGATTGACTTGGCTGTCTGCCCTTTTCTTCCGATCACTTTTCCAAGATCTCCATCTCCCACTCGCAATTCGTACACCGTGGTCCTTTCGCCTTCAACCTCCGTTACTTCAACCGCTTCCGGACGATCCACTAAATGTTTGGCAATAAATTCGATAAATTCTTTCATCGTCAATCCTCCTCATTTTCAGTATCGAATCCGTCCAAGTTGTTCTATCTACCAGGTGTTCTTTGAGATCACTGTTTTAGTATAATCCACACCACAAAAAATGATGACGCCCTTTACGATAGCATGTGACTATATTTGTAACCCATATTTTGAAATAATTGTCTATTCATCCTCCTTTTTATTTTTTCCTTTTTGTGATTTGGCATCCTTTTCTTTTTTCCCTTTTCCTTCTGTCTTGGATTGAACGTCCTTTTTATCTTTTTTTATTTGAGCTGGTTCAGCTTTTTCATCTTTTGCGTCTTCCGGTTGAGGAGTGACGGCTTCTTCTGTTTTTAGACTTTCTTTATCGGAATCCACTTTATCATCATCTTGATCTTCTTTTAATTCAGGTTCTTCAACTTTACCTTCTTCTGCCTGAGACACGGCTGCTTCTTCTGGCTCTTGGCTTTTTCCACCGGAATCTAACTTATCTCCCCCCTCACCCTTTTTTAAATCAGCTTCAACATCACCCTTGGGAACGACTTCGGCCTCCTCAGAATCCGCTTTCTCTTTCAGCTGATCTTCATCTGGGGATTCTTTCTTTTTATCGGTTTCCTCAATTTTTTCTTCTTTTAAATCTACACCCTCGGCTGCAAGCTGCTCATCTTCTTTTGATGGTGCTTCCTCCGTCTTTTGCTCCACTTTCTCCATGGCTTTCTTTTCTCTCTTTTTCTCTTGATCACGTTCTTCCTTACGGCGGAGACGTTCTATTTGCATCACTTCCCATTTTTTTAATTCTTCATCAATACGAGCATTATCAAAATGACAGTGCTGAAGATGACGTTTTAACATAACACCTTTTTGACGAAGTAAACTGCCCACCGTATCTGTAGGTATCACCCCTTGATCCAACCAATAATTCACTTTATCTTCTTGAATTTGAATATTTGGGGGGTTAATTAAAGGATTATACGTACCCACACATTCGATGTATCTGCCATCCCGGGGTGATCGAGAATCCGTTACCACAATACGATAAAAAGGTTTCTTCTTCCGACCCATTCGAGCTAACCGCATTCTTACTGCCAAAAAATACCTCCTATCCTGTTATTCATCAAGTTATTCGTTTATAGAATCCGCTGATTCCAACCGACTAAAAATCCATTTGAACTCTACCCGGAAATTTCTTCATTCCAAACCTGCCCATCTGTTTCATCATCTTTTGCATCATCTGAAACTGTTTAAGCAACCGGTTGACATCCTGTATTGTTGCTCCACTTCCCCTCGCAATGCGCTTTCTTCGACTTCCATTAATAATATGGGGTCTTTGTCTTTCTTCAACAGTCATGGATTGAATAACGGCTTCCACTTTCACCAATGCATCATCATCCATCTGCATGCCACCCACCTTGCGTCCCAATCCGGGTACCATTTGAGCAATCTGACTTAATGATCCCATTCGTTTGACTTGTTGAAGTTGATCAAAAAAATCTTCAAATGTAAATTCCTGCTTCCTAAGTTTTTGTGCAAGTTTTTCCATTTTCTTTGCATCGGCTGCTTCCTGTGCTTTTTCAACAAGTGAAACCACATCGCCCATCCCTAATATGCGAGAGGCAATTCGATCTGGATGAAATGGCTCGATACTGTCCAGTTTTTCACTTGCCGAAATAAACTTGATGGGTTTTCCTGTCACATACCGAATAGATAACGCTGCTCCTCCCTTGGCATCACCATCCATTTTTGTCAAAACGATTCCGTCAAAATCCAAACGGTTTAAAAAAGATTCTGCGGAACGAACAGCGTCCTGTCCTGTCATCCCATCAGCCACAAATAGAACCTCTGTGGGTTTTACCGCCTGTTGCATTTCATCCAATTCCGACATCATCTTTTCATCAATATGCAGACGGCCAGCCGTATCCAGAATCAGTGTATCACAGTTCTGCTTCCGAGCTGCTACAAGTGCTTCTTGAACAATTTTTATCGGTGTCGTTCGCCTCATCGAAAAAACGGGAACATTTATCGATTCGCCCAAGATTGCCAGTTGATCTTCCGCGGCAGGGCGGTACACATCAGCTGCAACAAGCATGGGATGGCGATTCATTTTGGTAAGCTGACGGCCCAATTTCCCGGCAAAAGTTGTTTTTCCAGAACCCTGAAGTCCCACAATCATAATAATGGTCGGTGGTGTTTTCCCGAATCGTATCGGTACATTGGCCTGACCCAAAAGCGAGACCAGTTCTTCATGGACAATTTTAACAACCAATTGACCCGGCGTTACACTCCGGAGCACTTCTTCACCAACTGCTTTCGACTGAACACGGGCAATAAACTCCTTCACCACTTTGTACTGCACATCTGCCTCAAGGAGCACTCTGCGAATGGTTCTTAAGGATTCCCCAATATTCTTCTCTGTTAGTTTGCCCATTCCCCTGAGCTTTCTAACAGCAACATCCAGTTTTTGTATCAAATCTTCGAACATATTTCCTCTACTAAGCATATAAATTTATAGAATAAATACAACTTTTGCAAGTCATTTTTATTAAGTTGATATTTGTGAGCTTGAGAAGGGGACAAATGATAAAGCTTTTCGGTAATACATATTCAATTCATTAAAAAATGAGAAGAAAATACTTGCTTTATTCCGTTAAAAACTGTAATATTTTTAATAAGAGAGTCAAAATCGATACCCGATTCCACATAAAAGATGTATGCGGAATGAGAAGAAATTCCATCAAAGAGAAAATTTTTAAATAAATGGGCGTCAATTGGATTTTTCTGAAGATAGAGATAACCATCATCAAACCAAAATATTAGCCATTGGAGGAGGAAAGGGTGGTGTGGGGAAAACGGTTATTGCTGCTTCCCTGGGTACCGGGCTGGCTATGATGAAAAAAAGAACGGTGATTGTCGATGGTGATTTTGGAGGTGCAGACTTGCACACCGTAATGGGTTTCGAAAAACCGAAAAAAACCTATTTTAATTTTTACAACCATGAATATGAAAATCTGAATGATATATTACTGGAACACCCCGAGTTTGATCATTTAAAAATAATGAGCGGCGCCATCGGTTCACTGGGAATGGCAAACCTGTCCTATCAACATAAAATGCGATTTATCCGTCATCTCAGAAAAATAGTTGCCGATTTCATCATTCTCGACCTTGGAGCCGGTACCAGTTATAATGTGCTGGACCTTTTCTTGGCAGCAGACCGAGGCATCATCATTGTCAATCCCGATCCCATGAGCATTCTTGAGGGATACAATTTTTTAAAACAGGTTTTATTCAGACAAATTGCACAGATCATAAGAAGCCATGGCAATACTACCGGATTGATTAAAAAAATTTCCCAAACAGAAACACACAAAAGCAAATCGACTATTCTGGATTTAACAAATCAGGTTTCGGATATGGACCGACAGCTGGGAGAAAAAATGATTACGTTTCTGAATCAATTTCATCCCATGTTATTGGCCAATATGATCATTGAATCGAATGATGAAAACAACATTCTTGCCATAAAAAGCGCCGCTCACGAATTGTTATCTACCCGACTCGAATACATGGGTGCGGTTCACAAGGACATGACTGTAAACGAATCTATTCAGAAAATGGTCCCTTTTCTGAGTTACAATCCAAAATGCCAGGCTTCAAAAGATTTAACCCATATTATTACAACCAAATTGCTTCAAATCGGCAAATGGCGATCTTTGGGTGCAAAACGCACGATACGAAAAATGGGCAAGACCGCATTGGAATTGGAAAAAACCGATCAAATATGTTCTGTAAACTGCCTCTACTGGGAGGACTGTGAATTTAAAAAGGGTGGGTATCCCTGTCAAATCAAACACTACATAGGGATCAGAGGCTTTCAGAAAGAATAAATCAAGTTTATCAAGTCAATGGCTGCGTAAAGTATTAACCGACAGACAATTTAACACATCTTTTTTCTCACAACACCCTCTTCTGGCCATTCCCAATCCCAATCGGAGATAATCCATTTGATGGGGATGATGTGCATCGGTGCCGATGGCCAATTTGGCACCCTGTTCTTTCGCGAAGCGGATATGGCGATCATTTAAATCGAGACGTTCTTCATTGCAATTGATTTCCAAGGCCGTACCCGTATCGACACATGCCCGAATCACCTGTTCAAGATCCACGATATAACCTTCTCTCTGGAATAAGAGACGCCCTGTAGGATGGGCGAGGATGGTGACATGCGGATTTCGAGCCGCAGCGATCATACGTTCAGTGACCCGCTTTTTAAAACCGGAATGAACAGCAGCTATGACGATATTCAATCGAGCCAACAAGTCATCTGAATAATCCAGACGGCCATCCGCAAGAATATCCACTTCCGTTCCGGCAAGAATACAAATATCATTATTTTGGGTATTCAAACGTTCGATTTCCCGAATCTGTTCGAGAATCCTTTCTGGAGTTAATCCATTGGCATAACCGGCGGATTGAGAATGATCGCAGATACCGATAAAATGATATCCCAAAGCAGCGGCTTTCTCTGCCATTTTCTCAATGGAAGCTGATCCGTCACTCCAACGGGTGTGAACATGAAAATCCCCATTGATATCATAAAGTTCAACCAGGTCAGGAAGACGGCTTTCCATGGCCAAATCGATTTCGCCACGGTCTTCACGAAGTTCCGGTGGAATCCACTGCATGCCGAGCGCTTCATAAATATCCTCTTCTTTTGCTCCTCCGATTTTTTTCTCGCCTCGAAAAATACCGTACTCATTAATTTGGCAACCTTGTTTTTTAGCGATTCGACGAAGCCGAACGTTATGTGCTTTCGAACCCGTAAAATATTGAAGCGCAGCACCAAAAGAATCCCTCGGTATCACCCTGAGATCCACCTGGAGGTCTCCTTCAATAAGAACGCTGCTTTTTGTTTTGCCACGACTGATCATTCGTGTGATTTCTGAAAATGAACCAAAAGTATCAATGACCCTTTCGCTCTCTTCCGCCTCAACGAGAATGTCAATATCACCCACCGTTTCACACATTCGCCGTACCGAACCTGCCGGATATATTCTGCCGACATGGGGAATTTTCCGAAGTTCATGGATCAGTCTCTCCACCAAGGGAAGAGCGATACCCAGAGAAATTCGTTCTCTACCTTTCTCCCTGAGTGCAATGCCTTTACGGATATTTTCTATCTTTTTTTCCCCCATATTGGGCAGTTGGGCTAGACTCCCATTCTCGAGCACCTTTTTAAGATCTTCTAGATTCTCAACATGAAGTTTTTGATATGCCACGGCCAGTGTTTTAGGTCCCAAATTCTGAATGTGCAAGAGATCAACCAATTCAGGCGGAACGGATTGAACGATTTCATCATATTTAGACATGTGATCCGTTCTCAAATATTCATCAATTTTTTTGGCCAAACCTGTACCAATGCCGGGGATTTGATGCAAACGCTCCTCATTCCAAATCGTTTCAATATCTTCCTCCAGATTCTGAATCGCACGGCTGGCTCGGCGATAGGCATTTACCTTGAAAGAAATTTCACCCTTCAATTCAAGAACATCAGCCATACGATCAAACATCTCTGCAATAACAGCATTTTTCATATGACAAATCACTCCGATTGTTACATTTTATAAGCGGATGCATTCTCACTATCACAGGATGAAATCCGTGTGAATGTTATTACCCGATCTCTCGAGTTGAGAAACAGGAAAAACATTTGATGTACACGGTTTTAAACAAATCAACCTGACAAGAATGAAAACAAGGAACAAAATGGGGTGATCGTAATCGATATGGCTTTATGTCTTGTATTTTCCAAAATAAAACTGGGATTGATGCAAGTTCAAGAGGTTAATCCTTCAATTTTTGTTTCAGTTTGTCGATTTCGTCCTGATACCGTTTTTCCTGCGGACTTTTTTTCAGCAGCGTTTCATAAATGCGAATGGCTTTTGCATACTGCCCTTGAGCCTTATAAATTTCTCCGAGTGTCGGACTGATGATTTTTTGTTCCTTATCCTTTCCCCTTTTCCCATTGACTTTTACTTTCGCATCTCCTTGAAAGCGTTCTTTTTTAACCGGCTTTAAAACCGTTTCTGTTCCCTCTTTGTCAACGGACTGATCCCCCGCGACCTCTCGTGAATCTTCGGATTTCGGCTCATCCTCAGTCCCTTTTTCTTCTTTTAGAGAATCCGTACGCTTTTGCCCCACCATCCCGGGGGACGGTTCTTTATCAATTGCTGTACGGGCATCTTTGACTTTTTCCTGCTCTGCCTGCCTAAAAGGTAGTATCTTTTTATCCTCCCCCTTTTCTGTTTTCTCTTCTTCAAAATCAAAAGAAAATTCTTCCTCACCGATTGCGGGCTCTTTCTCTGAAGAAAGAGAAGAGGGTTCCACACCTTTTCCTTTTTCAGGCTCTTCGACATCTTCCGAACCAGTCTCCTCTGTCATCATCGATTCAGAAGGAAGTGAAGGCTCTAAGTCTTGAACTTTATCCAGCTCTTGTTCCGTCTCTTTCTTATTCAAATTGAAAGTAAATGGTTCCTCATCGGTTGATAATTCTTTCTCCAAGGACGGAGTCGTAGTGCCTTCAAAATCTTTTTCTCCCATCAATTCCGCAGTCACTTGAATATCAGAATTATCAAAAGTTTCTGAATCGGAACGGGGGATTTCTTCTGATTCGATTTTTTCTTCTCCAACCTTCTCTTCCGGTGAATCGAGAGTATACAGTTCGGTTTCAGAAACAGTCTCCGAGACCTTATCAATAACATCCTCTTTTGCGGTCTCATCTGATATTTCAAAAACAGACTCTTCTTCCTCTTTTAACCCACTGTCATCTTTTCCCGATGTTTCAATAGTGTCCTCTTCTCCACCTATCGAGTGGGACTTTTCCATCACCGAGGTATCCAACACGGGTTCCTGTTCGATATCGGAACGCTCTTCATCGACTTTGAATTTATCTCTGACCTTTTCTGAAACAGTGAAAGATTCTTCTGAAACGGACGCTTTTTCATCTTCCATGATGACCTTTTCCAGTTCTTCTCCCCAGTTTTTGTCCTCATCAGATGCTGTTTTCACAGTCGAAATGGGTCTAAAATGCAGATTCCCCTTTTCGTCTTTCTCAGGGCAACTCTCAACTGAATCACTTCCTGAAGTTAATGAATTGAGTAACTCATGGACTTCCTCCTCCAAAGGATCGATACGAATAATTTCTCTGTAATGGAGTGCGGCTTTGTCTTCCCATCCCATAGCCAGCATCATATCCCCGAGTGCTTTATGTGCAGCCAAATAATGACTATCATGTAAGAGCACCTTTTTGTATTCCGCCTCTGCTTTATCTTGTTCACCCTTTAAATCATAAGCTTTGCCAAGGATATAATTCCCCGTCAGGTAGTAAGGATGATGCTGAATACCTTGCGAACAAAGATCAATAGCTTCATCAATACGTCCTCTGCGAATATAAATATCCGCAAGTCTTGCAAAGAGAAGCGATTTCGGATTTTCTTTGAGGCGTTCTTCAAGATATTGAATGGTTTCTTCTTCTGTCATGATAATTCCCACCTTTGTTCTTCTATGTGATCCTTTAAAAATTTATAAAAAAAGAACTTTAATCGCAAGGCCTTTTTCAGTTCACAATCACCATCCGGATACAGTCCGATTGAGAATATCCGAAGTCAGTTTGTCCAGCGCTTCATCAATACCCCTATCCCGATCTGTTTCGACATTATCATAAACACCAAATTGCATCCATGTCTCGTCCCAGAGGACCTCTTGTTTCTGAATATCTTCAAATGAAACACGAACCGTAATGGTGACACGAAAATCAGAAGCAACTTCACCCTGATTATATTCCCCTGCCGTATCCCGAATCAGCTCAATGGTACCATTTAAAATGGAATCCGCATTTCGCTGATTACCTATTTTCAATGTGTTATCGCTTGTAATAGCCTCTATAAGCCTATCCGTAAGTTTTTGATCGATGCCGAATTCTGCTGTCCGATCCTCAAATAAGGGTACAGCCACCGTTCGAATATGCGAAGGAAGCGTTGATCCCGAAAAAGAATAAGGACCGCAACTCCAGAGTAGAAAAGACACAATGGATAAAAGTATCATCGCTGAAATCAATGTTTTAACGGATTCATTCAATATGATACTCCTTTAGTTTTCTGTAAAGCGTCCTCTCTCCGATGCCCAAAGCCTTAGCTGCTCTTCGTTTGTTGCCTTTGTAACGGTTCAATGCTTTCTCGATTTCGATTCTCTCCATCTCCCTGATGGTGAATTGTTGTTCTTCACTGGATAAATCTTCTGTTCGTGAGACCTCGGTTTGAAATGGAAAATCAATATGACTTCTGCCCACATGCTTGACACGATTTCCCAATAAAAGCGACCGGATTTCTTCCACAGCCACACGAATATCAAGAAGCGCTCGATAAATAATTTCCCGTTCGGCCTGATCCGAAGTTTTATGCGCGATTACCGGAAGGTTGCGATCCGGTTCGACGATTTGTACAACATGATCCATTATTGTGGATTGATCAACTTGTTCTCCTTTTCCTAAAATAATCACACGTTCAACGACATTACGGAGTTCTCGAATATTGCCCGGCCATGTGTAATCTTCCATTGTCCGAAATGCATCCTCCGTAAATCCTTGAAACCGAATATTGTTTTCTCGACATACATCTTCTGCGAAGTGAATCACCAGAGGCCGGATATCCGCTTTGCGTTCTCTCAAAGGAGGTACAGATATCTTGACAGCATTGAGTCTGTAGAAGAGGTCTTTTCGAAATTCCTGACGATTGACCGCTTTTTCCAGATCCTTGTTGGTAGCAGCCAAAACACGCACATCCACTTTGAGAATGCGATTTCCCCCCACACGCATGAACTCCTTTTCTTCCAATACCCTGAGTAGTTTCACCTGTGTGGCAAGAGGCATTTCTCCTATCTCATCTAAAAATAATGTGCCGCCATTTGCGGCTTCAAAATATCCCATTTTTCTATCCACAGCACCGGTAAATGATCCCTTTTCATGGCCGAAAAGTTCACTTTCCAAAATACCTTCGGGGATAGCCCCACAATTCACGGTGAGTAGCGGTTTGTCTTTACGCATACTGAGCAAATGAATGGCTTTTGCGATCATTTCCTTCCCTGTACCGCTTTCACCCATAATCAACACAATGATATTGGTCGGGGCAACCTGTTTAATACTTTCAATGACTTGAAGCAACGGTTCAGACTGACCGATCAGTCCCAAGTTTTCTGAGAAATAACGCGCTTCTTTCTCTTTTTCTTTTGATTCCATTTACACCTCGATTACCAAACCATCAAAGGCCCATTCAATCGCAGTGGACATCGGATTCTGTTTGTCAGACAGGACCAGGTTCTCCTTTTCCGGAGGAATATGTGTCAGAATAATACGAGGAATCCCAGATTGCTGCGCAAAATCAATAACATCATCTACAGAAAGATGTGCACATTCCGAAATCAGGATGCCAACACCCTCTTGATGGGCGGTGAGATGTGCAAGAGAATCCACATCAGAAGTATACACCGCTCTCTCATGACCCTTTTCCGACAGAATAAAACTGTAACTGTCTGATCCCACTCCTGCTTGATCCGCAAGATCTTTGTTACCTGAAAGGTGACCATTGGAAACAGCGGACAGCTGAAAATCATGGCAACTGAAAACAAGCCCCTCGGAGATGGGCAGAAATTGAAAACGGAAGGGCCATTTTTCCTGAAAAATATGGAAATAGGCCAAAACCGCTTGAAATCCGGGCAAAACGCCCTTTGGGAGATAGATTTGCAGGGGCTTTTCCCGTTGGGTCATATGCATCCATTGGAGGAGCATAAAAAGTCCCGAAAGGTGATCCGAATGAACATGACTGATAAATACTTCATCAATTTGATCAGAACCAACTGAGTAACGGACAAGCTGTCGGGCAATGCCTTCACCGGCATCGATGAGATAAGTCTGTGAATCGACCTCAATGAGATAGGCTGAACAGTTTCTGTCGGGAACGGGCATTCCCGATGCGGACCCCAACACACTGAGCTTCATCTATTGATCTTCTCTATCGGCCTTAAAATGTGCGACTGTTTTTTTCAAGCCCTCCTCTAAGTGAACCTCGGGTTTCCACCCAATGACAGACTCTGCCCTTCTGTAATCGATGACACTGCGGCGCTGTTCGCCTTTTTTGGGGGGGCCATGTTTTTCATGGGCGTTTCCATCAGTTAAATGATTCAGCAGATTAAAAATCTGGTTGACATTGGTTTCGATGCTGGTGCCAATATTGAAGCAATCGTTTCCCTCAACCATCAGGGATTTTAAATTGGCCTGCACCACATCTCCAACATAAACATAATCTCGTGTTTGTTTTCCGTCCCCATTGATGATGGGTTGTTCGCCCGCGATGAGTTTACTTGCAAAAATAGCCACAACACCCGCCTCTCCACTCGGATTTTGTCGCGGTCCATACACATTGGCATATCGTAGAATGACATGGTTTAAACCATACTCCAATCCATAGAAATACAAATATTTCTCTACGGTTAGCTTTGTTACACCGTATGGAGAAATCGGACGAAGCGGATGATCTTCACCACAGGGAAACACTTCCGGTTCCCCGTAAACCGCTCCACCTGTAGAGGCAAATACGATTTTTTTCACACCATAACGAATGCAGTTTTGCAAAATGTTCAGCGTACCCAGAATATTCACATCGGCATCATATACAGGATCAGCAACCGATTTTCGAATATCCATCTGGGCGGCCTGATGACAAACAATATCAATCTTTTCCCTTTCAAACATTTTTTCCAGCTCTTTTGATCGGATATCCATTAAATAGAACTTTGCTTTGGGATTGATATTTTCAAATCTGCCCATCGTCATATTATCGACAACAACAACCTCATGACCATCGTTGAGAAAACCATCCACAATATGAGAACCGATAAATCCCGCACCGCCTGTGATTAAAATTTTCAAATGATCCTCCTTGAGTCAAATAGGTTATCCCTTATCCGTTCATTGAGATCCAACGATCTGTTAAAAAATGAATACAGAAAAAGACGAAAATCCGACCTCAAACTTCTTTGATAACCCGATTCCTCAATATGCCGATGCCTGTGATCGATACTTCGATGACATCGCCATCCTGTATCTGTGATACGCCGCTCGGCGTTCCCGTAGCGATAATATCCCCTGGTTGAAGAGTCATGAATTTCGAGACATGGGCAATGACTTCCGGAATCGAAAAGATCATAGAGGAAGTATTATCCTTTTGCTTTATTTTGCCATTGACAGTGAGACGAATCTCGAGAGTATGGGGATCGCTGCATTCATCGGCAGGAAGGATAAAGGGACCCAATGGACAGAATGTATCCAGACTCTTTGAACGGAACCAGGGATGTTGTTGATCAAGATCCGCTTTCTGCATGGTACGGGCTGTTACATCGTTTAATATTGTATACCCTGCAACGCAGGTGAATGCTTCTTCTTTCGGTATAGCCTTAGCCTCTCTTCCAATTACGACGGCCAGCTCGGCTTCGTGATCCACGCGATCATTGAGCCATCGGGGAATGACAATATCGGTTTCATGGGGTATAAGGGAAGACGGCGCTTTGGCAAAAAACAAGGGTTCGCTGGGAACATCCGATTTGAGCTCTTTTGCATGTTCGCGATAATTTCTGCCAAGACAGATGATCTTGGAGGGTCTGGCGATCGGCAACTCATATTTGAAATCCGAATCCAGTCTCAACTCTGCCCGTTTGGATTGAACCCAGGATTCCGAAAGAACATCTCGAATGACCGCTGTGGAGCAGTATCCCATTTCAACCATCATCTGGAGAAAATCGAAGGAAACAGGCTGACGAACACCTTTTGCTTTTTGATAGATATCCAGTGCGCGTGTGAGATTGAAAACACCGCTCGATGTTTCAACACCAATCCCCATTTTCTTATCTCCGGCTGAAAAAGAAAATAGCTTCAATGAAACCCCTCCGGTTTATGGAATTTTAAAATCGATATGTTTAACAGAAATATAGTAATGATCTATTTTCTATTTATCAAGATAAAAATATGATGGTTGCAATTTTTTTATTAATCTTACCAAAAAATTGCATCACAATCAGATGAATGCAGGACCTCAATCACCTAGGATATTCATTCTGCGTGTATATGAAACAGAATTCTTAGGTCCTATATTTTCCTATACATGTTTTTGTGGCGCGTCGATCAGACAATTAAATCAAAAATCAAACGAAAAGAAAAACGAAATGTCCGAAAGTTCCGTCAATCCATCGAAACATTTCGGACCTAAAGACTATTTTAAACGGTGGATTCATTCTTACCCGACTCAAAAAATTCACGATGCAATTTTTTAACAACGGTTTCAACATGCATTTCTGAAATGACAAAACTTAAATTCACATTCGAAGCGCCAAAGCTGATCATCTCAATTGGAATTATATCCACTGCATAAAATGCTCTTTTTAGAAAACTCTGACTATTTTTAATATCCTCTCCGACAATCGAAACAATGGCCATCTTATCGGATATTCTCACCGATGCAAATGCTTTTAATTCTTGAACAATTTTATCAAGATATTCTGTTTTTTCAAGCGTCAGAGACACACTGATTTCAGATGTGCTGACCAGATCAATCGAGATCTGGTATCGAGCAAATACATCAAAAATGCGTTCCAAGAATCCATATGCATTGAGCATGCGAGACGATTCAATGGTAACCGTTGTAATATTTCTCCGAAATGCAATCGATTTGGGTTGACCGATCTGCCGACTTTCGTGTGCAATCACAGTCCCTGGATCCTTGGGTTTCATCGTGTTCTTAACTTGAACCGGCAAATTCTTTTCCATAGCTGGCAGCATCGTATAAGGATGAAGCACCTTGGCCCCAAAATAGGACAATTCCGCTGCTTCCTTGAATGACAGTTCTCTTTGTGAAAAGGCCTGTGGAATAAATCGGGGATCAGCCGTCATAACACCATCACTGTCTGTCCAGATTTCAATCGATTCGGCATTGGATAAATTGCCAATCAGTGTGGCCGAGTAATCACTTCCTCCGCGTCCGAGTGTGGTGGTCAGTCCATTCAATGTTGAACCAAGAAATCCTTGTGTAATAATGAACCGGTTTCGTTTGAGTAACGGCTTCATTTTTTGATTATATCTTTTCTGTGACGTTTTTAGATCAACATGCGCAGAACCAAAATGGTCATCGGTGGTGATCACATTGCGAACATCAAACCAAGCTGTATCCGGATATTGGGTTTTCAAATAGGCAGCAAATATATGGGTCGAAAGAAGTTCACCGCTTGCAACCACAGCATCTTTCACACGATTTGTGGATTCTCGGAGTAAATAAATACCTTCCAAGAATACGGACAACGTTGAAAAAATCTCATCAACCGACTCACAAACCGACCGATCCATTTTCAATCCCAAATCATCGATGATCTTATAATGTTTCCCCACCAATTGCTGTTTTGTTTCCATAAATGCATCATGCTGACCCTCGGTAGCATGAAATACCAGTTTAATCAATGTGTCCGTAGTCCCTGCCGTTGCCGATAAAACCACAATCGTCACAGGAGGATAATGAGATAAAATATCAGCCACATGTTTCATGGCTTGAGCATCTTTCACCGATGTACCGCCAAATTTCAAAACTTTCATATTCTGTCCTCAATTCTCTATGAAATTCGATGACATTGGACCGCCCCGGATTCATTTTCAGGGATGGCATATTTTATTATTTTTTAACTCAAATTGCAACACCTTTTTGCACAATTTGATCGCAAAATCATAACCGATTATTCAAATCTAACCTGAAAAAAGGAAGATCAATAATCGAATTGAAAAGCTCTGGCGGGATTGGGAACGATAAACAGGTGCACCGTCTCACCATCAAAGCGGTTCTTCGCAGTTCACCTAAAATGGGTCAAAAAGAAATAGAGAGGGAAGAATTTATCACCTGACGATTCTCCGATGCGTTACCAACCTCAATCCATCGATATGTTTCAAAGAGATAAATGATGAGATACTATCTTCACTCGCATCGGTCCGATAAAATACATATGTAAATGAAATCGACAGTCAATCAATAAATATCTGTAATGGTATAGACCACCCGTGGAAGGACAGAATCTGATTTAAAAAAGGAATCGACATCAATCACGGTTCTCACCTCACATAACCCCTGTAATGTGGAGATATCTGTGATGAAATCCTGAGCAAACGAACCCCTATTGAATCCATGATTAATGACACCACCCGTACAATGGATTCCTTCGATTTGAACTTGATAATAGGCGGTCTGTTGTTCTGTCGAAACCGTTACCTTTTTATCATATTGATCCGATTTCCACTTTAATACAGAAATAATAGATTGATCTGTAAATTCGGCACTCTGATGAATGGATGATCCACTCGTTTGTTGTGTTTCACTGCGGGTTTCGATATTCATCTCTATCGGGTGCAATACTCTGATCGTAATGGTATGACTGCTTGAATTACCTCCCATAACAATTCCAGAGATCTGGAGAAACAACACTCCACTGATAAACCAAAATTTTCTCATCCTTTCCTCTCCCCTGTAACATCAACCAGATTCGTCAATAAAGAAGAAAAACTTGATTCACTCTGGCAGCCACAATCTTTATGAGCGCGAAAATAAAATCGCCCCGTCTCTTATTTGCTTCCCTTCAAATAAGCCACCTTCTTACACCGATTTGAATAGATTGTAACAATTATTAAGGATTTTTTGAACAAATGTCAAGAGAAAAATAGTGATCACAATAATTTAACAATTGTTACAAAAACGTAACAATTCAAATGCCTCAGTTTTTCCCATACACACTTGACATATTGATGATTCATGTCAATTTCAATCATGACGAATGGAAAACGCTCAGTCGAGAATAATAAATAAGATTGATAATTGGGAGTCTTTTTACAGAGGTAAAAAAGAAAACGGAGCAGTCTAAAAAGTGAATGAAACTGTCATTTCGAGGAACAAAGTGATGACGCAATTTCCTTAAGCTTATGGGGATTACTACGCTTACGCTCGCAATGACAATATCGTTTTTGATACCTTTTAGACTGCCCCGTTATTGATTCATTTACTTCAATTGATCCATTGTTTTTAGAGGAATATCTTTTCCGGAAACTTGCTTTAAGGGCTTATACCCTTTCTTCTTATCGTACTGATATCCTGCCTTTGCATCCATCGGCCATATCACCGGAGCAATATTTAATACGGTAGCTTGAAAGCCCTGCATTGTAGCCCCCATATTTCCGGTATGCGAAGAATTGTCACCCTCATTTTCTACCACAAACGGTTTCTCAAAACCCACTTCCATCAGTGTATCTAAAAATTTTCGCCAGTCCATACTGTCCGATCCGCCAAAACCGGGAAGCATGGGTTCGTAGTGATGCCGATCCCATTCATGAGCGGGAACAGGTACACCAGCCTTTTTAGCCAGTTGAGGATTGACAGCCTGCATGGGATAGAGCGCTCCCCAGTGAATCTTGGCATTATTATATCGATTCCGCGTTGCCTTAACATGAACACGGTGAACGCGGGAGAGGTCACTGGCTTTGATCACATCGGATGGATCGATGTGCTGCCACACATCGTGAGAGGGATCGTACGTTTCCCCGTGTGCTTTACTGGGTATGAGGGCATACATCAGTTTCCTGGCTGCCAGTGTAGCGGGCAGATTGTTATAGGTATCCGTATATCCAGCTGCCCGCCAGCCTTCCATCGGACAGTTCTCGTAAAGGATCGTAACGCCCAAATCCTCTGCGTATTGAATGATCGGTTTAAAAATTTTGACATAAAGATCCAAATTTTTCTGAAATCCGTTTTCCTGCCAGGAAAGTTCATGGTTGTATCCGACAAAAGTCCCAACCTTGACATCATTGCCATCTCCACCCAGAAGGTGAGCCATACGAATGAGACGAAGGATATGATTCTGATTCTTGACCTGTTCGGCAGGGTCGCCTCCGATGAGATTATCATAGGCCCCAAGGGATAAGCGCAATTCATTGGCATCGAATAGATCAATCACTTTCTTAGCATCCTCGGGCCCAAAATCTTCATAATCTAAGTGGCAGGCCACGTGGTCTCTCCGTGTGCCGTCCCTGCGAAACGCAAGCACTTCTATACCCTGCATGTGGATTTCCTTGGTCTTTTCAATGACCTGTTTCAGGTTTAGATCTTTGACGGCTGAACTCATCAGCCAAATCGGATTATTCATGGGATCCTCCTTTGTATTGATTCATAAAATATAAGATTATGTCTATGCTCTTTACTATAATGACAGTATTCTATCACCCGGTTGCGTAAAATTAATATTAATATTTCATAAATAAAAGTCAACCGATATTTTGGTATCATGATGGTATATTTAAACCAGAAAATAAAGCCCATGACCACTTTCATCACGGGCTTTATCATACAGACCTATAAAGGAAGTTGATCTTAAAAAATCCTACTCCTCCGCTTTATCATACACCGCTTTGCTGGTCATGTCACCCATCGGTGTCGAACGGGTTGTTTCAACAACAAGTTTTCCGTCAGCCAATGAATACTTTTCAGTCGTATCCATCGTGAATGATTGATCACCCCTTGACATGGTCATCGAAGACTTGATAGTGAGCATTTGGCCATCATCCGACCAACTGGCCACATAGGTGGTTGAACCAAAATCACTTGTGTTCGTACCCGATTTGCCGTCCAGTGTATAGGCGGAAACTGTAGACATTTCACTGCCATCAAATCCCTGACGAACTGTTTCGACAGTCAATTTGTTCTCTTCCTGCGCAATGATCAATCTGGAAGCGCCCATCATGCCTCCTCTTCCACCAGCCGGTGGCCCACCTTCCCCACCACCCGGAGGGGCTCCACCACCGGGAGGCCCTCCCATGTCACTCTCATCCGCATTAAGAACCCACTTGCCTGAAAAATCAGCCTTGTCTTGAGCACTGACGATACAGGCACCCAGTATGAAAACAACACCGATTAAAAAAGGTAAATACCGCATATAATCCTCCTCTTGATTGTTTCTTTTTGAAAGAATAAAAACAATGATTCACTATCATTTGAACACGTTAATATAAAAAAACTTGCTCTTTTTAAACAGAACATGTCTTCCCCACACAATGAAAAAGCCCTCAATATGGTGAATCAAAGGCTTGATAAACGGAGCAGAATCCGAACACAATATATTCAATGCAAGGATATCCACTCTACGATCGTCTGGGGTGGATATCCCGGCCATCTGATGAACAGGGACATCCGTCCCTAAAAAATATTCCGATCAGGATAAACACACTGGTCAATGGAGAGATTTTATAGTGTGATATGCTTTTGCCGATCATACCTTTATCGCCACTGTAACTAAAAATCCATTGTTTATTTACAACACATCGATGGCTATTGAGAAGCTGATCTGTCTTAGAATCTTATGTGATATTGATTGAAAGTACGATTCGATTACGTTTCAGGACTGATGATAAAATACCTTTTTTTATGATCCAATAAGTCGTATTTAACTAGGAAAGAACGATTGTTGGCAAGAGTGAGGTGGATGGACATCTCTTTTGGGTGTTGTTCGACATTGGAAGAGACAACCTCGGAGTTCAGAAACAATGACTCAGCTTCATTTCTGGTGATTTGTTTCATCGTTGTCTTTCCCATATTTCCTCTCGATTCCCATTATATAAGACTGTAGATATTCAAAAAAAGTTACATGATTCTTTATTTTTTTTCAAATCATCAAATAAATCTCTATTATTTTGAACACTTAAGAAGATAAAAACTTGCGTTTCCCAAAAGGGCGATTTTACTATAGTATAGAACAGCCCTTGACAATCCAAATCAAGGGCTTGAACAAGCGGGGCCGACGGGGTTCGAACCCGCAACCTCCGGCGTGACAGGCCGGCGCTCTAACCAAGTTGAACTACGGCCCCCGCTGAATAAGTTTCTATTCCAAAACGGTTTTCAATATACCAACTTTAATGCTTATTGTCAATACATTTTTAGATACTCAATGGAAAACAAATGTATGATTCTATTCCTCTTTTTTCTAAAGCATACTCAATTATTTTTTCATCCGGATGAAACCGATCCGTATGATTTAACCCTAATGAAGAAATGGCAGTCTGGATAACTTCCTCTTCAGTAAAATGACCCTTTTTACCCTCTTTTTTCAAATAAAACTCACCTGCCTCAACAAGCGCCTGCTTTGGTGTCATACCAATAAGTTCGCTGCCTGTAATCTCAAGTCTCAAACGTTCTGCCTCTCCTTTGACTGACTCAAATGCAGTATGAAAGCCCGTGATCCGATAGTTGAGCAGGTTCATTGTGACCTGTGCACAATCATATTCTTCAATATACCATCCAGAAGCCTGACAAAATGGAAGCTTGCCGGGAATCTGAACGGCCCTGCCCTCATCATCGCGGACGATCTCTCCCTCCCCATCTCGTTTGGCTCTACCCGACTCACGAATATTCATGGCAATATTTTGAGCCAACTGGGGATCCCGCGTATTCAGATTGACATTGTAAGCCAGCAGGACGTCTCTGGCCCCAACAGCGATTGCTCCGGTTTTGGGATTGAATTTCATCGGACCAAAATCCGGTTCAAACACGGGATCCTTCAACCTTTCGCGCAAGGTCTCATATCCGCGCTGACGGATATTGGACAGCTTAACTCGGCTGGGCATCATGGCTGCTTTTCCATATAAATAGACAGGGATATCCAGCTCCCTGCCGATACGGTCGCCTAGTTTTTTCGCCAGATCAATACATTCTTCCATGGTAGTGTCCATCATCGGAACAAGCGGACAGACATCGGTTCCACCCATACGAGAATGAATACCTTGATGCTTTGACATATCGATCAAAACCGAAGCCTTCTTCACCGCTCTGAAGGCCGCTTCAACCGCATGGTCCGGCAATCCAATAAATGTCATGACCGTTCGGTTAACGCTGATACCCGAATCGACGTTCAGGAGATGAATGGTTTCCACATTTTCTATCACTTCTCCAATCTGATGGATAATGCTTTGATCCCTGCCTTCACTGAAGTTTGGCACACATTTCACCCATTTTTCCATAATCACTTATCCCCAACCACCAATACGCGGAAATGAATCATATCATCTCAGACAATGGTTCGAATATTCACCCCTCTTTTTAATATACAAAATGGTAAGCACCTTTTCAAACCATTAATTGCCCTATCCGGCTTTTAAAATATAATGAGTTAGATGGAATGGATACAATACCTATTGAACATGAGTGACATGATAAAAAATTAAAATTTTAAATCTTTAATGCATTTTTTACTTGTAATTAAAAAAATGATTTGTTATAATTTGGCAAAATAATTTTTTAATTGGAGAAATATAAAAAAACAGCATCATATCAAGCACAATGGCGCTCATGAAGGACGAAAAGGGCCATGTGCTTTTCACATTTCTGAATGCCTATCACCATAAAGATCATGTGCCATACCAGAAAAAAACAGATCATATCGTGCATCACAACCACCTCAAAATTAAAATGCTACAATATGAAATATAACCATACGTCATTTGGTTTGATGAACACCATATATTCAAAAAAAAATGGATTATAACAAGAGAGGAATCCAACGTGGCTAAAATAACAAAATCAAAAAAATTCAAATGGCCCGAATTATTGGGACCGGTTGAGAACCTGGAAAGTTATGTTAAAGCAGATTGGTGGCGCAATATTTTTAATGCAAATTACCTGAGAACCGATGGAGATGTCGTTGAAGATGAAAATATTACCAAAGATGAAATTGATTTATTTACTGGAATACTGAAGCCTCCAATAGAGAGTACAATTCTCGATCTTTGTTGTGGACAGGGAAGACACTCCCTGGAACTCGCGAAAAGGGGATTCAGCAATATCATCGGATTGGATCGCTCACACTATTTGATTACCCGATCACGGAACCTTAATAAAACACAGGGAGGAAATGTCACATTTAAAGAAGGAGACGCCAGAAAATTGCCTTTTCCTCCCGATACATTTGATTTTGTTATCATTGCAGGAAACAGTTTCGGTTACTTTGAATCCATGCAGGATGATTTAAAAGTACTCCGTGAAGTGATGCGCGTGCTGAAACCCTATGGGAAAGTGTTGATTGATGTCACAGACGGTGATTACATGAAAAGCAATTTTCAGTCCAGAAGTTGGGAATGGATCGATAAAAATTATTTTGTATGCAGAGAACGATCTCTATCCCAGAACCAGGAGCGTTTGATCTCGAGAGAGGTCATTACCCATGTGAAAAAAGGTGTCATTGCCGATCAGTTTTACGCGGAAAGGCTATATACGCAGACCAGTCTCAGCGATTTATTTAAGCGTGCAAATTTTGAAGATGTTACATTTCACCAAGAAATGATCACCGAATCCAAGCGAAATCAGGATCTGGGAATGATGGCAAAACGCATTATCGTCACGGCAACCGTGAAAAAAGAATGGACGCCGGTAAAGAAAAAAAGCGCCGCTACAACCGTTGTGGTCCTGTTGGGAGATCCCAGAAAATTAGATAAAGTAAAACCGGCTGCAAGCTTTGATGATGACGATTTCTTCACAATTAACGAGTTGAAAAGAGCTTTGTCAGAGTTGCCTGAATATCATTTTATTTATTTAAATCAACACGAAACGATGATTCAGGATTTACAAAAAATAAAAGGCAAGATGGATTTTGTTTTCAACCTGTGTGACGAAGGATACAACAACGAGGCTTCTAAAGAGCTCCACGTCCCTTCTTTACTGGAAATCCTCAATTTACCCTATACAGGAGGAACGCCACAATGTCTGAGTTACTGTTTTGATAAATCGCTGGTTCGCGGAATCGCACAAGAAATGGATATCCCTGTTCCAAAAGCTTTTATTATCAAACCTGAAGATATTTCTTTTATAGAATTATCACTCTATTTCCCTGTTATTGTCAAGCCCAATTTTGGTGATTCGAGTTACGGAATTACACAACACAATGTCTGTTACGATTTGTCTTCTCTGGAGAATGCGATTTTATTGGTTAGAGAAAAATTTGGGTATAATCAGCCGATTCTGGTTGAGCAATTTCTTACTGGCAACGACATCAGCGTAGGGATCATTGGCAATCCACCTGAATCGTATACAACCTTACCTATCATCGAGGAAGATTATTCAGTTCTGCCTCCTGAGCTGCCTAAAATCTGTGGATACGAAGCGAAATGGCTTCCCGATTCCCCTTATTGGCAAATTAAATCCATTCCTGCCAATTTGCCTGAAGAGACAGAACGATTCCTTATCGCAAGCTGTATCAAACTATTCGAACGACTGGAGTGCAGAGATTACGCAAGGTTTGACTGGCGATTGGATGCAAACAACACACCGCGATTATTGGAAGTCAACCCAAATCCCGGCTGGTGCTGGGATGGGCATCTGGCCAAGATGGCTAAAATTGCTGGACTGTCATACGCCCAGATGCTCCATAAAATATTGAAAGCCGGCGAAGAGAGAATAACAGCCGCCAATGCGGGACAAAAACCGGTTATTGCAGAAGATTTCGCAACAACCAAAATAGAAAGATTTGCTGCTTTTCATAACATTCAAGATGGTGAGGTAAGTTTATAATGTTTGTTTCTAAACACTCAGAGATTGTATTGCTGAACAGAAAAAATACGCTCATTACTGATCCATCCTGTCATAAACCCTCGGTGCATGGACACCAAAAGGTAATCCAATCATGAAAGAAACACCTCTGCACAGCTGGCATATTCACAATGGTGCCCACATGGCCGATTTTGGCGGGTATCATATGCCGCTCTGGTACCCGTCCGGCATCAAAAAAGAGCACCTCTCCGTTTTACATCACGCCGGTATATTTGACACCAGCCATATGGCTGTCGTTTTGGTTGATGGTCAAGATAGCCGAGATCTTCTTCAGGAATGCTTCTCAAGGGATCTGGATAGGTGCATAGGTCAAAATAAGAAACCGATATCAGTCAACAGATGTGTTTACGGTGTCTTCCTGAATGAAAAGGGTTACGTCATTGATGATGCCATTATATACCAAGTGAGTGAACAGCTTTTTATGATTGTCATAAATGCTGGAATGGGTCCAACCATCACTGCACACTTAAGGGACAACATGAAAAAACGGAACGTCATGATTACAGATCTAACAGATCAAATAGCCAAAATCGATATTCAAGGTCCCGCATCAGCCGATATATTACTCAAAATCATGAATGAGCCAAAAAGCCTGTTCGCAAATTTCCCCTATTTTTCATTCAAAGGTTTCTTTGATAATAAAATCGAATCAAGCCGCGAAGTGACCTTAAAAAATGGAACACCCCTCCTGCTCTCCCGATCAGGTTATAC
The DNA here is from genome assembly GCA_016931965.1 of bacterium. GTDB lineage: Bacteria > Zhuqueibacterota > QNDG01 > QNDG01 > DSAB01 > JAFGDT01. Next base: position 28,258 of record JAFGDT010000018.1, on the reverse strand, counting down.
AGGTGAATTCGGATTTGAAATCTTTATCACACCCGAGCACATCGAAGCACTGTGGATCGACATCATGGAAACCGGAAAAAAATACCAGCCTTTACCATGCGGTCTCGGTGCCAGAGATTCCCTTCGAACCGGAGCCGTATTGCCTCTATCCCACCAGGATATCGGTCACTGGCCTTTTCTGAATACACCGTGGTCTTTTGCTTTGCCTTACGACGATCAGAACAGAGGTCTTACAAAAACGTTTATCGGCTCAAAAAGTCTATTGAAAATTAAAAATCCTGAATGGACCTATCCCTTTGTTGGGTTCAACGTCAGGAAAGTACCGGCAGGGAAAAACACGGCCGTTATGGATCAAAATGGACAGGCCATCGGATCGGTTCTCACCTGTGTCACTGATATGGCGATTGGTCGGGTAGATAACCGAATCGTCAGCATCAATTCTCCGGATAAGCCGGAAGATTTCAATCCAACAGGATTAAGCTGCGGTTTCGTAAAGGTATCTAAAAATCTGAAACCGGGGACGGAACTGACTCTGAAGGCAAACAGCAGGGAGATCAAGGTGGAAATTACCGAAGATATCCGTCCTCACAGAACAGCCCGCAAACCGATGAAAGAGATGCTTTCAATCCTGTGACGGATCAAAGATGTGTATGATTTGAATCAAACGAGGAGATAAACGATGAAAGAGATCAGCGAATTGAATTTGCCAGAAGACATCAGATATACCAAGACTCATGAGTGGGCCAAAAAAATCGGCAAAACGATAAAAGTCGGCCTCACCGATTATGCTCAGAATCAGTTGGGGGATATCGTATTTGTCGAGCTTCCGAAAATCGGAGAATCATTTTCAAAGGGAGATGAATTCGGGAATGTTGAATCGGTAAAGGCGGTATCTGAAATCTACATGCCTGTCGGAGGTGAAGTTGTTGCAGTGAATCAAGAGCTCGAATCAACACCTGAACTGGTTAACCAGAACCCTTATTCCGAAGGATGGCTTATCGAACTCAAACCGACCCATCCGGCTGAATGGGATGCGTTACTTGATAAGGCCGCTTACTTGGTCGAACTGAAAGGATGACCCTTGCGATATTTTCCGCATACAGAAAAAGAAATCAAGGAGATGCTCCAGGTGGTGGGTGTCCAATCAATTGATGGACTATTTCCCACCATACCGGAAAAATACAAATTAAAGAACACATTGAACCTCCCCCCTCCTCTGACCGAATGGGAACTCGATGAACAGATGGAGCAGCTGGCCGGTAAAACGGCCGTCTCGCCGGAATACAGCCTATTCTTGGGGGCCGGAAGATACGATCATTATATTCCATCCTCGATCAGGTATTTGCTGGGAAGATCCGAATTTTCAACTGCCTACACCCCCTATCAGCCCGAGATCAGCCAGGGAACACTCCAGGGAATTTATGAATTCCAGACCTTGATCACAAAGCTGCTGGAAATGGACATTGCCACAGCCTCTCACTACGACGGTGCCACGGCGCTGGCAGAAGCCCTTCTCATCAGCCTGAGAAAATCAAAAGAGAAAAAAAGTGTGGCTGTTTCGAGCTTGGTCCATCCGCATTACAGAGATGTAGTCAAGACCTATTTCAGTCCGACAGAGTATGAAATCGTTGAAATCCCCTTCACAAAGGAGGGTCGAACCGATCTGGACAGGATGGATTCGATTGAAAATCTGGCCGGTATGGCCCTACAGTCACCCAATTTCTTCGGCGTCATCGAAGATCTCAAAACGGCCGGTGAAAAAATCCATGGAAGAGACGGTATTCTGATTGTCTCTTTCACGGAAGCCCTCGCATATGGGATTTTAAAAGGGCCGGGATCGTCTGGTGCGGACCTCGTCGTCGGAGAGGGTCAGAGCCTGGGTATCCCCAAATCCTTTGGTGGCCCGGGGCTCGGCATTTTCGCAAGCACCAACGATTTGATGCGGTCGATTCCGGGAAGGCTTGTCGGAAAAACAAGAGATGCTGATGGGAAAATGGGATTTGTTTTGACACTGGCCACACGCGAACAGCATATCAGACGGGAAAAAGCCACGTCAAATATCTGCACGAACAACGGCCTCTGCGCCATGACGGCGGCCATGTACATGGCTTCCACGGGTAACACCGGCATTCGGGTAATCGCTCAACAGAACCACGACAAAGCGGAGTACCTGAAACAGGAATTGAAAAGTGCCGGATTCACCATTCCATTTGATGGCCCGACTTTTAATGAATTTATCGTTGTTATTCCCAATGGTCAAAACACGTATCAAAGACTGCTCAATAAAAAAATTGTGGCCGGCCTGCCTATTGAAAAGTATTATCCTCAATTAAAAGACCATTATCTTTTATGTGCAACAGAAACAGTCAAAAAAAGTGCAATGGATGATCTGGTCAGGGAGCTGGCATCATGAATGAAAAACGGGGAGCATCCGGTCTGATTTTAAACGAACCTCTTTTGTGGGAAAAAGGATCGACGGGAAGGTGTGGTATATCGATTCCAAAGAATGATGTAAAAACATCTCCATTGGATAAGAATATGACACGGGAGGGACCGGGATTTCCCGATCTCAGCGAAGTCGATGTGATCAGACACTACACGAGGCTGTCACAGTGGAATTTCGGTGTGGATACGGGCATGTATCCGCTTGGATCGTGCACAATGAAATACAATCCAAAAACCAACGAGCGGCAAGCCTCGCTGAAAGGTTTCAATGAATCACATCCCTTTCTCCCCGATGCACTTTCGCAAGGCGCTCTCGAATTAATCTATAGCCTGGAAAATTTTCTGAAGGAAATAACGGGAATGGATGCCGTTTCCTTACAGCCCGCTGCGGGCGCTCATGGAGAGCTGACAGGGATGCTGCTTATCCATGCTTATCACCGGGCAAGGGAAAATCAGCGTTCGAAAATCATTATCCCGGATACCGCTCACGGAACCAATCCCGCAAGTGCGGCTCTCTGCGGATACCAACCGGTGAACATTCAATCCGGTGAGAAAGGCATACTGACCGCCAAATCGGTCGCCGCCATCATGGATGGGGACACTGCCGGCATCATGGTGACCAATCCGAATACACTGGGATTGTACGAAGAAGAGTTGCCCGAAATCGCCGAACACATACACGAGAAAGGCGGCCTGGTCTATTGCGACGGTGCCAATATGAACGCCTTGATGGGCATTCTGAAAGTCAGGGATCTCGGTGTTGATATTATCCATCTGAATCTCCATAAAACCTTTTCAACACCCCACGGCGGCGGTGGACCCGGAGCCGGACCTGTGGCCTGCACAAAAAACATCGAGCCTTACCTGCCCATTCCCAGAATAGTCAAAAAGGATAATGGTTTTCGATTGGATGAACATCATCCCGAATCAATCGGAAGGATCATGACCTTTTATGGCCATTTCGGTGTCATGGTCAAGGCATACAGTTATATTCTGAGTTTGGGAGCGGAAGGTCTGAAAAAAGCCAGCCGGTATGCCGTCCTTAATGCCAACTACATCAAGGAGAAACTAAAAGACACTTATCATCTGCCTTACGACAGACCCTGCATGCACGAATGTGTTTTTTCGGACGAAAACCACCGGTCCTATCATGTATCGACTCTGGACATTGCAAAAAGATTGATTGATTACGGATTTCATCCGCCCACCATTTACTTTCCGCTGGTGGTCAGCGGCGCCATCATGATCGAACCGACGGAAACAGAATCCAAAGAGGAACTGGACCAATTCGTCGAAGCAATGAAAGCCATCTCCGATGAAGCCAGAGAGCATCCTGAATACCTAAAAAATGCACCCCATCTCAGCAAGGTGAAAAGATTGGATGAAACCGCCGCTGCTCGAAAGCCCTGTCTGTGCGGTTAAAAAGGCCGCTCTTTCTGATATAGAAAATCGGATGATTCAAACCAACAAAAAAATCTTATGTTGCGACCTCGGTCAGATCGAATACAAAGTAGCCCTGCGTCTCCAGCATGATATCGTTTTGTGCATTATCGATGGATCAATCGATCACCCTCTTCTTCTGTTTCTCGAACATCCCCCCGTTTTTACACTGGGCAAGAACAAGGGAAGGGAAAATCTCATTGTCCCTGAATCATTTTTAAAAGAGAAAAACATCCAAATCATTCCGATTGAACGGGGAGGCAACATCACTTATCACGGCCCTGGCCAGCTTGTGGTCTATCCTATTATCAACCTGCATCAAACCGCGCTTTCGGTAATGGAATTTGTTGACGGCCTTGAAAAGGTCATGATCCGAACAGCCGGTGATTTTGGAATCCGGACGGAACGGAACAAAAAAAATCATGGCGTCTGGATCGGCCCGAATAAATTGGGCAGCATCGGCATTGCGATCAGACGGGGCGTATCCTTTCACGGTCTGGCCATGAATATCAACAATTCACTTGCGCCTTTTTCGTGGATCCATCCCTGCGGGCTCGAAGGTGTCAGCATGACGTCACTGAAAAAAGAGATCGGAAATGAATTGAATATGAAACAGGTCAAGGATTCGATGAAAAGACATTTTTCGGTCTTATTTGAATTTACACTTGAAGAAATCGACAGAACGGTTTTCAACCAAATGATTTTAAATAAACAAAAAAATGAGAGTCGACTTCAAAGAGAAAATCACAACAAGAAAACCATCATGGCTTAAAAAAAGGTTGCCGACAGGACCTACCTTCGAGCAAATCAAAACACTGATTGCGGACAGCCATCTCCACACGATCTGTGAGGAAGCCCGGTGTCCGAATCGATGGGAATGCTTTTCAAACAGAACCGCCACATTCATGATACTGGGAAACAGATGCACCAGAAACTGCAGATACTGTGCGGTTGAACACGGACCGAACGGCAGACCTGCAAAGGATGAAGCAGATCGTGTGGCAAAAGCGGCCAAAGCCATGCATATCGATTACGTGGTTGTCACATCGGTGACACGCGATGATCTGAACGATGGCGGAGCCTCGTTTTTCGCTGAAACGATACGTGAGATCAAAAAATCCAATCCGGGTACACGCGTCGAAGTGTTGATCCCCGATTTCCAGGGAAACTGGGATCATCTCCACACGGTGCTCAATGCAGGACCGGCTGTTCTGAATCACAACATCGAGACCGTCCGATATCTCTTCCCGACCATAAGGTCAAAAGCCGATTACGATCGGTCATTGAACCTGCTCTCCGAGTCCAGACGATATGCACCCGAGATCCCCACCAAATCAGGAATGATGTTGGGGCTCGGGGAAACCGACAATGATATCGAAAAAACCCTGTACGATCTGATCGAAGCGGGATGCTCCATGGTTACACTGGGCCAGTATCTGCAACCGACAAAATCCCACATACCGGTGGACCGGTTCATCCATCCCGATGATTTTCAAAAATGGGAAGAAAAAGCGCAAGCCATCGGATTTACAGGGGTCGCATCCGGCCCCTTCGTGCGCAGTTCATACAATGCAAAGAAATTATACTTTGAACATCGACAAGATGTAAGCCAGCCAATACCAACATAAAACATGGGAGGAATAATGAAAAAAGCCTATTGGGGATTCATGATCCTGAGCATTGCATGCATGATCGGATGTGCCAGCCAGCTCGCTGTCAGGCAGATGATGGTCGATCCGCCCACGGTTAATGTGGGCAGCCAGGCAAAAATCATGGTTGTATTTACAGGTCCAAAGAACGCCGTGTCCACCGTCATCGCCACCGTTCGAGAAAATCCAGAAATGTATTTCGCCCTGAATGATGAGGGCCAGGATGGAGACGAAGAAGCCGGTGACAATGTCTGGACCTATACCGTCAGCGTACCATGGGATGCTCCGGCGGACACATACCATCTCGATATTCGCGCCCGCGATCAGGAAGGAAACGAAATCATCACAGGGGGGTACGAACAGCAGGAAACAGGCAGAAGCGGAACCGTCGAAGTCATTGTCAATTAAGCCCAACGGACAAGTAAAAACCTTCACGGTTCTCACTTTGATCTGCCCGGAAATGCTTCTCTCCGATGAATTGACCGTGATCGATTTTCCTGACAGAACAGGAAATATAAAAACGGCAAAGTCAAAGACAGTGATGCGAAAACATTTCATCATTCATATCATTTATGGTCTGAGCTTCATCTTTACAGGATTGATTTATGCCAAAGAATATATTGTGAGATGCACGGTGACGGATTATTCGGACAATGTCATTCCAAATGCCCCATTCTATATTCAGGATTCGATCGAAAACCGATTCTACGGCTCCACCGATTCCACAGGCCAATTGACCATAACCGTTGAAACAGAGGACTCCGAAGAAGATCGGGGAGAAAATGATGCCGAAAGAGACGATTTATCCGGTTTGACATATCAGCTTATTTCCGACGATGGGACCATCACCGTTTACAATGTGTTGGGACAGATGGTCTATGAGCAAAAGCTGCAGCCGGGTATTCATGAACTTCAGATGAAAGACGATTTGCCTTCCGGGAAATATTTTGTGGTCATGAAAACGCAAACCTACACGGCCGTTTCTTCATTTACCATGATCCATGATGAATTGATCGGTATTGGAAAGACAGAAATCAAACGGGATCTTTCATCGACATACCATTCATTCAATGGGAGTATGGTGATTCAATGTGCTTTGCACGGCTCAAAACAGGGATACGAGCAAGTGAATATCGATTTTGAATTGGGTCAACAGTATTGCGATTACGATGAAATCATCAGGATGAACAGGATCCCTTCCCAATCCTTCGGTATGGCCGATACACTTTGGCCGGGCATTGATCTGAATCACTTTATCTGTAATGACGACAAGGGTACCTGGAACAACCACAGCGGACAAATTCATATCATTGATGGTGTGATCACGTTGGATGGATCTCAACAATCCGGATACGATGATTTCCTTTTCACCTATCAAGATTCCATTAATTCGAATCTGTGTTTAGAATTTAATAAGAAAATTCAGCTTCATCAAAATCAAAAAACGGCTCTCCTTCTTGTAATCGAAAATGTCAACATCATCGGTGATGACAGACTGGAATTAGGGTTTTTATTATTTCACAACACCGCAATCAAATTGCTTGCAGAATTTTTTCAGGTCAACGAATCGGATCTGAGGAACATGAGTCTGAATGAGATCGTCGATGTGTATGGCGAACCATGGCAAATCGATGAAATGATCCATATTGCCTCGTCCTTTTATCAGAAAGTGGTTGTTTTGACAGACAGTATGGCGACCTTCTCCAATTTCGTGGACTCCTTAATTGATCTATCCAATGATCACTACACAATTGATACGATATTCAATCTCCATGGTGGTATCAATTGCGTATGCTTTTATGATGCAACCGTCTTCATTGAAGAAATGATTTCCTGTTTGAATCAGCATGGACTAAAAATAAGAACGCTTTATCAAACCTGCTGTTATGGCAGTTCCATGATTCATGATTGGGAAAATATGGGTATGTACGCGGTCAACGGAGCAAAATCGCTCAATCATTTCTCGATCTTCTCCCCAATCTATTTTTTACACTATTGGACCACGGGATTAAATTTTAAGGACGCTGTTGAGCGCGCTTATCAATCAGAAATGGATCAATGGATATCATACAATACCACATTACCGGTTATAAACTATCTACTCACAGAAGACACCCTGGATGAGAGCCGACAATTCGTTGGCGGATGGAAAGAAAATTGTTTTTGGTTGCATAACAATTGATGATTTTTCTTGTGATTCGGGACGCTTTCGATTTGCTTTTTATGGATCTTCATCCTAAATTACATTTAAAATAAAAATGACCAACACACATTCGGTATTAACAGAGAGAACTTGATCATCAATATCATGAAGTGGACAGCCTTATTCTTCATATCAATCACCCTCATCGTGGATTCGATAATACTGCCATTCCGATCACAGAATGGATCCTATGCAAAAGAGAACAAAAATACACCCTTTTCGAATCTGTTAATCAACCACCCCTACGATGATGCCATCGAATTTGCCGTTGAAAAACAATGGATCGTCAATGAAGATTATGAATCTTTTGTTCCCGATGATCCGATTCAAAAAGGGAAATTCATCCGTATTCTCTTGAATGCACTGCCGTCGACAGACACACCAATGGTTTTTCGTGAAAATCTCCAGCATTTTTACAGTGGATATTTTGAATCGATCGAACCGATCCGTTATCATGAAGCACTGAACATTTTACTGAGAAACAGAGGCTTCTATTGGGAATTGGATGTGGAAACTGATTGGATGAAAGCCTGCATCGATTTTGCTGAAAAATACAGACTCTATATCCCCGGGAATGGCCATTCATCTTACGATATTGAAAAATGGATCACACATGGAGAAGCGATCTACCTCATCAGACAAACAATGACTTTTCATCCATTTGACGGTCAATTCGCAGCGAATTATGCCAACAGATACTGGGAAGAAGGCTATATCGGCATCGGCAAATTTCACTGCTACTGTTCAGTCAGGGATGCAGGAGATTGTGCCAATTTTGTCAGTCAGTGTATCCTGGCCGGACTGGTAAAATCCTCCGATGGTGGAAAAGTATATGAATCGAGATTGAAATTCCAGGACAGGACGGGGAAATATGTCTGGTGGTTCGATGGCAGTTTTGACAGCGACAACGATGGTGAAATGGATCTCTTTCAGAACATAACCGCATCATTTGAAACAGCATGGTACCAGTACCAATATTGTAAGAATCATGCACAGATATCATCGGATCCGGATGAAGCTCCTCAACTTATTGGGATGATTACAGAAGAGATTCAAAGAGGAGGACGGCCGAATGTGAACCGGCTTCAGGTAGGTGATATTGCATTTCTGAGAAACGAAAAAACGGGTGAAACAATCCATGCGATGATTGTGACAGAAGTTCCGGACCATCCTACGGTTCACAATGTGAAGATCAATCAACGGAACATCACAGCAAAATTTTGTCAATACGATATATCCGAAGGCGGATGCCCTTTCGGTGAAGAAACAGTTTATGAACGGGTCAACAACCACCCCGATTCCGACAGCTGGTATGTTTATCGTGTTCTGGGATTTCGCACAGAGGATGGTGCAATGAATCAACAATGAAATAAAATAACCATACAGGAGGTGTAAAGAATATGGTATCTATTTCTTACTCAGGGAAAGATCGTTTATTAAAACCGTTCATAGAATTTTTAAAACGGACAAAGAAAATGACGATCATCTTAGCCGGCACCCTATTGCTGATGGCAATTTTAGGTTGTCACAGCAGCCAGCAGATCAGTCAGAACGCTGATCAAAACAAGCAAAATGAATGGATGCTCTTTGATGGTGAAACACTCGACGGCTGGGAAATTACCGATTTTGGTCTGCAGGGACCGGTTTATGTTGAAGAGGGGTCAATCATTCTTGAACGGGGTAACGGTGCCACGGGCATCACTTGGCTGAGAGACATTCCGATGATCAACTATGAGGTCACACTTGAAACCATGCGGATGGAAGGAATCGATTTCTTTTGCGGTTTGACTTTTCCGGTGTATGAGTCTGCGCTTACCTTGGTCGTCGGAGGTTGGGGCGGCAGTGTGGTCGGTTTGAGCTGTATCGACGGATTCGACGCCTCAGAAAACGAAACATGCATCATTCGAAGTTTTCAGAATAACCGCTGGTATCACATCCGATTGCGGGTAACTGAAGAATCGGTTATGGCCTGGATTGATGACAAAGAAATGGTGAATTTTCTTCTCGAAGATCATGAACTGTCACTTCGCCCGGAAGTCTATCTCTCCTATCCTTTTGGCATTGCCTCCTGGAGAACCAAAGCGGCTCTGCGTAATATCCAGGTAAAAAGGATCATACCGACTCCATGAGATTTACCGGTGATGGCTTTTATCGTTGTCGCATGAAGAGTTGAATATGGACATCATGTCTTTGATTGAATGAACAATGAAAAAAGAAAGGAAACATCATGACACTGAACTGGATTGATATTCTTATGTTTTGTGGATTTTTTGCTCTGGTTATAGGCATCTCTTTAAGCAAATCCAGAGAGGAGAAAGACTCGAAGGACTATTTTCTTGCTGGCCGTGCATTGAGTTTCGGTCTTATTGGCTTCTCTTTGATCGCATCGAATATCTCCACTGAACATTTTGTGGGGATGGCCGGATCGGGATTCGGCAATATGGGGCTGGCTGTGGCCAGTTACGAATGGCTGGCCGCCATCACACTGGTTTTCGTCGCACTTCTAATTCTGCCGAGATTCCTGAAATGCGGCATTTACACAATCCCGGAATTTCTCGAATACCGATACAATGCCGCCAGCCGGGCGGTCATGGCCATTTTCATGATGATCATGTATGTGGCCGTAGCCCTGGCTTCCATTTTATATGCCGGTGCGATTGGACTGACGACCATCTTCAACATGGATCTGACCCTTGCTGTTTGGCTGATTGGCATCATCGCAGGCGCCTATACGATCTACGGCGGATTGAAAGCCGTGGTCTGGACCGATCTCTTTCAGGGGGCCGCACTGCTGATCGGCGGAGCCACGGTGATGTTTCTCGGTTTTCGTGCAGTTGGCGGGTTACCCCATTTTCTGGAAATGAACGCTCCCAAACTGCACATGATCTTGCCTCTGGATCATCCCGAAATTCCGTGGTCCGTTCTGTTGCTCGGTTTATGGATTCCCAACATATTCTACTGGGGATTCAATCAGTTTATTGTCCAGCGCACACTGGGGGCAAAGAGTCTTCAGGAAGGCCAGAAGGGCATCATCCTGGCAGCCGGACTGAAATTACTCATCCCTTTCATTATTGTATTTCCGGGTATCATGGCCTATCAGCTTTTTGCAGATAAGATTGCCATTGGCGACCAGGCCTATCCGACACTCGTGCGCGAAATCCTGCCTTCCGGTTTGAGGGGCATTATGTTCGCTGCGCTTTTTGGCGCTGTCTTGAGCAGTCTGGATTCCATGCTCAATTCGGCTTCAACCATTTTCACGATGGATATTTACAATCGTCACATCAAACCTGAGACCTCCTCACATCAGCTTGTAAAAATAGGGAGACTCATGACGGGTGTCTTTGTGTTGATTGCCTGTCTGATCGCTCCCAATCTCGACAATCCGAAATTTGGCGGCATTTTCAAATATATCCAGATGTTTCAAGGATTCATCTCTCCCGGTATCGTAACAGTGTTCCTGATCGGTTTTATAATGCCAAAGGCTCCACCTGTTGCAGCCATAACGGCCATGCTGAGCAATATCGTCATCTATGGCGGACTGCTCTGGCTGTTGCCGAACGTTCCCTTTCTCAACCATATGGCGATTACATTCCTCGTTCTTGTGACAATCATGGTGGTGACAACCTTGCTCAAACCGCTGAAGGAACCGGTCAAACTGCCGGAAGACCGTGATATGGATATCACTCCCAGTTCTTCGGCCAAAATAGGGGCCGGTGTGATTATCGCAATAACCATTACACTCTATATCCTTTTCTGGTAAAATAAGCTGCTCAGCATAGAGGCATATGGTGATTTAAAATGATACTTCTATTCTCTGAACAGATCGATGGAGGAGAAAAGACCGATGAATAATATAACATCTATTCTTAAAACATTCTTGATCATAACGGTTTTTTCCATTCATCTGAATGGATATGCAGATGAGTACAGTCTCTCATCTCCGAACAACCGTATTGAGGTGAAGATTGAGAACAATCAAAAAATACAGTTTTCAGTAACCCTCAATGGAAATGAACTCATTTCACCGTCATCCATTTCTCTCAATCTGAGAGAAACCACTGTTCTCGGTGAAAACGCCGTCGTGACCGACATGCAACGAGAAGAAATCAATCGTGTCATTGTCCCTGTTGTCAAACAGAAGAGTGAAACGATTGTGGAACGATGCAATGAATTGCGGCTGATATTCAAAAGTAATTTCAATCTCGTATTCAGAGCCTATAATGAGGGTGTTGCCTATCGATTTGAAACCCATTTTGATAATCGCATAAAAATTGCATCTGAAGAAGTCACGTTCAACTTTGCATTGAACGACACAGCTTTTTTCCCTGAGGAAGAAAGTTTCATGTCTCACAATGAGAGGTTGTATGAAAAGCTGACATTCGGTGACATGACACCAGGCAGCTTTTGCAGTTTGCCTGTTCTGGTCAATACACACAGCGGAAACCATGTATTAATCACGGAAGCGGATCTGGAAGATTATCCGGGTTTATGGCTCAAGGCCAACGAGAACCATACATTTTCCGGCATCTTACCGGGTGTGGCCCTGGAGGAAGAGCAACAGAATGACAGAAATGTCAGGATCTCTAAGGTTGCTGATTTTATCGCCGAGACGCAAGGGTCGCGCACCTACCCATGGAGAGTCATGGCTATCGGTGAAACCGATGCGGACCTGATTTTGAATCAGATGGTATTTATGCTTTCAAAACCCCTTCAACTGGAAGATACTTCCTGGATAAAACCGGGAAAAGTAGCCTGGGACTGGTGGAATGCACTCAATCTCTATGGCGTTGATTTTAAAGCGGGAATCAATACGGAAACGTACAAATATTACATTGATTTCGCTTCAAAATATGGAATCGAATACATTATTCTCGACGAAGGATGGTACGAGCTGGGCGATCTGATGTCAATCAATCCCGATATCGACATGGAGACACTGCTGGCTTATGGTAAAGAAAAAAATGTGGGCATTATTCTCTGGGTTGTCTGGAAAACACTGGAGGACCAACTGGAAATGGCCCTTGATCAATTTGAGGAATGGGGAGTAAAAGGGATTAAAGTCGATTTTATGCAGAGAGACGATCAATGGATGGTCAATTACTACTGGAAAATTGCCCGCGAAGCTGCAAAAAGGAAACTGTTGGTCGATTTCCATGGGAGCTATAAGCCTTCTGGTTTACGGAGAGCCTATCCGAATGTATTGACAAGGGAAGGCGTCAGAGGACTGGAACATTGCAAATGGTCGAACCTTTTTGTCCCCGGTCACGAGGTGACAATTCCCTTTATCAGAATGGTTGCCGGACCGATGGACTATACGCCGGGCGCGATGAACAATGCACAGAGGCGCAACTACCGACCCATCAATGCCAGACCGATGAGCATGGGAACCCGGTGTCACCAGCTGGCCATGTATGTGGTTTTTGAAAGTCCGCTGCAGATGCTTGCGGACAGTCCCTCCAATTATCTCAGGGAACCGGAGTGTATGGCATTTTTGGAAAAGGTGCCGACCGTGTGGGATGAAACCGTTGCACTGTATGCGAAAGTCGAAGATTATATCGCTGTCGCCCGAAGAAATGGTGACGACTGGTATGTGGGTGTCATGACCGACGAAAACGCACGAGCGTTCGACATCGATTTTTCTTTTTTAGACTCTGATGAATATACCGTGGAAAGCTATCAGGATGGCGTCAATGCCGATTCATACGCCAGTGATTACAAAAGAACGATTTCCACAGTATCAAGGAATCAGCATGTTCAAATCGAATTAGCCCAGGGAGGTGGTTGGGCTGCTCGGATTGTGAAAAAATAGGGTGATTCTTTAAAAACCAACATGGGGAAAATTACAGCCACTGAGTCTCAATATACCATTGGTAAGTCATCTCCAGCCCCTTCGATGAGCCCGACAGAGGGTTGAAATCCAAATTCTTTTTTTGCCTTTTCTGCAGTATCTACATGGTCAGTCACGAGGTGCTTATACGGCTAAGTTTACATCATGTTGACTCCGGGACATCTTTCGGTAGAGCTGCTTCTTTCATATTGATTGACTTGATCAGAAGTGTTTTGGGCTTCGTCCATCCAGAGCAGGCTCTCCAGTTGCCGACAATTGTATTTTCGACTTACCCATGTTTCCAGTTTTCGAGGTATAGCACTCTTCCATTTTCTTTTCTACTTTGCGTTCAAGCATCTCGGTGTGGCGATCCGTACCAGAACAAATCTGGTAGGAGCATTTATCACTTCCCTGTTCTCGTTTTTCATTTTCCATGAAAGGTTGACTATGCTCCAGTGGTTGACCGGGATTACACTCATCACAGGAAGCATTCTGCTGATCCACCCTCAAAGAAACATGAAATTAAAACGGAGACTCACACCAGACATTCATCCCAATTGATTGGATTGACAAAGCAGTTTGCATTCTCACCCGACGGATTCAATCAACATACTTAAAAAAAATTCTTCCAAAACAAATCCCCAATGGCCCGATTAACCCGACAGATACGAAAAGCCAATCGAACTTGAAATTGACCGTATCCATGATCAGAACATTTCCTGTAGCTTAAATCCTTCCCCAATATCCATGTTTCATTTTCTTCGTACAGAGGAAATTTCAATTTGTAAGTCGACTCTGCAAAATAGATGGTTTCATCTACAATTAAATTCAAACCATATGGACCTCTATTTTTAGTCCTAAGCTACTTATTATTAAACCATTAGCAAAAATATATTAACGACAATTTATTTAAAAATAATTCATATATATTACATAAATAACATATTTGTTTTGATGGCATGATAGTTGAGCAAGTGACAACTAAAAAGGATGCCTACTTCACGACAGTGAAATCTGAATATTCGGGTATCAAAGTGAAAGGTATGTTATGAGACTTCTTCCAAATCAAAAATGCGAACGGATTGACTCCCCAGAAATTATTGTTCGCAATCCGATGAAAATCCAACATCCTTCACCTTTCTGTTATTCGGAATCATCGCATAAAGCTGTCACAACCAGCAATAAAAAACGAACCCAGAGAAAACGACTGTTCAGATTGTCTGCTGTGGCCAATGGGCAATATCAAGATTTTAAAAATATAAACGGAGTGTCGATCTTGAATATTGAAAGCATTAACAGCCTGTCTGTCAATTCAATACGAGGAAACACAGAAGATGCCATTTAGAAATTACAGATCGATACAATCTGATAAACCAAAGGATCCCAATATGTATGAATCACAAGAACATTACCATACCATGTTACAGCTTATCTGTTTTAAACTGGGGCATGAAGAATTCGGCGTAGATATTCTGAAAGTCAAAGAAATTGTTCCCCTGCAGTACATTGCCCATCTTCCTCAAACACCCGAAACAGTGGCTGGTATAATCAATCTACGTGGCAATCTAATCCCGGTGATTAACCTTCGCAAGAAATTTGGACTCAATCAAATTGAAATGGACGATAAAACACGCATCATTGTATTCTCCATTGCTGACAAATTCATCGGAATGATTGTCGACCGCGTCAAACGCGTGTTTCGGATGAGAGAAGATCAGTTTGAACTGCCCCCCGATCTTGGCATGGGCAAAATTCAGGATTATGTTCTTGGTATGAGCAAAGCAGATCAATCCCTGATTATCCTGATTGATATTGAAAAAATATTGACCGATGAGGAAGTGCTTCAATTGGAAGACCTTCAAAAAATGAAAAAGGCATTTCAGGAAGAAGTAACAAAAAAAGAGAATAAAGAAGCAATGCCCCGATTAAATACTCTAAAAAATGAAGTGAATAAACCTAAAAAAGAGAGATCGAAAAAATCACCAAAAAGCAGGAACCGAAATGTATCGGTTCAATCAGAACGCATATCAAAATCAAAGAAATAAAGAATGGAGCATGTTATGCTGAACAAACTTTCCATTAAAAACCGAATCATCCTGTTGATTACAGGGATTGCATTTTTGTTTTGTGTTTTATTGGCCTACACACCCAATCAAGCCCGAAAACTGGGATCAGACATTTTAATCAATGATATAGAATTTATTACCAGTCTGTTGTCTGAAAATCTCGCCTTGGGTATGCAGACCAGAATTTTGGATGACGGGGCCACACTGAATCAAACACTCGATTTAATCAAAAATCTGGGGTCAACCGATAATCAGACCATCCTAAACGTAATGATATACGATGAGAACGGCGAATATGTGGAATCATTATACGAAGAAAGACAAAAGCCTCTGTATGCAAGTGACGAATTAGAAATCGAAAATGGTTCAGATTATGTGCAGTCATGGATGCCCATGAAGGACATGGATCAAAATACGCTTGGTTTTATTGGCATCGAATTCTCTAAGGAACTGATGAATAAAAAATCCAGCCAGCTTTTTATTCTTATGTTGATCATCGCTTTTTGCATATTTGCAGGAACCTTAACCGGCGGAATCTTTTTGGCCAAAAGTGTAACCAAAGGGATTGAAAATGCCATTGTGCTCATGAAAGATATTGCCCAGGGTACAGGAGATTTGACCAAAAGATTGCCTGCAGAATCTCAGGATGAGGTTGGTAAACTCAATCAATGGGTTAATGCTTTTATAGATAAACTCCATGATCTGATCATGAAAGTCAAAGTAAATACAGAACAGGTGACTCGGGGAGTTGTAAAAATTTCAACAGCTTCTGCCGAGCTCGCTTCTGGTGCCGAAGAACAAACCTGTCAAACATCCGAGGTCTCCTCCAGCATACAGGAAATGACCGCTTCCATTGCACAAAATGCCCAAAATGCCGGCCAAACAGCAAGAATAAGTGAAGAAGCAACAGCCAGAGCCAAAAAAGGTTCAGAAGCCATGCAGCAGACACGAAACAGCATGGAGAAAATTGTTCAGTCAACCGGGAAATTGCGGGAAATCATAAAGTCATTGACCCATCGAGCAGATCAGATCGGTGACATTATCCAGGTGATCGATAAAATCGCTGATCAAACCAATCTACTTGCTCTGAATGCTGCCGTTGAAGCGGCCAGAGCTGGTGAGCAGGGATCCGGATTCGCAGTCGTTGCAGATGAAGTAAGAAAACTTGCTGAGCGTACGACAGATGCGACCAAACAGATCGCTAAAACGATTGAATCCATCCAAAGTGATACAAAAATGGCGGCAGAATCTATGGACGAAGCAAACACCAATGTACAAAATGGAAGAGATACAGCAGAAAACTCAGAAAAGGTCCTGGAAGAAATTGTACTCACTGTTGCCAATGCTATGGATATGATTCAACAAATTGCAGCCGCCTCTGAAGAGCAAAGCGCAGGGGCAGAAGAGATTTCCAGCAGTGTGGAATCGATAAGTACGGTGGTAAAACAATCTGCAGTCAATACAGAGGTAGTGGCTTCTGTAGCCAATGAGCTTGATACCCAGGCCAGATTATTGGGAGAAATCGTCGGACAATTCAAACTGATAGAACAATGAAAGACTACCAGACTGACATGAATTTAGAGCAACAGTCATCCTAATTCAACGGGAATTATAAAATGGATTTGACACCCTTAAACAAATATATGATGAAATCGGTAAACGACAGTGAATTCCAGTTAATTAAGCAATTGATTTACCACCAGACCGGAATTTTTCTCAACGACCATAAAAAAACAATGGTGGCAAACCGCCTTCGTAATAGACTCAATACACTGGGTTTCAGGAGTTACAAGAGATATTACGACTATGTCACCAAAGAACCGTCTGGTCGGCACGAATTATCAGAGTGCATCAATTGCCTGACCACCAATGAAACCTTCTTTTTCAGACACAATGAGCAAATTGAATATTTGATAGAGTACCTCTTACCCCAACTCAGAAATCAAAACAAACCAAATCAAAAAATAAGAATCTGGAGTGCCGGATGTTCATCGGGTGAAGAACCCTACTCCATTGCTATTTCATTGGATAAAAAGTTCAATCAGAAAGAACTGGATCAAATTGAAATCATTGCATCCGATATCAATAAAACCATGATTGATCACGCCAAAGCCGGAATTTACAGTCCCTATGCATTACAGCAAATGCCGGAATATGACCAAAACAAATATTTTTATCAAAATTCGAAAAACGAACAGTATCATATTATAGAGAAGATTAAAAAACGGGTCCATTTTTATCGGCATAATATTCTCGACACTTTCCACCAAGGCCTATTTGACGTCATCATATGCCGCAATGTTTTTATTTACTTTGACAAAAAAAGCAAGGAAATGGCCCTTCAAAAAATATTACCACATCTCAGAGCCAAAGGGTTTCTCATTATCGGCTTTGCCGAAAGTTTGTTCGATCAAAAATTGCATTTTATGTACATCAAACCAACTATCTATCGTCGACTGGAGACATGAGGCTTGAATATGCATGATATCTTTGGTGAATATAAGATTCATTTTCTTGAAGAAGCAAAAGAATATCTCGAAACTTTAAACAGCGATTTAATCGCATTTGAAAAAAATCCATCTGATCGCCATCTCGTCGACAACTTATTTCGTATCATGCATACTCTAAAAAGTTCAGCAGCTGCTGTGGGCATGGATGGGTTAAGTGAATTTGCCCATGATGCAGAAGATCTCATTCAACAATTCAGAAGCGGTTCCATAAAATGTAACGGCGATATCATTGATATTCTGTTCATTGTTTTCGATCAAATGAAATCCTGTACAGAACTGGCATGGGATGGACGTGAAACAGAAGTTGATTTTACACCCCTGAAAAATCGCATCAACACATTATACAAAAAAGAAGTAACGGGAAAAAACGATTCGTCCGCTAGAGCCAGAGAATGGATTCAAGGAGACATGTTCACCCTATCCAGCAAGGAAAAAAAGTTGATCAAAAAAGATAAAAATAAACTTTTTCTGGTTCATGTACAAATCGATTCCGAAGAACCTATAAAATGGCTTCGCGCCGAACTTATTCTGAATCATATGATGAACACAGGAAAAATTATACGCATCATCCCAGACAAATCTCATTTCCAATCCAACCAATTTGCAGGCCATTTTTCCGTGGTTTTAACATCCCGTCGAAAACCTGTAGATATAGAAAAAGCAATAACCACCGACCTTGTGAAAAGGGTCCGGATTGATCCAATAGAATATCTCGATTCTCCCATTAAACACCATGTCAAACACACTTTGGCCAAATCCAATGTCATATTGGATCAAATCCAAAAATCGGGTACAAAGGTATCCGGAAAAAGAATCAACATGGAAAACAGCATTCGTGTTTCCATAAAGAAACTGGACGAGCTTATGCATCTTGTCGGTGAACTGGTAGTCGCCAATTCAAGCCTCAAATTCCTTGAAAAACGCTTGAACGACCAAATCAGGAATGATCCCTTAATCTATGAAATAAACATACTCAATGATAAGCTCATCAGAATATCTGCAGATCTTCAGAAAGGGGTATTAAAAACACGAATGCTGCCTGTGGACACCATATTCAATCAGTATGGTCGTATTGTCCGTGATCTTTCAAAAAAAGAAAAAAAGGAAATTGATTTGATCATAAAAGGCAGAGAGACAGAAGTCGATAAAAAAGTCATAGATATCCTTCACGACCCACTCACCCACCTGATTCGGAATGCAGTGGACCACGGTATTGAACCACCGGAAGAGCGCATCCAGAAGAATAAACCTCCCAGAGCCCGCATCGAACTGATCGCAGAACAATCCGGCAACCACATCCTGATTACTGTGAAAGACAACGGACAGGGAATCAACATTGAAAAATTGAAAAACAAAGCTATACAAAAGGGAATTATCAGCCGCAATACGGCAAACACGATCACAGAGAATGAACTGTTAAGCATATTGTTTCAACCGGGATTCAGCACATCAAATAAAGTGAACTCCCTATCCGGACGGGGTATTGGTCTGGATGTGGTGAACAATGCGGTAAAATATTTAAAAGGTACTGTGCATGTGGAGACATCCACCGGTCAAGGAACAGAATTCCTGATCATCCTGCCTTTGACTTTATCGATCATGACTGTCATTGTGGTAGAATCCAACGGTCACAGATACGGCATTCCTGTGAATGATATTCAGGAAACCATTAAAATACCCGAAAAGGATATTGAAAACCGGGAATGTGTCCATGCAATCAATTTGGGTGATAAAATCATCCCGGTGGTTGGATTAAACGACGCCCTTTCGAACCAGCACAGTCCATTGCCCAAATACAAGCATGGCTTGATCCCCATTATTATCATTTCTTACAAGGATAAGGAAATCGGTCTGATTGTAAACGAGATACTGGGAAAACAGGAAATCGTTCTGAAATCCCTGGAAAACAACTATAAATCGATACAGGGATTATCGGGAGCAGCTATTCTTGGAGATGGGAGTATTATCCTGATTGTTGACACGATTAAAATGATCCAGATCTATAAAGAGGAAGATCAAATATTGAATCAAAAACGAATAGAAAAAGTTGTACAATCAACATAAAGGATCCATTGCATGACTGTGGTGAAAGAAAAAAAAGTCTCATCAAAATCGGAACAAATCAAACTGGAAAAATCCCTGACCCATCTGTTTGTCGTATCTTTCAATCAGGCAGCCAATGCATTCTCCCAACTCCTGATGCGAGAAATGGTGATCTCCAGATACTCGATCGAAATGATGACCGGAGAACAATTTATCAACCAACTGGAAAACAAAATGGAAGACGGGTATTTCGCTTCGATTATCAAGCTTCAAAATGATGTGGATACCACCATATTATTTCTCTTGCCCGAAGAGGAGGGGAAGAGACTCTACAACATTCTGAACGATAAAGAGTTAAAAGCGGAATTCCCTTCTATCGAGGATTTATCAGACAGTATTGGAGAATTGAACAATATCCTGGGAAGCAATTTTACCAACTGTCTGGCAAATACATTGAATCATACCATTCACAATTCCGTTCCGGCAAATACCCTTGATCTACTGGGCGCCATACTCGAAAGCGTGGTTCTTCAACGCGAATTTGTGAATAAAAGCATCTTTTGTGCAGAAGCCGATATTTCTGATAAGAAATGTAGCACGTTCACTGTCAAACTCATCATTCTGTCAGACAAAACACAACTGATGGGGATACTCAGTCAATCATAGGAATATCCATGGAGAGATTTATTAAAATGAATGAAATTGTTGTCGCAAAATCTCCTTATCTGATAAGAACTGTTGTGGGTTCGTGTATCGCACTATGCATCTGGGACGGTTGCTGCAGAATCGGAGGCATGGGCCATATTATGCTGCCCGAATCAAATGGTGATTCTGAAGCTCCGCCCGGGAAATATGCCGACATCGCTGTAAAAAAACTGGTTTCGATCATGGTCGATGAAGGCAGTTTGCTTAAAAGGATGCAAGCCACATGCATTGGTGGTGCATCCATGTTTCAGAATCATCAAAATGCATTTGAATCCATAGGAAGTAAAAATTATAGAACCGTTAAAGAAGAACTGAAGAATTTTGGGATTCCCATTGTGACTGAAGCGGTGGGTGGAATTTTAGGAAGAAGGGTAGAAATGAACTGTGCCAACGGCGCGATAACCATCTCCATGCTGTTAAAGCCTGGATGAGAAAGTTGAATATGATTGAAAACAGACCCATCAAAGTATTCATTGTAGACGATTCGCTGTTGATGCGAACCTTATTGACAAAATTAATCGAGGACTCTCCGGAGTTGACACTCGTAGGTACCGCATCAGATGGAAAGACGGCACTTGATCTCATAGCAAAAACGAATCCTGATGTGATTACCATGGATATCGAAATGCCCGAAATGAACGGCCTGGAATGCCTGTCCCGCATTATGAAAGAAATGCCCACTCCCGTGATCATGATCAGTGCTCATACCCAAGAAGAGACAGAATTAACCATCACAGCATTGGAATTGGGTGCTGTGGATTTTATCCCGAAGCCACATCCCATTCTTCCCGAGTCCATTGAAGAAATTAAAAAGAAAATTTATATAAAGATACGAACAGCCGATCTGATCGATGTGAAGAAAATCGATCCACAAATGGTCGATGCAATCTATGCAAAGACCCAGTTCCCCAAAAACCGCAGTTCCTCTTCGCAGGCTCGGCGTGTGATACCCTGCAAAAATGTAATTTCTATTGGTGTTTCAACGGGCGGTCCAAAAGCGTTGAGTATGATCATACCCACCGTTCCTGCCGATATCAATGCATCGATTTTGATCGTTCAGCATATGCCCGCTAGATTTACCAAAGCATTGGCTAAACGTCTGGATGAACTTTCTGAGGTAGAGGTAAGGGAGGCCAAAGAGGGGGATCCCCTTGTTTCAGGAAAAGTATTCATCGCACGAGGCGATTATCATTTAACGATTGAACGTAATAGTCACACCTACTTTACCAGTCTGAACCAGGAGGAACGTGTCTCTTCATTCAGACCCTCTATTGATGTATTGATGAGATCAACTGCCCATCATTTTAAAAAGAAAAATATCGGCGTGATCATGAGCGGTATGTGTTCCGATGGTGTGGAAGGGATTCGGCATATCAAGGAAAATCAAGGCACTGTCATTGCCCAAGACGAAGCCACTTCAACCATATTCGGAATGAATAAAATTGCTATTCAAATGGGATTGGTCGACAAGGTCGTTTCTCTTGACCAAATTGTACCAACCATTTTGAATCAACTATAAAAGATAAAGAGGAAAAGGAGTCAAAATGAATTCAGATGATTTGGATATTAAGTTCATCGATCTCTTTCTGCAATCTGTTGAAACCACTTTTAACAAGGTGTTCAATTGTGAAGTGACACGTGGAGAATATAGTGTTGGACATAATCAATTGCCTGAGCATGATGTGGCCATTATAACGGGTGTTATCGGTCAACATCACACCGGAATCATTGTATACAGTATGCGAGTACAGGCTGTACACCGTCTGATTGGCTTTTTAGATCCTGACTTCAATGGGAATCATAATCAGTTGGCATTGTTCGAAGGATTGGGAGAAGTCATCAATATTATTTCGGGCAACACAATGACCTATTTTGCACAAAACGACATTATGCTTGATATCACGACACCATCTGTTGTCGTGGGCAATGCTTTTAAACTTTATTTCCTGAATCAGATAACATTTTCAAACGACATTTTATCCCCCTTCGGTATGATGGAAGTAAACATTGCAATCAAAAAATGTTAATATTGAGAAAAAGGATTTTTTCATCTAAAGAAAGGAGATTGATTCATGTTCAAGATGTTGATCGTTGATGATGCAAAGTTGATGAGGAATATTATCAAGAATACAATCTTTGAATGTTTTCAAAATATGAAAATTATTGAAGCAGAGGACGGAACACAAGCCGTTGAGATATATCAGAACGAAAAGCCAGATCTGGTAACCATGGATATCACTATGGAACACAAGAATGGTCTGGAAGCTGCCAAAGAAATACTGGATATCGACAAAAATGCTAAAATCGTAATGGTAACCTCATTGGGGCAGGAAAGAATGCTCAGGGAATGTGTGCAGTTGGGTATACGGGATTACATAGTAAAACCCTTTACAAAAGAAAGAATCCATTCATCCATCTCGCATGCTCTGGATGAGAACAAGAACAGAGCGTGAATATTGAGAATTACTAAAAATCAAATAATAAAAGATCCCGCTATTGGGCAGATGCCATGAAGAAGTTACTGATTGTTGATGATGCAAAACTGATGCGAAATATCCTTAAAAAAATTCTCCTCGAAGACCAAGGATACATCATCTTTGAGGCAGAAAACGGAGAGGAAGCTGTGCAAATCTATAAGACCAATCAACCGGATCTGGTTACAATGGACCTGATCATGGGACAGAAAAACGGGCTTGAGGCAGCAATAGATATTTTGGCGTTTGATCGCCATGCGAAAATCATTATGGTCACATCATTGGGACAGGAAAAACTGATCCAGGACTGTATCAAGGCAGGGGTAAAGGATTTTATCGTAAAACCGTTTACCAGAGAACGTGTACAAAATGCAGTTTCAAGGATTCTCGATTCAGACTAATGAAAATAACCAAAAAAAGGAGGCTATCATGACAGTTGACAACAGTTTTGGATAGAGAAATCAACCAGTGAAACAGAAAATCATGTTTTCAAAAAAAAAAAGGAGAAACAACATGTTTGTTCAAAAAAGTCATCGGGCAAGGAAAACCACCATCTGGTTATGTGTTTTCCTTGCATACTGTCTCCTCGTACCAGCCATGGCACAGGAAACGGAAGATCTCATGGAAATGTCCCTCGAGGACCTCCTGAACATGGAAGTCACCACAGTTTCAAAATTTGCAGAGAAATTATTCAATGCACCCGGTGTGATCACGGTAGTAACCAAAGACGAACTGGACCGGTTCGGCGGGACCACATTGAAAGACATCCTGGAACGTATTCCCAGCTTAACCGCTTCCACGGTCTATATGACGGACCGCAGCACGATAGCGCCTCGCGGCGATCAGGTAATGCCTTCTTCCAGCCATGTCCTGCTGCTCATCAACGGCCGTCCGGTGCGTGAATCCCTGGAGGGTGGCATTAAAAGTGAAATGTATGAATCATTTCCCGTCAATGTTATTGAGAAAATCGAAGTGGTCAGAGGACCCGGTTCGGTATTATACGGATCCAATGCCATCTCTGCAGTCATCAACATCATCACTGAAAGTGCAGAAAAAAGCGGGGTCGCCGTTTCCGGAATTGCCGGACAATCGGGTGCTTATGGTAGCCGGGCAAAGGCCCAGTTGAAATCCGGAGATTTCAGTATGGTGGCCGCAGGACAGTTCCTGAAAAAGGCCGACTGGGAAACCGATTTTACGTACAACAATTTTTACACCCCGGTGGACACCACCATCACCATGAAAAGCACGATCCCCAATGAAGGTCTGGGTACCTATGTGGGAATCAATTATAAGAACCTGCGCCTCATGGGTTCCTACAACGAATGGAAAAACTATTACTGGGTTACCGATTACGCAACTGTTTTCCCATTTCCGACACACGGTATCAATAATTGGTCAAAGGGTTTTGCAGACCTTGGATACGACCTGACAGTCACCACCCAATGGTATATGAGTTTTGATGTCACGTACACCCGTTCGACATTCAATACTGAGGCGTGGCCGAACACGAACAGAGATTCCTACGAAGTCGTCGCCGAGTGGAGCAACTATTACAATCCAAGTGAAAAAGTGGGACTCGTATTCGGAGGATTGTACAACCATTTCAGTGGCGAAGAGTGGGGCCCGGACGTCACCTATACAGATGCCAGCCGTTACAGTATCGGAGCCTATGCACAGTTGAACTATCAGATCCTGCAAAGCTTGAATGTGATCACCGGTGTCCAGGCCAACAAAGTCGAAGGTATTGATCTGGATATTGTTCCCCGGACAGGCCTTATCTGGAATCCAGCGTCGCGAATCAATTTCAAAGCACTTTACAGTCAGGCATTCAGGGCACCCAGCATCAATGAACTGAGTATCAATTTCCCCCAAATGATGGGAAATCCCAATCTGATACCAGAGAAGGTCAGCACGCTGGACCTGGGAATGAATTATCAGGGAGAACAAATCCAGGTCGGAGTCAATTTCTTTCACAGTCAACAAAAAGACGTCATCTTTCAGAACCGCGATATGACTGTCGTTCCGGCTCCCATGTACTGGAACGGCGTGGAAGTCAAGTTCATGGGAATTGAACTTGAAGGGAAATATTATGTCAACAGAAACCTCTTTTTATCCGGTTCAATGCTGTATCAGACCAATGAGGACAAAAACGGCGTTGAAAACGTGACCCCCATCGCCAATCTGGGAGCCAAGGGAGGAATCAGTTACAAATCTGACAGAGGGTTAACACTCAGCCTCTTCAACATCTATCAGGGCGACCTCGACGAAAAGTTTGATACACGGGTGAATCCCGCCCCGGAGTCTTACAATCTGTTGAATCTCTATGCACGGCTGGATATCAACCAGATTTTCAGCCTGGGCACAAAGCCGAATTTCTCACTGTTCCTACAGGTGGATAACGTACTGGACAAGGAAATCTGGCTACCCGACTGGGGACTGCTCCCAGGAAAATCAATACCTGTGAATCCGGGTCGAGTTATCTATGCAGGACTGGACCTGTCTTCCTGAAACTTGATAAGATTAGAAAAGAATTGAAGGATAATAATAAAAATAAGATGATGAAGGGACACGAAATGATACAAAATCCATCTTTATCCAATGGCCGCGTAGATCAAGTATCACCAGAAATCCAATCCGGAGCCACCTTTAAAAACAATAGGATAACAAAATGAAACATATTAAAATGATGATACCCCTTCTTTTCCTTTCTCTGGTTTGCAGTTCACTCAATGCACAAACAGAAAATGCCCCGGCCAATATCGTATCCGCTATGATTGTGAAAGTCATCGCTTTTGAAAAGAACATTTCAAGTTTCGGAGACATCACGATCTATGTCCTTGATGCACCTGATGTTGCAGAAGAATTGAGAAAGGCGGTCGGCATGTCTGTCGGAGAATCTACATTGAAAGACATCACATCCGGTAAAACGCTGCCGTCGAACAAACCGTCGATGATTTATTTTGATGATGCTTCCCAATTGAACGGAGTCATCGAATACACGCACCAGAACAAGATTCTCAGTGCGACGGGACATCCCGATTTGGTGGATAAGGGTGTGACGCTGGGATTTGGCATTGGTGAAGACAATAAACCCAAAATCTTTCTGAATCTCAATGGCTCACTGGAGGAAGGACTGGATTGGAATCCAGCCATATTGAAAATTGCAAAAACCGTAAAAGAATAGATGTTTATACCGACGATTATGTGTATATTCCGTTCCCCCAAAGCTGTTAAGGCGGGAACGGAATATATCCATAAATTCACAACTTTAAGAAATCGATGACATTTACCTGCAATTCATGAAGTGATTATTTAAAATCCAACACAGAAGAAAACTACAACCACTGATTCTCAACATACCATTGGTAAGTCATCTCCAGCCCTTCGATGAGCCCGACGGAGGGTTGGAATCCAAATTCTTTTTTTGCCTTTTCTACCGTACAGACCCAGTAACGGGGTCTGGACAGTAAAACCTTCTGGCTGTTTACCAATGAATAATGTCCCGTGATTTTGCCGTACAAATCACCCATTTTGCCAAAACATTCAACCGCTGCCTGGGGGATACTGAATGTAATGCCTTTCTTGTTGACGATTTGGACAGCAGAAGTATAAATCTCCTTCCAGCAAACCGGATCGTCCGAACTTAAAAAATAGGTTTGATTTTTTGCATGGGAACTCTGCGCTGCCTGGATCATGCCTTTGATCAAATCAGCAACATAGAGCAGAGAGACATATTTATCCCGGTTCGCCGGATAGAGGCAGAGGCGACTTTTGAGTTGTTTAAAGATATTGAAAAAATCGACATCCCGCGGGCCGTATACGGATGCGGGACGAAGAATCGTGGCAGGGATCCGATCCCTGTATCTCCGGACAACCTCCTCCCCCTCAAGCTTGCTCTGGGCATAATAGCCAACTGGGCTCGGTGTCATCGATTCCGATACAGGGTGATCCAGTGACTCTGCGGGACCGCCGACAGCCTGTGTAGATGCATAAACGAAACGTCTGATGGGTATATTTTTTTGAACAAGAACCTGTAGGATATTTTCTGTTGGCAGGACATTACTGCGGCGAAATGAGTCCAAATGAATATCTTTTGTACTCCCCGCTAAATGAAAAACATAATCCGCATTTTCCAGGACATCTGTTTTTAATAACGCATCGACATCCGCGCAATCGATCTGATAATAGGCCATCCGCGGATGATGGAGTACATATCGAACGGAATCCTGCAAATCAATACACCGGACCGAAAAGTTCTGCCTGAGCAGTTCTTCGACAAGATGACTGCCGATAAAACCATTACTGCCTGTAACAACTGCGATCATAAGCGTGAAAAATTTTTGTATTTCAATGTTATCTTTTGAGGGTACCGCCCCCTGGAAAAAAAATAATCATGATCCGCATCAGCAACACAATAAACATTATGATGAAAATTCAGAAAATAAAATACACAGGATTGTTCTTAAAATCAACCGGATTGTATAAATAAAATGACGGGTGACCATCATTTTTTTCCCGTGTGGCACCGCTTTTTAAGCAGCGCTTCATTTATTTGTTAACTGAATACGACCCAAAAGCTTGCCCCGGATACTGAATCAAGTTCAGCACAGGCCTGATCCGGGGATCGTGCCACACGTTATTTTGTGAATATGATACTAACCTGGGCACCCGGCGGGATTCATCGTCTGCTGTTTATAATTGCAGCTTGTAAAGAAAATAATGTATATCAATACATTTAGAATAGTCATTTTCATAATTAGATTTTAATGATTTTCTTATAGATTTGAAATTTACGGCTGTTTTAAATATTTAACTGAACTTTGGCAAAAATAATGATTTTGAATCATATTCAGGATTTCTTATTTTACGACAGAAGTAACAAAGCCTTAGGAGAGG
>JAFGDT010000017.1 GCA_016931965.1 bacterium | reverse complement strand
TGGAACGGATATTTTGGTAAAGACCGTTTTAATGCTGATCAGGAAAGCTATTATGTATTTGATGACTGGGCGAACGAAGAATTCAATTTTTTCCCTGATAGTACGAATTCAATGCGTCGCGGACTTGGTTTCCGGGTCACCGCACGCGGGCTTCAATGGTCAAATGTCCTTGTTGAAGACATTCTATTTATGCTGTATGATGTGAAAAATATCGGCACTCATCTTCATGATCGCGTCGTGTTTGGATACAAATTTGGCATGGGTGTCGGCGCTTCTTCATCAGAATCTGACAATAATGATGATGGTGGTAAATATTTATTAGATGAAGATCTCGCCATATCATTTGATGTCGATGATGCCGGAAAACCAGGAGGATGGACGCCAGTTGGAATGATTGGTTTTTCATTTTTGGAAAGTCCGGGAAACGCGATAGATGGTATTGACAATGATCAGGATGGTCAGAATGGAACGGGGATGCTTATTTCTGAAGAGACGTTTGCCCCCAAAATATTAAACCGGGGTGATGATATTGTTTTTATTGATTACAAAACATTTGAGAGATATACGGCCAAAGCTTTTGAAGAAAATTTATCGAATCAATCTTTTTCTATGGATCAGGACTCGATTAAAATTTTCTTTCTAAAGAAAGTGATTGCTTTTACTCCTGGTGATACATTACAAGAAGTGACTATGGAACACAATATCGATAATATTGATAACAATTTAAATGGTTTGATTGATGAAGGAAAAGGATCAATTTTTGGAATTGATCCAAGAACTCAGGTTAAACGATTCTTGTATGTTGGGAATTTAAGCGTAGATTATTTAACCGGATTGGGGCAGGACAATTTGTTGATCGATGAACGCCGTGACGACGGTATTGATAATAATAACAATTGGGAACCTTTGGATGACGTTGGCCTGGACGGTAATAAGAACGAGATGGATACGGGACAGGGTGACGGCTTTCCGACATCCGGTTGGCAGAATGGTATCGATACAGAACAGCCTGGCGAACCGCATATTGACAAAACCGATATCAATGAATCTGACATGATCGGTTTAACATCTTTCGAATTATTAAAACCTTATACCGTTATGCCATTGTATGATGATGAACGCGTCTGGAAAAGTCTGGTACCTGGTTATTTGGATGATATCGTATCTATTGGCGACGATACAGACATCTCTTTTGGTTCAGGTTACTTTGCCATGTTTCCCGAACAAATTGAACGATTCTCATTATCATTTCAGCTTGCCTATACCGAAGAGAATTTAATTCGTATCAAGAATTGGGGCGCATTGGCCTATGCTGAAAACTACCAGTTCGCAACCGCACCGAATACACCCACGTTGCAGGCGATAGCCGGCGATAAAAAAGTGACTCTCATTTGGAATTCCATCGCAGAGAAGTCTTTTGATCCTCTCGAAGGATATGATTTTGAGGGATATCGAATCTATCGTTCAACAGATGCATTATGGAGTGATATGGAAGGAATTACGGACGGATATGGCAATATTGTCTATCGCAAGCCGCTTGCTATATTCGATTTGGTAAACGAATATTCCGGATTTTACCCGATTCAAGATCGCGGTCTCATGTTTAATTTGGGCGATAATTCCGGAATCACTCATTCCTGGGTCGATACAACGGTGACCAATGGAATTCAATATTATTACGCTGTAACGGCATATGATCATGGAAGCCCATCTTATGGGATTCCCCCCACAGAAACACCGATCGTTTTAAACATAGATCAGGTTGGCGGCATTGAATCAATCGGTCCGAATGCAGCGAGAGTCGTTCCCGGCGCCAATGCCCCGGGTATGACCGATTTACCGGATGACGCGTACGCGATTACTAATATTTCAGGAAGATTAACCGAAAACGCTTATTTCAAGGTTGTCGATCAACGTGAAATGAGAAGTGAGCATACCTATCAATTAACATTCAAGGATTCTATTTTCACAGATGCAGAGACAAATTCAGCGTCCCTGAAACCTTATTGTTTCAAATTAATGGATATGAGTGAAGATCGTATTGTCGTGGAATGTGACGACAATGTCTATACGCCGGGTGTTTTTGAAGGTCTGGAAATTTTCTTGGAAGCTGCAAAAGAATATGCCTTTAATCGTTTAAATTCTGGGTGGAGCCGAAGCAATATTTATGAATATGATTTTGGATTGTATGAATACAGGGAAGCAACAGGCGTCCCCATGTTCTCAGATTTTCGCATCGATTTTGGAGAAATTGGTATTGCTACATCCACATATTTAAAAATAGCAACACGAAATTATGATGCAAAGCCTGTTAATTTTACGATAACTGATCTGCAAAGTGGAGAGTCAGTACCTTTTGCATTTTACGAACGAGATAAAGTTTCTCTGGGAGAAGGAGCATTCACTTCCAGAATTTCGACCAGTACAACGACCATACAAAGTGATGAGATAATCTTTTTAAAGAAAAATGAAGAAGATGCCGACTATTCAGTAAGCTGGTGCTTACAATTTATCCCTGGACTTTCTGTTCTGGATACAACCAGATGGCCGGTCGCAGGGGACTTTATTGAATTTATATTTGACAAACCATTTACGTCTGCTGATACTCTGATATTTACAACTCCAAAAAAGCCGGAGTATGATGCAAATATTGCCAAAGTCAGTCTTGATAAAATAAGAGTGGCTCCCAATCCATATATTGTCAGCAATGAATTTGAACCGGTTAATTATTATGATCAGGGCCGTGGTGATCGGCATTTGCATTTTATCAATCTCCCGCCGAAATGTACAATACGCATCTATACCATGAGCGGTCAATTGGTGAAAACCAT
Organism: bacterium; assembly: GCA_016931965.1. Taxonomy (GTDB): domain Bacteria; phylum Zhuqueibacterota; class QNDG01; order QNDG01; family DSAB01; genus JAFGDT01. Next base: position 3,095 of record JAFGDT010000017.1, on the reverse strand, counting down.
TACACACAACGTTGATGTTGATGATCGCGGAGAAGAAATTTGGGATATGCTCACCAAAGAAAATATGGATATTGGATTTGGTGTCTATTTCTATCATGTTGATGCGGGTGAATATGGTACACGAATTGATAAGTTTGCAATTATCAAATAAAGGAGAAATCAAATGAAAAAGATTTTATATAGCATACTAATACTGATGATCTGTAATAGCGCTTTCGCTCAGCAAGTATCAAAAGCAGGCAGTAGTGTGTTAACCTTTTTAAAAATAGACGCAGGCGCTCGTCAGGTTGCGATGGGTAGCGCCAGTGTTGCAAACACAGAAAATGCTTTGGCAATGTATTGGAATCCTGCCGGAATAGCGCGTTTAACCAGGGCGAATGCGGTTTTTAGTCACATCAATTGGATTGCCGATGTAAGCTTTAATTATACTGGAGTTGCAATTCCATTAGGCTCGATAGGAACAATCGGTCTAGCTGCTTCTTTTGTCTCAATGGATCCAATGGAAAAAACAACAGTAGATTACCCAAATGGAACAGGCGAAACTTTTGATGCCGGCAACTACTCATTTGGACTTACCTATGCAAGAAACTTGACTGATCGATTCTCTCTTGGTGGCACAGTAAAGATAGTTAGTGAAAAAATATATAATTGTTCTGCAACAGGTGTTGCTTTTGATATTGGAACTTTGTTTACAACCCGATTTGATGGTTTGCAAATGGGAATGAGTATTTCAAACTATGGTACTAAAATGCAAATGCAGGGCCGTGATCTTCTGACGCAGGTTGACATTGATCCAAAGAGAAGCGGGAATAATGAGACAATCAATACAACCTTAAAAACAGAAAAGTATGATCTTCCCCTCTTTTTCCGATTAGGCTTTTCTTATGATGTGCTAAAGGGCTTTGCCAGCAGCAATTTGATTTTAGCCATTGATGCATTACATCCGAGTGATGATGTGGAATATGTTAATGTGGGTTGTGAATATTCGTTTAACAAAATGTTTTTCTTGCGTGGTGGTTACAAATCCTTGTTTGCACGCGAATCAGAAGAAGGGATGTCTTTGGGCGGCGGTATTCAATTGCCATTATTGAGAAATGTTGCGAAGATTGATTACGCCTATCGTGAATTTGGCAGATTGGGTGATGTGCAAATGTTTACGTGTGAATTAATATTTTAAATATATATACATAAAGCTGTATAAATTTAATCGGATAGTAAGTTATCAAGAAAATGGAGAACGGAAGAGCCTGGAGCAATTTTTCCGTTCTCCATTTTCAACAAATCAACTATCCATAGAACCTGAAATTATTTAAAAAAATATGATTAAAAAAATTATAGCCGGTCCACTTGTTCTATTATTTTTAACCTGTAGCACAAACAAATCAGATACAGTTGACAAATCTTCCCCTGTACTGGCAGAAGTCGGGAATCGTATCATAACAGTTCAGGACTATCTGAATCGAGCCGAATTAAGTTTACGACCATTTTATTGTCATGGCAATAGTGATAAAGACAAACGAATTATATTGAATTCTCTAATTGCTGAAAAAATGCTTGCCATGGAAGCCGGTAATTCATGCGACATTTTTGAAAATGAAACATTCATCGCTTATATAAAAGGTCGTAAGGAACAACTATTGCGTGACAAGCTCTTCGATGTTGAAGCCAGGAGCAAGGTTACACTGGATACCAATGAAGTGAAGAGCGGTATTCGTGCATCGGGCATGGAGTACGACGTCTCTTTTTTTAATCTTGATGTAACACAAGCTCAAAAAGTTCAGCAGGCGTTAAACAATTATCCCGATTCCAGAACAGAGATTTTTGATCAGATTGATATTGCCCCGCAAGCGTCTACCCGAAAAATTACCTGGCTTGACAATGATATTGAACCTGTTCAAAAAGCATTGTTTACAGAAAAAGTGTTACCCGGTCAGGTTGTGGGCCCTCTAAAGCTTGGAGAAGATCAATATATCATATTAAAAGTAAATGCATTTAACTACAAGCCAAATGTTACCCAAACTGATATCTATCGTAAAAAACAGCTTGTTGAAGAAAAGCTGACAAGATCTTATGCAAGAGAGTTTTGGGATCATTTTGTCCGCAGCATTATGGATGGGAAAAAGCTGGAGTTTAACAGGGGAACCTATGAAGCGTTGATCCAATTAAGTCTTGATTTAAGGAATTCCAACCAAAATGAAAAAATCAAACTCTCTCAAAAAGTCACAGACGGACTCTTGGAACAGTCACCCAATTATGAACAACTCCTTGAACAGCCTTTTTTTAAAATTGACAATAAAACATGGTCAGTGCGAGATTTTCAAAAGCTCGTTTTATCACATCCATTGGTATTCAGAAATGATGAAATTCATTCAAGAAAACAATTTGTTAATGAATTCAAAGTAGCCATTATTGATATCATTCAGGATTATTATGTGACCCAAGAGGCTTATCAAAGAGGTTACGATAGACTGTCTGATATTCAACGTGAAACATTGATATGGCAGGATTCTTTCGTGGCCAAATACCATCAGGAAAAATACCTCAAGTCATTAAGCAAGCGCCCCGGTTTTGATGCAAGAAAAATGCAGGGAAACCAAAATACTTATATGGATATTTATGTTGACAGTCTTCAGAATAAATACCAGAATAAAATTAAAATCAATTTTGATGAATTTGATAAAATACAGCTTACCAATACGGATCTGGTTGCTTATCGTCCCGGGGTTCCATATCAATCACTTGTGCCGTCTTTTCCGGCCAATGCAATCGACGACAGATTAAAATATTAAAAGGAGTCAGATGAATAAGCTTCTTAAAATAATACCTGTTTTACTGTTATTGGTACTCCCCATACTTTTTACGATGTGCGATGATACCAAAAGAGTCACCAGTGTACAGGAAAATCTTTCAAGTGATATTCTGGTAGATATCTACGACGAAGACAGGGCTGAGAATGGAACGACTTTGTTCACTTACCGATATGATACAGACAATCCCAGAATCATGGAAGTGAATATGTATGGAGAGGTCGTATGGCAATATCAGCTGAATAACAATTTAAAACAATACATCAAATATGGCTTTGACGCCGAATT
>JAFGDT010000016.1 GCA_016931965.1 bacterium | reverse complement strand
AATTCACCCTGTTAGATAACAAACACCTAACATCATATAAAAATCGATATTATTTCTATCTAACAGGGTAAATACCAATACTACCAAGAAAATCCCAATTCCCAATACTACCAATTTACATTTTACAAATTTTTTGGAATTGGGTTTTGGGATTTGTTTGGGATTTGGTAGTATTTGGATTTTGGATTTATATTTTGATTTGTCATTTTACCCTTCATTGGGGTTCACGTTTATGCGGAATATTAAAAATGGGTATATCATAGTCATTTACATGTTCAAAAAGAGATTCGCATTGGGTCCTACGGGCAGTCCGATTAGGACCCAGATGCTGAACAGGATGATCCATACCGCAAGGAATACCACAGTATAGGGCAGCATCGTTGCGATCACGGTTCCCATTCCCGCCTTTTTATCGTATCGTTCCATAAAAGCAATAATGAGGGCAAAATAGGACATCATCGGTGAAATGATGTTGGTGGTGCTGTCACCGATTCGATAGGCCACCTGCACAAGTTCAGGTGTGTATCCCAGCAGCATAAACATCGGAATGAATATCGGGGCGATAAGGGCCCATTTCGCAGAGGCGCTTCCCATGAACATATTGATCATCGCAGATAGCAATATAAAGGCAATCATAAGCGGTATTGAACCCAATTCAAGAGATTTTAAAATATTGGCGCCTTCAATCGCAAAGATGAGACCCAGATTGGTCCATTTAAAATAGGATACAAATTGGGCCGCAAAAAAAGCCAGAACCAGATAGATGCTCAGTGTGCTGATGGCCTTGCTCATTCCCTTGATGACATCCTTGTCGTTTTTAAATACACCCGCGCCGATTCCGTATGCAACGCTCATCAGCAGTGATCCCAGAAAAAGAAACGCCACGATGCCTGTCAACAGGGGAGAGTGAAGGATGCCGCCGGTTTCAAGATCGCGTAAATATCCATTTGCAGGCATAATCCCCGCCAAAATGAATCCGACAAAGAGGATACCCACGATGACCGTATAGAGAAGCCCCCGCTTTTCATAGCGGTTTAACTTTTTGAGTTCTTCGGGTTTTTCGTCACCCGCGTAATCTCCCAGTCGGGGGATGACAATTTTTTCAGTCACCCATGTTCCGGCAATGGCAATGAAAAAGGTCGATACGAACATGAAATAATAGTTCGCAGCAGGATTGACGATATACCCCGGCATGATAATGTTGGCCGCTTCCTGAGATAAACCGGCTAATATCGGATCGATTGTTCCCAAAAGGAGATTGGCACTGTACCCTCCGGAAACTCCGGCGAATGCGGCTGCCAGACCGGCAATCGGGTGACGTCCCACAGCCAGGAAGATCATGCCTCCTAATGGAATGAGCAGAACATACCCGATTTCGGATGCCGTGTTGGACAGGACACCCGTCAGAACGATGATGAAGGTCAACAGCCGTTTGGGTGCAGAAATCACCATCAGGCGAAGGGCTGTGCCGATCAATCCGCTGCTCTCCGCCATACCGATTCCCAGTATGGAGACCATGACGATGCCCAGGGGGGCAAAGCTGGTGTAATTGGTGACCATTTCATTTAATATCCGATGCAATCCCCGAATCGATATTAGATTGACAGGGTGAATGAGTTCCCCTGTAGCCGGATGCATGGCAGTCCAGTTTTGTTTGCTGGCGATCCAGGAAATCACAATCACCAGCAGGGCAAAGAGACCAAACAGCGTAGCGGGATGGGGAAGGGCATTACCGCCCTTTTCGACAAGGGTGAGAAAACCCGATGTGATCTTTTTCCAGTTGAATTTTATTTTCATTCGAATCAATCCTTTTCTGCAGAGGCAGGAGCCAAAGCAAAGTTTGATATTTTATTCCTATGTTGATTATTGATTTGCAATACCGAGTGGCTGAATCGCAAAATTGAAATGGTAGATGCCGGGGTATATCTGGTATTTGTCGTGGGGTCTTGCTCCCCAACTGTTGTCTCCTCCCACACCCATTTGTTTAAAATCAATATGCCATTCGACGAAATCCCTGAGGGAGACATCGATGGTGTGGCGTTGAGCCTTTTCTTCACCCGGATCGAAAATCTCCCGATCGTAGGGCATTGCATTGGTCTCGAAAATCGGTTCACCCACGACTTTCAATCCGATACCGTTATCATTGGTCAATGATGCCCAGCGGACATCTGTTTTGTGGCCGTTTTCCTGCGGCCGGCTATACGGAAAGTACTGGACCTCGGCACTCGAATGATATAAACCGACAAGAGCCGATGTTTTCCGATCAGCATAATTCTCGTGGGGACCGCGTCCGAAGTAAACAAAGTTTGAAAAATCAGTTGGAAGCCGCATGCGAAATCCGATACGGGGTATTTCCGGCAAATCGTTGCCAAGCAGGTTAAACAGGCTCTCAACCGATACTGTACCATCTGAATAGACCGTGTAAACGATTTCAGCGACCGATTCTATGCGCTGAATGTCGAATTCGACCGTTACCGTGATTTTGCCGAGAATCGGCTGCTGAACATCAAGTCGTTTGACTACAAATGTGGATTGGAGATCTTTCCACACAGCACACCTTATCGGCATACGGTTACCGAAATCATTATCGGTGGGTGTGCGCCAGAAATCGGGTTGAATCGGCATGCTGAGTATTTCTTGTCGCTGAATCCGGTAGGAAGAGATCCAGCCGGTTTTTTTGTTGATTTCCAGAGAAAAGGATGTACCTTCTATGGTCATGAGGCTGTCCGAATCGATCAGATTCAATTTGCCGTCTGTGGAATAGATAACCGGTATATTCAAGTAAACGGGCAGTTTGAATTGTTCATACGCGACAACGTGTCCCGCAGGTATCAATTCGGTGGCCGTTCGGGTTTGGGCAAACAGCGTCAAAAAGTATTCAGCGTTGGGAACCGGATTGATCTCGGGAAGCGCACAGGTGATGACTGTGGAAGTTCCCGGCTGGCAGGCGATTTGAAACGGACTGATCTGTCGGATGGTTTCACCATTGCCCTCGATGATCCAATGGAAATCGAGAGATTCAAGATCTGTAAAGATCAAATGGTTGATGACTTCAACTTTTCCGGTTGAGAGATCGACCGGTTTAAAATAGACCGGCTGATAGACTTTTTTTAATTCGAACAGAGCGGGATGGGGAGTCCGATCTGCATTGACAACGCCGTTCATACAAAAATTGCTGTCCGAAGGAACCTCTTCAGGGCCGTAATCTCCACCATAAGCCCAGTATTTGTTTCCCTTTTCATCGTATTTTGCCAGCCCCTGATCGACCCAGTCCCAAACAAATGCACCCTGCAGGGCATCGTATTTGTAGATCAAATCCCAGTAATCCTGCAGATTTCCCAGACTGTTTCCCATGGCATGCGCATATTCACACTGGATCAGTGGCCTGTCCGGGGTGGTACGGGCGTAACTTTCCATCTGTTCCATGCGGGCATACATCGGGCAATAAATATCGGTATTGAATTCCAGTTCGGCCCTCTCATACTGTACGGGACGTGTGGGATCATGTTCTTTTATCCAATTGTATGCATGATACATGTTCCAGCCATTTCCCGCTTCATTTCCCAGTGACCAGATGATCACAGAAGGGTGGTTTTTATCCCTTTCCACCATGCTGATCACACGATCCATATGGGCTTCGAGCCAGTCGGGATTGTTGGCCAGTGTCCGGTCCGGCTGGTAACCCATACCGTGAGATTCGATATTCGCTTCATCGATGAGATACAATCCGTATTTATCGCAGAGTGCGTACCAGAGAGGGTCCTGCGGATAATGGGACGTGCGAACGGCATTGATGTTGTTCTGTTTCATCAGCTGAATATCCTTGAGGCGGGTTGCAGGATCCACGACATGGCCCGTCATTTCGTGGTGTTCGTGCAGATTCACGCCCCGGAGAACGATCGCTTCACCGTTGACGAGCAACCGGCCGTTTTCAATCCGCACATTCCTGAAACCGATCGGCTGACTGATAGCCTGCAGAATCTGCCTGTCCGCTTTCAATTCGATTTCAAGTCCATAGAGCTCCGGGGATTCGCTGCTCCACTTTCTGACATCGGGTATCGTCTTTTCAAAACAAACACTTTCATTTGAAGAGAACGTTTTCTCATCTTCAAACACAACATCCCCATTGTCAATAATCCGACAGACAACGGAAACTTCATCCTGTACTTCTGAATGGTCGGCCAGATCGACAATGAGTTTGAAAATCCCGACGCTGAAGGTTTCATCCAGGTCTGCGGTTACGGTAAAGTCTTCTATACGAGTTCTGGGAGTGGCCAGAAGATAAACGTCTCTTTCGATTCCGCTCAGCCGCCAGAAATCCTGATCCTCCAGATAACTGCCGTCGCTCCAGCGAAGCACCTTGACAGCCAGCAGATTCTCTCCTTCCATCACATAATCAGTGATATCAAACTCAGCAGGCGTTTTACTGCCCTGGCTGTAGCCGACTTTCTCTCCGTTGATCCATAGATAGTAGGCAGAGTGAACGGCTCCGAAATGGATGAATATCTGATGGTCTGTCCATGCATCGGGTATTGTAAAAACCGTTCGATACAATCCGGTGGGGTTGTATTCGTCAGGGATAAGGGGAGGGTCGACCGGTTCGAAGGGATAACGGATATTAACGTAAATCGGATAATCGTATCCCTCGAGCTGCCAGTCGGAGGGCACCTTGATCCTATCCCAGTTTGTGTCGTCAAAATCCAGTCCCGCAAAATCATCGGTCATTTCCTCTGGCGTATCCAGCATTTTGAATTTCCAGTCCCCGTTGAGCAACCGATAAAAATCTGATTTTTCAGCATTCTGTGTATTTGCCATTATCATATTCCGATAGGGAATGAAAGAGGCATGCGGTTTTTCTTTATTGATGCCGAACACGTTTTGATTTTCCCAATCATTGTTTTCGGTGCTCAGGCAAAAATGATGAATAAATAAAATGATCAAGAAAAAAATCAGGTCGTTAACAGTTTTTACATCATATTTCATTGCGATCTCCTTGAATCCATATCACGGTTTTCTGTTACCAGTGATCCTCAACATTTCAAATTATTTGTATATGATTCAGTTGTCATTTATGTTACCTTCAGTGATGTTCGGGGATCATCAGTTGAATCAGTTCTAGTGCCAGGCTGCTGGGCAGATCGCCTTGCCGTGTGTGTGCATTGCTGCTGAGAAAGAGACTGTTTTCGGGATCATCGATGTAGATGAAGAGGAATCCCCGATCACTCCCTCCAGCGAGAATACTCCCTTTTCCGTAGATTTCGAGTGCTTGTTCGGATAACAGACTGCGCCCATGGATTGTCTGTACCCATCGGAGCATATCTTCAGGATTTGAAACCATTCCACCGCTGCCCATAATCAGCCAGGAGGTCGGGCCCCAGTAATAGGGTATATTGATTTTGCCGACCCGGCTGGTTCCGTAACCAACCGCCATTTTATTGGGATCGAGACCGGAATCGGCGCCGTAGAAACCGGTATGCTGCATGCCGATGGGATTGAAAAAATGCTTTTTGAGATAATCCGGATAGGATTCTCCGGATACGATTTCTATTATCGCCGCAAGAAGGACAAAAGCAGAGTGTGAATGAGACTGGTCTTCTCCTGGTTTAAAAAGAAGGGGTATGCCCAATATGCGTCGAATCGCCTCTTCACGATCAATCCAGGTGAGGTCATAGTCTTCATCATTTTCAGGATCGTGATGGAAGTTGGGCAGACCAGAGTGTCCTGTCATTAAATGTTCCAATGTTATCGATACTTTATCCGTGGGGACATTTTGAAAAAACATAGATATGGGGTCGGAGAGATGCAATTTCCCATCGTCCTGTAGCTTAAGTATGGCGGCTCTTGTGAAGTCAATGGGTGTCGATCCAATACAAAAAGTCGTTTCGGTTGTGTTTGGTATGTTTTGCTCTCTGTTTACGAAACCGTATCCCTCATGGAGTATCGTTTGCCCCTCATGTACAATAAGGATAACGCCTGAAAATCCAGCTCTTTCTTCCTCTCTCAGCCGTTCATGGAGGTTATCCCATGTTATTGGGGAGAGCGAGATACCATTTGACTCTGAGAATTCGTTTATGTCGGTCATTACAGATAATGTGTTTAAACGGAATGGTTCTTTTCCCTCCAGTGTGAAATGAACATCGATATTTTCTGAACCACGAAAAGAAAGGTTTACTCCATGATCATCAAGAGAAACGGTCACTTCTCCTGAACCCGCACTGGCACGACCGATTTCCAGAAGCATGGATATCAGTGCCTTCGGACTGATCGATTTTCTCAGGGAGTCGGTTAGATGGTTTCCCGCAAAATGCAACAGTTCCCCTTCATCGGTCACTTGACTCAGCGATTCCAAAGCTCGAATCCGTTGACGAAGTGCTGCGTCCCATTGTTGGTTCAAGGATGGGCCATCCTCGGAGGATTTTTGTTCCAAGTCAATGGAGTCGATCATCCCGGGTTCGTCTTCGGACAGTTGGAGAACAACGGTGACTTCAGTCCCTTCACTAAAGATGAGGCGAAGCTCGTTGTTTTCCAGAGCAATGTCCAAGCTACCTGCACCCGTTACAGCGGATCGAATTTCATCCAGGTGTTCGAGCATGGCCTCGTTTGACATCGAACCCCGATAGGCAGTGGACAGATTTGAATCGATGAATACACTCATAACAATTTTATCAGGGTTTGTCAACATGTTTTCCGTCGATTCGATGATTGCCATCAACATATCCTGATTATCACCCTGAGCGAATCCTTTTATAACATAAAAAGACCCTAACATGATCAGGGATAAGCGATATATTATTCTATTTATCCTAGATTTGTCCATCGCCCTAAACCTTTCCACGAACCCAAAGTATGGAAGCTTCTCATCAGACAGTTTCTGATTTAAATCAACACAATTAAATTCTCGGATGACTCAATTGATTACCCTTATATTTTCATCAAAAATTCCATCCAACAATAAGTTGGTAATCCGGGGTCCCTGATCCGTCATTGTGATCCACATAATATGATCGAATCTTCCAGCTTCGATACCTGCCATGTCACTGGATCCCCCCGTTGTCGCCAAGTTAATGTAAGACTGGTTGTTTTTTTCATATTTTGCATAAGTATGCGTGTGGCCAGCAAAAACGGTATGTGGACGGTCTGCCAGCAGTTCCTCAATTTTTTCCCAACCCTTATGAATATCTCCCTGCTGTTCAACAAACATGGGTTTGTGCATGAATACCAACGTCCAGCGCACATTCCTGTTTTCATTCAGTATTTTTTCCATATAAGCGACCTGATTATCGCTGATGTGTGTCGGGATTGAATCTTCAGTGGAAATGGCAAGGAACAGTACATTTTTATAGACGAAGTGGTAATAGGCTAATGTATAGCGCTCGCGATACAAATTCAGCATGACATCATTGCCGATGTCGTGATTGCCCACGACCCTGAAAAACCGCATTTCCAGACTATTCAGGATGCTGTCCATTTCATCGTATTCCGTGTTCAATTGGTCGAGATCATATGTATTACCTTCGATCAGGTCACCTATACACATTACAAATTCAGGTTGCAGAAGATTGATCTGCTGTACTGCCTTTTTAAAAACTCCGGGACGGTGACCTCCTGTACGATCGCTCATGATGACAAATTGAAAACGATCGGGATCGTTTTTAAATGGATTGTCTGTCCATGGTGGTTGACCATCGGTGATGGGTCCCTGGAATGAAGTCACCTGTTGTGTTGTGCAGCTCGACAGGAAAATAAAGAAAATCACTATTATAAAAACCAAATTGCGGCTGATGTTTTTCATGATGTTTCCTTTCGTTAAATGTGAATTTATCGATTGTTACACTTTGTTTTCTATTTGTTTTTTTCTTTCCACTTCAGTGATGTTGATTTGGTTTTGAATCGTCTTGAGTTTGTCTTTCAATCTCTGTATGACCTCATTCACATCTTTTTGCATGGCTTTTGTATTCTCCAATGAACGGTGTATCTTTGACTGAACTGCCCAATCAAAAATCAATCCATCAAAGAAATAATCTGCAAATGTGGTGAATGATCCCATTTCTATTCCGATATCTGACTGAGGTTCGATTTGAATATCGGATAGTTCTTCATGAAATCGATGGAGCAGATACTGGGCATGTTCAACAGACTGTTTTGCACGATCGATTTTGGAATGTTTCACGGCCGTGGCGATCAATCCGCCCCCCAACAGATCGAATGTACCCCAATTCCCAGCACTTCGCAATGAGGAGAGTATCTTTTCCAGTTCGTTCAGCACATCATTTCCCGCCAGGATCGCTTCTTTCGTTTCTTTGTGATCGGATTTCAAGTCCGCAAGTTTCTCTGTTAAATCGATCATTTGTCTATCTTTCTTTTGAATGATTTTTGTCTCTTTCTCTTTGAACAGGGCTTTATACTCAGATTCGATGTTTCCGTATGTTTGTATTTTATTGTTAAAAGAGATGATTTCACGTTCGATGCTTGAAATTGTATTTTTACAGCTATCCACTTTTAATTTGGCGGCGATCACTTCTTGGCGCTCTTTGTCCAATTTATCTTCTTTTGTGCCGAGAATCTGGTGAAACAGAGCGGTTATTGTTAATCCTTCAAGCTTTTTGACATCTTGATTTTCTTTGTTCAGCACAGAAGTTAATTTCTTTAGATGTAATTTTTCCCCATCTAATTTCTGGCGGAACAGCATGAGAAGATTTTCAAATCGTTTTTTCTCTCGAAGTTTTTCTTTTACTTCGGACAACTTTTCATTTAGTTCTTCAAACATGTAAATCATGCCTATGAGGTTTCAGTGATGCCTATGGATTAAGATGAGATCAGTTGTTTGTTATCGCTTCTTTTCTGTGTCCATTTCTTCAATGATTCGGTCAATATAGTCGATGTGAAAATCGAGATGATCGTTGTACAATTCAATGCATTTTTTTAGCGTAATGTTTTTTCTCTCTCCTCTGTAGTCCCGTATGAAAAAATTCTTGTTCCAGTTCTCTTCCGGTTCATCAATGAGCAAATCGTAGACAATGTTTCTGATGATTCCAAAAAGCTGGATGTATTTATTTACATCTTCATTCTTTCTTGACAGATTTTTTGTCCAGTTGTCTTCATCCATAACGTAACATTCGCTGTTCGGCTGGGCGATGATCGATTTGCACCGAATGAATCCATTTGTTTCACTATCCACCAGGTGAATAATATGTTCTTTGATGGTCCAACTCTCCTTCCACTCGGGTTGATAATTCATCATGGCATCAGATAAATTTTTGACTTTGCGATTCAATCTATCAACACCGGCGATATACTCGTCGAGCATTTTTTTGTATTTCATTATTATTACTCCTGAGGTTCTCTTTTCATTTAATAAAACGTTTTTTAATCATCAACCTACTCTCCATTCGCCCTTGGGATCGCACGTTTCGAGAATTGGATAGGTGATTGAAACAAAGAACGGATCATGGCGAATTGATCTGCTGCACTTCTTTCTCTGAGTGAAGCATCCAATAATTTTTCAGTACGAATGTGTGCATATCTGGATTGTGTGTTCATAGGGAAATGATTTCTTTTATATTTATGAATATAAAAAATTTTGGTATGAATGTCATTTATTATTTTTTTAATCGATTTATTTGTGTGTCGTGCCCTGTTAACTGTGTTTCAGGTCTTTCAGAGATTCTTTTCCCCTCTTCTCATCGATTTCTAATCCGCCTTTTTCGATTCAATTTATTCTGATAAACTTTCAAACTCATCAGTGCGATTCCGGATCCCAGAAAATAGCATAAAATATCGACAGGATCGCTGTTGGGGTACTGGGTCATTTCATACAATGTGAAGAAAAAAGGCGGAAAGAAAAAAGCATAGTAACTGCCCTTTTCTTTATGTCCCCGGAGATAGAATATTGCGGTTGTAAATTGTGCTGTCAATCCAATATCTGAAAAGTGTCCCTGAATCCAATTGTATTGTGTCACTCTAAATAAATGGCCCCATTTAAACAAGTCGCCGAATAGTATGAATATCAGAATGATCAGCATTTGCCATTCACTGTATCTTTTCAGTTTTTTCGGCAAGTGCGAATTCAACAGGGATTGAATGGTCTCTTTCTTTGGCCAAGGGGGCTTCAACATTTTCCCAGCAAAAGTCAGTTTTTACACTTTCTCCTGAGTTCAGCCTTCGATCCTGAATACATGCGAATCTCTTTTTTACGCCTGTCGAATATTGGTGTTGGTGTTGTACCCGCGTTCACCAAAAGGCTGAAGTTTCTCAATCCAGATTTGTTCAAGCAGAGCCAACTCATCATTCAAATTGAAGTCTGTATCATCTTTCACCTTGACCACTTCCAGAATTTCGAAAACAAACTGATCTTGACCATATTGGTCCCATTCCTGCTGCAGCACTTTGTTCCGGTGCGAACCGATGGTGAGCATAAATCTGTGAGCATTTAACGGCCCTGCAAGATTCAGACTGCTTCCGAGCAGTATTTTACCATTTACTTTATTCTTTACCTGGAAAATACCGGCCTGTTTCTGCCTCTCTTTGTATTCTCTTTTGATTTCCTTTTTGGTTTTCACTCGTTTTTTCCCTTTTGATTTCTGTAAGATTAAGAGGAGCAGGTTCAGATGATTTTCATTTATAAATAGTTACGAATAAACGTTTCGACAATGTTGAGTACATTTTCAGCCCAGAAAGGGGATCCGCCATGGTCGGCGCCTTTCAATTGATAACACTCGACGACATGGTTGGACTCCTTCAAGGTTTTAAAAAGCATGACACTCTGTCCGAAGGGTACCAATCGATCTTTATTCCCATGGATGATCAGTATGGGGGGGATCGCTCTGTCCTCTGAAATATAATTCATCGGCACTGTCGGTGCGACTTTCTCCGGATTTTCCAGCACATTCAGCCCGCCGATCAACATGCCTTCGGGACTGGTCGGTCCAATGTGATCCATTGTGGACGGTTCTTCATTCATTTTGCTGATATCGGTCGGTCCATAATAATCGACAACGGCTTTGACCTCTATGGGATCATCTGTTGGGGATTCATCATCCAGGTCTGGATTATCCAAAGTCACGCCGGCCATGACAGCTGTATGCCCACCTGAGGAATCTCCCCAAAGAACAATTTGCTGCGGGTTCACATGGTATCTCTCTGCATTTTTTATCATAAAGCGAAGGGCTGTTTTTGTGTCTTTGATCTGAGCGGGAAACGGAGCCACCGTAGATGGGCGGTATTCAACAGAGGCGATGACAAATCCCCGCTGTGCAAAACGTAAAAGTTGCGGAAGACCAATCGTGGTGTTTTGTTGAAACCAAGCCGATCCTTGGATGTAAACGATCAACGGGAACAGGTTGTTTTCGCCATTGTTTTGGCTTGGCTCAATAATATGGAGATGGAGCGTCATGTCCGATTTTTGGGCGTACTCGACACCGATATGGAGCCTGCAGGATCCTTCACCGTAATCAGCAGGAATGACTTCTATACCCTCCGCGAAAACTGTGCTTTCTGGAAATTGTTCAAATGTGCTCTGCTGGGGCGGAATGATTTTAGCTGATTCATCACCGGTTTGAACACGCACCATCGCAATGGAGAATAGTGCCGTTATGAGAGCGGATATAAGCCATTTTTTCATCGTTTTCCTCCTGTTATTTTTTTCCGTTTACAGCCTTGAGTTATAAATGCATTAGAGGTCATATACTATTGATCATCGGATAAAGTATCGCATGATCCATTTACTTTGAGAAGGTTTGTGGACTATTTTAAAGCCAGCTCTTTCCAATACGCTTGGGATTCCCATAAAAGTGGATACCGGAGGTGCCTTTCTTGTTTTGAGAATGGTTGGATAAGCTTCCACTATTTTACCGCCCTGAGATTTCACATAATCAAGGGCACCTTGAATCAATTGCAAACTGAGGTTTTTACCCCGATGATTTTTTTTTATGAAAAAACAGACGATTGACCAAACTTCTTGGTTGTCAATCCTTTTCAGAACACGGGATCGCTCCAAAGTGCTAAAATGTTCGCGAGGGGCCACAGAACACCATCCGCATGGCTCATCCTTATCATAAGTGATCAATCCGGGGATTTTTCCAGATTGAACGATCGATTTCATGGCTTGTCGGTTGGCTTCACCTTGACCCTTTTCAAACTCTTTTCTCGATAATCTCCACCACATACACCAGCAGCCGGCATAAGCTCCTTTCGGACCGAATAAGCATTCAAAATCATCCCAAGTGTCTGAAGTCAATGATTTCATGAGAATATCATCTACTTTAAATGAAATGTGATTGTTGGTTATTTTCATATTATCTTCATACTCGTGTATCAAAACTATGATTCGGTTTAACTATCCTTATGTAAATAATGAAATTTTAGAAGTATAGCAAATTCTCGATGAAATATCAAGAAAAAAAATAGGAGGGTCAATCAAAGGTAAGATAAAAAGAAAGAAGCACTCTCTGATACAGGAGTGCTTCTTATAAAAAGAAGAAGTTAAGTGAGGAAAAAATGAGGATGAGATGTTATTGAAACAAGTGGCTATTGGAAATGGCTAAAGCCACCTGATTTCCGTTTGATTGTGCACCATCATTTTTTAGATAAGACGATGCGATTTTGCGTTCTGATGTGATATCCTTTTCTTTAAATATGGTATGAATTCTATCCCTTGTTGTTCTCATCTAGCCCCTGTGTTTTTTCATTTATGCGAACAGATGTTCTTATTGGTTCGTCTTTTCTTTCCGAATCAAAACGATTACTGATTCGGTTGAACGGTCTGGTGATGAACCGAATAATATACGGAACCATCTCCCAGTGTTCGTATTTTAATAATCCGTAAGTTCGTGTTTTGCAATAAAGGATTGTAACGCTGATCGAGAAATCCTTCAGGTGCAAGCACAACACGTTCTGATGATGAAATTTTACCACGAATTTTTTGCATTGATTGATTCCTTAAAAAGAACAAAATAAGTAAAGCAAGTACTATGCCAAATCAAAATGGATTAAATTCGATTGAATGAGGTCTACCAATAGGAAGACATAATCTATGATATATCAAGAAATTATACGAATATTTCGCTTCGGTATATTTTTGTTTTTCTTTTCGATGTGTCATAAAATGCACACCTGTTTTCAATTTTTGAACACAGTAAGATTTCAATTTGTATGGTTTTTAATCGGTTGTTGAGGGTCTTTTAAGAAAAGATTTTGGTGATTTCATCTCTTATAAAGGGTTTCAGAGGAAGGGACTTGTTGCCATCGTGGATCGACAATCCCTTTTCTGATGGTAACATTTTTCCAATTATTCGGCACGGAATGGATGCATATCGAAGCGAAGAGATCACCTGTTCTGCATGCTCGGGATCGGTCACAATGAGCAGGGTTCCCGAAGCAATCAGTCCCATGGGATCCAGACCAAACAGTCGACAGAAGGTGACCGTTTCGGGGTAAATGGTAATAGCTTTTTTGTCAATCTGCAATCCAAGATGGCAACTCTGCGACAGTTCCCAGAGACCCGTCAGAATTCCTCCCTCAGTTGGATCGTGCATACCATGAATTTCTGCAGCCTGACAGGCAATGGTTGCATCTTTAACCACAGAAATGCCAGGATCATCAAGAAACCCCTTCGCGCGTACGATGCTATCTCTCTCCATTTTCCTTGAAATAACGCCCTCTTTTTCTGCCGCCAGTATTGCCGTTCCTTCAATGGCGATGGATTTTGTCATCAGAACCACATCTCCCGGTTTGATCCGTTCAGGCGTGACAAGTCGATCCTTGGGTACTTCACCCAGCATCTGTCCAACCAGAATCGGTCTGTCCAAATTGGCAGTAATTTCCACATGTCCTCCGCAGAGAGAGACATTCAGCTGACGGCAGGAATTGAGAATGTTATCAAATATGTTTTCGGCCAACCGTTTGGTCGTTTTCCCCTGAGGGAGGAGTAACGTTGCGAGAAACCATCGGGGTGTTGCACCCATTGTGGCGATGTCGTTGGCATTGACATTGACACAATACCATCCGATTCGTTTTTCTGTAAAGGTGATGGGATCGGTTGTTGCCACAAGATAGTGATCGCCCATGTCGAGGACGGCTGCGTCCTCTCCCACACGCGGACCAATCACGATCCTTGGATCTTTTGCATCAATTTTTGTAAGCAGTTTTTTCAATAGATCCGGAGGCAGTTTGCCAACATCTAAAAAATCCATCAATGATCCTATTGGTTGTTTTTTTCAACGGGTACAAAACCCCTCAAACCATTCTTTAAAATGGCTTCTCGGCAGTACCCTATCCTTTTGAGCAGATCGTAAGCTTTGTCAAAATCAGCTCCGATCTCTTGCGGCCTGTGCGCATCCGATCCCAGACAGATGGGAATGCCCCATGTGTGGGCCAGTCGCAGGAAATCTTCAGCGGGATACATCTCCCCGGGGTGTTTTCGAAGTCCCGATGTGTTGAGTTCAATGATCAATCCTCTTTCTGCAATGTGCTCCAGTATCCTTTGCCCTTCAGAAAATATCTTCATCTTTGCATGGGGCAGTGCCCATTTGATCACATCGATATGGCCGATGACATCGACGAGGCCGGATTCAATACCCTGATCAATCAATTGAAAGTATTGATGAACCAAGGTTTCTTCAGGCCTATTGGAACGATGGGTCTCTTCTGTTGAAAATACAAAAAAATCTTCCACAAAATGAACGGAACCGATGACATATTCTATCGGGTAATTTTGCCGCAGTCTGTTCAGCACGTCTTCAAAGTCAGGGTGAAGATCCACCTCGATGCCCAATCGGATTATGATTGAAGGGAATTGTGTCCGCAGTTTCTGGATTTCGCGGACATATTCTGAAAATTGATCCAACGTCATGCGGTGTTCGGGATCAAATCCTTTCTTTGCAGGTGCATGATCGGCAAAGCCAATTTCTT
>JAFGDT010000015.1 GCA_016931965.1 bacterium | reverse complement strand
GTTTCAGGATCTTATTAGTAATCAATCATTTATGAGATTCCGGATCAAGCCCGGAATGACATGGTTTAAGACTTTTTCAACAGTCTCTCAAGGGGAGATTATGTTAAGTCCTCCCTTGAGAGCCTGCCCTGAGAGGAGCGAAGGGGAGGATTTAGGAGGGTGTAGTTTCAAGTATAACACTTCAGGGATTATATAAGGAACAAAGAACATCCATCGGGGAATCAAAGTGTTCATCTTACTAAATCTCATCGTCTTTCTGCTTCATTCCTTTTATTCCAGGTCGAACTAATTGTGGCCAATGCAATATTGACCGGTTTCGGGGCGAGTTTCCAGTCCTGGTCGTCCGGTTTGGAAACGCTGGATAACCTGGCTTCTGTTGAGTTGAGCTGCATGAGTAATGTGATTGGCCGCGATGAAGATCACTACATTTGATATTGCATCGATCGGTTCTCATATGTAATCCGGACTATTCAAAATCTCGGTTAAAATAATATTGCAATACCTTCTCTTTGTTGTTCTCTTTTTTCTACGGCCTTTTTGCGTTAAATGTGTTCGGAGCTTCAACAGGGAGCTTGATTGCCATCATTTGTGGTATTCTGATCTGTGTTGTTCTAAGAATGTTCAGTAAAAATTCAGTACAGTTTGCAGGCGCATTGATCCTTTTTCTGATTACGATCCGTTATGGAATTCGACTGATCCGTCTTGTGTTAAAGGTGATTGATTGATCGATATATTTGATCTTGATCCATACAACAATATACTTGCCGTGATCCGCTAAATGATTGGACTTTGAAAAAAGAAAAAAATATGATATGGGAAAAATAAAACCCTTCTTTAAAAAATTTCTTGATTATTTGATTACATTTACCTATTTTTTACGTAAATCTTATTAATATTGACGAAAGATTTGTATGGCTTCAAAGGTATTCAGTGCCGCTGTTCTCGGGATTGAAGGGTATATCGTCGAAGTGGAGACTCACCTGGATGGTGGATTACCCCATTATGCGACGGTGGGCCTTCCGGATAACGCTGTCAAGGAATCCAAGGAGCGGGTCAATGCCGCTATTAAAAATACCGGTTTCTGGTTTCCCATCAAGCGGATTACGGTTAATCTTGCGCCTGCCGATGTTCGAAAGGAGGGTTCCGCATTTGATCTGCCGATTGCCATTGGTATTCTGGCTGCCAGTGGTCAAATATCCAATGATCACTTGACAGATACCGTCATCCTTGGAGAGCTGGCTCTGGACGGTCATGTGCGTGCCATACGGGGTGGACTTCCCATTTCGATTGCTGTCAGGGACAAACATATTAAAAGAATTTTTTTGCCTAGAGAAAATGCCAAAGAGGCGGCAATGGCCAAAGGACTTGATGTTTTCCCTGTAGAAACACTTCAAGAGACGGTGGAACTGATTGAAAATGAATTTGATCGAGATCCCTTTACGGTAGATACAGAAAAAGTCTTTTCACAGGTGGGTCAGTATTTGGTCGATTTTCAGGATGTCAAAGGCCAGGAGCATGTGAAAAGAGCATTGGAAGTGGCGGCATCCGGTGGGCACAACGTGCTGATGATCGGCCCGCCCGGCTCGGGTAAAACCATGTTAGCCAAACGGTTTCCCACGATTCTTCCGGAACTGACACTGGATGAAGCACTTGAGACGACGAAGATCCATTCCGTAGCCGGCTATTTGCCGCCGGATACAGCCCTCGTAGCTGTTCGCCCTTTTCGATCACCTCACCATACCATATCAGATGCAGGGCTGATCGGTGGGGGACATATTCCCAAACCGGGAGAAGTCAGTTTGGCGCATCATGGTGTTCTATTTTTGGATGAACTTCCCGAATTTAGAAAGAATGTCCTCGAAGTGATGCGTCAACCAATGGAGGATGGTCGGGTTACAATTTCGCGTGCTGCACTTTCACTGACTTATCCCGCTTCATTTATGCTGATTGCCGCCATGAATCCCTGTCCGTGCGGATACTTTGGCAGTTCAACCCATGAGTGCACCTGTACGATTCCCCAGATTCTCAAGTACCGTTCCAAGATTTCAGGACCTTTGCTGGACCGAATCGATATTCATATCGAGGTTCCTGCAGTCAAGTATAAGGAACTCTCTGGTAAAATAACAGGGGAACCTTCAGCACAAATTCGCGAACGGGTAAAGAGAAGTCGGTATATTCAGTTGGAAAGGTTCAAAGAAAGAAAAGGGATTTATTGCAATGCCCATATGGGGCCGAAAGATATTCGCCGGACCTGCACCATCGACCAGGCGGGAGATGCGTTGCTCAATACAGCCATCAATCGACTGGGGCTTTCGGCCAGAGCATACGACCGCATCTTGAAGGTGTCCAGAACCATTGCCGATCTGGAGGGATCGGAAGACATCCGCCCTGAGTTCTTGAGTGAAGCCATCCAATACCGGAGCCTGGATCGGGATTTTGCGACGCGGGTGTGAAGAAATAGATCTTATGTAATGCTGTAGTTTTATGAAGAATGGTTACAATTTTTTAGTTATATGCATAAAAAAATCCCTGCAAATTAAACTTTGTCTATAAAGAACCGTGTTGGACACGGTGGGTGCTCACCTGTTCGTTTTTTACGTCCACTCGTTGGAGGCCTGTAATACACGCCCAGAGTCAAGCTCCCTTTTGATTGGTGATGGCTCTTTATAGTAACGACTCGTTCAAATTGCAGGGAATTGAATTCTCACTGCTGTATTAATTTGGATAATTTGGGAATCAATGTCAAGAGGAAAATGATTTTTTTTCTGACGGCAAATTTTTTTGGTTTTGTCCCGAATCAAAAGATTGAAAAATGGTTATCAAATTCTTTACTTGAATTAAAAAGCAAGAAACTGTATATTCAATGGGATATGGGGATGGAGATTTATGTTTGCTTTGGGTAAATTGATCCTAATCATTGGTATTTTCATCATAGTTATCGGTCTTTTGATGATGGTTGGTCATCATATTCCCTTTTTGGGGAAATTGCCAGGAGATATTCATATCGAAAAAAAGAATTTTCATCTTTATTTTCCATTGACGACTTCTATTTTAATCAGTTTGATTTTGTCAATTTTATTTTATATAATACGGAAGCGATAAGATTTGCTTTAGGGTGATTGTTATGACCATCTTCACACCAAACATAACAGATACAATATTTTCAAGAACAATCCGTTTCATTATTGCCTTGGTTGCAGTGGGATTGATTATAACGCAGGGATCGGTTTGGGCGAACCATGTGGATTGGATTCAGATCGATGGTGCCATCACGCCGGTTACGGCCAAGTATATCACAGATGCTGTGGATAGAGCCGAAGAAAATGGTGCCGAATGTCTCATCATCCAGATGGATACTCCCGGGGGCTTGCTGCAAGCCACATTTGAGATCGATAAAAGACTTTTGGACGCAAAAGTACCCGTCGTCGTCTATGTTGCACCGAGTGGAGGACAGGCAGCATCGGCCGGTACTTTTATTTCTTATGCAGCCCATCTGGTGGCTATGGCTCCCAGTACGAACATCGGTGCGGCCCATCCTGTAACTATGGGGGGGCAGGATACATCTCAGGTGATGCTGGAAAAACAAACCAATGATGCAGTTGCCCATATCAAGGGACTTGCTAACAAGCGAGGAAGAAATGCTGTATGGGCTGAGGCTGCTGTTCGACAGAGTGTATCTATAACCGATAGAGAAGCCCTTGATATCGGTGTAATCAATCTCATTGCCAGTAATCTTTCCGATTTATTGGATCAGATCGATGGCTGGGAAGTTGAATTGGAAGATCAGACAGTCATTCTTGAAACCCAGAATGCAGAAATTCAGCGCCACCCGATGGACTGGCGTTACCGCATTCTGGACAAAATCTCAGATCCCAACATCGCCTATATTCTCATGATGCTCGGTTTTTATGGTATTTTGTTCGAACTCAGAAGTCCTGGTACGATTTTCCCCGGTGTGGTCGGAGCCATCTGTTTAATTCTTGCATTTTTTGCCCTTCAAGTGCTTACCATCAATGTGGCTGGACTGTTGCTCATTTTATTGGCTATACTGCTGTGGATACTGGAAGTTCATGTTCCCAGTTTTGGATTGTTGACGATAGGAGGCATCGTCTCATTTATTTTAGGATCAATGATGTTGTTTAAATATCCGGAGGTCAAAGTGTCTTTAGGTTTGATCATTACTTTAGCGGTTCTCACAGCTTTGTTTCTGGTTGTTGGATTGGGTTTGGCGTTGCGCACCCGTTTCACGAAAGCCACAACTGGAACGCAGGGTCTTGTGGGTGAAGAGGGTGTAGCTGTCAGTCTCTTGAATCCCGAAGGACAAGTCAGTGTACATGGAGAAGTCTGGAAAGCGAAGAGTTCGGAAAAAATCAAAAAGGGCGAACGGATTATCGTTACGGCAGTGGATGGATTGAAAATGCAGGTACGGAAATTCGAACCATAAACTCATTTGTGTTCTTTTTAATAAAACTTACATTTGCAGTATCAATTCATGAATAATAAAGGAGGTTGCCATGTATTGGGTAGTCATATTGAGTTTTATCGGTTTGTTGATCATCAGGGGGATCAGGGTATTACGGGAATATGAGCGGGGCGTTATTTTTCGTTTAGGCCGTCTTGTTGGCGCTCGGGGTCCTGGAATCTTTTATGTGATTCCACTATTTGAAAACATGGTGAAAGTCAGTCTTCGAACAGTAGCCATGGATGTCCCGCCGCAAGATGTCATTACGAAAGACAATGTTTCCGTTAAGGTGAATGCCGTCGTCTATTTTCGTGTTTTGGATGCAGGCAAAGCGATTGTTGAAGTGCAAGATTACCTCTATGCGACGAGCCAACTGGCTCAAACCACATTGCGTTCGATACTGGGACAATTTGAATTGGATGAGTTGCTTTCAGAGCGGGATAAAATTAATGAGAAACTTCAGATAATCCTGGATAAACATACCGATCCCTGGGGAATTAAAGTTTCATTAGTCGAGGTCAAGCACATCGATTTACCCGAGGAAATGAAACGGGCCATTGCCCGTCAGGCGGAAGCTGAACGAGAGCGCCGCGCAAAAATTATCCATGCTGAAGGTGAATTGCAGGCCTCCGAGAAATTGTCTCAGGCAGCTTCAAAACTTGGAAAAGAACCGACAGCCATTCAACTCCGTTTTCTCCAGACGCTTGTTGAAGTTGGAGCGGAGAATAACTCCACAGTGGTTTTCCCAGTGCCTATTGATTTGTTCAAACCCTTTTTGGAGAAATATTTATCACCAGCTGATAAAAAGTAAAATTGTGTTGGATCTGAACGGATTCTGAAAAGGAGGAGTGGTATGTTCCAGTGGAAGCGGGTCAAGTCTGCTGCGGAATGGGGTTTCTTTTTGGGGATTCTTTCATGGCTTTTATCGACCGGCGTTTCGAATAAAATTCCGACGGCCGGTGTATGGGCAATTATTCTCTCTCGCACTCTTTCAGGGGTGGTCATTGGTGCAATTCAATGGAATGAATCCTGGTGGGTTAGAGGATTGGTCATCGGAGGTGCGGTCAATCTGCCATTGGCTATGCTGGTCGTTCGGTGGCCTCATTTCAATTATGCAAATGGATTCTGGCCTGTGATTGTCACGGGAATGATTTGTGGTCTTATTATTGAAATGGTGTTGCGCCGCAAACACTATCTCGAAAAAATAGGTGAAGATAAAAAGACATAAAATCAGAAGGCACATGATTAAAAGAGACAAAATGAAAAGAAACAAGATTATAAGATTCAAAAATAATAGCTGCTTTGTTTATGATTGTTGGTTAAGGGAGTTGAATGGATTACCAAGTCCATTTTGTAAAGAACAATAAGGATCTTAAAGCATTTATTCGTTTGCCTTATTGGTTGTACAAACACATCAATGATAAAACCTGGGTGCCTCCACTGCTTATTGAAGAAAAGAAAAAGTATTCCAAAACCAACCCGTCTCTGACCCATTGCGATTATCAATTTTTTCTCCTTTTAAAAAATGGAAAACCCGTCGGACGGATCTGTGCTTTTATCCATCGTCATGCTGTGAAACAATGGAAAACCCCTGTTGGATTTTTCGGGTCCTATGAATGCTTGGATGATCGGGAAGGTTCTAAACGTCTGCTCGGTGAAGTCAGAAAATGGCTTCGTGACCGTGACATGATTTGTATGCGAGGCCCCTGGGATTTTGATACAAAGGAATACGGATTTGTTGTGAAAGGCTATGACCAACAACCTATGATGATGGCTCCCTATAATCCTCCTTATTACAACGACCAAATGGAAGCCTTTGGATTAAAAAAAGTAAAAGATCTTTTAGCTTATGAGTTGGACTTGACCGATGGCTATCATTTACCGAGCCGTTTTTTAAAATTGACCGATCGCATCGCAAAAAGAAACCGCATCAATATTCGTTCAATCAACATGAAAAAATTGGAAAATGATGTCAACATTTTATTAAAAGTGGCCAATGTATCCACTTATTCCAATTGGGGATATGTCGAGGTTACCGATGCTGAAGCCAGTGCAATCGCACAATCCATGAAACATATTGCCGATCCCGATATCGTAATGATCGCTGAAATAGACAGCAAACCCATAGGTTATTTGATTGCTCTCCCTGATATCAACATACTGATTAAAAAAATGAATGGCCGATTATTGCCGTTTGGATTTATTCAATTGCTTATCGGTAGAAAAAATATCCGTCAATATCGAATCTGGGCTTTGGGAATCATCCCGGGATACCAGAGAAGGGCCATTGATACACTCTTTTACAGACGGTTGTATGAAATTATTATTCCTAAAAATCCACAGCGTCTTGAAGCAAATTATGTATTGGAGAACAATTTGGCCATGAGCAATCCCATTCAAAAGCTTGGTTTTAAGGAATCAAAACGGTACCGTGTATATGAAATGTCGATTTGAAAGAAAAAATCCATCGGCTGTGAACTGTTTTAACCGTGATAATCAACTGAGGAATCATATATTTACAAGGGAACTTGTTTCTCAGCAAAACCGTTAATGAAATAGACGTTTATGGAAATATGATAACATCTTTCAAGTGAGCATCATTGGGTCAATATGAAAAGGAGGATAAACGATCAACATATCGAGAAGACAATTTTTAAGGCAGACAGCAACCATCACGGCCGGAACATCTTTGGGTTCGACCTCTTTATTTTCCCAGCAATCGTACAGCTTGCGACGGACTGAAGCCCGTTATTATGTTCAATTACCCGATAAAAAAGTTCAATGCGAACTCTGCCCCTGGCAGTGCATTGTGGCCGAAGGAAAGAGAGGAAATTGCGAAGTACGGGAGAACAGAGATGGCGTATATTATTCTCTGGTTTATGGCAATATTGCTGCATATCATAATGATCCCATTGAGAAAAAACCTTTTAATCATTTTCTTCCGGGAACCATATCTTTTTCTGTAGCCACGGCGGGATGCAATGTGGACTGCAAATTCTGTCAGAATTGGGAACTGGCACAGCGACGTCCTGAAGAGATTCCTCATGTGTGGTTTTCACCAGAAGAAATCGTCAATTATGCCAAAAAGGAGGGATGTCAGACAATCGCCTATACATATAATGAACCCACGATTTCAACCGAGTTTATTCTTGACGTTGCTGAACGTGGAAATGCAGAGGGAATCAGAAGTGTTATGGTTTCAAATGGATATATCAACCAAAAACCGTTGCTTGATTTGTGCCGGGTTATCAGTGGATATAAGGTGGATTTGAAGGCATTTACAGATGCGTATTACCTGGATGTTGTAGGAGGACGATTGGAACCCGTATTGGATACTTTGGTCACTCTGAAAAGAGAGGGAATCTGGTTGGAAATCGTCTATTTAACTGTACCCACATTGAATGATGATGAAAAAAGCATTCGAGAAATGTTTCAATGGATATTGAATGAACTGGGACCTGATGTACCCATCCATTTTTCTCGCTTCTATCCAAAATATAAACTCACCAATCTCCCGCCCACACCGATTTCCACACTTGAAAAAATCAGGAATATCGGATTGGACAGCGGTTTACATTATGTCTATCTCGGCAATGTACCTGGACACCCTGGTGAAAATACAGTCTGTCCCCATTGTCAAAAAACTGTGATCGGCCGTGTGGGTTATCAGATTATCGAAAATCATATCCTGCAGGGTCGATGTGAATTTTGTGATCATCCGATTCCAGGGGTGTGGGACTAATTCATATAGAGAGGATGGCATGAAAAAACATTTTATTTTATTGCTTGCCGGCATGGGTTTCGGTGTTTTTCTCTCATTTGGTTTTTGTCAGACAAATCAGCAAACGCGAATTCGACAACCAGCGGTTGCAGGATCATTTTATCCGGAATCAAAATCCGAGTTGACAAATATGATCGATCATTTTCTTCAAAATGCGAAAGATGTCGATATCAGTGGAGATATCAAGGGAATCTGGGTTCCTCATGCAGGCTATGAATTTAGTGGACAGATTGCCGCCAATGCCTATCGAGTGGTTCAAAGCCTCTCATTTGATGCAGTCATTGTCATCGGTCCCAGTCACTATGTCTATTTGAACGGAGGGTCCGTTGGGGATTGGGATGTCTATCAGACACCTTTGGGAAATGCACCCGTGGATACAGAAATGGTCCGAGCCATTCAATCCAATCGTTCGAAAATATCATCTGTCGCAGAAGCCCATCGATATGAACATTCAATCGAAGTGCAGATTCCGTTCATTCAAACCGTTTTGCCTGGTGTACCTATCGTATCCATCATTGTGGGTGTATTATCCTATGATGAAGCGAAAGACATTGCCAAAGCAATCGTTCGAGCTGTTAATGGGAAAAACGTTCTTTTTGTGGCCAGTTCGGACATGTCTCATTTTCCCCGTTATCAAGATGCATATAATGTGGATTTGCGCATGTTGGATACAATACGTGATTTTGATCCCAAGGATATCTTAAAAGTCCATACTTCACTTATGCAGGAAGGTGTACCCAATCTGGAGTGTGTTTTATGCGGTCCAAGCGCATTGATGACGGTTATGTTGGCATCAAAGGAATTGGAAGCCGATGAAGTGGAAATCCTTCCCTATGCCAATTCAGGAGATATAACGGGAGAACGGCAGCGGGTTGTCGGATACGGTGCTGCAGTATTTTATCAAAAACAAAAAGAGACTAATTCTGGAGGGAGCCAAATGCTTGATGAGATTCAATTTACTAATCATGAAAAGGAGAAATTGTTTGATATAGCACGTCAGAGTATCGGCCATGCGTTGAATGGAGAGCCACTGCCTAAATTTGATATTCAGGAACCGAACCTTTTAATCAAGCGCGGCGTTTTTGTCACGTTAATGAATCATGGACAGCTGAGAGGTTGTATTGGTCATTTCGAAGCGGATTATGCTCTTTATGATATTGTGTCCAAGATGGCCGTTGCTGCCGCAACCCAAGATTATCGTTTTAGTTATAATCCGGTTACAGAAGATGAAATGGATCAAATCGATGTTAAAATTTCGATTCTGTCAGAGATGAAAAAAATTGATTCTGTCGATGAAATTGAAATTGGTAAACATGGTATCTGGATTCGTCAAGGCTATCAAAGCGGAACCTATTTACCTGAGGTGGCTATAGAAATGGGATGGAATCGAACGGAATTCCTGGAACATTGCTGTGTTGAAAAAGCGGGGTTACCCAAAGATGCCTGGGAAAAGGGAGCAGATATATATATCTATTCTTCACAAATCATTGGTGAAAAGTCCAACTAAATCTTGATCAGAAGGGATTTTTCAAATTGGAATATCATGAAAAAACCCTTGGAAATGATGTTAATATCTATTATATTAATTTTGTTTTTACGTAAGATAAGGAAATTGAGGGAGGAAAAGAATGAATATTGATGTTAAGGATCATGATGGTGTAACCGTGATTACCGTAAAGGGCAATTTGATGGGTGGACCAGAAACCATTTCATTACACGAAAAAGTGAAGGAACTTATTGAGCAAAATAAAAAGAAGATTGTCATTGATCTTTCACACGTTAAATGGATGAACAGTTCTGGTTTGGGTACGATTATGGGATGTTTAACTTCCTTGAAAAATGCCCAAGGGGATCTTAAGCTATGTGGGGTCACTGAAAAAGTAAAAAGTCTTTTCATGATTACAAAATTAATTACTCTTTTTGAAACATACGCGACCCAGGAAGAAGCTGTGAAATCATTCTAAATTAGTTGGCTAAGAGTTTATTCATTTTATTGATTTTTGAATTTAATATGTATCTCCATCAGGTTGAAAGAGGGCGGGTATTTCCCCGCCCTTCTAATTTATGTTTCTGATCTTAATGCATTTCACCTGTTTTTTATATCAATTATTAGTCAGTTTAAACATTTTAATGTGAGAAAATCATGGTGGTAAAAATATCTGATCCGGTCAAAGTTGAACTTGAATTGTTTGAAAAGGAATATGAAAGCCAATTTCAACCAAACAGTGATTTTCTAATACCTCTTTTGGAATATGTTAATCAAGAAAAAGGGAAGCACATCAGACCCACCTTATTTTTTTTGGTTCAAGGGCTTATCGGTAAACCCAATCTAAAAAGTATTCGCATTGCTGTCCTACTTGAAATGCTTCATGTAGCGACACTGATTCATGATGATGTCGTCGATGATTCTTTCTTCAGAAGGGGTAGAAAAACCCCCAATGCACTGTGGGGAAATAAGGTCGCCGTATTGTTGGGGGATTATCTCTTGGCGAAGGTTCTTTCATTGGGGGTGGAAGCTCCGTGGAAAGATGTTCTCAAAATTATTTCGCGGGTGGTTATGGATATGGGAAGGGGAGAACTGAGGCAGGTTGTCATTGGTACTACCGCAAAGCAGATTGATGAAAAGGAGTACTATCGAATAATTAAAGATAAAACAGCAGCGCTTTTTCAAGCGACTTGTGAATTGGCCGGGCTGATTGCCAATGGCACCCAAAAGGAAAGAGCTCGGTTAAATCGATTGGGGGAATATTTTGGTATGTCCTTTCAAATCCGAGATGATATACTTGATTTAACAGGAAAATCTGAGCTAATGGGTAAACCCGCAGGGCAGGATATATGCAATGGGAAAATAACACTTCCCATCATTCTGGCATTGAAACATGCGTCAGAGATAGAAAAACAGCGGTTCTTTAAAAAGTTGGCAAGCGAAAAGGAAATAGATACTGAGTGGATATTTGATTTTGTCGGTCGCAAGAAAGGTATCCAGAGAGCTCAAGCACAATCAGCGCTATTTGCCGATAAAGCCATAGCCATATTATCCACATTTGGATCTTCGATTTACAGGGAATCCATCGAAAAACTCGTCAAGCATGATCTTGTGAGGGTGATATGAAACAGTTTGTTCTTGTCCTGTCATTTTTGTTATTCGGTGTTTTTTCTTGTCAAATACAAGATAAAAGCAATCCCAATGAACAAATGCGTTTTCTCATGGATACCGTGGTTCGGATTTCAATTTATCCCCAAGGTTTGTCTGAAAAAAAAATAGATTCTATCGTGAATCAAATCTTCAGGATGATGGAAGAAATGGAAATCAAAATGTCAACCTATATGGATTCAAGTGATGTTAGTCGAATCAATTCAGCATCAGGCCAAAGGCATGTTCAGGTTTCTCCTGATGTTGTACAGTTGTTGAAAACCTCCATAATGGTTTCCGAAAACAGCGAGGGTCTATTTGATGTGACTATCGGTGTTATCAAAAATCTGTGGAAGTTTGATTCGGATCTCCCGGTGGTACCGGATCCGTCCCTTATTGAGGCCATGTTGCCATTGGTTAATTACCAGGAAATCCAGATTGAAGGAGATTCTGTCATGTTAAAGCGTGCGAGTATGCAATTGGATCTGGGTGCTATTGCAAAGGGGTATATCATTGATCGGGGGATCGAGATACTGAATAAAAACGGTGTAAAAGCAGGAATCATTGATGCAGGAGGTGATTTGCGCATCGTCGGGTCGCATCCCACAAGAAAAACATGGCGAATCGGTATCAGGGATCCTCGGGGTGAAAATGGAGAGCTTTATGGTGTTTTTGAGACCAATGCGATCAGTGTAGCCACTTCAGGTGATTACGAACGGTATTTTATTCAAGATGGGATTACGTATCATCATATTCTTGATCCCAGAACCGGTTATCCTGCCAATGCATGCGTCAGTGTGACGATTGCGGCTGAACAAGCTGCCATCGCAGATGCATACGCGACAACTGTTTTTGTTTTGGGTCCTGAGAGGGGAATGGCTCTCATCGAACGTATGCCTGGAATTGAAGGATTGATACTCTATGAGGTTGATGGACAACTTCAATTCGTTGGTTCGGATGCATTTGTTCAAAAATTACAATTTCAATAATAGCGGAGGTGTTTGTTGCCAAGAACATTGGTTACAGGAGGAGCTGGCTTTTTAGGTTCGCATCTGTGCGAATATCTATTGAATCAGGGTCATACCGTGATTGCGATGGACAATCTGATCACAGGGACCGTTGATAATATTACCCATCTTTCTCGTGAGTCTTTTTCTTTTGTAAAGTATGATGTCACAGATTATATGTATATTGATGGTCCTCTGGACTATGTTTTGCATTTCGCATCTCCAGCCAGTCCTCGCGATTATCTTGAATATCCCATTCAAACATTAAAAGTGGGTTCTCTCGGTACGCATAAAGCGCTTGGGTTGGCTCTGGAGAAAAAAGCCACTTTTTTACTGGCCTCCACCTCAGAAGTCTATGGCGATCCGCAGATACATCCTCAACCGGAATCGTATTGGGGCAACGTGAATCCGGTTGGTCCCCGAGGTGTCTATGATGAAGCCAAACGATTTGCAGAAGCGCTCACCATGGCCTATCATCGTTATCATCAAGTTGATACGCGAATCGTCCGCATTTTTAATACATACGGCCCTCGGATGCGACCGGAAGATGGTCGGGC
The DNA here is from genome assembly GCA_016931965.1 of bacterium. Lineage (GTDB taxonomy): Bacteria > Zhuqueibacterota > QNDG01 > QNDG01 > DSAB01 > JAFGDT01. The sequence goes on along the minus strand of JAFGDT010000015.1, from coordinate 33,514 downwards.
CATTCCCACGTTTGTCCCCCAAGTCCTGCGCGGGGAACCAATCACCATTTTTGGAGACGGCAGTCAGACCCGAAGTTTTTGTTATGTCGATGATCTGATTGATGGGATTTACCGGCTTTTGTTGTCGAATACCCACGATCCTATCAACATCGGTAATCCGGATGAACGATCGATTCTGGAACTTGCAGAGATGATTGTCAGACTCACTGGAAGTCACAGTTCTATTGAATACCGTGCATTGCCTGTCAATGATCCACAGGTTCGTCAACCGGATATTGGTTGTGCAAAAGATGTTTTGGGGTGGGAGCCGAAAGTTCCTTTAGAGGAAGGATTAAAAATAACGGTGGATTGGTTTCGGAAACAATTGAAAATCGGTAGGAAATAAATGTGATTGTGTATCGGTTCATCATTTATCGATCAAATAAATTGATTATTTGCCATCATGTTGAATAATGATTCAGGAGATGTTTTAAAAAGAATCCTTATCGTTCGACTGAGTGCCATGGGTGATGTTTTACTCACGACACCTCTCATTCGATGTTTGAAACGACAATTTCCGGATTGTGAAATTGATTTTCTGGTAAAAGAAACATATGGTACTTTAATCCAAAACAATCCATCACTTCATCATATATGGATGTTGCCTTCTGAGAAAGGTTTTTTGGATTTTGTTCATCTCTGTCGGCAAATACGAAAAAAAAAATATGATGGGATCATCGATCTCCAGGTTAACTTGCGTAGTTTTGCGGTACGCATTTTCTCTCAAGCAAAAAGGAAAGTACGTTACAAAACCTGGAGAGGAAAACGTTTTTTATTGGTTCACTTTCATTGGAATATCTACAAGTCATGTTTGCCCGTGCCCTTGCGATTTTTAAATGCGGCATCATTGTGGAAAGTTGAAGATGATGGTTGGGGATTGGAGCTGTTTGTAAATGAAAAGGCCGTAACTGTTGTCAGATCCCGCTTGGCAGAAAGAGGGATGGATTCAAAGGACAGAATAATCGTGCTCGCTCCTGGCGCCAGTAAAATGACGAAACGATGGCCATCCGAAAATTTTACTCGTCTTGGAAACATTTTTTTCAAGATGAACTATAGGATTATACTGGTTGGTGGGCATCAAGACCAGGATGTCTGCAAGGATATTCAAGAGGCGATGGAAACCACACCTGAGAATTTTGCGGCTCAGCTTTCAATTCAAGAAACAGCCGCATTGATCAATGAATCAGTTCTTTTGATAACCAATGATACAGGTGTGATGCATTTGGGTGCTGCATTGAAGAAGCCGGTCGTAGCCATTTTCGGTCCTACGACACACCATCTTGGTTTTATCCCTTTCCGCACACAATCTATTGTGGTTGAAAAATCACTCTCCTGTCGACCCTGTTCATATCATGGAACCGATGTTTGCCCAAAAGGTCATTTCCACTGTATGAAAGATATCCCTGTAGAGGATGTTCTGAAAGCAGCTAAAAACCTTCTCGATGAGAGATGAACATGCGTACCTTAGGATATTATTTTTATAATTTCATTGTCGTTCCTTTTCTGTATGTGGGATTCTCTTTCGGCGGTATATTTCACTCGAAAATCAAGCGGGGAATCCGCGGCAGAAAATACCTATTTGAGAACCTCGAAAAAAGAATGCAATCCCTATCTCGAAAACATCCACGTTTTTGGATACACAACAGTTCGATGGGAGAATTTGAGCAGGCAAAACCGTTGATCAGACATTTAAAAAAAAGATTTCCCAATAGTTGTATAGTGGTCAGTTTTTTTTCCCCATCGGGTTTTGATCATGTACAGCATGATCGTGAAGCAGATTATGTTTGCTATATTCCCTTTGATTCAAGAAAGAGAGCCGGTCGATTTCTTTCTCTCGTTCAGCCGGATGTAGCCATCATGGTTCGACATGATTTATGGCCGAATCATCTCTGGGAACTGAAGAAGCGACGCATTCCAACTGTCTTGATTAACTGTTCTATCCGCTCACAGTCATGTTGTCGGATTCCTTTTATCCTTCAAGCAAATCGGATGATGCTTCGTATATTTGATGTGATTTTAACTGTTTCTCAGGATACAAAACATTTTTGTGATACCCTTCGGTTGGGTGAAACGAAAATCGAAACTGTGGGCGATACACGATACGATCAGGTTGTGCAGCGCGCAAAAGAAGCGGAAAAGATTATTGCTCCCTTGCGAAAGATCAAAGGCAATCGAAAATGTTTTGTTGCTGGAAGTACATGGCCAACCGATGAAGCGGTTCTTTTCGAGGGAATTTCAAAATTGCTTCGAGAAGAAAAAAATATTTGGATCGTGATTGTACCTCATGAACCGACAAATGAGCATCTGTGTCGGATTGAAGAACAGATCGCCCAATTGGGACTTCGGTCAAATCGGCTATCGGAAGCTGGAAAAAGGGATTGTACTGGTAGCGAATTACTTATCGTGGACCGTGTGGGTATTCTGGCCAGTTTGTACGCATTGGGTGATTTAACATTTGTCGGAGGAGGTTTTGGTCCTGGTGTTCACAATGTGTTGGAGCCGGCTGCTCTTGGCAAAATTGTGCTGTTCGGTCCCAGGTGCCAAAATTCATATGAAGCGGGACTTCTGGAGAAACGCGGTGTCGGTCTCATTGTTAAAAATGGTGATGCCATTTATAATCGCCTTAATGGTTTTTTAAAAAATTCACATGAATTGGCCGATTTGGGACCCAAAGCAGCAAATCTTGTACGGGAAAATGTTGGAGCAACGGAGCGTATTGTGCACTATCTGGGGAAATGGGTGCCACCAAGATGATAGATGTAAAAAATCTTGTTTTTCAGTACCCCGGGAGTGAATCCGCTTTTGCTCTTCGGGGTGTTTCTTTTCAGCTCAGAGTGGGCGAGTGGATCACCCTGATGGGGGCCAATGGTTCCGGAAAAACAACATTACTGCAATGTCTTAATGGACTGTTGAAACCGTCGTCCGGTGAAGTTTTGGTGGATGGTTTTTCTACAAAAGAGAATCGGCTCCTTTTCAATATTCGGCAACGGGTGGGCATGGTTTTTCAAAATCCCGACAATCAAATTGTTGCCACAACTGTGATTCGTGAGATTGCATTTGGATTGGAAAATTTGGGTGTTCCGCGAGATGAAATGGAAGACAGAATAGAAGATGCTTTGCATTGTTTCCATCTTGAATCCTATCGCCATACACCGCCACACCTGCTTTCGGGTGGAGAGTGTCAGAGACTGGCGCTGGCTTCTATATGGGTTATGCAACCCCATTATCTCATATTAGATGAGCCCACATCACTGCTTGATCCTCAGAGTAGAATCGAGATGTTTCGATTGTTGCAAGAGATAAGGTCAAAACGAGAAATCGGCATCTTGTTTGTAACCCAATTTTCTGAAGAAGCACTCATATCCGATCGTTTGATTATCATGGACAAAGGTTGCATGGTCATGGATGACTCACCTTACACGCTGTTTCAACGTGTGGATGATCTGAAACGGATTGGGTTGGGTGTACCTGTTGATGTTGAATTGGAACAATATATTCAGAAGATGTAAATGGTTATTCAAATTGAAAATCTCTTTTTTACCTATCAATCTCCTTTCTTCCAGAGTCACCAAGCTCTTTCTGATATATCCCTTACAATACAACCAGAGGAAGTCGTTGCTATTGTCGGTGCAACAGGATCGGGAAAAACCACTCTGATCCAGCACTTGAATGGTCTGCTGCAACCCACGAAAGGAAAGATCTGGATTAATTCAGTGGAATTGGCCGGTTCGAAAATAAACTTGGGTGAACTCCGCAGAAAAGTGGGACTGGTATTTCAATTTCCTGAAATTCAACTTTTTGAAGAGACTGTATTTGATGATGTGGCATTTGGACCTCGAAATTTAAAGCTCCCTGAAAATCAGATAGAGGAGAGAGTACGCAACTCGTTACAATTGGTCGGTTTGGACTATGATGCATTTTGCCGCTGTTCACCTTTTCATTTAAGCGGTGGTGAAAGAAGACGGGTGGCTATTGCAGGGATCCTGGCTATGGATCCTGAAATATTGATCATGGATGAGCCCACCGTGAGTCTTGATCTTTGTGCCGCCGGAAAGGTCAAAGAAATCATAATGCAGTACCACAGGTTGGGAAAGACCGTGATTTTTGTTTCTCATGACATGGATTTGGTGGCTGGATTGGCTCGACGGATTGTGGTCTTAGATAATGGGAGAATTATTTTTGATGGACCGAAAGAAGATTTATTTCAAAAACGTTCACTTTTAGAACGTGCAAATTTAGCTTTACCACAGGTATATCAATTTATGCTCAAGATGCGGGCAAATGGACATCCTGTTCGTACAGATATTTTTACTCTTGAAGAAGCGAAAAAAGAACTTCGAAATGTTTTGAAAAGTGTATGAATCATTTAAATCGTATGATTTTTTATAGAATAAAGAAATGCGATGCGCTGTTTATGCAAACACATCGCATTACTTTTCATTGAATCGATTTCAAGGAATAAGTTTGGTTTCTAATGTTGTGTTCTGGACCATGGGGAGGACGCCCATATCACCGAGGTCGATCTCTGCATCCAAGCTCTGCTTTTCAATTTCCTTGACGAATAGACCCTCCTTAAAGGCAAAATACCAAGTAGCAGTTGATTCCAGATCACCTACCAATGTCATATACATGCCTCCCTGTGTACCGGATCCTGAAATGGTTCCTGTGTATTGCGTTTGGATTCTCGCACATTCCATTCCATCAACCGTTTCCAAACCGTCAAGTGTATTTTGGGATTCAAGTTTTATCAGGAGATCCAGATTGCCAGTGGATTCAGTGAATTCACTTTGGACAGTCCATGATTCACCGATTTTAACTGGATTGGCAGATAGTTCTGAAAAAAGTTCCATGAAATAAGATTTGACGCTTTGTTCTCCGCTCATCTCTCCAAAGTTTATTTTGGGAACAGATTCAATATCGATGAATTCTTTCCGTCCTATTGGGGAAAGGGACATGCCGAAGCTCTTTCCGATGAGGACAGATGTATTGATATTGGTCTTACCTTGCATGCTGCTGACTGCAATATCCAAGGCATCCATTTTTATCTGGGCTGATAAATTCTGTTGCTCATCAATTCCCGTACCCTCCATCGTAAAATCGAGATTCACATCGGTCACTGTCTCCATAACCTGCCCCATCAGACTCATAAGGTCGATTTCTTGAGTCTGATTTATCGATACGTTATAGTTTAATTTTTGATCCTGGGCGATGCGATATTGAAGAATGAGACCCGTTTGCGGGTCTCCCCACATGGGTTTTTTGGATGCACAACTGAAAACCAGCAAAGATAATATGACCACATTCCAGAAAAGAATATGAATGCATCGGCTTTTGATTGACATGATTCTCTCCTTAGATGTTAAATGTATTCATCATCGGTCACTCTCAGGGCATTAACTTCATTTTTAGGGTGTCGGTCATGACCATGGGAAGAACACCCATATCGCCAAGATCGATTTCTGCATCCAGGACCTGTTCTACTGTTTCTTTGATAAATAGTCCTTCTTTGTAGGCAAAGTACCAGGTGGATGTCGATTCCAGATCACCTACAAACACCATATACATACCCCCCTGGGAACCGGATCCCGAAACAGTACCTGTTGAGTGGGTTTCAATTCTTGCACATTCCACCCCATCAATGGTCTCTAATCCGTCGAGCATATTGTTTGATTCTAATTTTACCAAAAGATCCATCTCACCCATGGGTTCATCATATTCGGTTTGAATAATCCACGATTCGCCCACTTTCACAGGTTCAGTGGATAACTGTGGTAAAATATCGGAAAAAAATGATTCTATACTGCGTTCTCCGCCGCTCATTTCTCCAAAGTTGATTTTCGGAACGGATTCAATGTCTATGAATTCTTTCTCGCCAATTGGTGAAAGAGACATCCCGAAACTTTTACCGATAAGGGCGGATGTATTAATATTGCTTCTGCCTTGCATACCGTCCATTGTAATATTAAGGGTTTCGAGATCAACCTGAGTTATCATATTTTTTTGATTATCGATTTCCGTACACTTCATGTTGAAATCCAAATTGATGTCGGTTTCCGTTTCCATGGATTGACCCATGATATCCATTACAGAGTTTTGATCGAGAGAAATGTTGTAATTTAACGCTTGATCCTTTTCAATGCGGTATTGAAGGATAAGACCTGTTTGCGGGTCTCCCCACATCGGTTTTTTTGATGCGCAGCTGAGGATGAGAAATGATACAATGAGGAGACTCCAAAATAAAATATGGAAACCTCGGTTTCTGTTTGACATGATTCCCTCCTTGAATTTTGAGTTGATGGGTACTTTTCAGTTATTATTGAATACGGTCGATCACTACCAATGTTGCGTAAAATCTACTTTTTGATTACGGACACTATTTTTAGATAGATGTGATTGTATTGATTTTTGATAAAGTATGAAGTTATTTGAAAAATGTCAATAAAGAAATAATAAATCATAGGATTGTTATTCAAGAGAATTAATTGCTAAGTATTTATAAAATATTTTGTTGGGAAGGGTCGATTATAAAAAATATTTGATTTTGTCATTTTTAATATTATATTATTTATAATCAACATGAAATATTTTAATATACTTATTCATCCTGTCTGATAGAGGAATAGAGGAGGAGGGACTTCCTTTTATTTCAAGATTCTCCACAGTATTGATTCCAGTTAAGTAGCAGATCTCACACTATCTATTGTTGATCTTCGTATGAATGATAACAATATCATTCATGGAATATGCAAGAACATTACATTATTAAGTGAAATTGAATACATATACGAAAACCGGGATAAAAAATGGGTTTGATATCGTGATTATTCAATTTCCGGGAGGATGAGAAAATGATTCGTTATTTAAAACGTTTTGCACTGTTCTATAGTGTGATTCTTCTTTTTGGATGTCAGATGGCTTATTCGCAATCTGGAACGATTGATTTTGAAGATTCGAAATGGAGCAGTGTTGTTGGAAGTAAACTCTATAGAGGTGGCCCCAACAATACACTCTCAGATCAAACACTGGGTGTCGATTTTGTTATTGCTTACGGAGAAATGTGGGTGACTAATGTAGTTGGTATGGGGAGAATGCTATTTTTTTCACCGATTATTACTTCTAATGGTACAATTGATGATGTTGGACGTGTTTTAATTCAATTCAGCAGCCTAAAAGAGAGCGTAAAACTGGATGTCAGTCATGACTATCAAGAAGTCCATTCACCAGCTTATATGACGGTTAAATATTATAGAGACCTTAATCCCAATAATCCACTCTATTCAGAAGACATACCATGGAATGGTGGTGCATTTACAACGGTTAATTATTCCAATTCAACGGATGGCATCCAGATGGTCATTGTCGACACCAAATATGCTGAGAACAACCTGGACAATCTTGAGTTTACAGAACTGGGTTCTGGTCCGTCTCAAGCAGGAACATTCGATTTCAACGATGGAACAGATCAGGGATGGACATTGACAGGTGCGTTTGATGAAGATGGGGATGGGCCATTCCAGTCGAACTTTACGTTTGACTGGAGCGATCTGGTCAACCATCCAAACACGCCTTTCGCAGATCCGACAGGAGATCATAACGGCTCAATCATGTGTTTCACTTCATCGGCACACGGCATCAGCAATCCGGGTGCAAGCTGGTGGATTATGCAGTTTCATTCACCGGATCTCTCTTCTTCAAGTACATGGCAGTCGGCTACGGGTTATACCGTAGAGGTAGCCGATGCGATGTCCACAGATGGAACACTCTACTGCAATCTCTACCTCAGAGTGTATGACAGCGACCAGGCACAAGACCGTTATTTCTATACTGGCGCTGCTCAAGCACTTCAGCATTACAATACACAGGCCTGGAATCACCTGAGTTTTGACTGGTCCGGGATAGCGAATTTTCCGACAAACTACACCATCAGGGAGGTCTTTGTCAATATTTGGGGAAGCATGTCCAAAGGGGTTGATGGTGGTGTGTTTCTGGATGAAGTTACACCCGTTGGTGGATTGCCAGATCAGACACCTGCACCTCCTTCGAATCTTCAGGTGTTCATTATATCACCGCAGATTCATATCATATGGGAAGACAACTCCGATGATGAAACAGGATTCATATTGGAAAGAAAAGATTCGCCCTCTATAAATCCGAACTGGCAAGTACTCGATGTTCTGGGCGCCAATGTTACATCGTATCAGATGGACAATCCGGTACTCAATCACTCTTACCATTTCAGGGTGGCTGCATACAATGATCATGGAAATTCGAATTATTCAAATGAAGATGATCTTTCCTATCTTTATACACTATACTGGATCGATATCGAAACACCCAATGGTGGCGAGATCTGGCCCCCTGGAGAGACAAAACAGATCACCTGGAAAACCTGTACAATGAATCCACCCAGTCATGTGACCATTTCCTATTCGACTGATGGGGGAAGCAACTGGATCGATCCGCCCATCGCCTCAAATATCAGCAATACAGGATCCTATTCTTGGACTGTACCCAACACACTCTCAACCAACTGTATCATCCAGGTCGAAGATGCGACGGACGGTATGCCGTACGACCTGAGCGATCATCCGTTCACCATCGGTACACCCACCAATCCGATATTATCGGTTGAACCCACAACGCTGGATTTCGGCAAAACCACCGTAAGTCTGGATTTTGAAATCAGTAATGTGGGGGGTGGAACACTTACCTGGGACGTGGCAGAAAATCCGGAAAAAGCATGGATTACTTCCATTGTTCCAGCCAGTGGCAGCGGTGATGCCACTGTCAGTGTCACGGTGGATCGTAATCAATTGAGCGGGAACAGCGAATCGGGTCTGATTTCTGTCATTTCCAACGGAGGCAACCAAAACATTACCGTCCATATTGAGAAAGAAGAAACCATCCTGCCGGAACAATGGGAGTTTACGACCACAGGCAACAATGCCACTGTGATTCTTCCCACAGATGCCAATCCCAACATCGATGGTGTGCCGTTGGAAAACGACGATTATGTCGGTGTTTTCACGCAGACTGGATTATGCTGTGGATGGTCTCAGTGGGAGGATCAGAACATGTCGATCACCGTCTGGGGTGATAACGGTCAGACTCCAGAGGTCGATGGTTTCCAGACGGGAGAGGAAATTGACTACAGGGTATATCGCCTGAGCGAGCAAAAGGAATGGACAACTGTATCTGTCGATTATTCTCAGGGTACAGGACTCTATGAAGTAGATGGTTTCATGGTTCTCAGCCAGTTTGATGTTTCTGATAACGTCACCATTACAGTTGATTTCAGCCAGGGCTGGAACATGTTCTCCATCAATGTGGATCCACCTGATCCATCTGTTGAAACCGTCATGGCACCTGTTGTGAATGATCTGGTGATCATGAAGAATGGAACAGGTCAAACTTATGTACCGCTCTATGGCATCAATAACATCGGGGATATCGATTACAAAGAGGGGTACAAAGCTTATCTTAGCGAGTCGGTTTCTCTGGATGTTACAGGATGCATAGTTGATCCTTCGACAGCCATTTCCCTTCCTGGTGGATGGAGCATGATCGGTTACCTGCCCACTGTATCCATGGATGCTGAAGTGGCACTGGCCAGTATAGAAAACGAGCTGGTTATTGCAAAAGATGGGGCAGGAAAAACGTATGTTCCAGAATATGGTATTAATCAGATTGGACAGATGCAACCCCAACAAGGTTATAAAATTTATTTGAATTCAGCAGGTATATTGACATATCCTTCCGGAAGTTTTCCCAAATTAATGGTCCGGATACCAGCGAACCAAACACAAAGAGTTCCGGAAGAAGTTCTCACCGATCATTTTCAGTTTACGGATAGTACAAGTGAGAACGCCACAGTGGTGATAACAACCGATATTGATCCGCATTATTCAGATGGCTTGCCGTTAGAATCTGGAGATGAAATTGGTATTTTTAGTTCAGAGGGTCTCTGTTGCGGTGCCATCATTTGGGAATGTGCGAACACAGCCATTACGATCTGGGGCGACGACAGCCAGACTCCGATTGTTGATGGTTTTCTACCCGGTGATACGCTCCATTTCAGGGTTTGGCACAAGAATAGCGATATTGAATACCAAGCTGATGTCACTTATCGTGTGGGGGATCCATGCGTGTATCAAACGGATGGCCTGTCTGTACTGACCGGATTCATTGTAGACCTGACTGCTGATATACAAGAATCCGGTTCATTGAATATGCCTTCAGATTATAAAATGTATCAAAATTACCCCAATCCCTTTAATTCGGAAACGGCCATCGTGATTGAATTGCCTCAAGACAGCGAAATTCAGCTCACCATTTATGATCTGCAAGGTCACCTTGTGCGTCGCCTGGTCAGAGAAACAAGAGCGGCTGGACGCCATATCGTTTATTGGGATGGATATAATGAAAACGAACAATCCGTATCCTCGGGTATTTACATTTATTTTGTTGAGGTAAACGAGATTCAAAGCTCTGAAAAAATATTTGTGGACACAAAGAAAATGCTGCTGGTGAAGTGACAGTAAGAACCGATTGATTCAATGTGTCTACCTGTTTCAATCGTTTCATTTTAGCAGCGTGATGGAATGTGAATAACGGACAACTGAAAACAAGGGTGAAAAGCTCAGGAATTATACGAAAAAAATCTTGACATTTAAGGACTTATGAACTACATTATAGTCGTCTGAGATTGGGCAATTGATAAGGGGAAGATATGCCAAAGATCTCATATCAGGAACTTGTGATTACGTGTGAAGCCTGTGAAACAGTTAAGAAATTTCCTGTTAAGGAATATGAGGAGTGTCTGAAAATATTTCAGGAATATCACTGTCCCAATGGTTGCGGTCGGAATCTTTACAGCTTTTTCACAGTGGGCACGATAGAAAAGAAATAGTAAACATTATTTTTGCCCCTTGACAAAAAATGTATTTTTGTTAAATTGATACCTTGAAATTTATCGTTGTTCTTTTATTGTTTGTTTCTCTTTTCATTCTATTGAATATTGCACGGAAGAAAAAGATTGCCTGGCGTGAAAAAAGAATGAAAATCCTTAAGAGGATGAGAAGGGAAGAATAACCATGCGGGAATAGCTCAGTTGGTAGAGCATCACGTTGCCAACGTGAATGTCGCGGGTTCGAGCCCCGTTTCCCGCTCTTTTTTTGGCGGCGTAGCCAAGAGGCTAAGGCAGAGGTCTGCAAAACCTTTATTCAGCGGTTCGAATCCGCTCGCCGCCTCAAGTATTGCCGGGATGGCGGAATAGGTAGACGCAAGGGACTTAAAATCCCTTGTCCCTCTGGGACGTGCCGGTTCGATTCCGGCTCCCGGTACGAAAATGGGAAATGGATAGAACGCAGCCCACTTATCATCGTGGGCTTTTTCATCACAATCATCGTCCGATGATAACAGTCTGTTGATAAAGAGACGAAGGAGCCGATTTGCTGCGCGCCGTGATATTCGATATGGACGGAGTTATTGTCGATAGTGAACCGATACATCTTTTTGCCGAGAAAAGCTTATTAGCGAAATTCGGCATCTCCGTGACCGATGAAGAAATTCAGAGTTATATGGGCAAATCACTGCGGTTTCTACTAAAAAACTTTATTGATCGCTATCACCTCAATACATCTGTTGAAAAACTCTATGCTGTCCAACAAAAAACGCTTTTCGAGCTCTATGATGAAAAAGCGGAACTGTTACCCGGTTTGTTGGATTTGCTGAAAATATTAAAAGATGATCACATCGATATGGCCGTTGCGTCGAGTTCTAGCAGGGCGCTGATCTCTTTGGTTTTGAAAAAATTTCATCTCTCTCCATACCTCAAAGTGATTGTCAGCGGTGAAGAGGTAAAAAAACCGAAACCGAATCCCGATATTTTTCTTGAAACAGTAAGCAAGCTCGGTTATCATCCATCTGAATGTGTTGTCATTGAAGATTCAACAGCAGGTGTACAGGCTGCAAAATCGGCTGGAACAGCCTGTGTGGGATTTCGAAGTCCCCACAGCGGGAATCAGGATTTGAAAATAGCTGACATCATTGTGGATGACCTTTCATCACTCAATATACAAAAATTGAAGGCGCTCATGTATGAGATAAAATAGGTTGTTTTCAAATCGATTCATCGCTATTTTATCAATCAGGTGAATCAAAAATGGGTTTAAGAAAATGAAAGTGATAGAAATACTTTTAAAAGAAATCCTGGAAGATTTCTTTTTTTGTTTTACATCACCATCAGAACACACGAATCTTAAACGGTCGATTCAAGAAAGCGGCATTCTCACGCCCATTCAGGTCATACCGATGGAAGGAAAGTATCGGCTGATATCCGGTTTCAGACGTTTTCATGTAGCCCGTGAACTGGATCTTTCTCATGTTCCTGTCATGGTTAAGCCAGAAAGCTTATCCATCGAAAAAGCATTTCGGTTTGTTCTTTTGGAAAAGGTGATTTGTCGAATGTTTAATCTTATTGAGAAGGCAAGGGTGCTTCACATTCTTGAGGGTCTTCAAGTGCCATTCGAATTAATGGAGAAGGATTTTCTTCCGATTCTGGAAATCCCTGCACAATTCAAAACCATTGATGAAATCAAATGTATTCTAAAATATTCAATATCCGTACAACACTATGTAGAAATGTACAATCTTTCACTAAAGCAGACAAGGATGTTCAATCCATTGACCATCCACCAACAGGAACTTCTGGTTGATATGGCTATGAAACTTCAGGTTCGCAGTGTAGAATTGTCCGAAATTATTTCCATGCTGATTGATATTTCGGGGAGAGAAAATCTGACGGTTGAAGTGGTATTGAATCAACTTGAAATAGGTCGGATCATGGACAATCGAGATGACTCGAAACATGAAAAACTTTTTAAAATCAAAGAACGGTTGATGGACAGGCGATATCCCAAATTGGCTTCTTGGAATCGCTCCCTGGTCCATTTAAGCAAAGCGATCCTTTTGCCTGAACAAGTCAAGTTGAAATGGGATCGATCGCTTGAGAAGCCGGGTGTTGAACTGCGAGTAAAGATTCGGACAGCAGATGATTTAAAGTGTATCGATAAGATTTTATCGAATAAAGAAAATTTGGATCGATTTGAAGAGATGTTCAAGATTGTATGATGAAACCTTTTTTAGAAAAAATTTTCATCGATGAAAATGTGACCCATGACAAGTTGACTCAATCCATCCTTGAGAAATGTAAAGGTATTCCTTGCAAAATTGTCAAAAAAGATGAATTGGAATCGGTTTTATCTCCAATATCCCTTTCTCAAGGAAAACGGATTCTGTTGATCACAGAACAGAAAGGCGGGCTGGTCAAGCCCTGTCCTGGAACGCTTCCTCCTTACCTCTGTTGCCGATATACTGTGATTAATCAGATGATGCAGTGTCCGGTTGATTGTACCTACTGTATTCTTCAATGTGTGATCGACCAACCTACTATTTCGCTCTATATCAATCTCCCCGATATTTTTAAAAGTGTTGATCGGCTTTTATCAGAACAGCGCGGAAGGTTGTTTCGGTTTGGAACGGGAGAATCGACGGACAGTCTTGCCCTGGATGACGTCACGGGTATTTCAAGTCCATTGATTCAATATTTCTCCCAGAAGAGAAATACGCTCATCGAGTTTAAAACCAAGACGACTTGTATCGATCGGCTTCTTGAGTCATTCGATCCACATGTGGTTGTGTCCTGGTCTTTAAATCCACAAACAATTGCAGGGACGGAAGAGTTGCATGCCGACCGTGTTGTGGATCGGTTACGCGCCGCACAGCAATGCCAGGAGAAAGGATTTCTGCTGGGTTTCCATTTTGATCCAATACTCCATGTCGATCACTGGGAATCACTTTACAGAGAACTCATCCAGAAGATATTTTCGTATATTGATGGATCACGAATCGCCTGGATCAGCCTGGGCAGTTTGCGCTATCCTCCCATTTTAAAGGGAATCATCCAGAAACGGTTTCCCAAGAGCCGCATTGTCTACGAGGAAATGATCCGGGGGCTCGACGGAAAAATGAGGTACCCCAAGCCGCTCCGCGTTGAGATGTATGGAAAAATCTATTCCTGGTTAAAAGAACAGCATGACGATCTGTTCATCTATTTCTGTATGGAATCTTCAGATGTCTGGGATCGTGTGATGGGGAAGCATCCCGAAAACAATGAAGAGCTCGATTACTGGTTTGCGCAAAGCTTATGGAAGCGATTTCCGGATCTGGATATGGATGAACCGAAAAGATCGGATTATATATTTTTAGGTATTACAAAATGATCCTCTCAAATTGAACAAATTAGGTGATATCATGTCTGCCTATATTCTTCGGTTCCATGAAGGTACTCTCATTCTTGAAAACTGGAAGAGTAAAACAAGTCCTCCTTATTTTCAGTGGGATCCCCGGAATCGAAGCTGGAGAACCCTGGCGATCAATTATACCAAAGTCATCCGTACATTCAGCAAAATGGAAATTTCACTCATCGATAAAGCGTCTAAATTTGATTCATTGGATCTTCAATTGGCCTATTCTTTTGATCTTTATCCTTATCAGAGAGAAGCACTTCAGATGTGGAAAAAGGAAAATAGCCAGGGTACGGTCGTTCTTCCAACAGGATCAGGTAAAACTCTTGTGGCTATTCATGCGATGGCTTTATTAAAAATAAGTACACTGATCATATCGCCCACGATCGATTTGACGAATCAATGGTATGACCGGATTACAGACAGTTTTAATATTCATGTCGGTATTTTAGGAGGAGGATACCATGAAATTCATCCCGTTACGGTGACAACTTATGATTCCGCTTACAGACATATTGATCTTTACGGCGATCGTTTTGGATTCCTCGTTTTCGACGAGGTTCATCATCTTCCCGCGCCGAGTTATATCCAAATCCCTGAATTAAGTTTAGCGCCGTACCGACTCGGCTTGACCGCAACATACAGGAGATCGGACGCGCAGCATGTTCAATTGAACCATCTCATCGGTCCGGTTATTTATGAAAAACGAATCAAAGAACTGAAAGGTGAACATTTATCGGACTACGAAATTCATCGGGTTTCCGTTCCATTGACTCAAAGTGAAAGAGAGATGTACGATACATACTCTTCGTCCTATCACGGATACGTCAAAGAAAAACATGTTCGTTTTTATGGAAATCGTTGGGAGCAGTTTATTCGCGCGAGTGGATATGATTCTCATGCCAGAAAAGCTTTACTGGCAAGAAAAGAAATGCGACAAATTGTCTTTGGTGCAGAACAGAAGTTGAAAACGCTCGAATCGCTTCTTAAACAACATTGCACAGATCGGGTGATTATATTTACTCTGGACAACCATCTGGTTTATACCATATCCATCAAGTATCTCATTCCTGCAATTACACATCATACCGATACAGTTGAAAGAAAAGCCATTCTCGATCGATTTCGTCAAGGTGAATACCGGTTTATTGTGACATCCAAAGTTCTGAATGAAGGTGTCGATGTTCCTGAAGCCAATGTCGCTATTATTTTAGGCGGAAGTGCAAATCCGACCGAGTATTTACAGCGTCTCGGTCGTATTTTGAGGAAAAAAAGCGGTAAGAAAGCATTTCTGTATGAAATCGTTATGGAAGGAACACAGGAGACCAGCGTTTCTTATCGACGGAGGAAGTCGGATGCTTACAGGTAACTTGATCCGTTATCGTATTTATAAGGACACCGTGCGTCCGCGATACATTACCCGGCAACAGGCATCCGGTTATCTAAAAGTATGCCGTCAACTGATCGATCTTTTTCGTACACATCAGGGAAAAACGAGGAGTGAATTGTATGTTTCGCTACAAGAGATTGAAGGAAAAAGAACCGACTATAACATATTCCGCGGTCTGGCGAAATTATTGGAAGAAAAAGCTGAATTCTGTCCGATTCAAGATATCGATTATCCAGAATTGCGTCAGCAAATTTTTTTGCATGCTCAAAAATACTATCCCATTGTTTTAAAACCCGATTTAATTCACAGTGCAACACGTGAGAAGATATTGCATTATATCGCTACGGAAACAGATGTTTCTTGTGAAGAGATGGATTCATTGTTTTACGGTGATTTACCTGAAAACCACGTCCTTGTATCTTTTGAGAACGGTTACTCGGCAGAATCCCTTTTAAAGCGGTATAATCTTGCTCTGGCTCAGGGACTGCTTTATCGTGCAGTGCGTTTAAAAATTTTGTTGTCAGGAGATTATCGCGTCGTTTTTCAGTATATCAAACTGGCCCGTCTCATCCATTGGGTCAAACCGATCCGTCAGAGTGGTTTCGAAATCGTTTTAAATGGTTCCGCTTCTCTTTTTCGGAACACACAGAGATACGGCATCCGGATGGCCAATTTTCTCCCGGGGCTGTTGCTCGCTTCAGATTGGAGTATGGAAGCCGATATTGAAACGGATGAAGGTGTGAAAAAATTTTATCTGAACTCAAATTGCGGACTGACATCTCATTATCGATCACCAGCCGAGTTCGACAGTCAAATCGAAAAGAAATTTTTTGAAAAATTTTCCCGCAAAAATAGAGGCTGGTCAATCGAACGAGAAGGAACAATTATTGATTTGGGAGATACGGTTTTTATCCCTGATTTTGTGTTTCGACATGCCGGGGGCCGGACTACGTTTTTGGAAATTGTCGGTTTCTGGACTGAGGAATACCTTAAAAAGAAGATGGAGAAAATAAGGCAGGCCAAATGCAAAAATCTTATGTTGGCCGTCAATTCTCAATTAAACTGCAGCCGTCAGGATTTTAAAGAAGATGTGATTTTTTATCGGACGGGTATTCCGATCGGGAAAGTGATCGAGAGATTGGAAAAGATAAAATCTTGATATGAAATGATTTTCAGATTATTTTGAAAAATGCATGATTCCATTCAATTCATGATTTTAATATAAGGGAAAATGAAATGACAACCCATAATTATCTTGTTCGTACTGATCAGCATTTCAGTGATTTTAAGTTCAGGGGGGAAGGGATTCCTTCGGACAATCTAAAAAGCATCAGGAAAGGATTATTCACCCTTTACAATCTGGAGATCATGGCAACGGCGATTTATCAATTCCAGATTTCAGGATCTCGGGATGAGGTTAACCGTCAATTGATTGCATCCATGGCCAATGAAATGACCCATATCCAGGATTTCAAAATCAAGTTGTACGAATATGGATGGCGGCCGTCTAAACGGAAGGGATTCTACTGGATGGTCGGTTTTACAATCGGTATTGTATCGAAACTTTTAGGTAGGAAGATGATCCTAAGAACGGGGATCTGGGTGGAAAAGAAAGCCGTTCGTCATTATGGTGAACTCCTCAGTACCATTGACTGGAATAACGATACAAGAAAAATCATCGAGAAGAACCAGTCGGACGAGGTTATCCATATTGAACACTGGAAAGCGCTACTTAAAAAGATATAAATCGTCACTCTTGTCCAAAATAGAAAATGTTTTAATGGGCTATTTCCTTCGGTAGTTATTCAGATTACAGGTTATAGGTGGATTCCGGCTCAAAACACCACCGGAATGACAGGGAAAGGGAGTCATTCCCGAAATCTTTCATCGGGAATCCAGGGGTGGTGCCTGGGTAACTTGATATTTAAATTTGAAGAATAAGCAGTATAACTCATTTGTTTTTAATAAGTCCATTTCTTATTATAAACAGCAATGATAAATCGTTTTCGATTAACCGATGATTGACAAGCTATCCAAAATCGCTCTGATTCAAAAAAGACTGAAAAAAGCTTACGCATTTCTGACTTCCTGTCGTTTATGTCCCAGAGCGTGCGGTGTCAATCGGCTGAAAGGGGAGACCGGTTTTTGTGGAGCCGGATTCCATCCCGTGGTTTCATCGGACAATCTCCATTTTGGGGAGGAACCGCCGATATCGGGTTATCACGGATCGGGTACCATCTTTTTAACGGGATGCAATCTGGGTTGCGTCTTTTGCCAGAATTATCCAATCAGCCATCTCGGACACGGCAACCGCGTGAAACTTCCCCGGCTTGCTACCATGATGCTCCGTCTGCAGAAAGCAGGTGCTCATAATATTAATTTTGTAACGCCCACACATTTTGCGCCGCAGATTTTGGGCGCTCTTTTGATCGCTTATCAGAAGGGTTTGTCCATACCGATTGTTTATAACTGCGGCGGGTATGAATCCGTCGAGATGTTGAAGTTATGGGACGGCATTGTCGATATCTACATGCCGGATATGAAATACAGTGATTCGGCCGTATCCGAAAAATATGCCTCCGCTCCGGACTATCCGGAAGTGAATCGGGAAGCGGCCAAAGAAATGTTTCGCCAGGTCGGGGATCTGCAAATAGATCAAAACAACATTGCCATTTCAGGACTGCTCATCCGTCATCTTGTTTTGCCGGAGGACATATCCGGAACCGGGAATATTCTCCGATTCATAACGGAAGAGATCTCCAAGAGAACCTATGTCAGTTTAATGAGCCAATATTTTCCCGCCTATAAGGCCTTGTCCATGCCCCCTCTGGACCGGCGCATTACCCATGATGAATATGCAAAAGCCAAAGAAAATCTATCCTATTGGGGACTTGAAAGAGGCTGGACTCAAGGATAATCGTTCTGTCCGTTGTTAAAATTTTTATCACTATTTGATTATTTCAAATAGGATTTGTCTGTTGAAAGGAGATTGACTGAAGCAGATTTGGCTGAATATAGTTACCCGATATCTGTTTTGCGGCAATGACTGAAGCATAAGAACTCGATTCGGTAATGTTTTGTTTTTGATACAACCGCGCAAAAAGATAGGCTGCAAAAAAGACATCTCCCGCTCCCGTTGTGTCTCCGATTTTATCGGCTAGAAAGGGTGTATAATTCATTTCCTTTCCCGATTCTGAAAAAACAGTACCCCCCTTTTTCCCTCTGGTGATGACGATTTCTTTGACGCCAAATTCTTTTTGGAGTTGTGACAGACTCATATTCAGGCTTTCCAGGATTGTATTCATTTCGTTTTCGTCCGCTTTGATCACGTTGGAACAGGCCAGTGCTTTTTTTATGTGTGGGGAGCTCTGCAAATGAATTTTACCGTTTTTTACCGATCTCACCAGACCCTGCAAATCGCAACTCACCACTTTGTCTTTCGGAATCGATAAAAAAAATTGGGGATCGATGTCCTCCGGATAAAGGGGGCCCAGATGGATATGATCAACTCGATTGAGACATGTCCGTATCTGTGCGGTCTTGATTGGCACTGCATAAGCCGTCAGTTCCTGTGTTCTTTGGTCGTTATCGTACCGATTGATAAATGTGGTTGTTTTCTCGGTTTTTCCCGCGTGGAGTATGATTTGTTGTTGATGAAAGAAGTTCATGATGCATTTGTCCTTGGGTGCAAGGTTCGAAATGATAATCGGTTGCAACCCATGTTTTTGAAATGTCAATCCCGCATAGGTTGTGACACCACCCAGTTGAAAGACCTTTTGTTTATTTTGGATGATGCAATCGATCGTTGTCGAACCTATAATGCATATATGCTTCGATATTGTTTGATCCATTCATGCACCTGTTTTACCATTTCATTGAAGCGTCAAAATCATTGAACGCGTTTTTGGAATTTGAATACACTCAGGGTAAATATCATCAATCCGAACAGAGTCATGGGAATGGCTTCTTTCAGAAGAAATCTCAGTGAAGATCCTTTCTGGAAAATATCCCGTACAATGGTCATGAAATAACGCATGGGATTGAGATAGGTCAGTTTCTGCAGCAGCAAGGGCATATTCTCAATGGGTATAAAAAATCCACTCATCAAAATCAAAAAAATCATGGAAAACCAGGCCACGAACATGCTCTGTTGTTGAGAATGTGTGATGGTCGAAATAAATATACCCAATCCCAGTGTGGTCATCAAATAGATCAGTGCCAGACAGGCCAATAAAAGGTAGCTGCCGTTCATACTGATTTTAAAGACCGTAATTCCAACTGACATGACAATGAATAATTCAAAAAATGAAAGCAGGAGAAAGGGGATGAGTTTTCCGGATAGGAGTTGGTATCGTTTCAGCGGCGTGACCATGAGCTGTTCCAATGTGCCGACTTCTTTCTCCTTGACCAGGCTCATGGCTGAGAGCATCATCGGAAGAATGGTTAACAAAATCACGACAATTCCGGGCACCATGAACTGCTGGCTTCGCAAATCGGGATTGTAGAGCATGCGCTCCGTCATTTGGATGATGTGAACATCGTTATGAAAAGATGATGCTGTCAGTTCCGCTGTCCATTTTTCCTGAAAGTTCGATAGTATGCCTCTCGCATAACCCAACGCCACGCCGGCCGTGTTTCCGTCCACACCATCCACAATCAATTGACATTGCGGATTCAGGTGACGCTCTAAATCTCGACTGAAATGGGGGGGAATGATCAATGCCATTTGAACCTGCCAGCGTTTCATTCTTTCGTCAATTTGACGGATATCGGTTGTCATCTCTGTAAGATCAAATTGTTCTGTATGGTGAAGGGAATGGATGAGATCCCGGCTCATTGGTGTGTTATCAAAATCTACAATCAGACAGCTGATGTGTTTGACCTCAGATGTGAATGCGAACGACATGATCAACAATTGTATAACCGGAACGATAAATATAATGACCAGCATCGGCCGGTCGCGGAAGATCTGCCGGAATTCTTTTCGAATCATGGTCAACATGCGCTGCATATTATCTCTCCAAAGTGGTATTCATCCGCCGAATGGCTGCAATGAAAAAAAAGAGTGTGAACCATCCCAATAGTAGTATGGGTTCCAGAAGCTGGCCGCCACCGCTTCCTTTGAGCATGATCCCGCGTATGATGAGAAGATAGTAGCGCGCGGGAACCAAGTAGGTGATCCATTGCAATATTCTTGGCATGGAGGCAATCGGAAAAATCAAGCCTGAAAGCATCAATGTGGGAAGCAGTGTTAGTGTAATGGCCATCATCATGGCGATTTGCTGTGTTTTTGCTTGAGTAGAGATCAGTAAACCCAGGCAGAGCGCTGTAATGATGTAAAGCGTTGTCAACATCATCAGCAAGATGACGTTTCCCCGGAAGGGCACGTCGAATATGATCATGCCCAAGAGCAGAATAAAGGAAGCTTCCATGATAGCCAGAGCGATATAAGGAAGAACCTTACCGATAATGATTTCCTGCGACTGAATCGGAGAAACCAGAATTTGTTCAATCGTACCGAACTCTTTTTCTCGGGCAATTGTAATGCTGGTCAATAAAGTGGATATCATGATGAGAATCATGGCAATGATGCCCGGTACAAAAAAATAGGCACTTTTTTGGTCTGGATTAAAGTAAATCGTGCTTCGAAGATCAAACAGGCTGGAGAGTGACATTGTATTGTTTTGATTGTATTCAGCAATGATCCGATTGCAATAATTCTGAATGAGGGTTGCCCTGTTCGCATCGGATGCATCGATTAAAAATTGGACTGAAATGTCGTTTTCTCTTTGCTGCTGTCTGTCGAAATCAGACGGTACGATCATAGCCGCATGCGCTTGATGTGTTTTAAAAAGGTGATCCATATTTGCGGCAGAGCCGTCATAGGGAAAAGGATGGAAGAAGGGGCTGCCTTTAAAAGTGTTGACCAAATGGGTTGATTCCGGAGATCGGGCATAATCCAGTACGGCCAAATCGACCCGTTTGATTTCAAGATTGAGGGCATAACCCAGCATAATCAATTGCACAACGGGCATGAGGAAGAGAATAAATAATGTACGGAAATCATAGAGGATGTGGTACCATTCCTTACGTGCGACAGTTCGAATGCGATGTCCGTTTAATTGCATATCCGCACCATTATATTCCTTTTTCCCTGATCAAGAAACCAAATACTTCCTGCATGGACTTTTTTTTATAGCGCTTTTTCATGCTTTCCGGTGTGTCAATAGCAATCATTCGGCCATTATCCATAATGGATAAGCGGTGACAATATTCCGATTCGTCGATGAAATGGGTGGTGACGAATATGGTCGTCCCCTGAGCCGCTTTTTGGTAAATGAGTTCCCAAAAACTTCTGCGAGCGCGCGGGTCGACACCTGAAGTCGGCTCGTCGAGGAATAGGATAGGTGGGTTGTGAAGCAGCGCAGTCGCCAATGCCAACCGTTGTTTCAAACCGAGAGGCAGGTCTGAGGTTCGGGAGTCCAGATAAGGTTCCATCTGTAACTGTTTGCTGATTTCGTTTTGTTTCTGAAAGATCTGTTTCCGATTTAATCCATAGATGCCGGCGTAGAATTCGATGTTCTCCTTAACGGTTAAATCATTGTAAAGTGAAAAATGTTGACTCATGTAGCCGATTTTTTGCTTGATTTTTTCACTCTCCCTTTTGATGTCCAAGCCGGCAACGGTGGCTTCACCTGAAGAAGGTTTCAATAAGCCGCAAAGCATACGAATCAGGGTTGTTTTCCCTGCGCCGTTGGCTCCGAGAAAACCGAAAATCTCTCCACGATTGATTCGAATGCTGACCTGATTCACAGCCGTAAATCGACCGAATTGACGTGTGAGGTTTTCTGTTTTTACAATAATGTCTGGACTTTTCATCTGCTGTTTCTAGTGAATTCGATAAAACAATCTTCGATACTCGGGGAAAGGAGATTCCATTCCGTCAGAATATGGTTCGTTTTCTTTTTCCAATGTTCCCAATCAGTTTCGTTCGGTTTTTGAGCAAAGCTGATATGGATGGAATCACCGAAAAGCTGAATAGAATGGACCTGTGGCAGTTTCAAAAAGAACTTTTTGAGGGGAAAAAAATCCCGACCAGAAACACGATACAAAGGATAAGGATAAGCGTTTTTAAGCTGCGACGGAGATCCCAAACTTGATATTTTCCCTTGATGCATCAGTGCTATACGATCACATTGGTCCGCTTCTTCCATGTATGCTGTTGAAACCAAAATGGTGATGTTTTCTTTCTGGAGCGTATGAAGCATTTCCCACAATTCCTGACGTGAGACCGGATCGATCCCGTAAGTGGGTTCGTCAAGAATGAGCACTTCAGGGGTATGAATCAAAGCACAGGAAAGAGCGAGTTTTTGTTTCATCCCCCCGGATAATGCACCCGCTTTTCTTTTTTTAAAAGGTTCGAGGCGTGAGAAATGATAGAGTTGTTCAAGCTTATCTTTCAGTGATACCTGTGGGACCTGGTATAAATCAGCAAAAAAATGTAGATTTTGTTCAACAGAAAGATCCTGATAGAGAGAAAAGTGCTGGGGCATATAGCCGAGGATGTTTCGGATGGCACTGATATTTTGGTAGACATCCATTTCGTTGATTTTGATGATTCCCCCGTCTGGAGGAAGAAGGGAGCAGACAGACCGAATCAGTGTTGTTTTCCCTGCACCGTCTGGACCGATTAGTCCGAACAATTCACCAAAATGAATGGAGAAGGATACGCCTTTTACGGCATAACGAGAACCGTATTGTTTTTGGAAATTGTCAATTTGAATTGCATCCATTGATCATTTGCATCGATTGAACAAAGGGTCTATTCAGCATTCAATAATACTTCAACGGGCATGCCGTGTTTCAATGCGTTCCCAGTATTGGCAATAGAAATTGTTACGGCATAGACCAGGGAAGTCCGTGTATCCGGTGTCAAGATCATTTTGGGCGTAAATTCCGATTTCGAACTGATCCAAGAGACGTGGCCGGGCAATTCAATTTCAAGACCATCTACACGGATGCGCACCTCTTGGCCGGGGTATACGCTGGTTAATTGATTTTCCGATATGTAGATTTTTACTTCCATCTGGTCATTTCGAATGAGTTCGAATAGAGGTTGGAGAGGCGGCACAGCTTCACCAGGTTCATAGTATCGGGAAGTGATCAGTCCGTTGATGGGTGCCACAATAATCGCATCGGTTATTTTCTTTCTCAGCAACTCCAATTGAGCCAGCACCTGTTTTTGTTTTGCCGATATGCTTTGGGTTTGCTGGCGGGCAATTTCGAATGCGGAATTAGCTTGCTGCAGTTGATTGTTCAATTGGTCCAGATTCTGTTTGGGAGTCACATTTCCATCAACCAATGCTTTCATGCGCTCATATTCCTGCTCTGCGTAATGCAGGTCCGATTCGGCCTGATTTTCTTTTGTTTGACAGATCCGTTTTTGGATTCCTATTTCTTCCAGCGTGGCTTTCAGTTGTCTGTGTTCCAGGGCAAGTTCGGTTGTATCGATAAGGGCCAGTGTGTCTCCCATGGAAACGGAGCGGCCTTCTTCAACAAAAAGGTGGCTGATTTTCCCCCCTGTTAGGGCGGGAATTTGGTTGATTTTTCCTTCGATAATGCCGGTATATATATTTTTTTCTGGATTGTTTGCACAATAGTATAATTGTAGAAGGAGCAAAAAAAACAGAAGCTTGAAAATGTATTTCATAAAACCTCCCATACATTCTGTATGGATACAATGGAAACAATCAAATGAATTTAACATAAAAAATGAACTTTCAAAATGATTTGATCCATTTAAAAAGGAAAATGCCGTTGACAGCAATCCATTGCCAACGACATTACCTTGCTTTTCAGAACGATTAAAAGCGATATCAATACTGGTTCATATTAGAATTTTCAGACTACCACTCCAATCCGCTCCTTTCACCCAAAAGTTCCAAAAGCCGATTGTTGACAATTTGATCTTTATTGTCCAACCGGTTTTGATTCTCCTCTTTCAGACTTTCCAATCTTTCTTCCAGTCTTTCGATTTCAACAATTCGGTTCATCTGCCTGTAATCGAAAAGTTCAAAAAGAAGATCTTCAAGTTCGGCTTTAATTCCCCTTTTTTCATCTTCATCGGTCGTGTTCTTGTATTGGGTGGCCAATTGATTGCTTTCGAGTTCAAGACGCCTTTCTTCGCTAACGCGTTCATATTGTTCGGGATCGGTTTCTTTCAAGTTGTCCATGTAGATCATCTGCCGGTATGCGCGTGAGAGTTGTTCCCTGTATGTATCCGAGTTCGATTCTTTGATTCTGGATAATCGTTCAGCGAGTTCAGGAGAATATTCTTCCAAATATTTTAAAACCTCGGCTTCTTGTTGAGGATTTAAATAAAGAGTCGCCGGTTGCCATTCCGAAGTGGATCCGGGTGCTCTTGGGGCAGGAATAGCCGATTGCCTTTCCTGAGAAAAGAGCGGCAGCCAAAGGATAGAAATCATGATGAGTATGATGAAAAGAAAATGGTTGTTTTTGTTTTTCATTTTATACCTCCACATGTTATATGCCGTAGATGGTTCTCATTAAGTTTTCCACTTGTTCTCTGATCCAGTTTAGATCTTCGCTCATGGGTGACAGAGTCTCCTGAAATTCGGGTGGCTCATCTTCCATAAAAGTGTAAGTGGTGACAAACTGGCCCGATTCCATGCGATTGATTTCACTGTTGATCCACTCGGCCTGTGAAAAGAAATCGTCTTCCCATTCAAAAGCTTCTGTCTGTACAACTTGATCGGGTTCTTTTTGATCGAATGGATGTGTGATGAAAAAGATCAGGAGGGCGGTCACGGCCACTGTTGAAATTCCCCAGACATATTTTCTCGGCATGATCCGTTTTTTGATCCAAATAGATAATCGTGTCAGAAGAGATGTTTTCACAACCGCTTTTTGAACCTGTTTTAAGATGGTTTTTCTTATTTCAGGATTTGGATGCTCTTGGGGTAACCGATCCAATGCATCCCATGTTTGTTGAATACTTTCGAATGCCTTTTTGCATGCATTGCACGTTTTTAAATGGGATTTAAAATTGTCCTTATCGGACGAGCTCAGTTCCCCGGAAAGAAAAAGCAAGACTTTGTTTTCAAAATCAGGACAGGTCATCGGTTTTCAACCTCCCCATATTCTTCTTTGGCAATTTTTTTCAGGTTTTGTACAGCGTAATGCATCCTTCCCAGAACCGTATTCAATGGATCGTTTAGGATTCGGGCAATTTCTTTAAACGGCAGTTCACTGTATATCCGTAAAAGAACCACCTGTTTCTGATCTGGAGGCAATTGTTCGATGGCTTTTTCCAGCCATATGGTTTTTTCTTTTCTCAATAATCGATCCATTTGGTTATGTTCATCAGATTTTAATTGTTCCATGCCTTCACCACTGACCAGATCGTTTCGTTTTGCTCTATTGTGTTTTCTAACAAAATCGATACAACCGTTATTGGCAATACCGAAGAGCCAACTTGAAAAAGACCCCCTTTCTTTGTAACGAGGCAGACCCTGGATCACTTTGAACCATGTCTGCTGAAATAAATCTTCCGCACTCTGCCTGTCTCCCACAAACCGAAATATAAAAGAGAACAAAGGTCTTTCGTATCGTTTCAATAGTTTCTCAAAAGCCCTCTCTCTCCCAGAGAGGTAGGACTGAATGAGATGTGCATCACTCTGTATCTTTTCCATTCACACTCATTAAGTAAACGGGAGACGATCGCATTTATTGTCTCATTTTCAACAAAATAATCACAACTTTTCATTAATTCAAGTGAAAAATAACCTTGACTTGTTTGATAAATTGGTTATCTTTTAACAAATGCTTTATTCATAAAATATAGGAGGATAGTAAGATGAAAGGGGCAATCATTACTCTGTCCACAGTTCTCACGATTATTCTTGGAGCAGATGCTTATCTCTATTTTGATCAATATAAACCGACTCAGGAAGCGAATCAGCAGATTCAAGTGACGAATATGGAACTCGAAAGAAAAGCTGCAATTCTTGAAAATGAATTGAACCTGAAAGTTGCAGAAATCTCAAAAGAACGCGAAGCCAAAGAAAAAGAGATTGCCAGGGTTGAATCGGCTAAAGATTCTCTCATTACCGAGATGGAAAAAGAAATCCAGGATAACCAAATTCAGATTACACAACTGGCCGACAAATTAAAAGTCAGCATCGTCGATCGGATACTCTTTCCTTCCGGTGAAGCGGATATTTCTCCCGAGGGACTGCTGGTGCTTGAAAGGGTAGGAAATATTCTGAAAAACATGAAAGATAAAATCGTTCGGGTTGAGGGTCATACAGACAATGTGCCGATATCTTCAAGGCTTCAGGAAAAATTTCCTTCGAACTGGGAACTCTCGACTGCGAGGGCAACGAATGTGGTCCGATTTCTTCAGGAAAAAGTGGCCATCGATCCCTCACGTCTTGAAGCCGTTGGATTGGGTGAACATCAGCCTGTCGCATCCAATGAAACCAAGGAGGGTCAGGCACAAAATCGGCGCATTGAAATTGCCCTTCTGCCCATACAATAATTTCATATCCTTTATAAAAATATCGAATTCAACTGTTGAGGTGATCCGATCACGAGAAATCGTATGAGATTCAGTTCATGCAAATCCGAATGATAAAGATATCGGTGTGTTCAAAGTGGGTATGATTTGATCTCATTGAGTTGATGGATTTTTTTGTAACGTTCTAATGAATCGACGATCATTTATATCGAAGGTGGGCTGTGCTGTTACTTCCGCGCTGGCCTTTAGTCATCTCCCATTTTGTTCCAAGAGCCCGGCTCAGGATAGAAAACCCAATATCCTCTGGATTTTTACAGAGAATATGTCTCCCCACTGGAGCTGTTATGGGGAAAAGACCATAGAAACACTTCATGTTGATCGATTGGCCAGAGAAGGTATCCGTTATACCCAGGCTTTTGCAACCAGTTCCGTTCCCTTGTCCAGTTATTCGGCTTTGATCAGTGGACTCTATCAAACCAGGACTGGTGCTCATCATCATCGAAGTCAATGGGTGATTGAAGGAGATAGCGATGATTCTCTTGATCAGAATAGTGATCCATTGCCATTCGAGCTGATTCCCGAACTTTTTAAAAAAGCGGGATATTTTACTGTGTTCCAGAGGAATGGAGAGGGAGTGTCTGTGGGTAAACCGCTGTCCTCATCGGATTACAGTTCTATCTGGAGTGAGAATGTCTACGATGCAGACGACTGGTCTTTGAGGAGATCCGGACAACCTTTTTTTGCGCAGATCCAGTATGCAACAGGAAAAGAAAGTGAATCGGACATTACCAATCCTGTGAATCCGAATGGGGTGCAATTGCCTCCCTATTATCCAGATCATCCTGTGCTGCAGGAAGATTGGGCCCGCTATTTAAGCGGTATTGTCCGTTTCGATCGTGAAGTCGGTAAAGTTATCGATCGGTTAACTGAGGATAATGCACAAGATGATACGCTTGTTTTCCTGTTTTCCATCAATGGCATCAATCATCTGCGCGGTAGAGGGTTTTTGTATGACGAGGGGATCCGTGTCCCTTTAATCATTTGGGGACCGAAAATTCTCAGTCGGGGAAAAACGCGTCATGATCCGGTCAGTCTTATCGATGTTTCTGTCACTTCACTCGAATTGGCCGGTATCCCGATTCCCAATGAGATGGATGGTCAGCGTTTATTGGGGAGAAAATATCAGCGCAGAGCATTTGTCGCATCAGCCAGAGATCGGTGCGATGAGACGGTCGATTGTATTCGATCCATTCGGACGGAACAGGTGAAATACATCCGGAATTATTTTTCTGATCGGCCTTACATGCAATCCAATCAAGCCAGAGATCATCTAACCATTACACAAACCATGAAGAAATTGTATCATGACGATCAATTGCTTTCAGTTCAATCTCAGATATTTTCTGAAAATCGTCCCCCCGAAGAGCTCTATATTTTTTATGAGGATCCTTATGAAGTCAACAATTTGGCTCCATTAAGAAGATATAGCGGATTGTTGAATAAAATGCGCCGGATGCACATTCAATGGATGCACGATTTTTGGGATCTGGGATTGATCCCCGAGCCCATTTTGGAGGAGATGGGCAGGGAATATGGCAACACATATTTTATCTTGCAGCGTGAGGACAATCGCCATCTGATTGATGATATTCGGAAAGTGATCGAATGGGGTGAGAATGGAGAATCATCTCTTGTTCAATTATCCGAGAATTTATCGCATCCATCGCCCGCCGTTCGATTTCGCGCAGCCTATGCCATTGGGAACAGGGGTGTCGAGGCGCATCAAGTTTCAGAAAAACTCCAGGTTCTTTTAAGTGATGGGTCTTCCTCTGTACAAATCGCAGCCGCCCGTGGCCTCTGTCTGTTGGGATTTTCGAGGGAAGCCATTTCTGTATTACGACATGCCTTGAGAACAAATACCAACTGTGCCGTGCGTCATTATGCGGCGCTCTTTTTTGATGATATCGGTGAAATGGCCAGGCCCTATCTTTCGGATTTTGAAATGGCCCAAAAGGATCAGTATGAACCTGTTTGCATTGTTGCTCAAAGATTGGTTGCAAAATTTGAAAATGTTTGATAAATTAAGCCATATATTAAATGGGATTGGATGTCATGGTTTTGAATGATCTATCAAAATAAGGGAGGGACACTATGGTAAAGCGATTAATCATCGTATTAGGGATTGTGTTTCTGCTGTTGTTTGTAGCGGGTTGTTATCAGGTCAAAATGCTCGTTAAATTGAATCCCGATGGCAGCGGGACGATTGAAGAAGAATTTTTAATGAGCACAGGCACATTGAAGGAAATGGGGGGGATGATGGAGCAAATGATGGGTGGCATGATGGATGAGGAGGCCGTTGAATCGGAAGAAAGTGAATCTGATGATCCTTACGGGATGTTCGATGAAGCCAAGCTGAAGGAAGAGGCGGCTCAAATGGGTGAAGGTGTGACCTATGTTTCGGGAAGTCGAGTTCAGAGTGGAGGATTCGATGGATACAGAGCGGTTTATGCATTTACGGATGTGAATAAGCTTAAAGTTGATCAGAATCCCAATGAAAAAATGCCTTCCCAGTTCAGCGATGTATCCACGGGAGGGGAAGAGGAAGATGATGAATTTGTCACATTCAATTTCACGAAGGGGAATCCTGCAAAGTTGGTGATTACACAGCCAGAGGATCGATATGATGAAGAAGGAGATCTCACGTCGGATGATTCGGAAGAATCCTCAGAGGATGATGCGATGGGTGCGGCGATGATGGGTATGATGCAGGATTTTTTCAGGGATATGCGAATCGTGATGGAAATTGAAGTGCAGGGAAACATCGTTCAGACCAATGCGACCTATCGCGAAGGATCCAAAATCACCCTGATGGATCTGGATTTTGGGAAATTGTTTGACGCGCCGGGCGGTTTTGAAAAATTCAGCCAGGCCCAGCCGGACAATGTGGAGGATGCAAAGCAGGTGCTGAAAGACCTGCCGGGTGTGAAGGTGGAATTGAACAAAGAGGTGGTGGTTCAATTCAGATAAAATTATCTGAATAGTTACCTATTCATTGAAAGCCAGGTATGCCCAGTGTATGCCTGGCTTTTTTGATTGATTCTCTATAACGATGGGATGAAAGGAAAAAGATCAATTCATATGATATGGATTAGTTAAGCAAGATTGATTCCGATCGGGAGCTGAAAATTCTAGATTACTATATTCTGTTGGTGAATAATCTACTGTGCTTCCTGGGAGTTCTGGATGCACTTTACGACGATGTCGGGGAATTATGTGGGAAACCCAAAAACTGGCTTGGGGGAACTTATTATATTAATCGCACATACGCATTCCTTATAACTTCTGTTACCTTTTATTTATCTATTATCTATTTTATATTTTTTTTGAGCAAAGGATAATTAGGTAAATATTGCCCATTGACATTTATGAAAAAAAGTATTAGTATATAATCACATTATAAATATGATTTTATCTAAACAATCCAGCAAGAAATATCTTTGTGTGAAAGATTTTTCTATAATAGTGCTAACAAGGGGAGGAAACAGCCATGAAAACGAGACAGATTTTACGATTAGTAAGTATCATTTTTTGTTTGCTATTATTTTCCCTTATTAACCAGAGTTTATCTTATGCTGATGTTGAAACCATTGGGTACTGGAAACTAAAGGCAGAACAATGTAGAGCAGTTGATGTATCGGGTAATATCGCATATTTTGGTATGCTTGATACTCTTGTGATAGCCGATTTTTCTGATCCTTCTGATCCTGTTGTCTTGAGTAAAATGTCCTTATCCTTTATTACGATCTATGACATTGCTATATCCGGTATTTATGTTTATGCCGTTTCAGGACCAGATGGTTTATATATCATTGATGCTTCCAATCCGAGTACACCTATTGAGGTTAGTCATTATGAAACAGAACATTGGGCATATGGCGTGGACGTATCGGGAGATTATGTATACATAGCAGATGGATACAGTGGTTTACGTGTGATTGATGTATCCGATCCGACTTCGCCTGAAGTGGTTGGTTTTTTTGATACTGAAGATAGAGCACAAGATGTCGTTGTATCCGGAAATTATGCATATGTAGCCGATAGATATGGAGGTTTGCGTGTAATTGATGTGTCGGATCCTGAATTGCCTGCAGAGGTTAGTTCTTGGTTTGCGTACTCTCAGGTTTTAGGCCTGGCTGTATCCGGTAATTATGTATACATGGCCGATTATTGGGATGGCTTGCGTGTAATTGATGTGTCGGATCCTGAATTGCCTGCAGAGGTTGGTTTCTGTATACCGGAACTCGTTTCTGAGTTTAGGATGAATCTAAGGGCTGTTGCTGTGTCCGGAAATTATGCATATGTTGCTTGTAGTGTCAAAGGTTTAGTTGTAATCGATGTGACAGATCTGTATTTGCCTGAAGAGCTTGGGTTTTATGGTATCTCGGGTACATCCTGGGGAGTTGCTGTATCCGAGAATTATGCCTATGTAGCCGATCAATATCAAGGATTGCAAGTGATTGATGTATCTGATCCAAATTTACTTTCTAAAGCGGGTTCCTATGGTTCAGGGGGATTAGGACTTGATGTAACTGTATCCGGCAATTATGCTTATGTGGCTGATTACAGAGCACATGGTACACACATTATTGATGTATCTGATCCGACTGCTTCATTTAAAGTCAATTTTTGTTATACTGGACATGGTTCACAAGGGATAGATATATTAGGGGATTATGTATATGTTACCAGTTTTATAGAAGGATTGTCCATAATTGATGTATCGAATCCACTATTACCCAGTATAGAAAGTGTATATTTCCCGGGTTATTATGCGCAAACATTGAGTGTAGCCGATGATTACGCATATATAGCTACTGAAGGAGCTGGATTGCGTGTAATTGATGTGTCCAATCCTGGTTCACCTTTTGAAGTAGGTTTTTATGATACAGACGGTATCGTATGGGGTGTGGATGTATCTGGAGACTATGCATACTTGGCTGATGATCCTGATGGTTTGCGCATCATTGATGTGTCCGATCCGACATCATCGCCTGCTGAAGTTGGTTTTTGTGCTACAGGAGGTCTCCCATTCCGTTTAGATGTATACGGGCATTATGCATATGTAGCTGATGGATCTGAGGGGCTGCGCATCATTGATGTGTCCGATCCAGCCTCACCTTTTGAGGTTGGCTTCTGGAATACAGAAAGTGCGAATGATGTATTGATATCTGGAAATTATGCGTATGTAGCCACTAGTCTTGGCTTGCGTATTATTGATGTGTCTGATCCATCTCAGCCAATTGAGGTTGATTTTTATGAGAGAAGTGGAAGTTTATTTATATCTGGAGATTACCTTTATGTGATTGATTCGTCAAGTGGATTATATATATTGAAATTCATCAATACACCCATCGGTTCAGATGTTGAAATCGCTTTTAATAATGGTGTAACACTTGATTATGCAACTGTTAGTAGTGAAGGGATCACAACAATCGCAGAACTAAATGATGGCCCTCCGCCTCCATCCGGTTTTGAGATTGTGCCTCTTGACCCACCTATTTATTATGATATTACAACGACAGCAACCTACACAGGTCCGATTGGTATTCAGGTCAATTATGACGAAGCCGAAATTGGAGAAGTCAATGAAGCCGATTTACGACTATTCCATTATGAAGATGGATCACCGGTCGATATCACCACTTCAGTTGATGTTGACCAAAATATCATTTACGGAGAAACCATGTCTCTGTCCCTTTTTGGGCTAACTGTTTTTATCAGTGAACCACCAGTAGAAGCCATTGAAAATGTAATTGCCATAATCGAAAATCTTGACCTTCATAACGGCACAGAAAACAGTCTTCTATCTAAATTGAACAATGCCATCAAGTCCCTGGAAAAGGGAAAGGATAATGCGGCTGTGAACCAGCTCAATGCCTTTATTAATGAGGTTGAGGCACAGGGTGGAAAGAAGATAGCCGAACAGGATGCGGATAACCTCGTTTTCTATGCGCAGAGCATCATCAATGCCATACAGGGTGGACTTGAAAAAGGATCAGAAGAAAATATCGTAAAAGCTGATGTTCCTGAGAAGTTTGCACTGTTCCAGAATATGCCGAATCCTTTTAATCCAGAAACAGTGATCAACTATGCCATACCCGAACAGAGTCAAGTAACACTGGAAATATACAACATATTAGGTGAAAAGGTAATGACGCTCATCGATGAGCAGATGCAGGC
>JAFGDT010000014.1 GCA_016931965.1 bacterium | reverse complement strand
TTTGCCTGAATAGGCAATTGGGGCGTAATCAAAAAATTTCAACCAGCTATAATACCATGCATTGGTATTTAGCAAGGCATTCGGGGCATTGGTATTGACATGATCAATGACTTTGAAGAGCAATTGATTGATTTCATCCGAGACAAAACGCCTGAAATCGAGCATTCTTTCGGGCGCGCCATTGATCTGACCGGAAACCGGGAATCCAATTTCATCCCATTGATTCATCCACCTTGACCAGCGTTGCCCGGCCCAGGCTTTATTCAGATTATCAACGGTCTGATACTTGTTCTTTAGCCAGACAATGTACCTTTGTCTGACAGTTTCTGAATAGGATATTTGTCCATCGCCGGATTCATTGTCAATGCCAAACGCCAGCAAGGCCGGATGATTCGCGTATTGTTTTGTCATGGCATCGGTGAAACGCAAGGCATATTTCTGATACATCGGATCGCCAACATCTTCCATGTACCGATGATTCGGGTAGAGCCGATTTCCATTTTTATCGATAATATCAATTGAAGGATATTTGTGGTGCAGCCAGATGGGGGCGGGCCGGATGGCAATATCCAGAATAACCTTGATTCCGGCCTCGTTCATCATGTCCATCACCTGATCAAACCAGGCAAAGTCGAACACACCTTCAGACGGTTCGTAGCTGTCCCAGGCCAAGTGGCCCAAACGAACCACTTTAAATCCCGCGTCTTTCATGAGCTGAATATCCCGTTTGATTTTTTCGGGATTTTTATCATCATGCGGATGATAATTTACACCAACATATAATTCCTGGGCTTGCAAACAAAAGCCTGAAAGGAATAGAATGGTTGTGATGAACAGAATCTTGATTTTTCCTGATTTCATTTTGTATGCCTTTACTTTCTGTTGAGTCCCAGACCAATGTAGATACATGGATTTCCTATTTTACATTCATAAAAATCTCAGCAGGCTGAAGTCCAGCGGAGTTTGCAGAAAAGCGGATTGTTCCTTTATCGTGCTTCGACTGCACCACGGCAAGACACAGACCATGGAATGCCTTCCGTTCGTTTGTCTTGAAATATTCATGGCTGATGGGGTTGCCGTTATCCACACCGGCTATCACCCCTTCTCCATCAAGTTTAAACTTCACAAGGTTGTCGGCGTTGGGGCAGACATGACCTTCTGCATCCACGATCTCGACTTTGACATACCAGAGGTCTTCACCATCGGCGTCAATTTCGCTGCGATCCGGCGTCAGGATTATTTTGGCGGGAGCGCCTGCGGTTTGAATTTCATCCGTGCAAATTGTCTCGTCATTATTTTTGGCAATGGCCTGTAGTGTTCCCGGAGTATAAGGAACATTCCAGGTTAAATGCAAATCGTTTGTATCACTGAATTTCTTTTCGCCCAGGGATTCTCCATTCAAGAACAATTCCACCGATTCGCAATTGCTGTAACACCAGACTGGAATTTCCTTTCTCTCAAAGCCCTGCCAATTCCAGTGGGGGAGAAGGTGAACCATCGGTTTGTCCGTCCACTGGCTTTGGTAGAGGTAGAAACGGTCTTTCGGGAAACCGCACAAATCGACAATACCGAAATAGGAACTGACGGACGGCCAACTGAAAGGCGAGGGTTCACCGATGTAATCGAAGCCCGTCCACAGAAATTGTCCCGCAACCCAGGGTGCGTTTTTCATTGCCTTCAGTGTTAATTCCGCAGAGGTATCATTGTAAGAAGAACACTGGTTATTCAGTTCATTGATGATTTTCAGCTTGCCTTCTTCCAATATCAGGTTATACTCGTCGCGTGTACTGACAGCCGAAGTGGTTTCTGAACCGACCAATTTTGCTTTTCCCTGATAATCAAGATAGAAGGGCATGGAATAATTGATGCCGAATACATCGAGTGGTTTAGAGAAACCACTTTGAACGGCTGCTTCCGGTGTGTTGCAGCCCGAAGTTACTGGACGTGTCGGGTCTTCCCTGTGACAAATATCCACAAGCCGCTTCGCCATTTCGTAGGCATTGTCGTTATCCTGTTCGGGAATTTCATTGCCGATACTCCACAGGATGATACTGGGGTGGTTCCTGTCGCGGCGGATCATATCCGCCAGATCCTTCTCACTCCATTCGTCAAAGAACTGCCCGTACCCATACTTCGTTTTATTCCGTATCCATTCATCGAACGCTTCGTCCATGACCAGGAATCCCATGCGATCGCATAAATCGAGCAGTTCGGGTGCGGGCGGATTGTGGCTAGTGCGTATGGCATTGCAGCCCATATCCCTCATAATTTCCAACCGGCGCTCGATGGCCCGCGTGTTCACGGCAACGCCCAGACAACCCAGATCGTGATGGAGGCACACGCCTTTGATATCCACATGATGTCCATTTAAGAAAAATCCTTTATCCGTTGTAAACTCAAAGGTACGAATTCCAAAGGGCGTTTCATCGGCATCCACAATCTCGCCGTTCACATGGACTTTGGATTCTACGTGGTAAAGCGCCGGGTTTTTCAGCGACCACAATTTTGGTTCTGGAATTTTGATTTCCTGTTCGAAAATATGGATGCTGTCTGCATTCACTTTTTGAAGGAACCGGGTACTGCCCATTTTGTTTTCTGACTCATCCACAATGACGGTTTCAAGCGTCACATTTTGGGCAGCGGTAGATTGATTCCAAATCTTTGTTTGGATATGAACCGTCGCCTCGTTTTCGGAAACTGCAGGTGTGGTCACCGTTGTTCCCCAGTGCGCGATAT
>JAFGDT010000013.1 GCA_016931965.1 bacterium | reverse complement strand
CTTTTTGAACATACCCATGTTTCACGGGATTGTAATGAATGTAATCAATATGTTTGTTATAATCCGACTGATTTCGGATTGTGTGCTCCCAGAAACGACGCTGCCATATTGAAGCTTCAGATTTTAATTTTCGAGATGCAGTTGCTTCCGCTGATGGAAGAACGGATCGATCAATTGTCTGTGAAAATCCATCTTTAATTTTTTGCCATCTTGTGGAATAGTCATAATCATTTTCGGGCAGTTTCCACATGCAGTGCAAATGATCGGGTAATAGACACAATGCGATTAATTGAAATGGCCTTTTCTGTTGAACCTTGCACCATGTGTTTTGTAATGTTCTTCTGACATCTTTCAATGTTAAAAATGAAAGGCGGTGAAATGTAACAACGGTGAAAAAATAGATCCCACCAGGTATGTAAACACGATGATAATCAGGCATGGTTTTTATATCATGTTAATTGGTGGGTCTACGACCCACCCTGTCTACAGATATGTCATTTTCATATATATTCAAAAAAATATCACTAGTCGAGTCTATTTGAAAAACAACTGAATTAGACAACAATAGAAAGCTAGTGATACATCTCATCAAAATAACTATTTGCACTGACAACAGCATGGCGCATCATGTCTTCCGCTTTCGCCGTGTTGCGTGATGCCAGGTGTTTCAGCAGTTCGTCGGTATTCAGTTCGGAGGCGGCTCTGTCGCAGGCCTCCCAGCTCAGAATGCTCCGCACGACACGGTCTATGGCTTGGTCCGCATTGTCGTAGGGCCTTGGCTGCATGTCGTGTCCCTTCCAGCGGCTGTATCCCGCTTCCCGGAAAAGTCCCGCGATGGCGATGTTCATCCCGTTGATCCGCACGCCATGGTCGATGTCAAATTTGCCGGGACCCCCGAGGATCAGACCATCGTTGTACCCCTGGCTGTTTAAATGGACATGAAATATGGCATTGTTATCGAACTGCTCCACAAAGTCATACAAATGATCCAGGCCGATCATTTCGGTATGGCCGATTTCCATGTTGGCGCCCTTCTTTTCCCGTGTCACCTGAAATTCCTCTTCTAATCTTCTCCAGAAAAGAATGGCACTGGCCACAGTGGGCAGCAGCATGGCAGGATGGCCTTCGTTGGGTTTGGGTTCCAGACCCCAGTAGAGCTCACCTCCCAGTTCCGCTTCATACCGGCAGAGTTTGGCAATACTCTCTTTGAGATTCTGATACATTCTTTTCAAACCCACCGTCGCCAGATCGTATCCAAAGGATCCGTTCCAGATCACCAGCGTGGGGGCTTTTTCCGGATCGGGGTGCCATGCTTTTTTCAGCGGACCGTAGGCCAGATCGACACTGCGTTTTCCGTATTCCTCGGCGGCCGCCCTTTCTTTGGGATCCAGGGAAGCCACGCCCCCGTATCCCCAGTGGAGATGGGCTCCGGGTGTCAGCATGCCCACACGAATACCTGTATCGACTAGCGTATCAGCGATTTCATCCGCAGTTTTCTCGTTGTATTCATTGTCGTAGTGCATTTCCACACCGAGCTCCACATAATCGGGAAGCCTCGGTTCGATTTTGTCCTTCACCAGCCGGATGAAATCGGGTGTCCGAAACCGGTCTGGTCCCCACTCCGGTCGGATATTCCCGGGAACAAATCCGCCTGCTCCCGCATGAAATGTCCACCGACATACATTGTGTAATGATTTTTTATCTTCCATGATCAATCCTCTTTATTCATTCGGTCCTGTAATGTGTTGAGCCACCTGTCGTAAGCTTTCCGATAGGCTGATTCCAGTGATCTGTTAGGTTCGATGACTTTCACTGATTTCAATCCAACAAAAGCCTCGGCTGCATTTTTGTATATCCCCGCTCCAATCCCGGCTCCCCTCGCTGCTCCCTGTGAACCGTCCGTGTTGAACAATTCGATTGCGGCACCGCTGATTGTTGCGAAGGCTTCGGTAAACAGGGGGCTCAAAAACATGTTGGTGTGCCCCGCACGGATCGTTTGAATGGTCAATCCCATTTCGCGCATGATTTCGATTCCGTAATTCAGGGCGAAAACAATGGATTCCTGTGACGCTCTTAATAAATCAGAAACCGTGTGGGTATTGAAGTTGAGTTGATGGATCGAGGATCCGATATTCCGATTCTCCAATATCCGTTCAGCTCCATTCCCGAAAGGCAACACCACGAGACCTCTAGCTCCGACAGGAGACTGAGAGGCGAGATGATTCATTTGATTGTAATCCATCCTGTCCGCAACATGGATTTTCAGCCAGCTGTTGAGTTTTCCTGTCCCGTTCACGCAGAGCAAAACGCCGTTTCTCGGTGCCTCTTTTGTGTGGTTTACATGAACAAATGTGTTGACGCGTGATTTAGGATCGTAAATTGGCCGATCTGAAATTCCGTACACAACACCCGACGTCCCGGCTGTTGCTGCCAGTTCTCCGGGATTCAGCACATTCAGGGAAAGGGCATTGTTGGGCTGGTCGCCGGCACGGTAGGTGATCCCTGTACCTGGAATGAGTCCCAGTTCTTTTGCTGCAGATGGACTCAGTTTCCCCTGAACCGAGAATGTCGGCACAACCGCCGGAATGCGATCCTGTGGTATTTCGAAATAATCCAGAAGATCCTCAGCCAAGGATTGTGTCTGGAAGTTCCAGAGGATCGCTTCGGAGAGACCGGAGGGGGTCGTTTTGATTTCCCCGGTCAATTTCATCGCAATATATTCACCGGGAAGCATCATTTTGTCGATGCGGTCAAACAGGTCCGGTTCGTTTTCTTTAACCCATCGTAATTTACTGGCTGTGAAATTTCCGGGTGAATTCAGGTAATTCTTTAAACAGTATTCCCTGCCCAAATCACGGAATGCCTTGTTTCCAATCGAGACCGCCCGGCTGTCGCACCAGATGATGGAAGGCCTGAGTATATTTTGATTCTCATCAACCAGAACCAATCCGTGCATCTGGTATGAAATCCCGATGGCCTTGATGTCCTGCTTGTCGATTTTGGATTGTTCCAGGATGTTCGCCGTTGCTGTTTTGACATGCTCCCACCAGATATTCGGATCCTGCTCGGCCCATTCCGGCCGGGGCGCGGAAATGGCCAGCTCGGTCTCCGGCGACATGGCTGAGGCCAGCACGTTTCCCGTCTCTGATTCAAGGATTGTGGCTTTGATGGAGGAACTGCCGATATCAAATCCCAAAAGGACCATAAAATACGCCCCATGATTCTTATCACTGCATTACCCTGCGGTGTGATGTTTACGCGTTTGCCTGAATGGATGATGATCGTGTTTAAAATCGAATATCGATGTGTTTCCGTTTTTCGGCCGATTCGAGTATCGCGTCACAGATCACGGCTGTGTGATATCCATCCTTAAAGGTGGCACCATAGGGGGCAATTTCTTTGTCGTTTACGATGCAGTCCAACAGATGGGCGATTTCATGCACAAAAAGGTGTTCCCATCCAATAATGTGACCGTGTGGCCACCAGTGTTCCCACCAGGGATGGTAGGCCTCCGAGACCAAAATATTGTGGAATCCCTGTGTCTCCTTGGGTTGTTCATCAATCCAGAAGACCTGCATTTCATTCATTCTCTCCAGGTCGAAATAGATCGATCCCTTTTCACCGTTGATTTCGATCACTTCGTGATTTTTTCTTCCGCCTGCGAAACGTGTGGCTTCCAGTGTTCCGATAGCGCCGTTTTCGAATTCCACAGTGGCCACAAAAGCATCATCCACATCCACTTTGCCGGTGCCGCTGCCCTCCGGCAGAGGCCGTTCCTTGATGAAGGTGCGTGTTACGGCACTGACACTTTTCATTTCACCCACCAGAAAACGCCCCAGATCAATGATGTGCGCACCCAGATCACCTAATGCACCGCTTCCCGCCGTTTCCTTGTCGAGACGCCATATTCTGGGTGTCTTGTAATGGGGCATGATCCATTCCTGCAAATAGACTGCGCGGTAGTGATATATTTTCCCCAGTGCACCGCTTTCGATGAGGAGTTTTGCCTGACGGATGGCGGGAATGAATCGGTAATTGAAGGCCACCATATGCTTCACTTTTGCCTTTTCGACAGCATCGAGCATCGATTTGGCTTCTTCCGCATTTCGGGCAAGAGGCTTTTCACAGATGACATGTTTACCCGCCTGAGCCGCAGCAATGCAGGGTTCGGCGTGGATGTTGTTCGGTGTCCCGTTATCGAATAACTGGATACGGTCGTCCTCAAGCATTTTATGCCAGTCGGTAAAATATTTTTCGTAGCCATAGCGCCGCGCCGCCTCTTCCGCTTCATCTTCGTAAAGTCCGCAGATGGAGATCAGTTTCGGTATGGCCGGCGGCGGATAGATCATGTAGGGCAGCTTTTTATAAGCATTGGTATGGGCTTTTCCCATGAAGGCATAACCCAGCATGCCCACACCGATTTCCGGGGCTTTGCCTTTGGCTTTCCCCCCCGTCATGGTGGTAAAACCGGTTTCTTCACTCATAGCGCGCTCCTTTTTAAAATCATCCCCTTAGATTTCAAAAATCCAAATCTCAAATTTCAAAATCCAAAGGGTTAAATAAAAACAATTGAATTGTTTTCGACTTAAATTATGAAATGTATCACTCACCCCCTCATTCCCCCTCTCTCTGTTGTGAAAGAGGGGGAGGATAGTGGTATATCTTTATCTATTCTTT
Organism: bacterium; assembly: GCA_016931965.1. Classification (GTDB taxonomy): domain Bacteria; phylum Zhuqueibacterota; class QNDG01; order QNDG01; family DSAB01; genus JAFGDT01. The sequence continues at coordinate 60,024 of JAFGDT010000013.1, read as the reverse complement.
ACCAAAAGCGGCGTCGAATGCGACAGCTGATGGTGTAAAATCCTGTTTCCTCAGGAATTCTAGGGCTTCTTTGGCGCCGAACTCGCGATCCATACCCGAATCTTCCCATTCGATGGAGAGCGGTCCCTTGTATCCAATGCGGTTTAATGCACGGATCAGGGGATCCCATTTGACATCGCCTCTGCCCACAGAGACGAAATCCCAGCCTCGGCGGGTGTCACCAAAGTCCAGATGAGAAGATAGAATGCTGTTGCGGCCGGTGAGACGCACACGGGAATCTTTCGCATGAAAATGGAAGATTCTGTCCGGGAATTCTTCGATAAAGGAAACGGGATCGATGAACTGATGCATGAAATGACTGGGGTCCAGATTGAATCCAAAATGGGGATGGTTTTTCAGCGCATCCAGTGCACGCTTTGCCGTGACAATGTCGTAGGCAATTTCAGTCGGATGAACCTCGAGACCGAATTTGACACCCTCCTTTTTAAAGACATCCAGAATGGGCAGCCAGCGATTGGCAAAATCTTTGTACCCCGCATCAATGTCTTTCTGTGTAGTGGGGGGGAAGAAATAGAGCTTGGCCCAGACGCTGCTGCCCGTAAACCCATTCACGACATCCACACCAAAACGCTTGGCTGCAATGGCTGTTTTTTTCATTTCTTCCGCACAGCGCTGGCGAACGCCTTCGGGATCTCCGTCTCCCCAGAGCCGTTCGGGTATAATGGTTTTGTGACGCTGATCGATTGGATCGCAAATACACTGACCGACCAGGTGGCTGCTGATGGCAAAGCATTTCAGCTTGTATTTGTCCAGCAGTTTGCGTTTTTCTTTTACATAACTGTCATTTTCAAGGGCTTTGTCCACTTCAAAATGGTCACCCCAGCAGGCCAGTTCCAGGCCGTCAAATCCCCATGAATTGGCTTTTTGGGCGATTGTTTCCAGGGTTAAATCCGCCCACTGTCCCGTAAACAAAGTGATTGGTCTTGCCATGTTTAACCCTCCCTTCGTTTATTGTGTTCGATAGATATGATTTTATTCATCTCTGATGCTGACTGTATCCGCAGTCGGAAAATCGGCAGGGACCTCCTGCGTCACCTCTCCTGTTGCAGCCCATTCCGTGCCGCGCTGAAAAGTTGTGATAAAGCCGATACAACTCATGGCTGGTATATCGTGTCCCAGAACGGTATGAAAAATGCGTCCTTTTCCATACGAGAGCACCATCAGGATCGGTTCATCGCGGTCCGTGCCGCGGTTGTCCGGATCCGAATAAGCCGTTGAAAGAATGGTCATGTTTTTCCCGGGGCCCCGAAGAGTGGCATAGAGTTCGTCGGCCGCATGCATCCAGGCTTCAGGCAATCCCTTTGTAATAGGATGGTCAGTCACACGATTCACAATCTGAAAGGGAAGACGGGCACCATGGCTGCCTGCCCTTCCTGAAGAGGTGTCGGCAATCAGTTCTCCATCCTTGTAATACCAGTATGGACCCGCATTTTCATCTCGGTTTCGCCAGCCACCGACGCCGATCATCAAATTGTAGGCTTCCCATCCCGGAAATGAATTGTCGGCTCCATGAAAAACGACGAGACCTCCGCCGTTGGACACATATTGCTCAAAAGCCGTTTTCAGCTCTTCAGGCCATTGGTCATCATCCGTGTCGTAATTCATGACAATCACTTGGTATTGACTGAAATCCGGTTTGAAATCGCTGAAATCTTCACCCATTGCAGGAGAGGTCACCTCATCCACTTCGAACAGACCGGTCTCTTCCAGGATTTTGATGAGGAAGGGCGATGTCGGTTCCCAGGGATGGGATCGGGCCTGCTGTCCATCCAGCAGCATCACACGGATTGCGGATGATGCGTCCGCCCCGAATAGTAACACTGCACAAGTGATGCTGATGAACGATGATATGATTGTTTTCTTCATGAAATGCTCCTTATCCTGTTTTAACTGTAAATAACTGTTTTGTGAATCATCAGATCGTATTTCATCGGTTTTTTACTGAATCATCTTCCTCCTCCAAACCCTCCAAACCGTACCCTTTCGCCGCTTATGATACTTTGTGCATATCCGTTGACATCATCCGATATGTCCATGCCAAGGATTTTCTGAGCCAATTCCTGTGAAGCCTCCGGTTCGGACCTCTGCATACTGCTTGCAATTCTTACCAGGGCAAGACCGGCTTCCACTTTCAGATTGTCATCTTTTGCCAGTTCCAGAAGCCGTTCGCTCATACTCAAGGTTGGAATGGAGCCCATAGCAGAAATGATCTGAATTTTCTCCTCGTTGCGCCGTGTGGCATTGAGTGCAGATAAACAGAGGTTTTCGCTTTCTTCTACTGGAACCGATGGATTATTCTGAATCAAACGGACAATCCCTCTGGTTGCCAGCACATAGTGGGTTAAAGATGTGTTGGATTGAGATGCAATGGCAAGGAGTTTCCCGGCGGCTTCGAAATCAGGCCATTCGCTCATGGTTCTAATACCGGCATCCTTCATGGTTTCGTCCGATGATGTTGCTGCATTATTTACCTGATCAAGAGCGGTTAGACCTCCCAATGCGTCTAACGTGCTCAGCAACAGCGGTTTGAGTTCTTTTTTTGAATCGTCGATCTCAGAAGCCATGATTTCTGCGGCATCATCTTTGTCTCTCGTTGCACTCAAGACACTCCTGAGAGTTGCGAGTCCGGCGTCACGAGGTTTTTCATTTTTGGTCTTAGCAATCAGTTCAATCAAAGTGGCGATATCGACTGAACCGGTTAATTCTGTCAAACCTTGAAAGGCTGCTGTTTGGATGTTTTCATCTTTCTCTGCAGCATAACCGTACAGGGCTTCTACTGCTCCCGGAGACTGCCGTTTGCCGAGAAGTGGAATAGCCACAACACGGGTATTTGCATTGCCGGATCTGGCCTGGTTTTGAATAAAGGTTTCCACACCTGTTCCGGTCACAACCGCGAGACCCTGTCGGGCGGCATCGCGTGTATCGCCTTCAAGCATAACGGCTGCTTCCATCAAGGCCAAGGCTGCTGCTTCCGAGCCGATTTCGCTTAATGCATGGATAGCTGCAATGCACACAGTTTCATTATCGCTGTTCAGTAGAGGAGTGATACCGCTGATCGTCGAGGTTTCACCTTTGTCTCCCGCAAGCGCAAGAATTTGCACCTGCGTATCCGGTTCGAGAGCCGGCAATAATTCAACGAGTGCCTCAGTGGGTGCGAGATTTGGAGTAATACTCGCTCCGTTCACAACCGCTGCCCGAACCATGGGATCTTCATCCTGAATGAATTCGGCCATTCGTGGAACGACATCATTCGGACTGCATACAATTAAACCTGATACAGAGGCTGCCCGAATGCCTGATATATCGGGAGCTCCAGGATCGCGAGCTGCTTGCGCTTCATTTGCATTGGCATAGAAAAACCAAAAAATGCTCGCTGCTCTGGCATAATCGGTGGTTGCGATCATTTTCTGAGCAATATCCACAAGCCCCTTGGCCGCTTTTACATAAATTGGACTTGATGGGGTTTCAAGCATGCTGGACAAAGCCTCGATACTTGATATGCCGCCGATGTTTGAAAGTGCTGTTGCAGCGGCAGAAGCGATCATCTCGTTTTCATCATTTAATGCGTCAATAATTTGAGGTACAGCGGATGGATCACCGCGCAATCCAAGTGAATTGAGTAACCCCAGTTTCAATACAGGGTCATCTGCGGAAGTCAATGCATCCGTGAGGGCAGTCGTTGCACTGGGATCGGGATTGGTTTCAAGCGCCTGTCTTGCATAATTGCTGAGATGAGAGTCTTCACCTGCCATCAGCTTCGCCAGAGTGGGAACCGATTCGGCCATGCCAATACGTCCGATCTGCTGGATTAGCCAGTGCTGAACCGTGGCAGGTATCCCCCTTTGTCCAATTGTCTGGATCATCACATTGGCCAGGGCTTTACGCTCCGGTTCAGCTCCCGGACGTGCGGCATACGATCCCATGTTCTGAACCGTGATTTGTGCATTGTAACGTGTATCCACGTCTTCGTTGGCCATTAAGGGTACAAGATAATTAACAGCCCTCTCATAGGCCTCGGTGAGCTGGGCTGAATTCCGTTCCGGTGATTCAGCCTTGCCGCACAGTTGATCGATCAATTCATCCATGCTCTGTGCGTAACCATTCATCGCACTCATCAGAAGGATGACCATGATAACGGCCGATTTATAAATCCATTGTTTCACATTCATTTTTATTTTCCTTTCGATTCAAATTCATTTTTTAAAAAGATCTCAACGAAGTAATCAAGACTCTAAAGTACATACGGTGCCCGCCTCGGACGATCGTACCACCGCTCGGCAGCCGGATCGTTCAGAATCTTTTCCGCAACCGGATCCCAGTCAATCGGCCTTCCCAATCGTTCGGCAATGCCGCTGAGCTGACAAATGGTTGCCGATCGGTGACCGATTTCGGCCGTGCAGATCGTATCCTGACGGGATCTGATACAGTCGATCCAGTTGCCGTCATGATCGGCAGAATCATAGAGGTGAATCTCATCCGGACGCAGTGGCACATAGGCCAGCCCTTCCGGTATCGAGGCGATCTGATCACCACGGCTCACCGCCACTTCACCTTCTGTACCGATAAAATGAACCTGAAATCCGGTGATGCTGGAACCGGGGGCCTGCGCTTCACGAATCACTTCAATACCGTTTCCGTATATGTGTGTTTGATACTCCGTACCGTTCCAGCCTTTGGGGATAAAATGAACCGGACCGGAATCGTCCATGCCCAGTGCCCATTGGACGATGTCAAAATGATGGGCGCCCCAGTCTCCGTTTCTTCGTGAGCCGTACTCAAAATAACAGCGCCAGCCGCCGCTAAAATCGCCAATCACCCGTCTTAAATTATAGGGATACCAGGGTGTTGGGCCGAGCCAGCGGTCGTAGTCAAATCCATCGGGGATCGGTTCTTCAGGCAGGGGTAAAGGATCAGGGAACGGATTTCCAAGACGGGTGTAAGCCGTTTTGATTTCACCGATCCATCCGTTTCGGACAATTTCGCACGCTTTCCGAAATGCCCAATTCGAACGCTGCATCGATCCAACCTGATAAACGGTTCCGTATTGTTTGCATGCATCGCTGACCAGCCGTCCTTCAGCAATCGTCAATGTCATGGGTTTTTCACAGAAGACATCTTTGCCCGCCTTGATAGCCGCCAACGAGATCGGTGCATGCCAGTGGTCGGGCGTGCAAATGAGAACAGAATCGATGTCGGCTCTGTCACAGATCCGTTCGTATTCAAGATAGGCATCACATCCTTTGTATGTTCCGCTCGTCATCTCGCTGGCGTAGGCCTGTTCAACCTGCTGTTTGTAGCTTTCCCGTTTGGTGCGATCCACATCACAGACCGCCAGTATCTGTACGTCATCACGTCCAAGCATGGTTCTCACATGGCCACCCATCTGTATTCCCATTCCAATCATGCCCATTGTAATGCGATTACTCGGTGCAGTCGCACCAAAAACGGATGATGGCACAATCGTTGGAAATGTCATGGTGGCTCCTAGAACAGCCGCCCCTCTTGAGAGGAAATCGCGACGGCTCAGAGTGTTTTTTTCTTTCATGGTTTCAACCTCCTTTTTTAATCTATCCATCGAAAATGGGTTTTTAGTCTGTTATCAAAATGGTTCTGCTTTCTTTCTATTCACAGATTATAAAGGGTAATAATCCACATTTTCTTTGGTGATGATATCAATGGGTATCATGATCTTCCGGGGAACAGACTCTTTTAATACAACATGCCGATAAAGGGTATAAATACCTTGGTATCCCTGGCGTTCTGATTGCTGGCTGATGAGAAAATCGATTTCCCCTTTTTTCATATATTCGATATTTTCTTTTATGAGATCATATCCAATCACGTGTATCTTTTTCTGTAATTTTTTACCCTCTAAAACCTGAGCAATGCAGTAGGTTAGAGCATTGGATATGAAGATTCCTTTCAGGTCTTTGTTCTCCTTTAAGATCTGGTGAACAAGGTCCATGATGGTGTTTTGATCCCCTTTGGAATGCGCATCAACCGTTTTCAGATCGATGCCGTGGACTTGGGTAAAATAATCCTGGAATCCCCTGATTCGTTCCGCAATGTGGAAATCTTCAGGTACCACTCTGATAGCTGCAACGCTTCCCTGATTGCTCAGCAACAGGTGCATCAATCGGCCAGCCAACTTTCCACTGATATAGGAATCCTGTACAATATAGGATAGACAGCTTGATTGGGGAACAATGGAATCGAAGAATACATAGGGCAAGTCTTTGGGTAACCGCTTGATGTATTTTTCTGCTATGGAGGTCAGTGCAGGGACCATGAGGAGTCCGTCAATCTCGTATGTCAGCATATTTTCGCAGGCTTTTGTAAAGGAAACAGGAGAATAGCGATTATAATGAAATAAACAAATTTGGATCCGATGGCCTTTTAATTCCTCCTCGGCTTTTCTGATGCCTGCAGCCGGCATTTCCCAGTAGCGGCTGTCCTGGTCGGGTGAAGGGATAAGGACACCAAAAGTAAATGTTTTTCGAAGTTTAAGCTGACGTGCAAAAATGTTGGGTGTGTAATTGAGTTCATGGAGTGCATTTTTTACCCGTGTTTCCGTATCTTTAGAAACATTGCCCCGATTATGAATGACCCTATCTACCGTGCCGATTGAGACACCGGATCTTTCAGCAATTTTTTTAATGGTCACCATAAAGATATTTCAAACCGACGGGTAAGGATGGGATATTTTTTTTTCTGCTATGTTAACGTACACAATTATATTAAATATTTATTAATAAGTCAAGAGGAATTATGGATAAAAAGTATGTTTTCAAAAATCATAATCCCTTCTTGGCCTAAGAAATATAATACTTATTTATTATCAGCGGATGATCATGATCATTGGAGTAGCGATCTATGCCATTGAGTCATTTCAGAATAAATAAAGGGATGGTTTTGTGCCATCCCTTTGGTTCTGTCGCCCTGTTTCGAAAGAAATCTATTATTCAATGTCCAGCAGTTCAACCCGAAAAATGAGAACAGAATTTGGACCGATATCCGGACTGGGGCTCTCTTTTCCGTAAGCCAGTTCAGAGGGGATCACTATTTCAAACTTGCTACCGACATTCATCAATTGAAGGGCTTCGGAAAATCCCTTGATGACACCATTCACGGCCAGTGTCTGTGGTTCTCCATATTTGTATGAGCTGTCAAATTCTATGTCATCAATGGTCGTTCCTCGATAGTGCAACAAGACTCTATCATTTTTTGTTGGTTTTGGTCCAACGCCCTCTTCAATAATGGTATACATCAGACCACTCTTGGTGGTGATGACATCGTTTCGATGGCTGTATTCTTCAATGAATTGTTTGCCACGTTCGAGGTTGTCGGCTTGTAAATCCATATCCTTCGCCATCATGATCGCTTCATACTTCTGAATAATTTTATCCCGGTCTGTGTAAAGGATGAGAAGGGGTCTGTCAGCGAGTTGATCTTCTACTCCTTTCATAAAGGCATCAAGATCAATCATGTCTCGAAGACCACTTATTTGCATGCGGGCCAAATCGGCTCCAACCAAATAACTGAGTGAATCCTCAAATGTGGTTAATTGGGAGCTTCCCCGATTACCGCAATTCAGGATGAGAAGAAAAATACCACATATTATAAGTGTCATCATAAGTTTTAACCATTTCATAACAAGTCCTTTCATAAATCCAGTTGGTTGAAAAATCTGTTGGATCTTTTTACGGGATACGCAAATGGTGTATCCATTCAGCAAACCAGTGAGATCAATTTTATGATTCCTCTTTTTTACTAAGTTACAATAACTATAAAAAAAAGGCAAGTATAAAATCACTGAGCTGAATGATAAATTGGCTTGGTGCGAAAAGGGATATGGAAACCCGTTTTATTTTTCGTATGTTCTTCGTCTATCACTTTTCGAAAAAAAGATTTTGAATGTTGATGGAAATGGTATTGGTTATTGCATTCCGCAAGGAATAGACTGTTTGATGTGTTAAATATAAGATGGTTTTTTTTTCCATATTCATCATAGATGGTATAGAATGATAGGAAGGGGAAAAGTGATGAAAAAAGAGATTTTATTTTTATTGTTGTGTACAGCCAGCAGAATGGCTTTTGGACAGGATGGTGCCAGTATTTCTGGGAAAATTGTTGAGAAAGAGACGGTAGAACCAATGCCCTATGTGCAGGTGATGCTGGTCGGATCGGTGAATGATGAAATCGTGACCGGTACTTTAACCGATGAAGGGGGATGGTTTTCGATTGCGGGTATTGGCGAAGGCAGTTATAGGGTTCGGTGTTCTTTTATCGGATATGAAATGGTCGAAATTCCCATATTTGTGGGCAGATTGAATACGATCTACGACTTGGGTACAATTGAGCTCGAAATGGAGGTTTTAGAAGGAGATGTCGTTACGGTTGAAGCCAGGAGAACCATTTTATCGGAGGGGTTGGATAGGAAATCGTTCAGTATTGATGAGTTTTTTACGCAATCCACCGGTTCCGTTCTGGAAGCGATGAAAAGCCTGCCCGGTGTAACGGTTGATCAGGAGGGTAAGGTGATGTTGAGAGGCAGTGATAAGGTGGCGATTCTAATCGATGGTAAGCAATCCAGTTTAACAGGATTCGGGAATCAGAAAGGCCTCGATAATATTCCAGCGACCCATATCGAGCGGATTGAAATCATCAACAATCCGTCGGCGAGATATGATGCTTCAGGAATGGCCGGTATTATTAATATCATCAATAAAACGGAAGAAAGAACGGGATTTAACGGAGAAATCGGATTTGCATTTGCAATGAGCGATTTGACGACACGGAAAGAGGATTTGCCAACCGATTTGGGGCGTTACTCAAAAAATCCCAAGTATATACCGAGCCTGGGTTTGAATTACAGGACCGACCATGTGAATTTGTTATTACAGGCTGAAGTATTGCGACAGCGCAGACTCCCCAACAACGAATTCACCACAAGAACATATCAGAACGGGAGAAGAACCATTTCTCAAGTGCCTGAAAACAGGACACAAACCCACTATATCGTGAACGGTGGTCTGGATTGGTTTATCAATGCCCAAGATCAGATTAGTCTTTCTTCAATCATCGATTACGAGAGCCATGTCGATACAGCTCAGGTTCCCTATATTAATCTGAATACTGATCAGAGATATCGTTATTGGCATTGGAATGAAGAAGAGGTAACTGGTTATCTGAATTTTCGATTGGGCTACAAGCATCTGTTTCATCAAGTTGGTCATGAATTCAATGCCGCAGTCCAGTATACGCGTGGTTGGGAAGATGAAAGTTATTTCCTGAATGACAGTTCGGCTGTCCGCCAATCGGTCGACAATACTCATATTGTTGCCACAGAACATATCACCCAGTTGACCGTGGATTATATTAAACCTCTCAGGAGCGGTCGAATAGAAGCAGGGGGGAAACTGCAGTTCAGAACAATTCCTGTAACCTATACAACCGAGCAAGGCGACCAGTCCATTATTTATCCGGGATTGGGTGAATGGTCGGATTGGGGAGAAAACATATTCGCAGGCTATGTCAACGCGATAGTTGAGAAGAAGGCATTTGATGTTGAAGCCGGATTCAGAGTTGAACAGACCAATATCTTTTACGACATCGCACCGGAGAACATCTACTACAGTCAGAATGATCAGTATGATTATTTTGAATTCTATCCCAATGTGCGATTAACTTTTAAAATCGACAACCAGAACAACATTTCCGCTTTTTATAACAGACGGGTTGACCGCCCGGGAGAACCGGAGCTGCGGATCTTTCCAAAATATGATGATCCTGAATTGCTCAAGGTGGGCAATCCCTATTTGCGTCCTCAGTTTACACAAACCCTGGAACTGGCTTATGAACACAGTTGGTCATCCGGTTCCGTTTTTGTGTCCGGATATTACAGAAAGATCAAAGATCCATTTACCCGTGTCTACAGTATTGACGATTCGAATAATCAATACGATATTATCAATAAAATCTATCACAATGTGGGGAGTGGTTCCAATACAGGTATGGAGTTGCTATTTTCTCAGGGCATTGCCAGATTCTGGAAGTTGACAGGCAGTTTCAATTTATATCAAAATCTCATTGATGCATACGAGGGAACTTTGTTGTTCCCCTATAGTAGACCTTTTACGATTCAGCAAACCAAAGACCAAACTTGGGATTTAAAGATCACCCATCTACTGACTTTACCTACAGATTTTCAAATCCAACTCGTTGTGATTTATTACGCACCGAAAAATATTGCACAAGGGAAACAGTTCGCAAGATCCTCAACGGACCTGAGTATAAAAAAGGGCATTTTACAAAACAGAGGAGAGATTGTTTTTACATTTAATGATATCTTCAATCGAAACGGCATCAAGCAGGAATATCGGGAAGAGGATTTTAATGCACTCTACGAAAATTATTATGATACACAGGTTGTACAACTGGGATTCAAGTATAAGTTTTAGTCAAATACACTGACCCTGTACAATGAATGCCGCTTGCTTCCCATGATGAACATGATCACCGTGCAGTTTTCATTTTCGATGCTTTGGGGAATGATCGTTCTTCATTCCCGGTCAAAGTGAGTGATTAAAACTCAATATCCACACCAATAGTCGGTAAGAAATGGATCGACCAGTGCGGGGTTCCGGATGCATCATAATAGAGCACATTCTTTTGATTGTAGACATTCAAGAGTGATATATAGGGTTGTAAGAGATACCGTTTCCATTCCAGAGAGTATTTTACCGACATGTCGAGCCGGTGATATGTGGGAAAACGATAGGCGTTGATATCCGATCTGATCCCCACAATGTAATCATTTTCAGTAATATCGTCATCATAGACATAATCACTGGTCGGATTGATCGCCCATCCGGGAAGACGCTGGTAGTACTGAGAAACATGTGTAAAAGGCAGACCGCTTCCGAGGACGAATTTCATCGAGAATTCGAGTTTTCTCCAAGGCAATGCTGTCACCAATAATGTGATATTGTGACGGCGATCGTATCGCGGCGCAAACTCAACGACTCTCGGCTCAGGATACTGGAAAGGCAGTTTCTTGGTGGCTTTGCCTAATGAATAGCTACCCCATACCTGCCATCTGTCGTGGAATAGTTGAAAGGAGAGATCCAGCCCGATGGCCTTTCCGTCTCCCTGCAGGAAGAAGGGATCATCCGCATTGAGTCTTTCCCGGTTGTAGTGGGTCAGGTTCTGGTATTGTTTCCAGTAGATTTCCGTTATCAAATTGAAACGACCTGTTTTGTAATCGAACCCAAAAATGTAATGATCGGCTGTGGCATAATCCATGTTGGAATCGGGAGGAAGCCAAACATCGATGGGATTGTAGGTATCGTTTTCGTTGTAAATGGTGACCAGATTTTGACTGAAACGTCCATAACTCGCTTTAAATGAAAACACATTGTAAATGCGGTAACGGAGTGAAAACCGCGGTTCATTGATTATCGGCCTGTGAGGATTGTAACTTTGAAATCGGATGCCATTTTCAAGCTCCCAACTGTCCGATATTTTTAAAAAATACTGAAGAAAAAAAGCTTTTTCGTATGTTTTCTTATGGATGTCCAATTTGGCTGTGACATAATCAGAGGACTGGTATTTGACATTGAGTGTGCGGTATTCGATACCACCGGTTACCCGAAAAGAATTGAACAGTTGCCAATCGACTTTTAAGGTCGATGAGATATCTGTGAGTTTGTTTTCGGCTGCTTGTGTCACGCCCTGGGGAGGGGGAATGATGGATGAGAATGAACCCAGACTCAAATTATAATTTATGTGGAGATCTTCGCTCTGCAGACGTTCGATATTGGCTGCCACCAATCGGTTGTCGCTTTTCATCGGATTTTCATTATCGCCGTGCTGCAAAATCACTTTATCACCGCTTATGAATCCAGAAAATGTAAAGCGTGTTTTAATGGGTGGATGAATATCGACATGAACGATGCCGTCATAGAAATCGGGTTCAACCCGGTCTCCGATTCTTCTCGATATGGCATTGACAAATGAACGTCTGAATGAGAAAAGTTGGCTGATCCAACGTTTTTGATCCGGAACCTCGAGGAGCAGCTTGAAGCTGATGGGGGATATGTTCAATTTTCCTTTATATTGGTCACCACCCCCACGCGATTGGACATCCACAACCGATGAAAGTCTACCTCCATATTCTGCATTAAAACCACCGGCATATACATCCAGCTGGTCAATGGCATCGGTATCGAACGATGATAAAATGCCGCTGAAGTGAAAGGGATTGTATAATATGCCTCCATCCATTAAAACCAAATTCTGATCGGAATTGCCTCCTCGGATATAAAATTGACTCTTATACTCACTGGTCATGGTGATGCCGGGCAGCATCTGGATGGTTTGAAATACATCTTCATCACCCATGTTTGGCATAATTTCCAATTGACGCTGGCGAATGGTAAACGAGCTGATCTCGGTCTTGTGGATCACTTCTTCACTGGGTGCCGCTGTCACTTGAAGGGCCTGCATTTCCAATACATCGGGTTCCAGCAGAATTCTCAAATAGATGTTTTTCCCTCTCTGCAGATTGAATCGAAAAGTCTGGGCTTTGTACCCCATATATTGAATGCGGAGTCGATAAATGTCCCGGGGAATCCTCTCCAGGCTAAACATGCCGTCTTTATCGGTTGTCGTCCCGATTTGCGTATTTTCAAAAAATACATTTGCAAAGACCAATGGATTACTGGTATTTGATTCAATGATCTGTCCGGATATTTTGGAATTTTGCAGTGTATTGGATAATTCGATTGAGCCGTCCGGTTGAGGAACATAGGTTAAATCGTAATTATCCAACAGTTCTTCCAATATATTTTCACAGGTGGAAGCAAGGGAAAGTCGTGGTACCTGAATGAGTCGAATGTCCCTGATATTGGAGTAGGTAATTCGTATATTGGCCCTTTCACCAATGAGAGAGAGAACGTCTGTGAGACGACGGTTGGTGACATCGATTTCAATTTCCTTCAAAAGATTGTTCTCTAAATCTTTTTCCTGTTGCGTTTGTGTGTTTGCAGCGGTATAAAGAAAAAGAGTGGCCAGCAGTAAGGTGATTGTCTTTTTCATTCATTATTTTCCTGTATAATGATATTTTTTATCTCTTTTATTGAACTTGAAAGGTGATCATGTCAGACCATTGGGTCTTTAAAATGATTCCCGATGGATGTTGGTATCGTGAATAGATTTCCGGAAGCCCTTGGTTTGATGATTCGTTGATTGAGAATGCCAATGTTCCTGCTTTCACTCTGAGCGCGCAGAGCTGGATTTGATATTGTGTTCCGGATGAAAAGGTTGAGATGGTCTTCAAACCATCAATATTTTCATGGTTATTGGTGAATGGGGGTGAAATCAATGTATCGCTTGTTACGGCTATGACAGGCCTGTTTTGATCCGTACTGATCGTTAACAAATAGGCATCGGCCCCTTCGATGGATTTCCATCGGAGTGTCCCATTGGGTGCAATCACATCGGAATTCTCAGGCGCCAATAGAATGGGTTTTTGGTTTTCAAAACCGGGCCATTCCCCGGAAGGGGTTTGAATCGTCCGAGATTCTGACCACGGTGTGGCAATTTCATTGCTAAAGACAAGCGGCGCCTTGTCTGAAGCCGGCTCTATCACATAACCTGAATGATGATCCAGCGATGACAATCCTTTCACATACCAGGTAATTTGGCAGTCGCGATAAGGGATGTCCTCCCAGGAGAGTTCGAACTCATTTTCATCCAAGATGTAGGCCAGGTTTCCGGCACCAAACCACAAATAATGGGGTTTTAAAACAAGCAAATATTTTTCAACATTTTCGATTGGTTCCCAGAAAAGCGTTAAAGGTTGATCAGCCGTTAATAGAGTATTATTTTCAGGTCCATCAATAACGGGCCCTTCCAATCCTTCATGAAATATCAATCTACTGAATTCATCATTGATAATCTGATCCAATGTGTAAACATCGTTGAATTGCATATACCAGTAATTGATACCATTTTGGGATGTAGGTGATTCTGTTTGGAGAATATAGTTGTATAATCTTGCCGTTACTGTTTGTGTATAGGCACTTCCAAAAATTCCAAAACCGTTGCTGATATTGCTGATGTCTGGAATAATGCTGATCTGTCCGACCTTCTCTCCCTCTAAACTGCTGTTTGCTAAGAAACCGTAGAGCGATTCGCTGACCGCATGGACATGCACACGAAGGCGGTAGGTGTGTTCGAATCTGTATTCGAAATCTTTTGGAAAATCAACCATTTCAAGAAAATCATCCAATGGCATTTCCAATACATTTTTGATGGTCAAATAGCCGCGCACCGGATTGTTTTCTGAGTCCCGAAAATAGACGGGGTATTCATAATAGGGGATATCAAGCAGACGGGTACTATCGCCAAAATCCGGCCAGCTGTACTCTGTGCCATCGTAGTTGAGTTGCAGGTCTTCGGGTATGTCATATTCCAGTACAGAAATATCCAGCCAGTAGGCTGCCGCATGCTCACTCTCCGACCATACCACACGAAAATGGTTGGGTTTGTATTTCTCGTTGTTCGATCCCCAGTCACCAATATCCAGGATAAGGTCCATGGTTGATAATTCTGGTTCAATACTGATTTCTGTTATTTCAAATGGTCCGGGTATGATTGTACTTGCCGAAACTTCACCCAATTCTTCACTTGTTAGGGAGAGACTGTATTCCTGGCCGAAACGGATCGGAGGGCCGTCAAAGATATAATTGAAACGGCCACTGCCCCATAAAAAATCGTCGTCGTATCGATTATCCTGCAGAGTAAGTGGATTGTTTTGATAATCCATTTTTATGATTTCGTAATTGCCGTCAGGACCGAGAATTGTACCGGAAATATCATCCACTGCCAAATTTTCGGTATTGCCTGATGTATAATCCTGAAAGGTCAATGTGTGACTGGCATACAATTTTTGGGTGCATGTAGCAGGGTTGATAACCGAAAAAATGGATAACTTGATTTCTTCTTCACCGAGGGGACTGATCGGTTGATTGGCACAATGTAAAAATAGGAGAATGGCGAATGACCATATAAACGATCCCCCAAACTGTTTCACACTATGTTTCATTTTCATTCCTCTTTCGATCCATTGTTTATCTTATCAGATGCTATTTCACAAACAAACATTTTTGAACGATTTGTTGATCTCCAACTTCCAATTGGAACAGATACATTCCAGAAGGAACGGTTTCTCCTTCATTGTTTTTGCCGTTCCATTCAGCGGTATGGCGTTGACCGGTCAACAGCTGTTTCGGCAAGATCGTTTGAATCCATTTCCCCGTAATGTCGTAAACCTTCAGCGATACTTCCGAAGGTTCCGGCAGAAGAAACTGGACCCGTGTGGATGTGTTGAATGGGTTGGGATAATTCGACATTTGAATGGGGGTCGGGTTTTGGTGCGATTCTCCATTAGAGATATCTGAATAGGTGTATGTTATTCGAAATAGTGGTTTCCATGCACTCTCTTCAGTATCCCAAATGGAACTATTGATTTGGTCACAGTTGCGCGATTCATCGTAGTGGAATTCATACTGGCTGTCATTTTCCCACCGGCCACTGAATGGATTTGTATTGTTGGCTCTGTCCCATTCCCATCTTCTTAAAACATTTTTCTCCAAACGGCCGTATGTATTATATATGTATCCTTTTTCAAGATAATTGATCCATTCATCCTGGAATTCCCAGCTAATTCCATAATAAATTGGAGAATTTAACTTAGCGAAGCGAAGTCTGTATTGTTCGAGGATTTTGATAACCTGTCTGTCCTGAACAGGATAGCTGCTCTGAAAACGCGGTTCATAAAAGTGATCGTAAAAATTTCCCGGAATGTAATAATTGCTTAAAGAAAGACTTTTTTCAGTCTTGGAAGTGTAATGTTCCCAATCGATATAATCGTAATTGCCGAAAAAATTGATCGGTAAAAGAATTTGATCCTCTTCGTACAGCCGGGTTATCCAAAAGTGTAATAAATCTTTAAAAGGCAGTATTTCTTTTTGGGGATTGATGTGCCCGATTTGTGGTGTGGATATAAAATGTGAATCCACGTTTGCTGAGTAGATCCAGATGGTTCTCATTTCGTTTGGATACCATATATCGTATAAATCCCAAAAGCGGTGATGCTCCTGATACCTCAAATGAGAAGGATGGGTATAGATGACGGACAATTGATTTCCGTTGGTGATGTAAGAATAATTGCCCGGTATCGATACTTCGTCATAGATACTGACCGGTTCAAGTGTTTTTAAACTGTCCGCATAATCATCGGGAGTCCCCGTTGTCGGGCTCATTGGATGTGGCCGGTTTGAAGGATTGACCGGAAAGAAATGAATACTGTTTGAGAGATAGTCGGATTTAATGTTGTATTCGATTTGCGTCATCAATCCAAAATCATTGTAGATATAATGCAGATTTTTCATATAGCTGATCAATAGATAAGGATCCAATAAATCCTGTGTACCCACTGCCCTCGCGCCAAAAATACCTCTCCCTTGATACCAGGGAACGTCCGGAAACGATATTTGAATAAGACGGCCTTCTTCATCATATTCATATAATTCAGAAGCCAGCAATTCATTGGAAGGGATTAATGTCTCTTTTCTTTCCTCCAGTTGATTTTCAGCGTTATAAACATATGTGATGGTGATGTCGTTTTCCCATACATCACCGCTCCATTCATAATGTTCAACAGCCTCCAGTTGATTCGATAGGTTGTAGACAAATACCAACTTTGATTCATCAATCCATTGACCGTTTTGATAGACTTGCTTGAGTGCGGTTTCTCTATTTGAAAGATTTTCAGAACTGTGTGCATAACTGGCAAATCCTAAGTGTAGCCATGCAATAAATACATATAGAATATATGAGGTGCGTAAAATAGTCAAAGTCATTGATTACTCCCGTTAAACAAACATACAAAGTTACATTAATCTTCAGGGTCATCCTTTTTGAACAACCAATCGAGAAATATAGTGTTTTTCACAACAATACCCAAATAGATTAATAATTTTTAATGTTTGTTTATTGCCCATGCATATGATTTATTTCACATACAGACATTTTTGAACGAACTGTTGATCCCCAACTTCCAGTTGAAACAGATACATCCCAGAAGGAACGGTTTCCCCTTCGCTGTTTTTGCTGTTCCATTCAGCGGTATGGCGTTGACCCGTCAGCAGCTGTTTTGGCAAGATCGTTTGAATCCATTTTCCGGTGATGTCATAAACCTTCAGCGATACTTCCGAAGGTTCCGGCAAAATAAATTGAACATGGGTGGATGTGTTGAATGGATTGGGATAATTTGACAGTTGAATCGGGGACGGCTCTTGCTGAGACTCTCCATTTGAAGCATCGGAATAGGTGTACGTTATTCTAAATAGAGGTTTCCATGCACTGTCTTCGGTATCCCAAATGGAACAATTGATTTGACCACAGTTGCCCGATTCATCGTATTGAAATGTATACTGGCTGTCATTTTCCCACCAGCCACTCGATGGATCTGTATTGTTTTCTCGGTCCCATTCCCATCTTTTTATCATGTTTCTTTGCAATTGACCCGAATCGTTATATTCATAATTTCTTTCTAAATAGTGAACCCACTGATTTAGATATTCCCAAGCAATTCCATAAAAGATCGGAGAATTCAATTTGGTCAGATTCAACCGATATTGCTCTATTATTTTGATGACTTTTCTGTCCTGGACGGGATAGCTTCCCTGGAATCGTGGCTCATAAAAATTGTCATAATCATTCCCCGGAATATAATAATTGCTTAAAGAAAGACTTTTTTCAGTTTTCGAACTGTAATGGGCTTCATCAAGACCGTCATATCTACCTGTAAAATCAATTGGCAAAGATGTTTGATCTTCGGTGAATAATTTCATTAACCAGAACAAAGTCATGTCCCTGAATGGCATCATCTCTTTTTGAGGATTGATGTGTCCTATTTGCGGATTGATTTTAAAAGTAGAATCTGTGTCGGATGAGTAGATCCAGGTGGTTCTCATGTCAATTGGATACATCATTTCATAGAAAGACCAAAAACGGTGGTATGTGTCATAATGAATACAATAAGGATGATTATAGATAACAGATAATTGATGTCCATTGGAAATATAAGTGTATTCTCCAACTCCAAATGCGACATTACGTTCATTAAAAGGGTATATATTTTTTAAGCTGTCACCGTAAGATTGTATCGCATTAAGATATTGATCTTCTGTCGTAATCATGATATCCATTGGGTGAGGTCTGTTTGAATTATCTGCAGGAAAAAACTCAATTGAAGATGGAACTGAATCAGATACGACGTGGTAATTTATTTTTGTTAATTTTCCAGAATAATCATACGTATATCGGATATCCTGCAAGTGGTTCGTCATGATATAGGGATCTAATCGAATAATATCACTAAATGTTGAGACTCTTACAGCAAAAATACTTTTTGCCTGAAACCAGGGAACGTCAGGAATGGTTATTTGAGTCAATTGACCTTTACCGTTGTACTGATACAATTCGTGAGATAATATTTCTTCAGTAATAACGACTGTTTCTTTTCTGTCTTCCAATTGGCCATCGGCGTTATAGGAGTATGTTATGATAATATCATTTTCCCAGTTGTTGTTTTGGTATTTAAAATATTCGATCGAATTCAATTGATTGGATGAATCATAGTAAAATAAGGATTTCGATTCATCAATCCATTGATCGTTTTCATAGCGCTGTTTTAATGCAAACTCTCGATTGCGGATATTTTCTGTACAGAACAGAGTATTTATCCAAACCAATACCCAGAAACCTGTGTTAAAGATAATTCTTCGTGATACTTTTGTATGCATGTCACAACCCATATTTGATGAAAATTGTGAATGAATCATTTCCTTGGATCTGTATGCTCTTCAATTTGGATGTTCGGATATGTGGGTATTATCCATTTTCTTCTTCAGAAATACCTTATTGTAAATCCTGTTGGGAGGGTGTGTATCTTTTTATGGAAGAATCCAATAACCATCTTCTGTTACGCTCAATGCCGCACAGTGTCTCATTGAATAAAGAAATATACTATTTAACACATTCAAACCGGTGTTTCTTGCGTTTTTTCATTCCCAGCACAACATATCGAATATGATTATTGGATAAGGGAGAGGTTATGAAAAAAAATGATTTATCAATATAAGAACCCTTTGTCAATCTGTTTGTTGCCATTATCAGAAGCCTTCTT
This sequence comes from bacterium, assembly GCA_016931965.1. Taxonomy (GTDB): domain Bacteria; phylum Zhuqueibacterota; class QNDG01; order QNDG01; family DSAB01; genus JAFGDT01. Next base: position 40,706 of record JAFGDT010000013.1, on the reverse strand, counting down.
TTAACCGGATATGTCTTAATATGTCTCCGGATTTGACATAGGATCCATTGTGACAGCCTGTAACATTACAGAAAGTAATCGCATTATTGAAGTCCAGATGGGGTGTAAGACCGATGATGACCATATCGGCATCCTCTTTACAGTTGCATGAAACTAATTTTTTAAACATCTCACCGCAATGGGGGCAATAGAGCTCGTCTTTTACCCCTTCTTCCAAGGAACCGGACAGAATAATCTTATCAAAATCTCCTTCGATAGCGGATAGGACCAATTCTCCTTCTACGCCTGGCCGTTTGTATTTAATCCGTAATCCGGGGAATCCATTGATGGGATGGTTCACATCAATAATATTACAACCGTTTGGACAGTAGGCTTTCTTGATGACATATTTGGCGTTTTTGTCTTTATCTTTGTCTTTACCCCGTTTGGTGATGGGGATAATCAATCGTCCATCTTTATCGAATTGCACCATGTTACTGTCCTTCCGCTTATTTTTTGTTCACTTGAAATCATGTTGTAAAAGAAACCGTCTATCCTTTGCCTCTCTTCAAATACCATCGTTTAGTACTCATAAATTCTTAAAAAGTTTCTAAAAACTGAAATTATTTTCTTGTTTTTTAATAATGAACACCTGTTCATTCAGTCTCGTAGAAACCAGTTAAAGTTACTAAAAGTCCAAATGAAAGGCAAGCTCAAAATCTTTTTGAGATTATCGAGGAAAAAAATATTGCGTTTCTCGATGAATATGATTATAATTTATCTCAATTCTGAAAAACAAGAGTTGAAAAAGATTCAATAGACTCATTTTTTTCATATAGCAGTTTAAGGAAACTTTGTGTGAAAGTTGGTGTTGTTATACCTGCTTTTAATGTGGGGAAACGAATCGAGGATGTTCTTTTAAAAGTACGACGTTATATTCCCAATCGGTGTATCTGTGTCGTAGATGATGGATCCACAGAACGAAATGGCAACATGATCCAGAAGCAACATATTCATCTCATTCGTCATCAGAAAAATAATGGAAAAGGGGAGGCCCTGAAAAGCGGATTTCGATGGATTTTATCGGATGGATTCGATGGTGTTCTCACTTTGGATGGCGATGGGCAGCATGATGGTGATGCTATTCCCGATTTTATATCGACAATGGAAAGGACATCGGCTGACATTGTACTGGGAATAAGACGTTTTAAATTAAGAGAGATGCCATTTGACCGAATTTGTTCCAATCGGCTGACCTCACTCTTTGTGTCGGCGATGACCAAACAGTGGATACCCGATAGTCAGACTGGTTATCGATTGATTAAAAGTGATGTACTGAAACATATCGCGCTCAATACCAGTCATTATGAAACGGAGACGGAATTATTAATTAAAGCCATTCGCAAGGGATTTTCCGTTTCATTTTGCCCGATTGTTGTAAATTACGACAATCCAATCAGTCATATTGATCGAATGAAGGATACAGAGCGATTTTGCAAATTAATCATTCAATTGATCAAAGAAAAATAGATAGTTATATTGCTCTTTCAGAACCTATTAAAGGATATCTATGTTACAGGCGATTCTTTGGCTGACAGCGATTACATTGATTCCGGCACTTGAGCTTCGGGCATCTGTACCTGTCGGTATATTCAGTATGGATGATCAGTTATCATGGCCGGTTGTATTTCTGGTTTGCGTTATTGTCAATATTATTTTAGGATGGATTGTTTTTGCCGTTCTCGGTCCGATATTCAGTTTTATACGGAAATGGAGATGGTTTGACCATAAGATATGGCCGATACTCGAACGGGCGCGGCATCGTATTCATCCCTATATTGAAAAGTATGGTGAATTGGGTGTGGCTCTTTTTATCGGGATTCCTCTTCCGGGTTCGGGTGTCTATACGGGAGCTTTCGGAGCTTATCTTTTGGGTGTGAGTAAAAAGAAATTTGCCGTGGCGAATGTCTTGGGTGTTTTGATTGCAGGAGTGGCAGTCACCACGTTATCGCTGCTGATTCTCTATGGTGCTGTCGGAGAAAACAGTTTGCTGGCCAAGTTGTTTATAAAAAATGTTCATTGATTATGATGTTATCATTTGTTATTATAAGGGGTCTGTATTTTCGGGGCGTAGCGCAGCCCGGCTAGCGCGCATGCTTCGGGAGCATGAGGCCGTGGGTTCAAATCCCACCGCCCCGACTTATCTTGATTTAAATCGCACCAGGGTGCTACTCTGGTGCGCAATAATAAAAGGGGATTCTACCCCTGTTATCCAACCATTCAAACCATTTCGTTTTATCCGATAAAGCAACTTAAAAATAATATCTGTTGCATTTAATTGCCAATAATGGTATATTATTGCAATGAAATATGAAGATTTAATTAAAGTTCTGGGAGATGAACCGGTTTTTGAAACAAGTTTACTTCTGGCCGGGGACGTAAATCCTAGGGAAATCAGGCGGCAGCTTTCTCGCTGGACCAAAGCAGGTCGGATTCATCTTCTGAGAAGAGGTCTGTATGTGCTGGCCTCTCCTTATCGGAAAAGATATCCCCATCCTTTCTTTGTGGCCAATCAAATGGTCAGAAGTTCGTATGTGAGTTGCCAATCTGCTTTGAGTTATTACGATATGATTCCCGAATACACACCGGCAATTATTAGTGTCACCGTTCGCCGACCGGGAATCTGGAAAACAGAACTGGGAAGGTTTGAGTTCAGACATATCAAATCGGACTTTTTCCATGGTTACGACGTGAAAGAATTGGGAGAGGATCAGAGTGTATTTATTGCAACTCCAGAAAAAGCGCTGCTCGATCTTATTTATCTGGTACCAGGAAGCTACACCAAACGTTATTTAACAGAATTGCGTCTTCATTTTCCCGAGACGTTCAACTTGCACACGTTTCAAAAGTTGGCGGAACATACGAAATCGCCAAAGTTAAAAAAAGCAGCTGAAAATATTCAAAGGATTTATGAAGAAGAACATAGGGAATACCAAACACTATGAGGGATTATCTATTCAATCTCATACAAAAAGAACCAAATCCCATTCAGGGAAAAAATAAAATCAGAGAATATTTACAGGCCAGAATTTTGGGAGTGATTCAGCGTGCTGAGGGTATGATTTCATTGGCTTTTCATGGCGGTACAGCATTGCGTTTTTTATATGGTCTTCCCAGATACTCTGAGGATCTGGATTTTACTTTGGAACAGTTTGAAGAAGGGTATCATTTTCATCGTTTGATTCGAATGATTCAGAAAGAACTTACACCGGAAGGGTATACCCTTTCTGTTAAAACCAACGATCAAAAAACCGTTCATTCGGCATTTATTCAGTTTGAAGGGCTGCTCTATGAAACCAAATTATCTCCACATCCAGAAGAGAAATTGTCTGTTAAAATCGAGATTGATACCCATCCACCTTCGGGTGCAACATTGAACAAGACCATTATCAGAAAATACGTGACATTACAAATCCAGCATCATGATAAAGCATCACTGCTGGCTGGGAAATGCAATGCCATTCTGACACGCCCGTATGTGAAAGGAAGGGATATCTTTGATGTATTCTGGTATCTAAGTGACAAGAGCTGGCCGGAGCCCAATTTATTGTTGTTGAACGAGGCATTGAAGCAATTCGGATGGAACAAATCACCTGTTAAGGGCAATACATGGCGCAATGTTTTATATGATAAAATGCTTGACCTTGACTGGAAAAATGTCATTTCTGATGTAAAACCGTTTGTTGAAAATGAGGATGAAATAAAATTGTTAACACGTGAGAATTTATTAAACATGCTGATAGAGTAAATTCACAGTATATCCCACCATCTAGCCTGCAATCGCATAGGATTCGATCCTATTTTTAGGGCGTATAGCACAGCCCGGTCAGCGCGCATGCTTCGGGAGCATGAGGCCGTGGGTTCAAATACCACCACCCCGACAAGTCCAAGTATCCAGAATATAGATCAGCCAGGATATCCATCCTGGTTGGAAGATAGGAGACAGATATCCCGGGCGATAGATGATATTTTTTTCAATTATCATATAACTATTTCAAAAGGATACATTTTTTTACCTGAACAAAATCTTCAGCCACCATCTTGATTAAATAAGTCCCTGCAGAATTATGAGATGCATCCCAGATTACAGAATGATAACCAGCCTGCATTGTACCGCTATAAATTTCTTTAACAAGCTGTCCCCCCACATTCAAAACGTTTATTTTCACTTCTGACCGTTTTGGCAATCCAAAATTGATTGTGGTTATTGGATTAAAAGGATTGGGATAGTTTTGATTCAGACAGTATCTTTTGGGAGTGCCTTTATCCGATTCAGGATGGTTTACAAGCACAGGCATTCCCCTGGTAAGCGACACCTCAGTGTAACCTTCACCCCATCTACATTGACCAGACCTGCACTCACGGGTTAGATAATACTCCAATTGTTCGCTTGCATCCCAAAAACGAAATGATATATATCCATTCAATTGAAAACCATCAATTTCTGTGGTTTCCTCATCATCTTTCCATGCCCAAATGATAAGATCTTCTGTTTTTTTACAAAAAACAGCACCTGCACAAACATTGGCCATTGTATATACAGCAATTTCATCCTCCTCTTCTATATCAGAACAGATGATGGAACGAACATAAATTGGATACTGTTCATTTGTTATTGCATATAGAAAATGATTCGTGGAAGGTGCATTTGGTTTCACGGTAACTGTAACTGTATCGCAGCCCCCACCCATACCATCGTAGCGAAAAACATTCAATTCAAAATGATAAGTCCCCGGTGCAAGCTTCACTTCAACCCGAGAGGTATCTGTGTGGATATCATAATATGGAAGATCTGAATGCCAATGATACTCTGCAATATAAAATATAACATCATAAGATGCACTACCGTCTAATATCACTGTTGCAGAATCTTCTCCAGCTGGCACTGTAACAATTTGATCAGATCCAGCATCCGCTTTCACTGGATAAATGGGTGTTTGTAATAATTCATCGATCAGGTTTTGAACGTCCAGATTAGGATGGTTGGGAGGCTGTTCAACAAACCGTTCACTAAGAAACTTTTTTGCCTCACAAGCCGCTGCCATTTTTACTTGTAAGCTATTATTCACACCGTATTTCCATATCCACATCATGTAAATGCACGCTCGCCCATATCCTCCTTCATCAGCCAATCGTAAATCTTTATTACCATCCACGTGACCAGGATCGTCGGGTTCACTGTGACGGGTTTCGTGAACGTATAATTGTGTACCATAAACGTAAGGTATAACACAAAACGGGTAGTGTGGCACAAGAGGATCAGAAGATAATCGTGGGTCCCAAAAGGCATTCACTGCAGACAAATACATCCAATTTCCCCCACCCATGTTATTTCCTGTTCTTAGGCTGAGTTCGATGCCGCCATTGCTGAAGTGTGAATGCATATATTCATACACATTATTATCTGCAAACGGTAATGGTTTGGAAAACAATTGCTCTCGGATTACACGGAGTTTGTTAATCAACGGAAAAATAGAGGGTGCTGATGAATCTGGATTAAACAAATAAGGATCGTAGAGACTCCACTTCGCAAGTGCTTCGTCCCCGTCATCCAACACAATATTAAAATTGTTCACAATACTTTGGAATTCAGAATCTGATGGCTGGGATACATATAAAGAATCTAAATCATGAACTTGTGAATAACATATAACCGGAAGAATGACTGTGAATAAGATCTTTTTTGAAAATTGGGTAAACATGGTTTTCTCCTCTTTAATATTTTTTAAAAATTTCTTTTACACTTCATATTCAAAAGTGCAAGATTTTAGGAGATCGGATACTATTCATCAATTCAAAATTTGAATCATTGAATTAAATTTGACTCTGAATAGAAACCAAAACCTGTACAAATGAAATTGATTCCATAATACTGAATTGTTGCAATATTATTCCACTTTGAAGTTTAAAAACAGAATATACAAAACAATTATAATATATATCATGATATGAATATAAATGTTAAAAATCAATAAAAAAAAACCGATGAAATTGAGTAAATATTATTATCTGTGCTTAGTACGATTTAAAAAATGTGGATAAAGCTTGAATAATATGATTGAATCATACCATTCGGAAGCATGAGGTCGTGGGTTCAAATCCCACCGCCCCGACGCATGTGATCAATAATTGAGCCCCACAACATGTGGGGCTTTTTTTAGTAGAGAGAAGATCGACCAAGTATATATATTGACCGACAGTGATTATGACGAGACAGATGTCCCTCTTCGATCAAAGGCCCGAGATGTCCCGTGCGATCAGAGAATGAAGATTTGAAAATTACCAGTTCCTTTCTGTTGGATTGAGCATTTCTTCAATCACTTCTCTGGGAACCGGCAATTCTTCCATGTTTTCCTCCAACCAGTTGCGGAAGTCTTCCTGTATTTCTTCTGTCCATCTGCTGTCGATCTGTCCGGGTGTGTACTTTTGTTCCCGCAGACGCTGATGTCCAAACATATCACGAAGCATCGTGGCTTCAGCCTGGGTTACAACCTGCTCGGCCAGGTGTGCTGGAATGAATACGATGCCCTCTTTTTTGGCCAGTACGATATCGCCGGGACAGGCAACCGCTCTGCCGATGCGTATCGGCACATTAATACCGGTCAGCATCACCTGTTGAAGCCAGGTCGGGTCCGCCCCTTTGTGCCATGCATTGAATCCTTCAATTTCTTCAAGGCCTTCCAGATCGCGCACACCTCCATTAAAAATAACACCGTTTCCTGAATTGGTAAAAATCGCATTACCAAGATTATCACCGATGAGTGTTCCTTCAACCACCTTGCCGAACGCATCCGCTACATAGACATCGCCCTTCTTGAGCATGTCGATAGGCCACGAATTGGGGGCGCCGATTCGGCCTTCAGCTTTGCCCTGTGCTTGAATTGCCCTGTCGTAATCGGGATGCAAAGGCATGTATTGAGCGGTCAGAATCCTCCCACAAATCACTTCATCCGGATGCATCACAACCCATTCTTCAGCACCGGTATGACAATTCGGATATTGTCGCATTATTCCGGACCAGGCCGCCGTGATGGAGACTTTCTTCATTCTTTCAATCAGTCCATCCGAAATATAGGGCCTGCCATCTTCCATTCTTTCACCGGTCCAGTTTGGTGTACAGTTTATAACAATATCCCGACTCGATATGATCGGTGGTTGTGGGTTCTCGGCTTCCTCCTGTGCTCTAACCAAACATAAGCTCGTTAAAACAATCAGCAAAATGATCATGCCACATAAATTGTAATTTCTCATAAAATCCTCCTTTCAACGATTGTTCGATAAAGATTCATTCTGAACGGAAAACAAATTCTGTTCGGATTGATGTGAGTGCGTTGTTCAAAGTGATTATGATGCTAATCCATTTAGAAGGTTGAAATAAAAGTAAGAAAAATATATATTACGATATTAATATAAATACTAAAAGTCAAGAGAAAAGTAATAGGAAATAAACAAAAAGATTTCTGGATCTGTCTTTCATTTTTTTCATAAAGAACTTTATATTTGTCTTGAAATCTTTTGGGAATTGTTGTAAGTTTATTTGAATGGTTTCAAGTAGTTTCTTAATTGACAAAAAGTGATTGTTGAAGTCGAACAGACCATACGAGTTTGGAATTCATGGGCATAAGACAATCAAATGGTCGAGCGGGTTATGAATTCAAATCCCCACGATCCGGCAAGGCTAAAAAGTCATGAATAATGTTACAAGTACAATGGCGATGGGGAAGGTATTGTAGCCGGTTTGGGTTTTATGTACAATGCGAATTGGCTGTCAAATTGGGATATGCCAACGGACGTGTTTAAAAGTGTTGACAGAATCTCAATGGGTCTCTTTCTGTAAATTCTTTTCAACCTATTTATTACTCAATCATGATAAGGATCAATTGTTGTTGTTCTCGATCACATATTTATAAATGGGAAAAAGAGGTGTATCACCAGATTGCATATTGAATAAATCGATTGAGGGATTCTTTCTTTTATCATGGTGTTAATATAATTTTATTCTTTTGAATTGAGCTTGAGCAAGGGAGGCTAATTATGTCTAAGAATATGAATCGCCGCCGATTCTTAAAAACATCTCTAGCAGCATCTGCTGCAGGTACTTTGGGTTTGAGTTTAGAAGAACAAATCCTGCTTGCCCAAACACAACCCGGGACACAGACTCCTCTTCAGGGTATGTCTCGTAGGGGATTTGTAGAACTGGAGGGAAATGCTGTGGGGAAAGGGATACCCATGGGTAAGATCGGTGATGTGTCCATCAGCCGATTGATTACAGGTGGTAATCTCATTGGCGGTTATGGCCATTCAGGAGATCTGATTTATGTTTCAACCCTGTTGAATCACTATTTTACGGAAGAGAAGTGTTTTGAGACATGGCGGATCAGTGAGGAAAACGGAATCAATACCTGTATACTGAATAACAACGCTCGTGATGTGCGCTGGATTGAAGTGCTCAATAAGTATCAGAAAGAAGGGGGCAAGATGCAGCTGATTGCCCAATGCAATCCTTCTGCAGAGGATCCGACTGAAAATATGAAAGTGGCCATCGACCACGGAGCGGTTGGATGTTTTGTACAGGGACAGGTTGCGGATGGTTTTGTCAGCAATGGACAAATTGATGTGATTGAAAAATGTATCACCTTTATACAGGATAATGGTGTTCTTGCCGGCGTGGGTGGGCATGAATCAGCGACAGTCATGGCCGTTGAAGAAGCCGGTATACCCAACAATTTTTATATGAAGACATTCCATCCGAGTGATTACTGGTCATTCAATTTACCGATAGCACAAGATACGACCTATTGTGCCGATCCGGAGGTGGTGACCGAGTTCTTCAAAACTGTGAAAAAACCGATGATTGCCTACAAGGTTTTGGCCGCTGGAAGGATTCAGCCGAGAGTAGCCTTTGATTATGTTTTCCAGAACGGCGCTGATTTTGTCTGTGTCGGTATGTTTGATTTTCAGATTGCGGATGATGTGGTTCACGCGTCCAATGCTGTTTACAATCTGGAAGGTAGAGAACGCGCCTGGTTGGGTTAAATCTACAACCCGGATCTGAAAAGAAAATGTTTCTGGAAGGACTTGAATTTTGAGTAATCAAATTGCGATTTGATGGGAATATATCTGATGCATGGTGTCTTAAAATTCGTTCCAAATATATTACATAGATCAATTATAAAAAAATACATTTATCCAAAACAATACAAGACAGGTCTGTTTTTTATAAATACCCGATTTACATATTGCTCATACCAGAAATATCAAGCAAATTGTTTATTTATATCAATATGTTAACATATTATTATCCTTTATTAACTTTTACTTGACAAGATCATTATTTTTTGTTAATTTTGTGCAATGAATATAAACTCACAAAAGAAAGCTTTATATGTGGAGGGATTGGCCGATCATCCGCAGTGTATGTCATCTGCGAATCTAGATGATCATGCTGACAGAAACATTCCGTGGCATTATCATCCTGAATATCAATTGATGTTGAGTAACAGGGAAACCAATATTTTTATCGTGGGGAATGACATCATATCCTATAAGGGCAGTCAGATATTTTTGATTCCTCCCAATCTCCCGCATGCATTTAAAGATATCGATACATATCACCGTGATTCACCCGAAGAGCACAGTTCTGTTATTGTTTATTTTCGAAAGGAAGCTTTCGATAAATTTCTATCCGAATTTCCAGAAATGTTTGTTATTCAAAAATTTTTGATCAAGGCTGAAAGGGTGATCAGGATCAATGGGCCCACTAAAAAAATCATTGAGAAGAAACTATGGCAGTTGCCGGATATGGGAGATGTACAAAGGATCCTTGCCATAGTGGAAATACTGGATATCCTCTCCAAATCCGATGATTTGAATACCATTATCAGTGAATCGTATGTGAAACATTTGGGCATTTTAAATTCCAATGAGCGGATACAAAATGTTCACCAACATATTCTGGAAAATCTGCACAATTCCATTTCTCTGGAGAAAATCGCTTCGGTAGCCCATATGAGTCGGACCGGATTTTGCCGTTACTTTAAATCCGTAACAGGAAAAACATTTTCAACCTATGTCAATGAAATCAGAATCAATCATGCCTGTAAATTGTTAATCGAAGGCAAGTCGAACATCGCTCAGATTGGATATGATTGCGGTTTTCATCAGCCTTCCTATTTTAACCGTATCTTCAAAGCATTTACCCACAAAACACCCTTGGAGTTTCTAACAGAATTTCATGAGCTGGTTGTGGATAAAGATCATCTGTCGGATAGCCATTTTCGTAAAAACGTCGATTCTATTCATCAAACCTCAAGAAAATAAAAAAATTCCTGATTGAATAGGGTTCTGATCGGAAGATATCACAATGGCAATCCATATGGGACATGGATCGCATATATCGTTTATTGAATATTGATTTTAATATCCGCCGTCAGATCTCTCCTTATTGCCCAACTGAAAAAAGTCATTTATAATGATGCCTTTTGGGTAGATGTTGTTATTGGGGGGAGATTTGGAATTGAATATAAATATATTGATAATTTCAATAATGCATGAATGCATCATTATTTTTTTATATCCCATTATTATATAATTGATTGTCAGTCGATCATCTCGATTTTTATCATTTTTGAATGTCCGACATTGCATTAAAGGTGGCATTTTTTTAAAAAATATTGTATACTGTTTAAACATTTAAAAATGAATTATCTTTCCAATTGAAATAGAGGTTAAAAGGGTTTGTCAATGAGAGGCATATCCATGGAATATTCAAAAAATGTTTATGAGAGTTTGGAAAGTATGGTCAAGTACGGTGTAGCCGAAAACGGCCGGCTCTCCAATGTTCGAGATTTTGTCCAGAGGAGTGAATTTGGTTCGGCTGTGGATCGGTATGATATAACGATGTGATATCCTGATAAAGGAATAAAAAATACTTGACAAGATGATATAAAAATATTATAATATTTCTTAATGCATTTCGTTATTTTCTTTATTTATTATAATTGTATGTATATTAGTAATATAAGAAATCTTATCGTTTTGTTGAACCGACCAATTCTTAAGCGTTATCGTTTTTCGTTAATACAAATCCTTAGTGATCAAATCATTAAAAGCAATAAAATTGAATGATAATTAAAAAGAGGAACTTTTGATGAAAAGGCGTACATTTATCAAAACCGTTGGAGGGACAAGTGTCATTGCGCTGATTACGCCGCCGACGATCATCAGAGCAATTGGGCAAACCAGTCAATCGGTTTTGGAAAACAGTTTTATCAATCCGCTTCGTTCTGATGGCCCCTGGGTGGTCTGGCACTGGACCAGTTGCAACCAGACCAAGGAAGGCGTCACAAGCAATCTGGAAGGCATGGCTGCAGCCGGCATTGCTGGAGCCACTCTCTTCAGTTTTCCTCCAGGGCAGGGTTTTGGAGGCAGTACCTTTATCGAAAACCCCGCCGCACCTCTGACACCCGAATGGTTTGATCTGATTACCCATGCGGTTACAGAGGCCGGCCGGCTTGGTCTTCACCTTGCCATTCAGATCAGTGCCGGATGGGCGACCGCGGGTGGTTCATGGATTCCGCCCGAATTATCCCAGCAGCAAATCGTGTGGAGCGAACAGACCGTTGAGGGAGGCAAGCGTTTCAGGGGTAAGCTGGCCAGACCGCAGCGGCCGGGTGCATCCGAACAGAGGGGAAGAGGTGGGGAAACTGTTCCAGAAAGCTGGAACAATTATTACAGGGACCTGGATGTGCTGGCCTTTCCCGTTCCGGATGACTGGGGAGAAACCCATATCACACGAAATGCAAAAGTAACGACCAATCTGCCTGTTTCAGACTTGCAGAAGCTGGTTGACCTGAATAATACGGAAAGTGTTTTAAATACAGAGCAGGTAGGATACATTCAGTTTGAATTTGATCGGCCTTTTACACTCAGGTCGATCACGATGAAATCAAGCGGACGCCCCGCGCACATGATGGAAATCCAATCAAGCGATGACGGGATTGAGTTCAAAAAAGTGGGAAACCTCGAAGCCATGATGGGTGGCTGGCAAACACGGATTTCTGAGTTAACCCATACAGTGCCCCAAACCACTGCGCGATATTTTAGATTGGTCCATCATTCCAGCCCCCCTATAAACTATGACGAAAGCATGTCGGGGCAATCGTATCAACCCCGAGGAGGAGGGTTTGGTGCGTCTGTGGAAGCAATACCATCCGGTTTTGTAAACCTGGCGGAAATGATTGATCCTTTAACTATAATAGCAGTCGGTTTATCCAGTACTGCAGTTGTGCATCACTGGGAGGGCAAGACAGCGCTGGTGTGGGGACGCAGCCGCAGGATTACCAACGAAGAAATGGATGCCGAAGCCTGTGTTCCCATGGATTCAATAGTCGATCTGACAAATTTGATGGAAGAAGATGGTTCGATCAACTGGCAGCCTCCTGCCGGCAGTCAATGGAAAATTATGCGTTTCGGATATACGACGATGGCCCGGACAAACGGTTCAGGCATCGGGCAGGGGCTTGAACCGGACAAGTTCAGCAGGGAAGGTGCACGGATTGCTTTCGAAGGATGGTATGGAAGGATACTCGAACATATCGGTCCCCGGTTGTCTGCCCATGTGGTGAAGATGTTGAATATCGACAGCTGGGAATGCGGTTCACAGAACTGGTCGCCTGTTTTCAGGGATGAATTCAAGGCCCGCAGGGGATACGATGTGGGGAAATACCTGCCCCTCATGGCCGGCATACCCGTCGAGAGTGCGGATGTGACCGAGGGATTTCTGTTTGATGTACGCCGGACAATCGCAGATCTGATCAGCGATCATTTCTACGGCGAAATCAACCGGCTTGCACACGCAAAAGGCTCAATCGTTAATACAGAAGCGGTTTGTCCCACCATGATGTCCGACGGGATACTGGTTCATAAACATGTCGATGCTACCTCCAGTGAATTCTGGTGCGACAGATGGGGCTGCTGGAAGCCGTGTGATATCCGGGATGCTGCATCCGGCGCTCATATCTACGGCAAGCAGATTGTTATTGCAGAAGCATTTACAGGAGGAGGAGATTGGAAAGAACACCCCTATGATTTGAAAGCCATGGGAGATATGCACTTTGTGGACGGTATCAACCGCATGATGATCCATCTTTGGGTGGCACAACCCTATCCGGGCCGTGTTCCGGGTATGACCGGTGCTGCGGGTCTTTATTTCAATGAACACACCACTTGGATCAAACCGGGCAGAGCATGGATTGATTATATGAGAAGATCACAGGTTTTGCTTCAGTCGGGCATCACCATATGCGATGCACTGTATTTCATCGGAGAAGAAGTGCCATGCCGTGCACTCATACCGCCCACTTACGGGACTTTTTTTGTCACCGATCCGCCATTGCCAGAAGGGTATGATTATGATTCCATCAATCAGGATGCCCTTCTTCATCTTGCTACTGTTAAGGACGGGATGATCGCATTGCCGAGTGGAGTAAAATACAGGGTGCTTGTACTGCATCCCGATAACCTGATAACACCCCAGGTGGCCAATAAAGTCAGGGAGTTGGTGGCTGCCGGCGCACAGGTGGTCGGTCCGAAACCGGCCGGCTCACCGAGTCTTGAAATGTCGGAAGCGGCCCGTGCTGAAGTTCAGGCTGTGGCTGACGATCTTTGGTCCAATATGGATGGAAAAACCATCACAGAAAAAATTTACGGAAGTGGCCGCATATTCTGGGGAATGCCCCTGGATGAGGTGCTCGATAGAATCGGTGTTGAACCGGATGTTCTTTTCCTGAACCAGCGTGAAACATTAACGGGCAATCCATACAAGGCCACAGCCAGCCAACCTGAAGGCGTGAATGCAACTGCTTACGGTGCAGATCGGAAGGGATGGGGGCTGATGTGGAACCATCGTTCAAACAAGGATGATGATTTCTATTTCCTTTCCAATCAGGAACAGATGGCGATCTCCGCGGAAGTCAACATCCGTCAGTCGGGAAAGATACCCGAGCTTTGGCATCCGGATACGGGACTGATTGAAGATGCATCGGTCTGGAGAGAAGAGAATGGCCGTACAATCATACCCATGGAATTTGATCCTGCCGGTTCGGTATTTGTCCTGTTTCGCAGATCATCCGTCGATGTTAATCAGGTGGTTGAAGTCACAGGCGGACAGAGAATCGGCGGCGTCAAATTGAAGCTGAGGGTCACCGATTCCGGTCTGGAAAGATGGGCCGCGGAAAACGGAGAGTGGAATTTGAGAACTCGGTCGGGACAGACGATGACAGTCAGAGCCGGTTCGGTTCCCGCTCCGGTTGTTATTGAGGGCCAATGGGATGTGACGTTCCCATTGCTTACCGGTGTAACCAAACAGGTCAAGCTGAATCCCGGTTCGTGGGCCGATCAGAACGATGAAGATATTAAATATTTTTCAGGGACGGCCACTTATGTCAAAGAGATTGTTTTATCAGAACAGCAGCTGGCAGGAGACCGGAAACTGCTTCTCGACCTGGGCGATGTGAAAAATCTGGCCGAGGTCAAGATCAATGGCAAAGATCTCTGTGTGGCCTGGAAACCACCCTATAAAGTGGATATCACGGATGTTGCTGTGGCCGGTGTGAATCAAATCGAAATTGAAGTGACCAACACGTGGCACAACCGGCTTGCCAGGGATGCCGAACTGCCGGAGGAAGAACGTCAGACCTGGGTGGCGGGCAGCAGTGTCCGCGCGGGTTCTGAACCAGTACCTGCAGGTTTGCTGGGACCGGTGCGGATTTTGACGGAAGTAAAGGTGTGAGAATAACGGGATTTGAGATGAAATGTGATTTATATAGAGAGCATCAACTAGGTATGCTGAACAAACAAATAAGCAAACAAGAAATAAGAAATGGCCACAAAGAGGTTGAATGATCATGAAGCTTATTCTCAAAGGTTTCACAGATACAGTGCTAACAATGATGTTCCTGGAACTATGCTCTATCGGATCAACCCTATCTTGTGCTCAATCTCTTGCGCAATCTCCGGCCCATGCAAGATCGGCCTTCGCGATTATTGATCCTCTGTACAGCGTCCAATCGAGCAATCCACCTGCGAATATTGCCGACGGCGGCGCAACCTGGATATACGGAGCGGGTGAGCTGGAATCCTGGCGGCTCAAACTCCTGATGGCAAGGAAGGATTCTGCCGGATTAAATGTCGGCTATCCGGGTGTTTACCATACACCCTACGACAGTGTTTCATATCGTTTGTACGTTGAAGAACCGGTCAGTTTTCAGTCCATTGCATTTCGGGTGGTTGGGTGGGGAAAAGTCTTGTTGAATGGTGTAGAGGTTAGCAGCTTTGATGAAGCTGAATCCCTCTTAACGGTCTCAACCGGAGATACTGAAGACATCAATGAAATCCAGTTCGACCTGGTATCCGCTACAGATCCCCCGGCACTTCTTATCGAAGATCAGAGGTTCTCCACTTTGAGTAGAAATTGGCAATGGAGAGGAGGAAACGGCTTGTGGGAACCCGCCTTTCACTTCCCGCAAACGGTGTCCGGGATACCTCCGCATTTGCTGGATAATCCCACGGTCACGCTCCGGCCGGTGACTTCTGAAGAAGGATTGTATGATTTCGGCCGGGAGCTGCTTGCCTTCGTGATAATCAGGAGTGAGGATGAACCCATCATCCGTGTGGGGGAGTCTGAGACCGAAGCCCTGGATGTGGAGAATACGCGATTGGAGCAATCATTGGCTATGAAGGGAGTTGGAGAGAATATATGGCGTTCGAGAAACACGCTGGCTTTCCGCTACCTGTATATTGAAGGTACCCAGGAAATCCCGGCGGAGGCGGTATCCGCCGAAGCGCTGTTTTATCCCACTTCATACAAAGGAGCATTTGCGTGTTCGGATTCAACACTGACGCGCATCTGGATGAACAGTGGTTACACGCTTCGAGTCAACATGCATGATTTTCTTCTTGACGGCATCAAACGCGACCGATTGCCATGGTCGGGTGACTTGACCATGAGCCTGTTTGTAAATGCCTATACCTTTCATGAACCCGAACTGGTACGGAGAAGCCTGGTGGCACTGAATAACAACGGTATAGAAGAGAGCGACGTGAACGGCATCATTGACTATTCCCTGGCCTGGATCGTTGCGCAGGACAAATACCAGCTCTATTTCGGAGACAGCGAACACCTGGAACACGAGTGGGGAAGGATCAAGGAAACCATTCATCTCTTATTAGCCAGAACGGATGAGAATGGTTTTCTGAACATAGACGGGCGGACGTTTATTGACTGGGTGAATCAGGAAAAATGGACTGCCGTCCAGGTGTATTGGTGGTGGGCACAGCAAAGCGGAATAAACCTGGCAAAACGGGTGGGTGATGATCAAACCGTGGCGTTGCTCACTGAAAAATCTGAAGAATTAAAGACGAACCTGATCAGTGTAGCCTGGGATGACGAGCAGCAGGTATGGCGATCGGGACTGGACCCGGTCAGCGAACCGACACGACATCCCAATTTTATGGCTGTGGTTTCAGGATTGGCGTCACCCGAACAGTATGATGGGATATTGAATCTACTTCAAGATGACAATATTCTCCCTGTCGGAACCCCCTATATGGCAGGTTTCGAAAATATGGCAGTGAGTCGCATGGGAAATGTGGAGTATATGCTGAATCAGGTAACAGAGTACTGGGGTGCCATGCTGGATGAAGGCGCTACCACATTTTGGGAGGCATACGATGCCAATGAGGAAGGTGCAGCACAGTATTCTTTTTACAGGCGGCCGTATGGTAAGAGCCTGGCCCATGCCTGGAGTGCCGGACCCGCCTATTTTCTGCCTTCCGAGATCTTTGGCTTAAGGCCATTGGAGGATGGATGGAAACGCTTCTCACTGGACGTTAACCTGGGGTACCTTGAATGGGCCAGCGCCTCAGTACCGACAAAATATGGGCCGATTACAGTGGACGCCAATCAAGAAAACGTGGCGATAATTGTTCCGCCAGGAACTGTAATGCAATGGAAGGGAAGGACGATAACCGGGCCGGCTCAGATAAATGAAGGTTATTAAGCCGTAAGGTTCAAAGAGTACTGCAACAGGGATATTTTATTTACGGTTCGGTAACAGGTAACAGATATCCTTTAGAAGGCAGCTTTTTAAAGGAGGAGTGATCCATGATTACTTCATCAAAAAAGATCTTGTGTAACTTGGTATTACTGGCAGGTGTTGCCACTTTATCTTTTACCACCGGTATAGCCCAGGATTATCCTAGAGAACCCGACCGTCCTGGATCCGGCAAAGTCAGGTGGGAGGAATCACTGACTCCAGACGGTTGGACTATGGTAACAAATGAAGACGGGGCTACACTCGGATATTCAAAGAATTCCAGACTTCAGCTAATTCAGGTAGACGGATACGCGTTCAAGGATCTCAACAGGAACAATCTACTGGATCAATTTGAAGACTGGCGCGTTGACTTTGAAACAAGGGCGGCAAGCATCGTTGAAGAAATACCGATTGAGCAGATGATGGGCATGAAGATGAATCCATTCGGTATTGGGGGTGTCAACGCCTATGCATTGGATGAAGACATGATGAATGCCCTGGACATGGGTTACAGACAGTCGCGGGCACCCGGGGCGACTGCGTCCGGGAGAGTAAAGGCTTCATGGAACAATATGGTGCAGGAATACATCGAAGGCCTTGACAATATTGTCTGTATTCCCGCGGTTTGGATAGCTGACCCAAGATCAGGAGACGTATCCGAATGGCCAAGCAATGTTGCCATGGCGGCCACGTTTGATCCTGAAGTCGGAGCCGAATACGGAAGACTGATGTCAGAAGAGTGGCGCGCCATGGGAATCTCGATGCAGGTCGCGACACAAATGGACCTGGCTACAGAACCAAGATGGAGGCGTATCCCCGGTACGTTCGGCGAAGACCCTGCCCTGTCAATGGATATGGCCAGAGCCGTCATTAACGGATGGCAGTCTACCTACGATGAAGACGGAAATGATCTGGGCTGGGGCGAACACAGTGTAAACAACCAGATGAAGCACTTCCCCGGAGACGGCGCCGGCGAAGCCGGACGCGAGTCGCATACGCGTGACGGGGCATACAACGTATTCCCGGGCGGTCAGTTCTGGACTCATGTCCTCCCGTTTGTCGCCTGTATGGGTTTACCGGGCAAGACTGAAACGGTAACGGCTGCCATGACGAACTTCTCCGTAGGTATTGAAGCGAATGGCAGGCCAGTTGGCGGAGAGCGTGTCGCCACAAGCTACAGCAAATACAAAATCAACAACGTGTTGAGAGGAATGTATGGCTGGGACGGCTATATCCTGACGGACTTTGGGATCATCACAGGCAAGAATTACGGAGTGGAAGATTTGACTCCGGCTGAATGCATGTTGGCGATTCTGGAAGCTGGATGTGATGCGTACGGCGGCGAGGGCCGAAATCCCCAGGAGAGTGTGAACCTGGCGATGGAGGCCTATGAACTCGGGGTCGCAAAGCTCGGCGAAGCAGGAATGAATGAGATCATGAAAAAGTCGACTGAGAGGATGCTGAGAACCCACTTCAATATCGGCATTGTCGACAATCCATATCTCAGCCTCGAAATAGCCGAGACGGTTCCAAATAATGAAGAGCACAACGCCCGGGGCTACCAGGCAATACTCAAATCTATCGTAATGCTGAAAAACAGTGGCTCCATTATTCACCGGGTATCGGCAGGAGCAGGAAAACCGGCCGTGTATATCCCTATGGTGTATTCAGCGGCGACTGCCGGGCGGGGAGCTAGGCCTGCATCTGCCAATCCGGCATTCAATCTTGAAACAGCCGGAGCATATTTCAATGTCATCACCGACGCTCTGGCCGGGACACTTACAGGCCCGGCGGATGACGAGGGCAATCCCACACTATCGCCAAATGACATCATACGTGCATCTGCAGCTGAAATAGCTAGGTGTGATTTCGCTCTTGTCAGGATAACCAGTCCTCAAAACGGGAATCCAACATACATGGGATACGGAGGCATTACAAGTGAGGGCGAGAAATATACATATCGGCCGATTTCACTGCAATATCGTCCCTACACGGCAAATTCAGAATTCGTGCGCAGGGAGTCTATCGGCGGAGATATGATCGAGGTGATAGAGGAATTGTTTTATGATGCTGATGGCGAGGTGAAGACACTGGAAAAGGAGAATCGATCCTATTTCGGCGAGACCGCAATCGTCACGAATGAAAGTGATCTGGATTTCGTACTGAATACCGCATCTGCGGCAGACAGGGTCATTGTTGCGCTGGACGTATCAAATCCAATGGTGTTCGCGGAATTCGAGAGCGAGGTCGATGCGATCGTTGTGGGATTCGGTGGTGGTCGGTCATCCCATCTGCCTGACAAAGCATTCCTTGATATTATTTCTGGTCAGGTAGAACCGTCCGGGCTGCTGCCACTTCAAATGCCTGCGAATATGGAAACCGTAGAGGCGCAATTCGAAGATGTTCCGCGAGACATGGAATGTCATGTTGACAGCGACGGCAACACCTATGACTTTGCATTCGGTCTGGATTGGTCGGGCGTGATCAAAGACGACCGCACGGCAAAGTATGATGTTCCTCCGATTGTAGGAGAACCACCTGAATAAATCTAAACGGTGCTATACGATTCATTGCGTGGCTGATAGTCCCGTGTCTGGATTAATCAATTGTGAGACGGGTAGATTGTGTGAAAAGGGCTTGGATGTGAATGAGATAAACGGAGAATAAGCGTGACGAAGAAAAGAATAACTCTGGCGTGGCGCGGTGATCACATGGGTTGAGGAACAGCAGGAAGCTGGCTATCATGATACAGTGCCCGAATAGTCGGATTTCAATAGTGAGAAATACAAAACACGGAGAAGGGATGATTGTGAAAAAGAAATACTCTGTTTTGTTATTGCCAATAATGGTTGTTTTGGCAACCCATTTTTATTCCTGCTTTAAATCAAATGAAGCCATAACCAACCGCAAACTCACATGGTCAGAATCTGATATCACTTTGACCAGCAGTGAAATCAAGGCCAACAGCCTTGCCACGGCAGTCCATGTTGCTGGAGAAGGGATCGTCCTTTTAAAAAACGATAACGGGTCTTTGCCTCTGAAGGCAGATGGCGGTGTGATCAAGGTGAATGTATTTGGCACCTCTTCTCTCGATCCGGAATTCGCAGGCGGCGGCGGTGCGAATATCTCCCTCCCGTGCATCGGATTCTATGAAGCACTTGAGCGGGCCGGCATTGCGTATAACCAGGAGTTGTACCAGGCATATTCGGATTGGTATGAGCAATATAGAAACGAGACTCCTTATGCCGGCGGCATTGTTGGTGATGAAGGTGCTGCCATCTGGGACCTTACCAGTGCAGGTGCACTGAATGCTGAATGGAACCTCACGACCGATCTCTACAATGCAGATGGAAGCCTGCGTATTGCCAGGATGGATGAAACCATTCTGGAGCGCGCTGAAGCCTATTCCGATGCTGCCATCGTTTTCCTTCACCGCGCCGGCAGTGAAGGGGGGGATATTGGAATCAGCGATCTGACGATCGTTGAAGCCGAGGCCGCACTGCTTGAGTATGTTACGGCAAATTATGATAATGTTATTGTCATCTTCAATACCTGCAATTTGATGAACATGAGCTGGCTCGATGGAGTCGGGGAAGATCAAGTCATCTCTTATGGTTCTTATAGTTATGGTGGTAGTGTACGAAGAGGGTTCGGTGGCAGGAGAGATGTCAGCGAAGATACTACTCCAAGGACTGTTATTACTTATGATGAACCGCATACTTACCAGATTGGTGAGTGTCATTCTGCAATGGTGATCTGGTCTCCTGGTGAAGTAGGTATGACAGCCGTTGCTGAAGTTCTGAAGGGCGACGTCAATCCGTCCGGCAGACTGATTGACGTTATTGTGAAGGATCTCAGCACGAATCCTACTTATGAAAACTTTGGTAACTACACTTATGATGACGGCTCCGGTTATACATATGTTACTTACGAGGAAGGTATTTATGTGGGTTATCAATATTATGAGACCTTTGCTCCCGAAGAGGTTCTGTATGGCTTTGGTCATGGACTGAGCTATTCCGACTTTGACTGGGAGATCGTCGATTATAAACTGGGCACCAACGGCACTGGTGAGAACACCGTCGAAGTCAGTGTCAAAGTCACCAACAATGGGCCGTATGCAGGCAAAGACATTGTCGAGCTTTACTATTCCCAGCCTTTCTACAATGATGGTGTTTATGCAGTAGAAAAATCCCTGATCAATCTGGGTGCTTTCGAAAAAACATCACTGCTGGATGTGGGTGAAAGTGAAACCGTGAAGCTGGTCCTGAACGTCAGAGACATGGCCTCTTATTCAATCGTTTCCGAGTGCTACGTGCTCGAAGGGGGCCGGTGTGTCATTGAGATCGCTACCGACTCAAAAAATGCAAGGGGGCTCTTCGATGCTGCCAGCGACATGATCATAACCCTGAGCATTGCTTCTGAGGAGGAAAGCGATATGTATCTAGGCCAGGGCGATTTTCGGAACCCAGAGGTTGATCCAAACTGCATCCAGTACGATCCGATTGAATACAACGGCAAAAGCATGTTTGCAATTCGTTACACTTCTGACGAAGTTACCGGTACGAAATATAAAAATCTCTTTGAAGATTGTATTGGAGAAAAAGAGGTGAATGGTGTTTATATGGCACGTTACGATGTCAATGGCGTCCCCACTGTCAAGGAGGGCACTTATCCGCAATCCCCTGATGCAGATGATTATTTTACTTCAGCGATTCATTATAACGACAATTATGACACTTATTCAGACCTGACATACTGGGCAGATGGTCTGGATGATCTGAAGGAAGTTGTCGGTGAAGAAAAATATGAAGAACTGATTCAAGAGGTTCCACAGGGTGTTGTTTACCGCGACGAAGACGGCAACATTGATCATTACACCATTCAGGAAATGTTTGCAGATATCAAGAGCGGCATGGATGAGGATGCGTGCTGGGACAAGTTTCTCGATCAACTTTCTTTTTACGAGATGCTGCATGTGAATGACGGTTGTGGTTTCCAATTCCCCGCACTTGAGCAGGTTGGTGTCTATTGGAGTTGGGGACGTGATGGCGCAGCTCAGGTTGGGCCGCCACAGCGTGTGGGTGGCTTTGGGGGGCAAAGCCCGAGACGCGATACAAGTTACATAGCCACCGGTTTCCCGAGCGGTACCTGCATGTGCGCAACATGGAATACGGATATGGCTTACGCGATGGGCCATGCACAGGGCTACGAAGCATACTTGTTCGGACACTCTGCGCTGTATGCCCCGGGCCTGAACCTACATCGCAACCAATCTTGCGGAAGGAATTTTGAATACATGTCTGAAGACGTTTATCTCGGCGGCAACATGATTTCTCAATTGTGTTACGGCATGCAGAATCCCGGTGGTTTGTGCGCGGGTGTCAAACACTTTATGCTGAATAATCAGGAAATGAATCGTCGCGCCGTTCACACCTATTTAAGTGAGCAGGCAGTCCGGGAAACGGTTGGAGAAGCCTGGGAAAACTGTTTTAAACTCGGTGGCGCTATGGGCATTATGGGTGCTTTCAATAGTATCGGTTACAGATGGGTGGGTTGCAGCTATGCTTTGAACACCGCTCTGCTGCGCGATGAATGGGGCTATAGGGGATATATTGTTTCTGATCTTGGTGCAATCCGTGATCCTGGTGGCGGTTATTTCAGCTGGGTGACCTGCCTGATTTCTGGTCATGACTCTCTCGAAGAAACCATGAACTGGATGAGGGAATACGTCCAAGATGTTATCAATTATTATAAACGGGGCGGCGACTATGCCAACATCCTTCTGCACTCCGTTCGTGCGAACACGCGTCACATTTTTTCTGCCTGGGGTATATCCAATGGTTATATAGAAGATGTTGAAGCAGCCATCGCAAATCTCGAAGCAGGCGGCTATGACTTTGACTCTGTTACTCCAGAAGAACATGGCTATACAGATATCGGTTGGTATCCTTTAGTGATTGTTGGCGAGGGTACATCGAATGATAATACAGGTTCGCTTGCAATCCCCATCGAGATCGATGGAAACAACGGCCTTTCTGCTGCGACTTTCATGGTTACCAGTGCCATTCCCATAGCAGATGTTATTGATACAAAAGGTGAAAAACTCACTTATGAGAGCACCTATGACAGTTCAGCTGACCTGTACACTTATACTATTGCATTTCAGGAAACAAATCCAAAGATAGCCGATTATGACCTTTTCTATCTGGTTTATGATGCTGATGCTGCAAGTGGAGTAAGAAAAGACGAAATCGGTTTGAGTTATGCTAATGCTTTAGACCGCATCGGACATTCTACCAGCTTGTATGTGGGAGAACGACCGGATAATTCGCAAACGGGTAGTGGAGGAGATCAGCGAGGTGGCTTTGGTGGTGGTTAGATGGATGGCTGGCGGCAATATCAGAGCAATATATGAACGGGTTCCTTTGAATTTGCGGGGGCCGGCGTGTGTTTTGACAGAAATCAAAGAATGAAAACAATATAGTTGGAGTTCTCATACGATTAGTAAAAAAGGAATTTTATCCATAATGGGGAGACAATCATGAAATCGATTCTTCACTTGATTTTTTGTTTGTTCTTTTTTATTTCGATTTTCGCTCAGAACGACTGGGAAAACGAACAGATCATCGGGATCAACAAAGAGAATCCGCACAGTCATTATGTGCCTTATACGACCATCAATCAGGCTGTGGCCGATGTGAAGGTCAATTCGCCTTTATACCTCGATCTGAACGGTATCTGGAAGTTCAACTGGGTCAAACACCCCAATCTGAGGCCCGTCGATTTCTACAGGAACGATTTTGATGTCAGGACCTGGGATGAGATTCCTGTGCCTTCCTGCTGGGAAATGGAGGGTTATGGAACCCCCATCTATACCAACGTGACCTATCCTTTCGAAACAAATCCCCCCATCATTCTGGGCAATCCTCCTGAT
Organism: bacterium; assembly: GCA_016931965.1. Lineage (GTDB taxonomy): Bacteria > Zhuqueibacterota > QNDG01 > QNDG01 > DSAB01 > JAFGDT01. Next base: position 16,634 of record JAFGDT010000013.1, on the reverse strand, counting down.
AACTATACACAGAATAAGGAGCCCAATCCCGTGGGTTCCTATCGGCGTGAATTTAATCTTCCGGACGACTGGGTGGGGAAGGAAGTGATTCTTCATTTTGAAGGCGTGATGAGCGCTTTCTATGTCTGGATCAACGGAGAGAAAGTAGGCTACAGCCAGGGAAGTATGGCTCCCGCCGAATTCAACATCACCGGCTATGTGCAGCGGGGAAGGAACACGATATCGGTGGAAGTATACCGATGGAGCGACGGCAGTTACCTCGAAGATCAGGACTTCTGGAGACTCAGCGGGATTTACCGCGGTGTCTTCCTTTATGCCGTGCCCAAAATCCATCTCTGGGATTTTTCCCTGAAAACCACATTCAATGATGATCTCACTTCGGCTGATCTGGATATCAACCTCAAATTCCGAAATGCAGGAGGAAGAGGTTCCCATACCTGTGATGTTTTCCTGACCCCATTTGGAGAGGTTCCCAATGCAGATCATCCGATCGTCTCAATCCTTGTCAATCAGGTCTCTTCAGGAGATGGATTGGAAATCAACCGTTCTGTGACTGTTGAACGGCCCCGGTTATGGTCGGCAGAGATACCCGATCTCTATCAGGTCATTTTCGTTCTGAAAAATGAATCGGGAAATATTACCGAGGTCGTTTCCACTCCCTTTGGTTTCAGGAAGATTGAAATCAGAGATCAGCAGCTCTGGATCAATGGCAAAAGCATCACGTTAAAGGGCGTCAACCGCCATGAACATGATCCCTTCACGGGAAGGACTGTGAGCCTTGAGGTCATGATGCGGGATGTTGAACTTTTCAAGCAGTTCAATATCAATACCGTACGGACCAGTCACTATCTGAACCACCCGGATTTCATAAAACTTTGTGACATCTATGGTATTTATGTCATTGATGAGGCCAATGTAGAAGCGCACGGGATGGGTTCAACACTTGCAAGAGACGTTCGCTGGCAGAAAGCCCATGTTGACCGAGTCGTCAGAATGGTTGAGCGTGATAAAAATCATCCTTCAGTCATCATCTGGTCACACGGCAATGAAGCCGGCGGTGGTGTGAATTTCGATGCCTGCACCGAAGCCGTTAAAGCGAGGGATACCGAGCGGCCGGTGCATTACCAGGGATACAACGAGTGTGCGGATATTGAATCAACCATGTACCCTGATTTGTCAAGGCTTGAAATGCAGGGCCAGAGTGACAGTCCCAAGCCATTCATTGTGTGTGAATATGCACATGCGATGGGCAATGCCGTAGGGAACCTGCCGGAATACTGGGAAATCATTGAGAAATATCCCAGAATTATAGGCGGTTGTATCTGGGATTGGGTTGACCAGGGACTGGCCAAACCCGTTCCCGGAAATGAAGATGAATATTTCTTTGCATATGGCGGCGATTTCGGGGATCAGCCCAACTCGGGTAATTTCTGCATCAACGGGCTCACCACACCTGACAGGCAGATCACACCGAAAATGGAGGAGGTGAAAAAGGTCTATCAGAATGTATCCGTCACGCCGGTTGACCTATTGAATGGGCGTGTCTCTATAACCAATAAAAACCTGTTTATCAACCTTGAGCAGTATGAAGCATCCTGGGTTCTGGAATGTGACGGAAAAATCATACAGGCCGGGAACCTGGGATCTCTTGATATCGCTCCCGGGATCTCACGGCAAATAGCAATCCCACTTGACAAGATCTCTCCCTCTCCAGGCGCTGAATATTTTCTTAACCTATTTTTTGAGCTGAAAACTGACGAGCTCTGGGCGAAAAGAGGACATATAGTCGCGTCCGAACAGATGAAAGTTCCGATGGATGTTCCCGCGGTTGCTCCCCTTGACCCGGATGAAATCCCGTCTCTGACTATGGAAGAAGGTGAAGAGGATATCATGATTACAGGGAAGGAGTTCAAAATAAAATTTGGCAAAACGGTAGGTACGATGACCAGCCTGGAATATTTCGGTAACAAGATTTTTGAATCCGAGTATGAAATCACGCGTATGAGGGTTATCAGAAGGCCTGATACCCCACAGCCCGAAGGACCCGGAACCCCTCAGCAAGGAAGACCGGAAGTGGTCCAGCAGCCACAGGTACAGATCCAGTATACCCGCATTGGCGGGCCTGTTGTCAATCTTTACAGGGCGCCTGTTGACAACGAATCCAGGTCGAGAGGTGGAGGCTCAAACCAGTTACAATTATGGAACCTGACAACAGAAGTAACCGGGTTTGAGGTCAACCAGTTGAATAACAAAACGATCGAAATAAAGACAAAAATCAGGTCAACAGAGCCATCGGGGTATGCCATTGCCGCCAGTTCAACCTATACCGTTTATGGGAACGGGAGGATCGATGTCAATACGACCTTCCTTCCGGACGAAGCTGAGATTAATCTGCCGAAATTAGGGTTTATTCTCAGCCTGAATGAAGGATTCGAAAACATTGAGTATTTCGGCGCAGGTCCTTTCGAAAATTATGTTGACCGGAAAAGAGCTGCTTTTATAGGTCGGTATGCAACGACAGTGGATGATATGTTCGTGCCCTATGTCCGGCCGCAGGATTGCGGCAACAGGACAGATGTCCGGTGGTTCACCATTACCAACCATAGCGGATACGGCATGCTTGTGTCAGCACCTGACCTCATGAATTTCAGCGCCCTGCATTATACCCCATTGGATCTCGATGCGGCCAATCATCCGTATGAACTGACAAAAAGGAAGGAAACGGTTCTTACCATAGATCAGGCCGTCGGTGGTCTGGGTAATGGTAGCTGCGGGCCCGGTCCTCTGGATCAATATCTGGTGAAGACAACAGAAGCCACCTTTCAATATTCTATCAGGCCTTATGCAGATATACTGGGAGACAGGGCGGCAGTCGCCAGGTAGGAAATATATCTGGATAATGGCATACAGATACCGGGAGAATTGAAAATGCCCCCGCCTGGAGAAATGAGTAATTGACCATTAACCACTAACCATTAAGAATGAGGAGATAGACATGATCCATTTAAAAAGAATGACATTATTGCTGTCGATGATGTTACTGCTTGTCCTGCAGTTTGGACAAAGTGGATGTCAGTCCACGGGAATTGCTCCCGAACGATTGACCTGCGAGTATTTGACAGACCCGCAGGTGATCGATATAGCCAATCCCAGGCTTTCGTGGGTCAATGTGGCCAGGGGAGGGGACAGGGGGCAGGTGCAGACCGCTTACCAGATCCAGGTGGCCATCTCAAAGGAAAAACTGCAGAATGGAGAAGCCGATCTTTGGGATACTGGAAAAGTTGATTCCGATCAGTCCATTCGGGTAAGATATGATGGCAAAACACTGGTTTCCAGGCAGGACTGCTGGTGGCGTGTGCGAACCTGGGACCGTGACGGAGAGGTCTCGGGATGGAGTCAGCCCGCTTTCTGGAGCATGGGCCTGCTCGATCCTGCCGAATGGGAGGCAGAATGGATCGGTGCTCCCTGGCAGGGTGAGGATCCCTTGCCGGATCCACCAAGAAGATTTCGACCTCAAACCGAAGGGGAAGATCCACCACAAAGAGAGTGGCCTCCGCCCGCGCCCATACTGCGGAAAAGTTTTGTCGTCGAAAAAGACATCACATCCGCACGCGCCTATGTTGTAGGACTTGGTTATTTTGAATTGTATGTAAACGGAGAAAAAGTCAGTGAGGATGTTCTGGTGCCGAACCAGACCAATTATGGCAAACGCCCCGGTCTGGAAAATGCCGGGATTCCCGTAGCAGACAATTTCAAGGAATACAGGGTCATGTACCTGGGTTATGATATCAAGGATTTGCTCAGGAGTGGGGAAAATGTAATCGGCACCGTTGTGGGGAATGGTTTTTACAACGCGCCGATCAACTGGACAGAGTCTTACGGAACGCCCCGATTTTTAGGGCAGATCTATATCACATATTCGGATGGAACAGAACAGGTTATCATGAGTGATACAAGCTGGAAGGCATCAAAAAGTCCGATTATCATTGATCTGATCTATGACGGAGAGTATTACGATGCCCGTCTGGAACAGCCCGGCTGGAATGCTCCTGGATTTGATGACTCGGACTGGGAATTTGCAGCCCTGAAGAAAACGCCTGAAGGCAAAATGAAAGCCCATATGTCGCCCACAGACCGTGTGATGGAAAGACTGGAGCCGGTTGACATCGAACAGCTCGGAGAAGGCCATTACCGGGTCGATTTCGGGCAGGAGATCTCGGGCTGGCTGCACATGTCTGGAATCAGGGGAGAGGCCGGACATCGGATCGATATCAAGTACATTGAAAATGACAGTGTCACGGCAGGCAGCGGTGACAATTACTACATACTCAGCGGAGACGGATCAGAATCTTATGCTGCCCGGTTCAGCTGGTTTGTTTTCCGGTTTGTGGAACTAACCAACTGGCCGGGAGAACCGAGAGCGAACCAGCTCCGGGCAGAGGCGGTATACACCAACGTCGAAACCACAGCAGAATTTGAAACATCCAATGATCTCTTCAATACGATCAATCGGATCTGGTGGCGCAGCCAGACGGACAACATGCACGGAGGCATTGCCAGCGACTGTCCGCACCGCGAGCGGTCCCCCTATACCGGCGACGGACAGGTGGCCTGCGTGACCGTGATGCACAATTTCGATGCGACTGCATTTTATAACAAATGGATACAGGATATTTTAGGCGCTCAAAATGTGGAAACGGGATATGTTCCCAACGGTGCGCCCTGGCAGCCGGGGTGTGGTGGGGGTGTGCCATGGGGAGCAGCTATGCAGATCATGCCGTGGGAATTTTATCTCCATTACGGGGATATCGATATGCTCGACTATACTTACGAAGGGATGAAGGGCTATATCCGGTACATGCTGACATGGACGGATGATGATGGGATTATGTTTTCTCAGCGGGAAGGCAATAACGGTCAGCCCCTCAGATGGTTTAATCTCGGTGACTGGGCGCCTGCATTTGAACTGCCTCCGGATGATATGGTCCATACATTTTATCTGTGGCGCTGTGCAGATTTGACGGCGCAAACGGCAAAAGCCCTGGGCATGGATACAGAAGCGGAGGAATATGCTGGACTTGCTGAGAGGACAAAACAGGCATTCCATAATAAATATTATGATGAAGGGAACGGTACATACGGACTCTATGGAGGGAATATATTTGCTTTAAGAATGGGTGTTCCCGAGGATCGGGAAGAACGGGTGATTGCTTCACTAAAGGCCGACATAGCAGCCAATGACGGCCATCTCGATACGGGGATTTTCGGCACACAGTTCTTTTTCGAAGTCCTTGCAGAATACGGTATGAATGATCTGGCTTATGAAGCCATGAACAAAAGGACATTTCCCAGTTATGGATGGTGGATTGAGCAGGGAGCCACAACGTCATGGGAACACTGGAGGGGAAGCGGATCGCGCAACCATCCCATGTTCGGCGGCGGCATTGTCTGGTTTTACAGGAAACTGGCGGGCATGAACGCCGATCCGGAAAATCCCGGATACAAACACATTGTCTTCCGTCCCGAGCCGGTGGGGGATATCACATTCGTTCGATATTTCAATCAGACGCTTTATGGCCGGGCAGGGATTCATTGGGAAAAAGAAAACGGAAAATTTTCAATGGATGTTACTGTCCCTGTGGGCAGCAGAGCCATCGTTTATGTTCCGACTGACGATCCGGATCGTGTAACCGAGAATGGAAAAGCCATTGCTGATGATGGATATGTCTCGTATCAGGGTATGGAAGAAGGATATGCGGTTTATTCGGTGGCTTCAGGAGAGTACCGTTTTATGGTCAACTAGTATTACGATTTGTGGAAAAGTCAGAATGCTAACACGTGATTGGGTTTTAAAACAGAAATGATTTATAGACACAATTATAAAGTCGGTACAGAAAAGAAAAAGAGCCGATGTGAATTGGATTCATCATGATAAGGAGAAAAAACATGCAGAAAAAATCAACCAGTCTATTTAAGATGATATTTGTATTGATCATTGTAATGGGGATGTTTTATCAAGTATACGGACAGGGTTTTAATCAAGAATCACAGGGGGATTCCTGGACGGCTGCCTGGATTACCGTGCCTGATGCACCTGCCGAAGATTATGGTTTGTACTATTTTCGAAAAGAAATCAACCTGCAAGAGAAGCCGTCTCAATTTGTTGTGCATGTGTCGGCGGATAACCGTTACAAGTTATACGTCAATGAAAAGCTGGTTTCTTTGGGCCCGGCGCTGGGCGATATTCAACATTGGAATTATGAAACTGTAGACCTGGCGCCTTATCTCAAAGCAGGAGATAATATTGTTTCAGCGAAGGTGTGGAATGAAGGGAGTCTCAGACCAGTGTCTCAATTTTCATATCGGACTGGATTTATCTTACAGGGTGCAGATGAGGAGGCACAGGTTTTAAACACAGATGAATCCTGGAAATGCATCAGGGATAACAGTTATACTCCGATTCGGCAAAGTGTGCGGGGATACTATGCTGCCGGAGCCGGAGATTCGATCAATATGAATTATCAATTTAAAGATTGGGAGAAATTATCTTGTGATGACAGTTCCTGGAAACTGGCTGCACCGGTTTTCGAACGTACTGCAAGGGGCTTCCGCACACGTGGCGGATGGACATTGGTTCCTTCTCTACTGCCTCAAATGGAGCTTACACCACAGAGACTCACTGTTTTACGAAAAGCAGAAGGGGTTTCTGTGCCCTCTTCATTTCCTGCAAATAAAGCCTCAGTGAACATTCCTGTGAATACAACAGCAAAAATATTACTGGATCAAACATATTATACAAACGCATACCCAACCCTGCTATTCAGTGGAGGGGAAAACAGTAAAATAACAATAACTTATGCGGAAGGGTTATACGGTGAAAATGGTGCAAAAAACAACAGAAATGAGATCGAAGGGAAAACCATTTTAGGAAGGCAGGATATCATTGTTTCCGATGGGACAACCCATCAGAATTTTACTTCGCTTAACTGGAGGACATATCGCTATGTTGAATTAAAAGTGGAAACAAAAGATACTCCACTGGTTATTGAAGATTTTTACGGCACTTTTACAGGATATCCGTTTAAATTCAATGCAAAACTTGAATCAGACATGACAGAGCTTGACAAGATACTTGAAATCGGTTGGCGTACGGCCAGATCGTGTGCCGTTGAAACCTATATGGACTGTCCTTACTATGAAAGACTACAATACATTGGAGATGCAAGGATTCAGCTTTTTGTTTCCTATTTTAACAGCGGCGATGACCGGCTGGCAAAAAATGCGTTGAATCTGATGGGTTATTCAAGACAAAGAGACGGGTATACTTTAAGCCGGTATCCGGATACAATAGATCAGATTATACCTACTTATTCACTATGGTATATCAGTATGTTATACGATTATCTGATGTATGGTTCAGATCCCGATTTTCTTAAAGATAAATTCTTGGGAGTAAGACAAATACTCAATTATTTCATAAGCTATCAGGATACAGACGGTTCTCTGAAAAATGTTCCGGGCTGGAATTTTACCGACTGGGTGCCAGGATGGCAAAGAGGCACTGGTCCTGTCGGAGAAGACGGGAGCTCAGCTATAATGGACTTACATTTGTTGCATGCATTTCAGTCGGCTGTTGAATTGGAAAATTTTGCAGGGAATAAAGAATTTGCTGCTTTATACAGTAACCTTGCCGGGCAATTGTCAGAAACGATTAAGAATAAATATTGGGATGCCTCAAGAAAACTTTTTGCAGACACACCCGAAAAAGATCAATACTCCCAGCATACCAATTCTCTGGCTATTCTGGCAGGTTTGGTTGAAGAACAGGCAGCGGAAGATATCGGAAAAATCATGTTGTCTGATACCTCTCTGGCACCGGCTTCAATTTATTTCAAATATTATCTGCACCTGGCTCTGGGAAAAGCAGGATTGGGTAATGATTATCTTAACTGGTTAGATATCTGGCGCAAAAATATTGAATTGGGACTTACAACATGGGGGGAAGACTCTGAAGTGGAGACGACGCGATCAGACTGTCACGCCTGGGGAGCCAGTCCGAATATTGAATTTTTTAGAATCGTTCTTGGTATTGAAAGTGATTCGCCATACTTCGAAAAGGTTAAAATCGAGCCTCACCTGGGATCCATTGAAAAAATCAGCGGCGAGACACCCCATCCGAAAGGGAATATTGCGGTGAGCTATCAGCAGGATGGTAACGAATGGAATATAGAAATCAGCCTTCCTGATGAAACCTCAGGCACTTTGGTTTGGCAGGGTGACACTTATGCTTTAGATTCAGGATTGAATGCTTTTGAATTATAATGGATAAAAAAACAGGTAGAGTTTCGGTTGCAATAAATGTTAGAGAGAGAAACTCTGGAAAGTTATCATAAAATGCAGTAGGGTGGAGTGTCATGCTCGAATCTTGCCCTCGACTTGATCGAGGGTCTAATCGGGCATCCAGGGGAGGAAAGAATTAAAAAGCTTTTCCCCACCCATGGATTCCCGCTCAAAACACTGCGGGAATGGCGTGGTACTCTTAATACAAAAAATCTGGGATTCATTGATATCTTAATAAAAAGCATCTGATTCATGGAAATATATCAAGGTTCGGTGAAAGGAGAAGAAATAAATGAAAGGTACATCTCGAAATGGATCAAATCAGACTTTCATCAAATTACTCTGTTCCCTGGTGATCGTATCGGTTATATTTATTGGCATGATTCGATGCGATTCATCCGGGACCATCATCACCGATTTAACCGTTAACTACGTAGAAAATCCGATTGGCATTGAAAGGAACCATGTCCTTTTCGGCTGGAAAATGGCTTCAAACCTCATCGGCCAGGCGCAGACCGCTTATCAGATCAGCGTGAAAGAGGCAAATGGAAATGAAATCTGGAACAGCGGTCTTGTGGCAGGTAATCTGTCCGTGGCCATACCCTACGCAGGCCCCGAACTTGCGCTTGAAATGCGTTACAATTGGACTGTGACAGTCACATGTGCGGATGGTTCTGTCATCACATCGGAGTCTGCCTATTTCGAGACGGGCACAGATTTCAGTGATGCGGAGTGGATCACTTATCAGCCGCCCGTTGAGAATTACTTTGATAATACAATGAATGTTTCGGTGAGAGCGACCATTATTGAAAACGGTTTTACATTGGTCTTCGGGATTAAAAACGAAAACAACCGCTTTGTGTGGAGTTTCACGGAAAACACACTGACGGCCAGCAAGTCGAATCCCGGCGGAAGTGTACAGCTCGCTTTTGTCGATCTGAGCAGTGTCGTCACTCCAGATGTGCCTTTTGATCTCGAAATCATCGTAACGGATAGTACTGTTACAACGCTCATTGATGGACAGCAGACCAGTACGATCAATCATAATTATGTTATTGAACGTCCTTACATCGGCGTCATGGCTTCAGGGGCAGTGATGAATCGAATAACCCAGGAATTGATATCTCCCGCGCAATCGGCGATGTTTGAAAATCTCACATTAACCGTGGACGGCGTGAGCGAAAGGATAGGAGATCCCAGCTTTACGCTGGCTGCTCCGGAAACCGACCAGTCGCAAGGCCAGGGAGGTTTTCCAGGGATGGGAGGATCAGGTGGAGGTGGTGCCATTTTTATTCAAACAGAATATCAGGGTCAGTCTGTTGAATATCTTGAGGAATCCACGGCCATGCCCATGCTCCGGACGGAAGCACCATTGAAAGGTGATGTGGAATCCGCACGCTTGTACATCACGGCACTCGGGATTTACGATGCGTATATCAACGGCCAGGAGGTCATGTTGATCAAGGACGATGGTTCGGTTCTTGATGACGCCTTCAGTCCCGGCTGGACCAATTACAATGATTACCTGTATTATCGGACCTACGACGTCACACCCTATCTCACGGCTCAAAGCGTGGCTCTGGGAGTGCAGATCGGTACGGGCTGGTATGCCGGTCATATCGGACGCCAGTACTATGCCGGCATCGGTGAAGAAGGGATCAACGAAATCGCGCTGCTTGCCAAACTGGTTGTCCATTATACGGATGGCAGCCGGGATGTGATCGTTAGCAATACTGAAGATTGGCTGGCTTCCGAAGAGGGCCCCATACTCATGAACGATTTCTTTTACGGAGAGGTTTATGATGCACGCCTCGAAGCCGGTATCGAAGGCTGGAACAATGCGGGTTTCGATGATTCTGGCTGGGGTCAAGTATCCGTACTCGATTATGAGCCGGAGCTTGTCGCCGGTTTCGATAACGCGGCCTATATGCTGGAAGAAGATCGAATTTACCCACAGGAGAGCGATAAAACCTTCATCTATGATCCGGAAAATATCGATTTCTCCACAGAGCTTGAGTACGGCGCAATCGTACCCACGATTGTTAATCCCACCAGAGAGATTGCGCTCAAAACGGGCAATACGCTGATCATTGATATGGGGCAAAATTTTGCCGGCGTAGCCAGCATCTCGGTATCAGGAGCGGAAGGTACAGAAATAAAACTGCGCGGCGCCGAAATGCTCAATGACGGGAAAGATAATCCCACACAACAAAATGGGGGGAGCTGCGGTCCCAGGGGAACACTTTACTGGTACGGTCTGACCAGAGGAAGGGAATCAGATGAAACCTGGTACACGGATACCTATTATTTGAACGATCAGGATATTCAGGAATATCGTGCAAGCTTCACGTTCCACGGTTACCAGTATCTCGAAGTGACAGCCGATGATGATATTGTGATTCACAGTGTGTACGGCCAGCCGATCACGTCGGCTGTTACACAGACAGGCTTTATCGAAACCAATAATGAAAATGTGAACCGGCTGTTTTCTAACACACTCTGGAGCCAGATGGGGAATTACCTGTCGATCCCCACGGATTGTCCGAACCGCTCCGAGCGATTAGGCTGGTCAGGCGACGTCAATGTGTTCAGTGAGACCGCACTCTATAACTTCGATGTTGTGACTTTCCTGGATAACTATATGAACATTTCGGATAATTATGCAGAAAATAACGGCGGCTATTTCGGAACCACGATGCCGGGTCCGAGCAGGGGACAAGGAAGCAGCAATGCGGGATGGACGGATGTCGCCATTATACTGGCGTGGGATCTATACCTGCAGACAGGGGATAAGGCCATTTTGGAAAGAACCTATGATATGCTGTCTGATTATATGGCCTTGATTACGGAGAATGGTCTGAGTCCGGGGTATGGTGACTGGGTCGCATTTCAGTCCACATCAAACGTCTTTATGGCTGTTCTGTACCAGGCATATGATGCCCTGCTTATGTCTAAGATTGCAACAGTATTGGATTTGACAGGCGATGTAAACAAATACAAAACTGAATATGACAGATTAAGGGAAGAAATCTATGCCAAATATGTGGATGACGAAGGCAATGTTCTGTCGATGTCTGCCGATCCCGGCCGGGGCAGGGGTTTCATGCAGGATGATAATGTGATTACGGACAACTCACAAACCGGAATCCTCTGGGCGCTCAAGCTGGGTTTGCACAATTCCACGGAAGAAAAGCAGATATTTATCAATCATTTGCTCACAAACATTAATAACGATGGAGGTCAGATACGTCCAAATTCGGCAGAAAAAACGCTCTCAACAGGTTTTCTGGGTGTGAATGTTTTGTTGCCGGTATTGACTGAAAATGGATTGACAAAAACGGCCTATGACCTGCTCCTGCAGGATGAAATGCCTTCCTGGTTATATGAAGTCAAGAATGGTGCGACAACCACCTGGGAAAGATGGGACGGATATTCCGCTGAAAACAGCTTTGGCGATTACGGCATGAACTCGTTCAACCATTACGCCTATGGCGCCGTGGGTGAATGGATGTTCGAGTATATGGCTGGTATTCAGAAAGATGAAAAGAAGACCGGTTTTAAAAACATCATCCTGCAGCCCACGCTTGATACGGGCAGTCGGTATAATGACCAGCCGCGTATTCGTGAAGTGAAAGGAAGATATGATTCTTACTATGGCCCCATCGTATCCAGCTGGACATCGGATAATGGTCAGTTAGCGACCTATGAGGCGGTTGTGCCCGCCAATACAACGGCAACCCTGTATCTGCCATTGGATAATGCATTGACCGAAGCGTCGCTCAATGATTTTGAAAATATTTCAGGAGTAACATACAAGGGTATTGCGCAGCATAACGGTATGGATGCGGCCGAGTTTGAATTGTTGGCCGGCGGATATGTATTTGAAGTTTCAAGCGGAAAGCTTGTCGCCCGTTTACAGGAAGGATATGTCGCATTACAATAGAAACCGAATGCTATTTAGAATGATGGAAAGAGAACCGTTACTTTTGGTCTTTCTGTGGAATTTTAAATGATTTTGAATTATATTGGATAAAAACAAAATGATTAATTTCACAGATATGAATGATTACTAACGAGGAGGAAAAAGAAAATGGAGAGGATACTTGGGAATAAGAAAAAACAAGTTTTTGTCAAATTATTCTATTGCCTGGTGATCGTTTCTTTTGTTTTGACTATGAGTCGGTGCGCTTCATCCACAGCGGGTGCACAAGAAATGTCTTTCACCATAACCGATTTGAAGGTCCAACATACGATCGAGCCGTTGGCCATTGAGGATGAGCACCCTGTTTTCAGCTGGAAGATGGTTTCACCAGCCGTCGGACAAAGGCAAAGTGCGTATCAGATTGTCGTCACCCGCGAAAGCGATAACAGCATTGTCTGGGACAGCGGGAAGGTGGAGAGCGGGTTATCCAATGGCATCGAATACAATGGGGTGGCTCTTCAGCCTGAAACAGGATACAACTGGGCATTGACCGTATGGGATGCATCGGGACAATCCTCTACCGAATCTTCCAGATTTGAAACCGGACTGATGGATCCCGATATCAAGGCCTGGGACGGCGCCCAATTTATCGGCACCCATGCGCTCACTTTAGATGCCACATCCGCCTGTTTGTTTGAAATCAACACCGATTTTCAGATTCGAGGGGGTAATGCTGCATCACTTATTTTCGGAGCCAATGATTTTCGTTTCAGCGACCGTTTTCTTAACATAGAGAATGCGGAAGGCGAAAACTATATCCGTTTCGAACTGGATATATCCGGTGTGGGTACAGAAAAAGGGGCCGTGTTCAATATTTATCGGGTCGGATACGGCCAGGATGATTCTGCAGAAATTCCCTATCAATCCATCTCTGTTGAAAATTATCCGGGAACCAATATCAATGACATCATCACGCCGGACAATAAAAATGATGTCCATAACCTGAGTGTCAGTGTCGAGACCGGCAGTATGACTGTGAATATCGATCATACGACTCTGACGACTGAAGCTCCTCAGACGGATGCAGGGGCACCGCCAGGGGGAGGGGAATTTCGAAGAATGCGCCGTCCCAGTTTCACGATCAGCAATTACAGTACCGGTAATAATTACAATACCTATCCAAACCTGAATTCTGTTGGATTTGCTACCAATCCCGGAGATGAGGTTGTTTTTACAAACTATCGGATTCTCAATGGAGGTCAGGCCGATCCCGAGAACAATATCGTTTTTAATGCAAAGACCGGTTCCGGTTATTCGATCTTCGAAGGACTTCCCGGTATTACAGTCAGCAGGGATGGTACGGTTATTACGGTTCGCAACAATTCTGATGAAACCCTTGTCGGATATACAGATCCGAGCCATGGTTCACTGACCATGCTGAGAACGGAATTTTCAACCCAATCCGATAAAACCGTAGCCAAAGCGAAAATGTACGTCACGGCCATGGGTTGTTATGAAATGTATATCAACGGGAAAAGAATGGAGGAAGACCGGTTCCCACCCGGAGACAGCCAGTTCCGTGAGACACTCTGCTATTATGCATATGATGTCACGAACATGATACAGAATGGTATGAATTGTATGGGAGCTATACTGAATTCGGGCTGGTATACAGGGTATATGACGTTTTCACCCGGCAATTTTAACTTCTTTGGCGATACAGAAGCACTCCTGGCCAAACTGGTCATCACCTATGCGGATGGCACTGAGGAAACCATTGTGACCGATCCTGAGACATGGACACTCTACAAGAACGGCCCTATTGAGTATGGAAGCTTCTTTCAAGGAGAACGTTATAATGCGAACAAGGAGGCGAATATCTCTGTGGGCGGTGATAAGAACGGCTGGTCCACAACAGCCTATGATGATAGGGAATGGACACAACCTGAAATCGTTGAGCAGCGCGACTGGATTCATTTTGACATTGTGGCCCGTTATGATCGTGCAGTTCAGGTTGCCGAAATTCTCCAGGCACAACGTGTGATGGATGTACACAGTGAAGATGAACATACATATACGTATGATATGGGCGTCAACATGGTGGGTGTGCCGTCCATTACGATTCCGGCAGGCTGGCTTCAGAAGGGTGATGTTGTCATTATGCGCTACGGAGAACAGCTTTATCCCGGTTTTCTGGGTGATGAACAACAATATATCTCTCTATATGGCTATACCGAGGAAGGCAGAGGTGTTGCCGGCCGAATATTGACTGAAACTTACAGGGCTGCTTTGGCAACCGATTTCTATACAGCTAAGAACAGCGATCAGGTGGTTATACAGCCGAGTGCCACATGGAGAGGCTATCAATACATTCAGATTACGATTCCCAATCATCGTGGTGCGCTTCCTCTGGCCAATGTCAAGGGCCTTGTCCTGTCTTCGGACCGGTTACCAACGGGCACCTATACGGCAACGACAACAGACGGTATAACAGGCGAGTTGGTCAACCAACTTTTTAAGAATATTCAGCGGAGTCAGCTGGGAAACTTTTTTACCATACCGACCGATTGTCCGCAGAGAAATGAACGTATGGGCTGGACAGGCGATGCCCAGGCCTATACGCGGACCGGAACTTATCATTCTGATGTTCAGAATTTCTTTCGCCAGTGGATGGTCGCTTTGAGAAACGATCAGGGAATGGGCAGTGATACGGAAGCACCCGGCGGTATTGGCAGTACGGTGCCGACCTACAACCGGTCGGATGACACCCGTTTTGCCGATGGCACAACCTGGGCCGCTGCGGTCTGCATGGTTCCCTGGCAGTTGTATATCCAATACGGTGACAAACAGGTCATAGAAGAGAATATGGAGACGATGATGGCGTGGCTCAACGGGATGGACTTCTATGATTTCAGTGAGGAATATACCTATTTGTCATCAAGAACAAGCGGATTGTCCGACTGGCTGGCCATGGACAGCCATACACCCGCCGATCTGGTCAACAATGCCATCTATATTTATATGATGGAAGTCACAGCCATCATGGCAGAAGCCGTCGGAGAGGATGCATATGCAGCGATTCTGAAAGACCGCCATGAGAAAGCAAAGGCCGAATGGAATGACGTATATGTCGATCCCGAGTCCGGAAGAACCAGGAATGCAGAAGGTACAATCGTTCATTCACAGACCTCTTATGCCACGCCTCTGAATTTCAATTGCTTCAGTGATGAGAATATCAAAAAGGCACAGGAATACCTGGCTGAGCTTGCCGCCAATCCGTCATCCAGCAATACAAATCCAGACGGTTCCCGCGTTGCGTATCCAAGTCGGGGAGGAGGGTTCGGAGGGGGCGGTGCGGAAGAAGCTTCAAATGAATTTCTGCCTTATACGATTACGACCGGTTTCTCGGGAACACCGAATATTCTTCCTGCGCTGAGCAGGGGCGGAAAGGTCGATGAAGCATTCAGCATGTTCACCTGCACCGACTATACCTCTTGGCTGTACCCTGTAACAATGGGAGCCACGTCCATATGGGAGCGCTGGAACGGTTATGAGGCAGCTTTTGGTGAAAGAAATCAGAACAGCATGAATTCATTCAACCATTTTGCATTGGGTGCCGTCGGGCAGTGGATGTACGAATATCAGCTGGGGATTACGAGTGATCATATCAACGGCGAGGCGGGCTATAAACATTTTATTCTTCAACCCACAGCCGGAGCGAACTATACTTCATTGAAGGGCAGTTACACGTCCAATTATGGTGTGATCTCCAGCAGCTGGACGGCTGACGGAAACGGGAATATGACCGGTTACAGCACCGTCGTCCCGGCGAATACGACAGCAACGCTCTATCTGCCGGTCAGTGAGGGATTCAATCATTTTGGGAGCGTAAGTGGCGTAGCCTTTGTCGGTAAAACAGTCCACAATCATGTCCCGGTGGCTCAATATGAAATTTCTTCAGGGAGTTTTCACTTTACGATCACAGAAGATGGTGTCACTGTCAGTGCATTATAGAGGAAATGATGAAAACTTGGTTTATCAATCAAAGGATTGCTATAGTAAAAAAGTGGGCAAAGTGTACGATAGTCTGGAGTTTTCATAACATATTCAAAGAATATCTAACAAAGGAGGAAAGATCATGAAACGTGCATTATTGATGAAACAAAGCGTGGTCGGGACATCCATTTTGATGGTTTTGATTGCACTGTCCCTGACCTGCAGCCAGATCACCACAGTCGATCTGGAAGAAGGTTTTCAAAATCCGCCCAACAGTGCCAGACCACGAGTCTGGTGGCACTGGATGAACGGAAATGTCACCAAGGAAGGAATTAAGGCCGATTTTGAGTGGATGAACCGGGTCGGTATCGGCGGT
>JAFGDT010000140.1 GCA_016931965.1 bacterium | reverse complement strand
TTACATCTACCATAGGGATTCTCCTTGATGTTTTTTATAGTTCTATCCAATTTAAGAATTCCTATGGTCATATGCACTAAACTTTAATTTATTTCAGCATCTCGTTATTTTTATCAAAGAATAATATGAGACCCTGAAACGAGTTCAGGGTGACAAAAATTGGTAAAAGAGGTTTTAATGGCCCAGGCTGCACTGGTAACCGGGGGGGCGAAGCGGATCGGCAGGGAGATTGTGCTGTTTTTAGCCGATAAAGGATACGACATTGCCCTGCATTACGAATCCTCGGAAAAGGAAGCGAAAGAGGTCTGCGCCTTTGTAGAAAAAAAAGGGAGACGGTGCGGGCTGTTTCAGTGTGATCTTGGGGATATGAAAGCTGTCTCCAAACTCATACCTGAAATTACAAAGACATTCCCTGATCTCTCACTGCTCGTCAACAGTGCATCGATATTCAAACGCGCACGTTTTATGGAGACTGATCCGGATTTGTTCGATCGATACGTGCAGATCAATTTCAAAACGCCCTTTTTTCTATCGCAGGATTTTGCCCGTATCTGCAAAAAAGGCCTCATCATCAACATATTGGATACCAAAATTCATAAGACTTTGATCCAATACTTCATCTACACACTCTCGAAGAAAGCCCTCTTCGAGTTCACCCGAATGGCGGCCAAGGAGCTCGGTCCGGATATCCGCGTCAATGGCATTGCTCCGGGATTGATACTGCCTGCAGCCGGTATGGGCAAAAAAGAATTCGAAGAGATGGGGGAGCACATTCCACTGAAACGAACGGGCGATCCGCAGGATATTGCCCGGGCAGTGGAATTCTTTATCGGAAATCCCTTTGTCACGGGTGAAGTGATTTCGGTGGACGGGGGAGAGCATCTCAAATAGAGGAGAACCGGCCATGGTCATCCGCATCAAAAATCTTCGTCTGAGAACCATCATCGGCATCAACGACTGGGAACGGAATGAAATACAGGATGTCGTCCTCAATGTCGAGATTGTTTTTGACGGAAACCGAGTGGTCGAAACAGGCCATCTTGTTGATACAGTCGATTATAAGAAGATGAAAAAACGGATCATCAAACAGGTCGAGAATTCTAAATTTTATCTGCTGGACAAACTGGCCGGTCATGTGCTAAACATTGTCATGGAAGATGAAAAGGTCGTCAGGGCCACTGTCGAGATCGACAAACCGCAGGCGCTCCGTTTTGCCGATTCCGTCTCGATCTGTTGTTCAGGAAGAAGAAAAGAGGATGGCAGTTGGCAGCTGGTTGTCGAATAAAAAATCCTCAAATTGTTTTTTGTATTTAACCGGTTTTCGTCGGTTAGATGGATGAAAGTCAATTGAGAAAAATCCCAAAATCATTGGCTTTTTTAGGGGAGCGTCATTCCCGTAATGTTTTGAGCGGGAATCTATGGAGGGATTCCCATTGAGTTGCCCACGCCTGGATGCCTGATTGAAGATATCAGGCATGACATCCTTCCTTTAATAATTTAAGATTTATGGATGTTCGATTAGTCAGATTAAACTATTTGAATGATAACCATCCTTTATTTAGAACGATGAATCGAGCCGTGATCAGCCTGGGATCGAATATCGATCCGGAAGCACATATCCGTAAAGCCAGGGAGCAAATCGGCCTTCAACATTGCATTCTTGCTGAATCGGCCATCGTGGAAACAGAACCCATCGGCTTTACCGAACAGCCGAATTTTCTCAATGGTACTGTCTTGATTGAAACCGATATGGATTTTGTGGAGCTCGACGACTGGCTGCATCAAATTGAAAAGCAGCTAGGTCGCGTCCGTGGATCGAACAGGTTCGGACCGAGGACCATTGATCTAGATATTGTGGTCTGGAATGGGAGGGTTGTGGATCAGGATATACGGGAGAGGGATTTTCTTCGAAAGAGTGTGTTGGAGGTGTGGCCCGATCTCATGATATAAAAAAAATCATCAAGCTGATAAAATCTACATTCATTTTATGGCATCACGAAAGAGGGAAAATGATCTCTACAAATAGTGTGCCATGATTTTTTTTAAACTTGACAATGTCGGGGCGAAACAGTATATTAATCCAATGATTTTCGGATTTTTTAAGGTGCGATGATCCATGCGTATTCAAAAAGAAGATGTCGAGAAGATCGCCAAACTGGCCAAACTTCAGTTCTCAGAGGATGAAATCGAGAAATTCCGGGGCCATCTTGAGGAAATTCTGACCTATGTCAACAAGCTCAACGAGCTGAATACGGACGGCGTCGAACCCACCTATTATGTTCAGCATGCAGGCGATGTCATGCGGGAAGATCGGGTGAAACCATCGCTGCCCCGTGAAGAAGCATTGAAAAATGCGCCCGCACAGGACAAAGGCTTTTTCCGGGTTCCTAAAGTAATCGATCAGACATGAACGAAGGGACGAAAAACAGGATCACAGCCGTCGGCATCATACCCGCCCGATTCGATTCATCGCGGTTGCCGGGGAAGCCCCTTGTCGATATCGGTGGAAAACCGATGATCCAGTGGGTCGTCGAAAGGGCGCATCGGGCACAATTGCTGTCCAGGGTGCTGGTGGCGACTGACGATCAAAATATATTCAGCCGGGTTCAGGCAATTGGTGCGGAAGTGATCATGACTCCCAGCAGAATTGCTTCGGGAACGGATCGGGTTGCCCATGTTGCCAAAGACTTAGAGGCGGATATCCTTGTCAACATACAGGTTGACGAACCCTTCATCGAACCCAAAGAGATCGATCTCGTTACCTCTATTTTAATGGAAGATGATCAGGCCGTCATGGGGACTCTGATGAAACGGATCAAGAATGTCGAAGAGCTCACCAGTCCCAATACGGCCAAAGTGGTTGTGGATAAACAATCGTATGCACTCTATTTCTCACGCAGTCCAATTCCCTTTTCTCGTGATAAAAAGGGTCATGAAGCCTGGATACAGGACCAGATCTATTACAAGCATGTCGGGATATACAGCTATCGAAAAGATTTTTTACTTCAATACAGCCAGTGGGAATCCACCGCCCTTGAGAATGTGGAAAAGCTGGAACAGCTCCGGGCTCTGGAAAATGGTTATCGCATCAAGGTGGCTGAAACCGAATTCGATACGATCTGCGTGGATACACCGGAGGATCTCATCAAAGTCCGACAGCTGGTTGATGCCGGTTTGATACGGGATCAGTAAGGAGACGGACACTTGTCCAAAAAGAAAACAAAATATGTGTTTGTGACCGGAGGTGTGGTCTCTTCCTTAGGGAAAGGGATTGCCTCAGCCTCACTCGGTTTCTTGCTCAAAATGCGCGGATTTCGTGTAACCATCCTGAAAATCGATCCCTATCTCAATGTCGATCCGGGAACGCTCAGTCCTTACCAGCACGGTGAGGTTTTTGTGACCGAAGACGGTGCCGAAACCGATCTCGACCTGGGCCATTACGAGCGGTTTCTCGACATGGATATGAGTCAGCAAAACAATGCCACTACCGGTCAGATTTACGGAACGGTGATCGAAAAAGAACGGAAAGGGGAATATTTGGGTCACACGGTCCAGGTGATTCCCCATGTTACGGATGAAATCAAGAGAAGAATACAGCTCGTTTCCACAATCAATGGAGGCATGGATGTTGTCATTGTCGAAGTCGGCGGTACGGTAGGTGACATTGAGGGACAGCCGTTCCTCGAAGCCATTCGTCAGTTCCGGTTGGAAAACGGCGTCGGCAATACAGTCAATATCCATCTCACACTGGTCCCTTTTATTAAAGCAAGCGGCGAAACAAAAACAAAACCGACTCAGCACAGCGTTCAGAAACTGCGTGAAATCGGTATTCAGCCCGATGTGTTGCTCTGCCGTACAGAGGGGCCCCTGTCCCAAGAAGCCAGGCGAAAAATCGGTCTTTTCGGCAACGTGGCTCCCGAGGTCGTCATCGAGGGGCGGGATGCGAAATCGATCTATCAGGTGCCCCTGCTCCTGGAAAAAGAGGGTCTTGCAAAGCAGGTGATTAGACTGCTTCATCTTGATGGAAAGCCGGTTCGGTTGGATCAGTGGGAACGGTTCGTTGAAAAAGTATTGAAACCCAGGAAGACCGTCAAGATAGGAGTTGCGGGTAAATATGTTGAACTTCACGATGCCTATAAAAGTATCATGGAGGCCTTTGTTCATGCCGGTGTACAGAACGATGCCCGTGTCGAGTTGGTCTGGTTGGGATCGGAAGATATTGAGCAACATGGAGCGGGGACCTATCTGAAAAAAGTTGCTGGCTTGCTCATTCCGGGAGGATTCGGGGAAAGGGGTATCGAAGGTAAAATCAAAGCGGTTCAATACGCAAGGGAGAATGATCTGCCCTTTTTTGGCATCTGTCTTGGATTGCAGTGCGCCGTCATTGAATTTGCCCGCTCCGTCTGCGGTTTGAGGGATGCAAACAGTTTCGAATTTTCCAACAGCACAACTCACCGGGTCATTGATTATATGGAAGAGCAGAGTGATGATATTCAGAAGGGGGGAACCATGCGCTTGGGTTCCTATCCCTGTAAGCTGAAAAAAAACACATTGGCCAGTCGGATATACGGAAAGACAAAAATATCGGAAAGGCACCGTCACCGTTATGAAGTGAACAATGCTTACCGAGCGATTTTGGAAAAAAATGGAATGGTCTTCAGCGGTATCTGTCCGGAAAAGGATTTGGTGGAAATCGTCGAATTACCGGACAAACAGTGGTTCCTGGCGGTTCAGTTCCATCCTGAATTCAAATCGAGAGCCCTCTCCGTCCATCCGATTTTCGGATCGTTTGTCAAAGCGGCCCTCGATTACCAAGAGAAACAGTCATAGGAGCCCCCATGCACGTTATTCAAGTCGGATCCATTTCTATCGGAGAAAGTCATCCTCTGGCGCTGATAGCCGGTCCTTGTGTGGTCGAGTCGGAAGAGATCGTTCTGCACACAGCCGAGAGAATCCAACAGATTACGAACCAGCTCAAAATGCCCTTTATTTTCAAGTCTTCCTATCTTAAAGACAACCGGTCTTCATCGAAGACATACCAAGGGTCCGGATTGGAAGAGGGATTGAGGATCTTACAGAAGGTCAAAGATACCTTCGGCGTGCCCGTGCTTTCCGATGTACACAATCAGCACGATGTGGAAGCAGCCGCACAAGTGCTGGATGTGATTCAAATTCCCGCTTATCTGTCCATGCAGACCAGCCTGACTCTGGCTGTTGCCCGGGCGGGCAGGGTCGTCAATGTCAAAAAGGGCCAGTTTCTCGATCCCCACGACGTTCAAAATATCATCGGCAAAATAGAAGGAGAAGGGAATCATCAGATTTTATTGACCGAGCGGGGGAGCTGTTTCGGTTATCACAATCTCATCGTCGATATGCGATCCTTCCGCATCATGCGGGGATTGGGCTACCCTGTCGTATTCGATCCCACACACGCCATCCGCGTTTACGGGATTTCCAGTTCCGATCCGAAAGGGGGGACACCGGGATTTGTCCCTGCACTCTCCCGCGGGGCTGTGGCTGCTGGCATCGATGCGATCTTTATTGAAACCCATCCCGATTGTCAGAATGCCCTCTGCGATGCAGCCAGCATGTGGCCGCTCGATCTTCTCGAACCGCTTCTGGAACAGCTGCAGCCTATCGACCTACTTGTGAGGGAGCAGAAGAAAATAGAACTTGAATCATCATCGTTCGAATCAATGGAATCTGAGGAAGATCAAAAATATAGATATTGATTTTCTCAAGAAAGGGTATCACAAATTCATGGAGAAAATACCAATTTGGGAATGAAAACAGTCGATGGAGGAGCCTGATGAAATTTTTTGTGGATACGGCCGATGTCGGTGATGTGAAAAAAGCAAAGGCACTCGGTTTGGCCGATGGCGTCACCACCAATCCAACGTTGATTCAGAAATCGGGACAGGATTTTAAGAAGGCGATTGTCGAAATCGCTCGCTGTATTGAAGGACCGGTGTTTACAGAGGTAACCCGTGAAGATACCCAAGGCATTGTGAAAGAAGGAAAAGAGTTCGCCACCTGGGCTTCCAATGTGGTTGTGAAAATTCCGATTACACAATCCGGCCTGGAAGCAACACGGATATTGGAATCTGAAAAAATAGGCACGGCATTGACATTAATCTTTTCTCCGACTCAGGCTTTGTTAGCCGCCAAAGCAGGCGCTTCCTATATCTGTCCTTTTGTCGGAAGACTGGATGATATTTCGAGTCCCGGTATGGATTTGATTGGACAGATTGTCACCATCTACTCAAATTTTCCGGAGATCCAAACAGAGATCATCGTTGCCAGCATCCGAACAACGGTTCATGTGCTGGAGTCGGCTCTCATGGGGGCTCACGGTGTAACGATTCCCTTTAAATTGATTGAACAACTTGCCAGACATCCCCTGACCGACTCGGGGATCAGCCGGTTTCTCGAAGACTGGAAAAAGGTCAGGTGAGCATGATTATGATTGACACATATAATCTGAAACTTCTGAAAAATTCAATCAGATGTGATAATTCCTGTCGTCCTAAACTTGTTTCAGGACCTCTTGAGATGAGATCCCGAAACGGGTTCGGGATGACAAAATGTGTAAAAGAATTTTTCAGAAGTTTCAATCTATGGTTTTAGAAAATGGTAATTCAGAAATGAGCATCCAAAAGGCAAAAGAGGTCATTCGAATCGAAGCCCAGGCCATTCAGGCGCTCATCAGCCATGTTGATGAGCATTTCCAGAAAGCCGTGGATATGCTGCTCAATTGCAAGGGCAGGGTGATCATCACGGGCATGGGCAAATCGGGTATTATTGCCCAAAAAATCGCTTCGACATTGACCAGTACCGGCTCTGCAGCACTCTTTCTTCATCCCGCCGAAGGATTGCACGGTGATCTGGGTGCTGTTCTGAAGGATGATATCGTCATCTGTATTTCGAAAAGCGGCAATACCGAAGAAATTCTTCGGCTGATCCCTCTCTTCCGACGGCAGGGTGTACCGATCATTTCCATTTTGGGTAATATCGATTCGATGATCGCCAAACAGAGTGATGTGGTGTTGAATGTAAGGGTCAAAGAGGAGGCCTGTCCGTACGATCTTGTACCCACTTCCAGCACCACAGCCGCGTTGGTGATGGGGGATGCCCTGGCCATGGCCCTCTTTCAGGAGAGGGGTTTAAGCGCCGAAGATTTTGCACAGCTGCATCCCGGAGGAGACATTGGAAAACGGTTTTTGTTTTATGTGGATGATGTGATGCGCACGGGGGAAGATGTTGCTACGGTTGAAGAGGAGACCCCTTTATCACGTGCTGTCCTTGAAATTACATCAAAAAGACTGGGTGCGACGTGTGTTCTGAACAGGGAAAAACAACTGGTCGGTATCATCACAGACGGCGACCTGCGCCGTTTGGTAGAACATAAACACGATATTTGGGATCTCAAAGCAAAAGATGTGATGCATCAGAATCCTATATGCGTTCAATCGGGTGTGCTTGTGGCAGAAGCGCTTCATGTGATGGAGGCGCACAGCGTCAATCAGCTGATCATTACCGATCAAGAGAAAAAACCTGTAGGCATGGTACACCTTCACGATTTACTGAAAGCGGGTTTTGCCTGAGATGAAAGTGCGAATACACCGGAAACTCGATTGGCTGGTCTTTTTTTTAGCGGGTATAATGTGGGTATTGTTCTATTGTCAGGGACAGCAGGAAGAGACCGTCGTCGTTGAACAGAAAGAGGGAGAATATCCCAGTCAGGAGGGCTGGCAATCCGAGTTGATTTTAACAAAGGTCGGCAGACGTCAGGCTGTCGTACGGTATGGCCATATGATGAAATTCGATCAAGACAATATGTATATCTTTGATGCAGGGGTTGAAGTCGATTTCTATGATGAGGAAGGCAATCATACTTCTCATCTGACTTCCGAAAGAGGCGAATATAACGAGGAAACGGAGGATATCATCGGTATGGGGAATGTGGTTGTGGAATCGGACAGCGGCATCACGCTGAGAACCGAAGTGCTCCGGTGGGATAACCGTCTCGAAAAAATCATTTCCGATACACTCGTCATGGTCACGACACAGGATCGGGATACCCTGTATGGTACCGGTTTTGAATCCAATGCTGATCTAACCCGGAGGATCATCCGTAATCCTTGGGGAACGAGTGAAAAACATGTGGATATCGATGAGCTGGAGTCTTCGTTTACCGAATCCGCTTCTGCTGATACTGTCAGCGATGGGGATTTTTTAGAAAGTGTGGATCGATGAAACGGGGATTAATCTTTTTTTTATTTTTCATTTTTTTCGTTGTGATTGTCCATGGATTTGCACAGGAACGTATCCGGCTGGTCAGAGCCGACAGCCTGATCAGTGAGACTGTGGACAATCAAGAGGTGTGGACATGGGAGGGAGACGTCCAATTGGTGCAGGGGGATGCTTATATCCATTGTGGTTGGGCACGATTGTGGGAAGAGGAAAACAGGGCGCTTCTCCGTGACCGGGTTACGATTTATGATGGGAAAAGGACATTGAAAGCCGATCGAATCGATTATTCAGGTCGGGATCGCATCGAAAGCGGTTCAGGGCATGTTTCACTGGAAAGCAATCAGAGGGTCTTAACGGCACAGCGAATCGATTATTTTCAGGATGAGGAGCGTGCTTTTGCATTTGGGGATGTGGTCATTACCGATCTAATCGAAAACATTACTTTGACGGGGGATTGTGCAGAGTATAACCGTCGATTGGATTATGGTCTGGTTGAAGGTCATCCCCAGTTGGTAGGAGTGGATTCCACTTCCGGTGAACAGATCACGGTTACCGGGCTGAAAATGGAAGCCTGGGGAGAAGAACAACGTGTTTTGGTGTCGGATAGTGTCCAAATTAAGAAAGGCGACTTGACAGCCACATGCCAAAGTGCTGATTACCGATCTGATGCGGATCTGCTCGTCATGATCAATGAACCTGTCCTCTGGTATCGAGAACAGGAAATGAGAGGCAATACCATTCAGGTACGGTTTGACCGTTTTCGGTTTCAGGGTGGACAAATTTACGGAGATGCAACGGTTGTTTCAATGGACAGCCTTTTTCAGGATCTATTGAAAGGAGAAACGATCACCATCGTCGCATCGGATGATACGATACACAGTGTCATCGTGGAGGAGCAGGCCAGCAGTATCTATCATATTTTTAATGAGCAGGACGAATACCAGGGGATGAATTCCGTCACGGGAGACCGTATTGTCTTGATGCTGCATGACGACCGCATTGAAAAAATTACTGTGGAAAGCGATCCCGGTCTGTCCACGGGGACCTATATACCGAACGCTCCACCAGAAAAGACCGAATCGGAGAACCGTACAGAATGACTGAAATGCATGAGAAAAAAAATCGTCTTTCCACAGATCATTTGAGAACCGAAAAACTTGTCAAGATGTATCGGAGAAAAAGGGTTGTTGATCAGGTTTCCATTCAGGTGGGACGCAGTGAGGTTGTTGGTTTGTTAGGTCCAAATGGGGCAGGAAAAACAACGACTTTTTACATGATCACGGGCATGATCAAACCAAACGAGGGGCGCATCTTTTTTAATGATAAAAATATCACAAAGGTGCCCATGTTCAGAAGAGCCCGGATGGGCATTGGATATCTCAGTCAGGAACCCTCCGTCTTTCGCAAATTGACAGTCGAAGAGAATATACTGGCCATTTTAGAGACCCTCAAAATAGACGGACATGAAAGAAAAAAACGGCTACAATCACTTTTGAATGAACTTTCAATCAGTCATCTGGCCAAACAGAAAGCCTATACCCTTTCTGGCGGAGAGAGGCGCCGCGTGGAGATCACCCGAGCGCTGGTCACACAGCCCAAGTTTATTTTGTTGGATGAGCCATTCGCCGGGATCGATCCGATTGCCGTAGAGGATATTCAAAAAATCGTCGGCCATCTCAAAGAAAAAGGCATCGGCGTGCTCATTACGGATCACAATGTTCATGAAACACTTTCCATTACGGATCGATCATATCTTCTCTACGAAGGGAAAATACTCAAATCGGGAACTTCGGAATTTTTGGCCAATGACGAAGAGGCAAGAAAAATCTATTTGGGGGAACAGTTCCGTTTGGATCGTTATGAAGCAACGGAGTAAACATATCGATTTATTCGGTTCTCTGCAGTTTGGACCGATCGCTGGGATTGCATCCTTTCCATTATGGATAGTCCTCTTCTCCATCTGGATTGATGACTATGAATGAGAATCGCGTTGTCATAACGGGTCTGGGTGCGATCACACCAATTGGTATCGGTGTAACCGATTTCTGGGAGGCGTTGAAAACTGGCCGGAACGGGGTTGCGAAAGTCACCCATTTTGATGTAAGCGATTTTCGTTCGAAGTTGGCTGCAGAGGTAAAAGATTTCGATCCTGGTGATTGGATCGACAGCAAAACGGCCGGGAGGATGGATCGTTTTACGCAATTTGGAATTGCCGCCTCTTCCATGGCGCTTGAAGATGCAGGACTTGATTCTGCCGCCTTTGATGAAACCAGGGCTGGTGTGATCATTGGATCGGGTATTGGAGGATCACAAACGATTGAAGACGGATATGATATACTCAGGGGAAAAGGGCCGAAAGGATTGAATCCATTTTTTGTTTCAAAACTCCTTGTCAATATGGCTGCCAGCATGGTCTCTGTTCAATTTGGTCTTAAGGGTCCGATCTCTGCACCTTCTGTAGCCTGTTCCACAGGGGGGAATGCCATTGGTGATGCATTTCGAATTCTCCAAAGAGGGGATGCGGATATCATGGTTGCAGGCAGTTCGGAAGCCTGTATCACACCCATGGCTTATGGTGGTTTTTGTGCCACACGATCCATGTCGCCGCAAACCGATGCGGAATATGCCAGCCGTCCTTTTGATAAAAACCGTGATGGTTTTGTGATGGGGGAGGGTGCGGGGATTGTTGTTCTGGAAACCCTGCAGCATGCCCTTCATCGAAAGGCGAGAATCTATGCTGAACTGGCTGGATATGGCAATACGGCGGATGCCTACCACTTTACAGCTCCGGATCCCCGGGGTGACGGTATGGTCCGTGTTATGCAAGCGGTCCTCAAGGATGCGGCCATTCCAATGAAAGATGTGGGATATATCAATGCACACGGCACGTCGACTGTATTAAATGATAAATGTGAAAGCAAGGCGATCATCGATGTGTTTGGCGAGCATGCAAGACGATTGAAAGTCAGTTCAATTAAGTCAATGATCGGTCATCTGATGGCTGCGGCAGGTTCTGTAGAATTTGTGGCAACCGTGATGAGTCTCTATTCAGGGAATATCCCCCCGACGATTCATTATCAAGAACCGGATCCCGATTGTCCTCTCGATTATGTAACGAATGGAGTTGAATCGATTCATCTGAAAGCAGCGATGACCAATTCTTTCGGATTTGGTGGAGGAAACGTTTCTTTGCTCATCAAAAAATATAGGGAGGATTATGGAAGTTCCTAAACTTCAAATTGGGAATCTTGTTGCGGATGTTCCTATTGTTCAGGGGGGTATGGGTGTCAGGGTTTCACTGGCTTCTCTGGCTTCTGCAGTGGCCAATGAAGGGGGAATCGGTACCATTTCCAGTATCGGTCTCGGGGATATTGAGGCTTCAAAAACAGAATATGAGAGGATATCGAGGGAAGCCCTTATCCGAGAAATTCGTAAAGCGAAAACAATGACGAAAGGGCTTCTCGCTGTCAATTTTATGGGTGTGCTCAGCAATGTGGATGACCTTGTCATAACCTCTGTAAAAGAAGGCATTCAGATTATTGTTTTTGGTGCCGGTTTGCCGACACGGCTGCCGGTTCTGGTTCCTGATCCCAACGTGAATCTTGTGCCGATTGTCAGTTCTGCACGTGTCGCAGAATTGATTCTGAGAACATGGGATAAACGGTATGGACGAACCGCGGATGCACTGATCCTTGAAGGACCTCTTGCTGGGGGGCATCTTGGTTTTTCAGAAGAACAACTCACACATCCGGAAGATTACGCTCTTGAGATACTGCTGCCAGAAGTACTGGAAGCCATCAGACCTTACGAAGATCGATACGGGAAGAAGATTCCTGTTATCACAGGCGGTGGGATCTACGATGGGAAAGACATTGCGCGCATGCTTTCCATGGGGGCTTCTGGAGTTCAAATGGGAACCCGGTTTGTCTGCACCGAGGAATGTGATGTATCCCGTGAATTTAAACAGGCCTATCTGGATGCCAAAAAAGAGGATATTGTCATTATTAAAAGTCCGGTTGGCATGCCGGGCCGGGCGATATGGAATCCTTTTTTAAAGGATTTGGCTGAAAAAGGCAAATTAAAAATAAACTGCCCTTTTCGATGTCTCACGGCCTGCAAAGTGGATCGCGCGAATTTTTGTATTGCTTTAGCGCTTGTAAATTCTTATTTTGGAGATGTGAACCATGGTCTTATTTTTTGTGGACAGAATGCTTATCGTATTCAAGAAATTGTCACTGTAAAGGATTTAATGGACGAATTGATTTTTGAGTTGAAGGCAGCCTGATCCAATGAAGATGAAGCAGGCCGTTTTTCAATGATTGAATTTGGGTTCGTGTAAAATGGAGATGAGGCTTGTGGTCACTTGTCAAAGAAAACTACTTATGATCGAATACAATCATTCAATCATGAATGGGTAGGCCGTCATATGGTTCAGCTGAGTCAAAGATTATTGCTGCAACAGAAGCAGAGTCCCCAGCAGGTCCTGTTATCTACGCTTCTTCAACTTCCTGTATTGCGGCTTGAGCAACGGATTAAACAGGAATTGGAATTGAATCCATTGCTTGAAATGGACCTTGAAGCTGAGCAGGAAATGGAACTGAAGGAGGAAAGGGAAGAAGAGAAAGAGCTGGACGATGAAGAGAAAGAAGTCGGTGAGGAAAAGGAGGTTGACTGGGAAGAGATACTCAACGATGAAGACAATTATGAGATTCGCCAGCCTCGGGAAAAGAAAGAAGAGGACATCGAACGGCCCGAAGCCGCTCCTGTGACACTGATGGATCATCTCTTCGAGCAACTCCATCTGGCGCCATTTGATGAACAGCAAATGAAAATAGGTGAATATATTCTGTGGTGTATCGATGATGATGGATATCTCACCGTTGATTTGGATCACATCGCCGAACAATTTAATGTTACCGTTGATGAGGTCGAAAAAGTCCTCGAGGTTATCCAGCAATTCGATCCTGTTGGTATCGGCGCAAGAAATCTTCAGGAATGTTTACTGATTCAGCTTCAGGAAAAAGAGGAAAAGGATGAGTTGACCATCCGGATGATTCAGGAATGCTTTGAGGATTTTACCAATAAACGGTATGAAAAAATTGCTAAAAAGCTGGAAATTTCTCTTGATGAAGTCAAACGGATGATGGAGGTAGCTTCCCGGTTAAATCCAAAACCTGGCGAAAGATACATATCGGAAGCGGAAAATTATATCATTCCCGATGTGATTGTCACGCAATCTGAAGGTAAATTTCATATATCTCTCAATGATTGGAATATTCCACGGCTTCGTATTAACGAGTCCTATAAACAGTTGCTGCGAGGGAAGGATAAAGTCAATAAGGAGACCCGAGATTACATACGCCAGCGTCTGGAATCTGCCCGGTGGATCATCAACTCAATCTACCAAAGAAGGGCGACGATTCTGCGTGTCATGGAATCTATCCTCAATCACCAGCGGGAATTTTTTGAAAAGGGGAAGGATTACCTGAATCCGTTGATTCTCAAAGATGTTGCCGATGATGTTCATCTTGATATCTCAACAGTCAGTCGTGTAACCAGCGGGAAATATGTCCAAACCGATTTCGGTGTTTTTGAACTGAAATATTTCTTTAGTGAACGTATGGAAACGATGGATGGCGATGAAGTTTCAAATAAGCTTATTAAAGTCAAAATCAAGTCCATTATTGAAAAGGAAAATACGAAGAAGCCATTCAACGATCAGACCATTTCCAATATGCTGAAAGAAGACGGATTTATCGTCGCCAGAAGGACCGTGGCCAAGTATCGTGAACAGATGATGATTCCTGTGGCCAGGTTGAGAAGAAAAATTTAGACATTTTTGTTAATGTTCAAATTGAATGATGGGAGAAATCATTTGAAGGATTGAATTGAGTAAAATGATTATAAATGAGCATATAAATTTTTATTGATTGTTGCTCGATCGATACAAAAACCCACTTTTTTTAAATATATTCCAAATATGTTCATCTTCGGACCAAACAATCTACATGAATAAAGGAGGACTATGATGACACCCTTAAAAAAGACGATTAATATCGGGGGGGAGAAAGTAGAAATTCCTGCAGCCATCAATCGGAGGACCATCAGCATCATCGCTATCGGTATTCTCATTCTGATTATACTTGTCGGTTCTGTATATCAGATTGGCCCAGAGGAGATGGGTGTTGTTTTGCGCTTTGGCAAATTTGTCAGAACAACAGATCCAGGCCTTCATGCTAAACTGCCGTTGGGTATCGAATCGTTGATGAAGGTCCCTGTTCAACGGCAGTTGAAGCTCGAATTCGGATTTCGCACAGTGGAAGCCGGCGTGCAGACGCAATACACACAGACATCCGAATCGATTAAGGAAGCCGTCATGCTCACCGGTGATTTGAATGTGGCTGTCGTCGAATGGATTGTCCAGTATAAGATCAAAGATCCCTACAATTTCCTGTTTAAGATAAGGAATGCTGAAAACACGTTCCGTTATATGAATGAAGCTGTTGTCAGAAGGATTATTGGAGATAATTCTGTGGATGAAGTGATCACAATCGGAAGGGCACGCATTGCTTTGGAAGCCAAGGAAAACCTTCAGGAACTTTGTGATCTCTATGAGATTGGCATCGAAGTGAACCAGCTGATCTTCCAGGATGTCAATCCTCCCGATCCGGTGAAGCCTTCATTTAATGAAGTGAATGAATCCCTTCAGGAGAAAGAAAGAAAGATCAACGAAGCTTGGTCAGAATACAATCAGGCCATTCCGAAAGCAGAGGGAGAGGCCGAACAAACAATCAGAGCGGCCGAGGGTTATGCCACTGAAAGGATCAATAATGCCGAAGGGGATGCAAATCGGTTCACTGCTGTCTATCGAGAATATGCCCGGGCCCCACTGGTTACCCGGAAGCGTCTCTATCTCGAAACCATTAATGATGTTCTTCCAAAGATCAATAAAAAAATCATTATTGATGAAAATGGAAACAACGTATTGCCCCTGTTGAACTTGGGGGGGGAGGTAGCACAATGAGCAGTCAAATCAGAATAATCGTTATTGGCATCATCGCATTCTTACTTTTAATTATCCTTATCGATGCCTTCTATGTTGTCTCGGAAACAAACCAGGTTATTATTACACAATTTGGAGAACCCAAAGGGGGAGCAATCACTTCACCGGGATTACATATAAAGATTCCATTTTTACAAAAAGCCAATTTTTTCGAAAAGCGCTGGCTTGAGTGGGATGGTGATGCCAATCAGATTCCCACAAAAGATAAAAAATTCATCTGGATTGATACCTATGCACGGTGGAGAATCAGCGATCCCCTTGTATTTTTTCAGAGAGTGCGTGATGAGAGAGGAGCCCAGACAAGAATTGATGATATTATCGATGGTGAGACGAGGAATGCAATCGCCAATTATGATCTCATCGAAATTGTTCGCTCGACCAATCGTGAATTTGAAGTTACCGAAGAACTGACTGTTCTTGATAACATAGAAGCTATTGAAGGAATTGAAACAGGGCGGGAAAGAATTTCTCAAATCATTCTGGAAAATTCTTCTCAGATTACTCCGGAATTTGGTGTAGAGCTGAAAGATATCAAGATAAAAAGAGTCAATTATGTTGATGAAGTCCAAACAAAGGTTTTTGATCGTATGATTGCTGAAAGACAGCGAATCGCCGCAAAATATCGGTCAGAAGGAGATGGAGAAAGTGCAAAGATACGGGGTCAGAAGGAACGAGAATTGTTGAGAATTCAATCGGAAGCTTATCGACAAGCTCAGGAAATTAAAGGCCAGGCAGATGCAGAAGCAACAGCCATCTATGCAAAGGCGTATAATTTAAGTCCGGAATTCTATTCGTTTATGAGAACCCTTGAGACATACCGCGAGACGATAGACGAGAACACGACGCTCATTTTATCAACTGACTCGGATTATTTAGAATTGTTGAAAAGGATTGAATAAATGGAGAATAAAAAAGAGCTACGATTGTTTCGTTCAACGACCATATTGGGTATCAAGAAAGGAGATCAAGTTGCATTGGGCGGTGATGGACAGGTCACACTGGGTGAGACTGTAATGAAAGAAAAGGCGTTAAAGATTCGGAAAATGTACAATGATACCATCCTGGCGGGTTTCGCTGGAGCGGCCGCAGATGCCTTCACGCTTTTTGAGAAATTTGAAGGATCGCTCGAAAAATATAATGGCAACCTTCCTCGCGCCGCTGTCGAACTGGCAAAGGAATGGAGAACGGATAAGTTCCTTCGGCGTTTGGATGCCCTGCTGGCTATCGCCGACAAAAAGAATATTTTGATTGTTTCCGGAACAGGGGATATCATCGAGCCGGATGATCATATTGTAGCCATTGGATCCGGGGGACCCTATGCGTTGGCGGCAGCACGCGCGCTTCTCAAACATACCCGAATGAGCGTGGCCGAAGTCGTTAAGGAAGCCCTTCTGATTACGGCTAAAATCTGCATTTATACAAATGAACATATCGTCGTCAAGGAGCTTTGATATTGGATGTGAATGAAAAAATAAAGCCGAATGGTCAAAATGGTCCGGACCGTCTGACGCCTCGTGAAATTGTGGCCGAACTGGATAAATATATCATCGGCCAGGATAAGGCGAAGAAAATGGTTGCGATTGCGCTTCGAAATCGATGGCGCAGACGTCAGGTCGCAGAAGACCTGCGCGAAGAGATCATGCCGAATAATATTATTCTAATCGGTTCAACAGGCGTCGGTAAAACAGAAATTGCCAGGAGATTGGCGCGTTTGGCGGAGGCTCCTTTTATCAAGGTTGAAGCATCCAAATTTACCGAGGTCGGATATGTGGGTCGGGATGTTGAGTCTATTATTCGCGATCTCACGGATCTGGCTGTCTCAGCTGTGAAGGCTGAATGGAATGAGAAAGTGCAGATTAAGGCTGAGGTGGCTGCTGAGGAAAGGTTGCTGGATCTTCTCTTTCCAAAGACAGAAGTCAATAGAAAACGACAAGAATCAAAAACAGATGCGATGTTTCAATCCCTACAAACCGAACCGGCTGAAGAAAGACAACAAAGAACCCGGGAAAAACTTAAAAAGCAGCTGAATGAGGGAAAATTAGAAAACCGCACGGTTGAAATAAACGTCACGTCCGATTCGTTTCCGATGCTTCAGATATTCTCTCCCGTTGGTATCGAAGAAATGGGTTTAAACATACAGGATTTGTTTGGAGGGATGATTCCTCCAAAACACAGGAAACGGAAGATGACTGTAGGGGAAGCGCGGCACGTTTTGATTGCAGAAGAAGCACAAAAACTCATCGATATGGAAAAGGTGGTTACAGAAGCGATTCGGAGGGTTGAGGAATCGGGTATAGTATTTTTAGATGAAATTGATAAAATTACGGGAAACAGTGAAGGAGTCGGCCCTGATGTGTCCCGAGAAGGTGTGCAGCGCGATATTTTACCGGTTGTTGAAGGAACCTCTGTTGTAACCAAATATGGCATGGTTAAAACCGATCACATCCTATTTATTGCCTCTGGTGCTTTTCATGTATCCAAACCATCCGATTTAATTCCAGAATTACAGGGACGATTTCCCATCAGGGTTGAGCTGAATAATCTGTCAACAGAGGATTTTGTCCGGATCCTCACAGAGCCCGAAAATGCGCTGATCAAACAGTATGTTGCCTTGTTGCTTACGGAAGGTGTTAAAGCGACTTTTACAAAAGGTGCCATCCGTGAAATTGCTGCCACAGCAACCGATGTCAATGAGCGTGCAGAGAATATCGGGGCGAGACGTCTCCATACCATTTTAAGTACTTTGCTGGAGGATGTGCTTTATCAACTTCCCGATAAAAACATGAAAGAAGTAAAGATTACGGCTGAGGATGTTAAAAAACGTCTCAAGGATATTGTTGAAGATGAAGATCTGAGGAAGTACATTTTGTGAATGGAATTTGAATTTCTATCCAATCGTATCAATGGGTATTCGATCCGTGAAGTGAAGATATCATTTTTTAGGAGCTACTATGAAAAAGGATCTGCTTGCCATTACCGATCTCTCAACCGAAGAGATTCATCATTTGTTTCATCTTGCAAAAGAGTTAAAACGGAAACTACAAAATGGAAAATTGGCCCCGCTTCTCAGAGGGCAAACATTGGCCATGGTCTTTCAAAAACCTTCTACGCGCACGCGCGTTTCTTTTGAAACGGGTATGTTTCAGCTGGGTGGTCATGCCCTCTACTGCAGTCCCTCGGAAATTGGATTGGGACAGAGAGAATCGGTATCCGATGTGGCTCGTGTGCTTTCGCGGTATAATGATGGCATCATGGCACGCCTCTTTGGCCATGATTTGATCGTCGCGTTGGCCAAATTTGCATCGGTTCCAGTCATTAATGGATTAACCGATTTACTACATCCTTGTCAGGTTTTGGGGGATGTATTTACCATCTTGGAATATCGAGAATGTTTGGATGATGTCAAGGTCGCATGGATAGGAGACGGCAACAATGTGGCCCATTCCTGGATTAATATGGCTGCCCGACTATCCATGAAACTTCACCTGGCCTGTCCGAAAGGGTATGATCCCGATCAGAAGATTCTTGAAGAGGCCAGACAAGCCGGATTAAGTGAAATTATCCTTCATCGCGATCCTATTGAAGCAGCCCGGGATGCAGATGTCCTCTACACAGATGTGTGGGCCAGTATGGGTCAGGAGAAAGAGAGCGAAAAAAGAAAAAAAGTGTTTAAGGGTTATCAAATTAATCAAAAGATGATAGACGCGGCCAAACCAGACGTCAAAATCATGCACTGCTTGCCGGCTCATCGTGGTGAAGAAATTACAGATGAAGCCATCGAAAGTCCGCATTCAATCGTCTTTGATCAGGCAGAAAACCGGTTGCATATTCAAAAAGCCATTCTCGTAATGCTCATGAAAAAGTGATTTGTAAAAGCTTTATGTCCATCGAAGTCGTTCATTACAAAGAAGAAATGGGTCGTGTGTGGGACAAATTTGTATGGAAGGCCAATAATGGCACGCTCTTTCATACACGCAAATTTTTAAGTTATCATCCGAAAAAAAGATTCGAAGACCACTCTCTCATTTTTAAAAAGAAAAACCGTATTGTAGCTGTTTTTCCTGCCGTTTTAAAAAAAATCGAAGATCACCGAGTACTCATTTCACATGCCGGAGCCTCTTACGGAGGAATCATTTGTGGAGAACAGCTCCCGATTCGACTTGCATTTGATCTCGTTCATGTTCTGTTGGATTATTCAGTTTCTCAGCGGATTACGCAAATCATCATCACATTGCCTCCTGTTATTTATGATCGTCAGCCGAATCATTATCTGGATTTTGCTTTGTATCAAAATGGATTTCATTATCAAAAGCGTGAGATTTCCAGCGTGATTCCTCTTGATTTTTCCGTCAATGCCATTCTCGATCGATTTAAGCCCGAAGCCCGTACC
Source organism: bacterium (assembly GCA_016931965.1). Classification (GTDB taxonomy): domain Bacteria; phylum Zhuqueibacterota; class QNDG01; order QNDG01; family DSAB01; genus JAFGDT01. Next base: position 24,174 of record JAFGDT010000140.1, on the reverse strand, counting down.
GCTTATCGTAAAGCGGTTAAGTCGGGAATAGACGTACGGGAGACTGTGGATTTTCAATCTTTTTATACCATCCTGAAGACAAATCTGGCTTTGCGGCATAATGTGGTGCCCACCCATTCGCTCGAAGAACTCGTGAAATTAAAACAGATATTCCCTCAATATATTCGTCAATTCGGGGCTTTCAAAAATGACCGAATGATTGCGGGTGTTATCAATTTTATCTGTAATGATCGGGTCGTTCTGGTTTTTTATATCAGTCATGATGCACATTTTCAGAAGTACCGCCCCATCAATTCTCTTTTTTTTGAAATGATTCGATGGTCTGTTGAGCAAAAATTCAAATTCCTTGATTTCGGCATTTTTACCGTTCAGGAAAAACCCAATTGGGGATTGGCAAAATTCAAGGAAAATTTTGGTGCTATGGGTATTTTCCGTGACACATTTATCAAACAATTTTAGGAGCGAATGAATGCAATGGTTTAATCGATTTATTGTGTGGATACTGCCTATTTTCCCCAAGTCGTTTATCTGGCTTTTTTCTCGGCGTTATATTGCGGGTCAATCCTTATTGGATGGTATTGAAAAAACCAAAGAGCTAAACCAATCGGGATGTTGTGCGACAATCGATGTGCTGGGAGAAGATATTCATTCTCTTTCTGAAGCAACCTTGGCAAAAGAAGAATGTATGCACGTCCTGGACACCATCCAAATGAATATGTTGGATTCGAATCATTCATTAAAACTGACGCAATTAGGCTTGAAGATTGATAAAAAAAAGTGTTTTCAGAATGTGAAGGACATTGTTCAAAAGGCCAAACAGCTTAATAATTTTGTTCGCATTGATATGGAAGATTCCACATGCACAACCGATACGCTGGAGATTTATAGAAAATTGCGCAAAACATATAACAATGTGGGTGCGGTTATTCAGGCTTATTTGATGAGAAGTCAAGAGGATGTCCGGCAGTTGATCGAAGAGGGAATAGCCCATTTGAGAATATGTAAAGGCATTTATGATGAATCGCCTGAAATTGCCTATAAAGATAGAGAAAAGATAAAGGAAAATTACATTCAGATGGTTGAAATGGTACTCGACAGTGGCGGTTATGTCGGTATCGCAACGCATGATCGTGGTGTTATCAACCGAATCATTGAGATGATCCGTTCAGGGGGGTATCCTTCATCGCAATTTGAATTTCAAATGCTACTGGGAGTTACAGAGCATTTGCGAAAAGAGCTGGTTTCACAAGGATATCGCCTAAGGGTGTATGTGCCTTATGGAGACCAGTGGTACGGGTATTGTACACGGCGCTTAAAAGAAAATCCCCAAGTCGCCGGGCATATTATCAAAAATATTTTTATCAGAAAATAATTGGGAATGGGTTTTTCCTGATTAAGAAAACCATCAGAGGATGGTTACAAACTTGCCTTATCCATTGATGCGGCGGATTTCGTAGAAACGGATGCGATAGTAGTCGTCCTCCAAACTTGAAAGAATCACTCCCTGCGAACTGGATACATGGATAAAGGTATCTTGACCCATATAAATACCCACATGTGAGGGAGGCGATCGTCTGTTTTCTCTGAAAAAAACGAGATCACCTACTTCAGCAGATCGTAAATGAACAGGTGTCCCTCTTTTATTCAGTTCTTCTGTGCTGTGTGGCAGATTGAGTCCATAGATGTCCTTGTAAATCCGTACGACCAGTCCAGAGCAATCCATTCCGGAACGGTCCGTTCCGCCATATTGATAGGGTGTCCCCAAAAAACTTTCGGCATATTGTTGAAGTTGTGTCCGGTCGTGAGGATAGGATTCTGTCCGACGCCGGTTCACCGTGGTTGAACAACCCAAGAAAATCATGAATGTTATGATGATGTGAAAAAATAGGATTTGAATATTTCCCTGATGATGGATGAACGGAATTGGACTATTCGAAATCAAAATGGGTCCTCCTGAAAAAATGGTAATCATAAATATCTACAAAGTCAAGTAGATTTGAATGGACAAAATATTTCTTGCATTTTTATCATGAGGGTTTATATTATTTTTCAAAAAACAATATGAAAATAAGGCTCTATTTTTTCTACTACAGGGAGGGAATAGGATGAAGTCAAAAGCGGTTTTATCGATTCTATTGTCGACGATTATTTTATTATCATGTGCTGTTCCATCCACCGTATCGGTTCGGGTTCAAAAACCAGCCTCCATTGATCTCCCAGGGATTCGGAAAATTGCCATCGTCGATTTTCAGGGTGATGAGCGTTCGGGAAGCCAGATTGCGGTATTGATACAATCCTTGCTTTTGACAACAGACCATTTTGATATTTTGGAACGGGACCAGTTGCGAAGGATTTTGGAAGAGCAAAACCTGGGTATGTCAGGTGTGGTCGATGCCAGTACGGCTGTAGAAGTTGGTCAGCTCTTGGGTGTTGATGCATTGATATTCGGTGAAGTCACGACGTATGATGTCGAACCCGATCAGGAAATTACCGAAAAAATCAAAGAACAAAGGCGTACAGGCAGATATCAATGGGTTGAGGAAAAGGACGAAAAAACGGGTGAAACCAAACGTGTCAGGAAAGAAATTATCGAAGATGTATGGGTTGATAAATCCTATTGGGTTCGAAAAGGCACTGTGGCCATCAATTTCAGATTCGTGGATGTTGAAACAGGCGTATTGTTGGCCGCTCATAGTGATTCGAAAAGCTACGACAGTCAGGATGAAAAGAGAACATTTTTAGAGATTCTTACGGATCAACAAAAATCACTGAAACCTCAGGGTGAAATTTTACACGACCTTTCACATAGCATCTGTCTACAATTTGTCCGGATGATTGCTCCCTATTATACGATGGAGAATAGGGTGATCGAATCAGGCAAGGGTTCCATTGATGAGGGCAGGAAATACGCAGAAAATGGCCTTTGGCCGGAAGCGATGGAAGCCTGGGAACGTGCTGTTGCGGAAATGGAGGATGAACCGGCAGCCTATTATAATTTGGGATTGGGGTATGAGATTCAAGGATTGTTGGATGAAGCAGAAGAGTATTATCAACTTGCAGTGCGCATCACTCAAAAAAAGTTATACATGGAAGCCATTGCTCGCGTTCGACAATTGAAAGAAGAACAGGAAAAGTTGATTCAGCAGCTTGATGAGGAAACAGACGAGATGTTCCAATAGGATAAAATTTCATTTTAAATAGGGGTGAGTTATCAACAGGCTAACTATCTGTAGTATATAGGAAATTATTAACCACTTTCCGTTACCCACATCATAGAATTCTTTTTAAACATCTATCAATATTTTTTTCATTTTCTATAAATGATCGTCGATTTGCATTGGTATTGTGATTAGGCATATTATTTGTAGGTTGTTTAAACTGGATTGCGGTCGAAGAATTTATACATTTGTAATTACGAGGTTTGAAGGGAAATTCTTTATTTTTATCGGTTATTATATATTTCTATATGAACGGAAATGATTTCATTTTAAAAATCTTTAGCCATTTAGGTTAAATTGTTAACATGAGGGGAAGGATATATGAATAGTCATGATGTCAAAAAAATAAGGTTATCACTTCATTTAACACAAGAAGAATTTGCCCATTGTTTGGGAGTAACACTGTGTACTGTCAGCCGTTGGGAAAATAACAGAAGTTCTCCCAGTCGATTGGCGTTAAAACAGATTCAACGGTTGTCAAAAAAAGATGAATAGATTGTTTATGAAGAACAGAAATAAATATACGAGAAAAAAGTTTATAGACGTATTGACAAAAATGTATAGCTAAGTATTTATCGGAGGCTATAATGATTATTTCTGAAAAACAGACTATTCTCCTAATTGAGGACTCCCCGACGATTCGTCTTCTCTACAGGAAGGTGCTCGAAACAGACGGTTTTGATGTGATTGAAGCTGAAGACGGTGAGTCTGGTTGGGAGATGGCTGTCAGCGGAGAACCCGATTTAATCCTGCTTGACTTGATTCTTCCTGACAGTAATGGTTTGGAAGTTCTTGAAAGAATCAGAGCCAGTGAGGTCACTAAAAATATTCCTGTTATTGTACTCACGACCATGAAAAGAATTCAGGATATACAGCAGGCGATTAATTTGGGGGCAAATTACTATGCTTATAAGGGGAGTGATTCACCTAAGAAAATATTGAGTATGATTCATAAATTACTGGGTAAGATTGCATAGTCTACTCTTAATTATCCGAGAAATATCACCATAATGTGAGGTTTTCTTAAAGGGAGAAAGTTTTAAAACCGGACAGAAAATAACGTGTGGATCTTATTTAAAAAGTTGCAGAAGAATTGGGTGTTGAGACAGGATTCATATAATATGATTGTTCATGATATATAGGGTTGATAAGCAGAGTGATTGTGATTGAATGATTTATTTTTTAATCACGCGGAGTCATGAATGAGTGAAATGAAAAGAATCTTGATTGTTGAGGATGAACTTGATTTTGCCAAAATGGTCAAGCTACGGTTAGAATCGGTGGGTTATGAAGTGATGATTGCAGGGGATACTTATGAGGGCACCCAAAAAGTACTGAAAGAGCATCCCGATCTGTTAATTCTCGATTTGATGATGCCTGCTGGCGGTGGATTTGCCCTTTTAGATAGAATTAAGCAGCATCCCATTCATGTCACAATGCCGGTCATTATTCTAACAGGAAAAACGGTCGACGACGAAGTGAGAAAACATGCTGAGAAATATGGAGTTGCTGCAATATTTCTTAAACCATATAAAAGCGAACATTTTGTGGAAAAGGTTCAATCATTGTTATCCGTATAAAGAATCATTCGTGAATGGCCAATGATTTTGTTTGAATTATATTATTCATCCTATTGAAGTGATAAGAAATTATGAAAGATACACATTCAATACATATTCTCATTATTGACGATGATCCAACTTATCTCAAGATGATGCGTTCGAGGTTGGAAAAAGTCGGTTATCAGATCCTTACAGCCCCTGATGGACTCATGGGCCTCAACCTGGCCAGAAAAGAAAAACCAGATCTCATTCTACTCGATCTAATGCTTCCCGGAATGGATGGCCATAAGGTGTGTCGACTCATTAAATTTGATCAGCACATACAACATATTCCAGTACTTATGGTTACTTCCCGAGATTTGGATGAAGATGCAGATATGGCTAAAAAATGTGGCGCAGTTGGATTTATCGTTAAGACAACAAGATTTGAAGTGACACTCGATATAATCAAACGATTGTTGGATCGTACGACAAATAAAACCAATGAATTGTCTTCATCCAATAAATCTTAAGATTAAAAAGGAAGGATAAATAACTTTATCGATTGATTTATTCGTGTTACGAAGGTCAATATAGGGATAATCGATATTTCGAATAATGGGATATGGCAAGTAGAGCTCGTCCTGTTAAAAAAAAATCAATTGATCAAGAAAATTCAAGGATTATGTTGCACCAACGATGAGCCGAATAAACACTTAAGTTGATGCGATGGCTTTTTATTGGTTGAGATGGAATCGGATTCCAGAATAAACTGAATCAGTCTTTGATGAATTCTACAAGTGTCTCAATATTTGTGATATTTAAATCGTGATTGTTTCGTCATCACGCAGAAGAACGAGAATAGCTCCCTGAGGAACCACAAGGTAGATCTTATCTTCATACTTGATCTCAACAGAAGCTTTGCGGAGAAATAGGGCGTAGTCGCCCACCCGTGCTTGTACAGGAGTGTATCGTGTCTCACTTTGTGATGTTTTCCAGGGCTCGTCGTCCAAATCGTGTGGATCGGGTAGCGGAATACCCGGTCCTGTGGCAACGATCCTTCCGCCTTGAACAGTATCTTTGTCCTTTACCGTTTGCGGAAGATAGAGACCGACTTTCGTTCGTTCTTCACCTTCATCCGGGGCAATCAGAATACGATCACCCATGACGATGAGTTTTCGTTTATTTTTATGCATCCTGTTCAGTTTTATTTGAATAAATATATATAGAAAGTTTGAATATGTCAAGACGATAAGCAGAATTGGTCTTTTGATTGCTTGTTTATTTATCACCCTTTGATCAATGATGAGATCTTGATTGATTAATATTTTGCTTGCGGTAAAAGCAGAAATCCATTATTTTTACTTCAAGTATTATCGGTTTTGGTAAAAAGTAAACGGTCAAATCGATATGGTTATAAAGCATAATAAGTTGTGCAAATGGTCTATTCAAAAAAACCGTATACTTGTTTTTTCATCGGTTTATGTTGTTTATTTATTGATTGTCACATTAAGCCCCTTTGAATTCTCAAGTTCCTGGTTAAGAAAATTAATCGACAGTGATATATCAGTCATCCTCAAATCTATTTTTTCTCTGACTATACGGGACATGATGCAGAATATTTTGCTTTTTGTCCCATTGGGTCTGTTTCTATTTCGGTTTCTTTCAGTGAGACAAAGCCGTCAAATAAAAACAAAATTTGCAATCCCCATGACATGGGGTCTCATCTTAAGTGGCGCAATTGAAGTGACTCAACTGTTTTTAGACCGTACACCATCGGTGGTTGATTTGGTGATGAATACGGGTGGTCTTTGTATTGGATTTTATGGTGCTGAGAAAATCATTTCAGCATGGCGGCGGGTCCTGTCACAATTGAATCACAGGATTCAAACCATCTTTCATTTTTCAATTGTCATCTGCTATGGTCTTTTGTTTGCAGGTCTCCTGTTACTCCCTACCCGAATCAATCATCTCAGAGATTGGAATGAGACCTATTCCCTGTGTATTGGCAATGAAGCCACGCGGGATCGACCCTGGAATGGGAAGCTTTTTCTGGTCGCTCTGTATGACCGGGCTCTTCACCTTTCAGAAATTCAAAGTTTGTATCGACTGGGCATCGAAGGGAATCAGATTGATATCCGCACCCTTCATCACAATGTAATTGCTCTGTATATATTTCAAGAGAATGTTGGAGATACGATTCGCGATGTATCCGCTTTGGAGAATCCACTGCATCTCATCATGGATGGGGCGCGTTTTTTGAATGGAGGAGCCGGTATCCAGATAGAGGAAGGTCTTTTAAAGAGTATGGTTCCCGGGAAAAAGATCGCGGATGCGATGGGGAAAACATCTCAAATAACTGTCGAAGTGTGGATGGAAACGGATGATCTGGTTCAAACAGGACCAGCTCGTATCGTTTCTCTGTCTGAAAATCCGGATAGAAGAAACTTTACGCTTGGGCAGGCCGGCCATGATATCCATTTTCGGGTCAGCACACCGCAAACTGGTCCCAATGGATCGAGAATCAATCTCGTTGGAAAAGATGTGCTTAACGATTTAGAAATGCACCATTGTGTCGCCATTTTTAACCACGGTTTGGAAAGGCTTATTGTGGATGGTTCTTCTGTGTGTGGGACGGTCCGTGGGGATATCGATTATTTGCCCGATCTTTTGGGGATGGGTAGAAATCCAACGGCTAAAGGTGCGTTTTGTTTTGCTTTCGTTTTTCCGTTGGGTTTTCTCACATTTGGCCTTTTCAGAAAAAATCGTCTGATTTTCGCCTTGATAATGGCAATGGGATGGATTGTTCTTATCCAATTCGTCTATTTCTTCAAGTTTGGACAACCTTTCGAATTTGGATTTTTTTTGATCTCATTTTTTATCGTTCTAGCTGGTTGTTCGGTCGGAAATTTATTTGCAAAATACAGACAGAGATATCTGAATCATTCCAATCATTCATTATTCGTGAATTGATTAAATTCTCATTTGTTTTTATCGATTGTATTGTTATATTTTAAGTCAAGAATTCATTGATTTTATCACCATTGCCCAAGGGAACGGGAAAAACATTCAAAAACAGAGTGGAAAAGATGATGGGTATTTATCCGTTTGCTGAAATTGAAAAAAAATGGCAGAAACGCTGGGAAGAGAAAAAACAATATCAGATCGATATGAGCCGTGTGGAGAATAAGCTCTATTGTCTGGTTATGTTTATTTATCCCTCCGGGGACAAACTGCACATCGGTCACTGGTACAATTATGGGCCAACCGATACCTGGGCACGGTTTAAACGCATGCAGGGATACAATGTATTCGAACCCATGGGGTATGATGCGTTTGGATTGCCCGCCGAGAATTATGCCATTAAGCAGGGCGTTCATCCTGCCGTTTCGACGGCTGAAAATATTTCGATGATCCGACAGCAATTGAAAGCCATGGGCGCCATGTATGATTGGTCCAAAGAGATCAATACCAGTGATCCCGAGTATTATCAATGGACACAATGGTTTTTTCTCCTTTTATATAAAAACGGCTTGGCTTACAGAAAAAAAGCCCCTGTGAACTGGTGTCCGTCATGCCAGACGGTTTTGGCAAACGAACAAGTGATCGATGGACACTGCGAACGGTGTGAGACAGAAGTGACGAAAAGGGAACTCGAACAGTGGTTTTTTAAGATCACGGCATATGCGGACAAACTCTTGGAAGGTCTTGATCGTATCGATTGGCCTGAAAAAACGGTGACCATGCAGAAAAATTGGATCGGCCGAAGTGAGGGAGCCTGGATTGCGTTTCCCATCGTAGGATGTACCGAGAGAATCGAAGTCTTCACTACACGTCCCGATACACTCTGGGGCGTCACCTATATGGTGCTGGCACCGGAACATCCCCTGGTCAAGGTGGTCACCACTTCCGAGTATAAAAAGGAAGTTCAACAATATATTCAAAAGGTGAATAAAGAAACGGAGATTTATCGTACTTCGGTCGATAAAGAAAAAACGGGTGTTTTTACCGGGGGCTATTGTATCAATCCCGTTAATGAAGAGAAAGTGCCCATCTGGATTGCCGATTATGTTCTTTCTACATACGGAACGGGAGCGGTCATGGCTGTTCCCGGTCATGATGAACGCGATTTTGAATTTGCGCAACAGTTACATCTTCCCATTCGAGAGGTCATCAGTCCGGATGGTGAAAAACACGAAAAGCTGGATGCTGCCTATGTCGATCCAGGTATCATGGTTCAATCGGGACCTTTCACAGGTCAGTCATCCGATACGGGGATTTCGAAGGTCATTCGCTATCTGGAAGAGAGAGGATGGGGGGGCGCTCGTGTCAGTTACAAATTAAGAGACTGGTTGATTTCACGACAGCGCTACTGGGGTGCACCGATCCCCGTTGTCACCTGCAAGAAGTGCGGGATCGTGCCGGTTCCCGAGGAACAACTTCCCGTACTTCTGCCTGAAAAAGTTGAATTTACAGGCTCCGGGGAATCACCGCTGCTCACCAATGAGGCATGGGTCAATACATCATGTCCGGGTTGTGGTGAAAAAGCGCGGCGAGAAGTTGATACCATGGATACGTTTGTCTGTTCTTCCTGGTATTATTTACGGTTTCCGAATTCTCATATTAAAACAGCCGCTTTTGATGGTGAGATTGTTAAAAAATGGCTTCCTGTCGATCAGTATGTTGGCGGAGCTGAGCATGCGGTGATGCATTTGATGTATGCCCGATTTTTCATGAAAGTGCTGTACGATCTGGGTTATGTTCAGCATGATGAACCGTTTGCCAAACTCATCCATCAGGGTGTGATTACCAATCAGGGAGCCAAGATGTCCAAGTCCCGCGGCAATGTCATCAATCCCGACCGATATATCGATGAGTATGGATCGGATGTCTTCCGAATGTACATGATGTTCATGGGCTCCTATACCGAAGGGGGAGATTGGTCCGATGAAGGCATACAGGGCATGAACCGGTTTCTCAATCGGGTATGGCGATTGTTTGAAGCGATCGACGAAACACCTCCCCGGGGAAATGAAAGTGAACGTAGTGCGGACCTGGAACGGCAGCAACATTATGCAATCAAAATGGTCACTCAGGATTTAAACCGTTTTCATTTCAATACAGCCATCAGCCGCATTATGGAGTTGGTCAATGCCATGTACCTCTATATTCAGGATATCGGACCCGATCAGCAGAATCAAAAAGTAGTGAACGATGTATTGAAAACACTGATTCAATTGATTGCGCCTTTTGCACCCCACATGGGAGAAGAGCTCTGGTATCGAAATGGTTTTAATAACAGTGTATTCGATTCAAAATGGCCGGACTGGGATGAACGAAAACTTAAAGTCGAGACCGTTACTGTGGTTGTTCAGATTAATGGAAAACTGCGAAGCCAAATTCAGGTTGAGAACAATTTGGAAGATTCTGTCGTTCAAGACATGGCTTTGAAAGATCCCAAGGTTAAAAAATATACAAATGACAAAGAGATCAAGAAGATCATTGTCGTGAAAAATAAATTGGTCAGCATTGTCGTCAAGTAAAAAATCATATTTAAGTGCTATCAATTCAAGTGGATAAATGAGAATTATTTTGTGTTAAAATGCTCTTTCGAACTTGACTTTCGCAGACAAATTTTATAAAATGTATATAATGATTTGATACGGAGAACGGATGATGAATAGGAAAAAATGGATTTACTTGATACCCTTCCTTTGTTTAACGGGTATGGCCCACGCCCAAGGTGTTAACATTCTGGAAATTCAGGCGGGATATTTCAATCCCAGAGGCGCTGAATCGGGATTGATATTTGGTGGATGTTACGGATTTTCCTTTGATGAAATGATTGACATGAGTTTGGGCGTCTCCTATTTTCATAGAGGCTATACCAAACAGTCGGAGATAGCCACGGAAGTGGTCAATGGCATCGTTGTCAATACTGTCAGAAAAAACCTGGAGTACTCGACCACGCTTTTACCCGTCTCGCTCAATTTGAATGTCCATTTGCCATCCTATTCCCCTTTGAGCTGGTTTTTTGGGGGCAGTGTATCGTATCAGTTTCTTTTCAACACAGAAAACAATTATGAAGAGCAGATCAAAGAAAAAAGAAAATACAGGGCTTTTGGGTGGATTCTGCGGGGAGGTGCGGAATTGATGATGGGAAGCCGATCCTCCCTGTTTCTCGAAGCATTCTATAATATTTGCAAAGTAAAAAGGAATGAAGAGAAAGTAGCCGGCCTCCCTGTTTGGGAAGAGGTCGATGTTTCCGGTATCGGATTGCGTGCCGGTATTCGATTGGAATTCTTTTAGAACATCGGGTAATTGATGTATACGACACAGAGAATGCGATGGGGGATTGGCGGGGGAGGAATGACGGAAGCGGTGAAAAAGCTGCTTATCGCCAATGGTGTTGTTTTTGTATTGCAATTTTTCGTGGGTCCCCAATTTACTTTGGCGTTTGGTCTTATTCCACGAATCGCTTGGTCCAAATTTTATATCTGGCAGTTTGTCAGTTATATGTTTCTTCATGGGGGACTTATTCATCTATTGATTAATATGTATGTTCTGTGGATGTTTGGTACCGAAGTAGAACGGATGTGGGGAGCCAAGGCTTTTTATCGTTATTATTTTATTACAGGCATTGGTGCTGGACTTATTCACACCCTTTTAACCCCTTTTTCGTCTGTTCCCACCATAGGCGCTTCAGGCGCGGTACTGGGCATTCTCACCGCTTTTGCTGTGATGTTTCCCAATCGACAAATCACCTTGTTCCTCTTTCTTATATTGCCTGTCACCATGCAGGCAAAAACATTGGTAATTCTTTTTGCAGGGATGTCTCTCTTTAGCGGAATGGTGGGGAGTGCGGATGGCGTTGCCCATTTTGCCCATTTAGGGGGTATGGTAGTCGGTTACCTTTACATGAAAAGAGGCGCCCAGTTAGGTTCTTTAAAGGAAAGATATCAAAAATGGAGGCGCACACACCGCATGCGTGCCGAGAGACAAAATCAGGAGGAAATGGATCGACTTCGTAGGCTGGTCGATCAAGTGCTGGATAAGGCCAATGAAGTCGGTATGGAGAATCTCACACGCGATGAAAAAATATTACTGAAGAGAGCCAGTAAAATCTTGAACAAGGAGAAAACGTAAAAACACTTTCACACTATGAAATCTAGCCATCATTTTATCTCCCGCTTTCGATGTATTTGGATTCTGGTGACAATCAGAATTTTATTGCCCCTTTCCCAATTCTATCCGCAACAGAGAAGTCGAATCTCTGTTCGTTTTGAAAATGAAAGAAGAACCGATTCCATCTCTGCATATCGAGAAGGAGATATTCTCTATGCATCTCTGGAAGAATTGGCCTATCTGATCAATGTTAAAACCCTCTACAATGCACAAAATAAGAAGCTGGTATTGCGGGTCGGATCCTGTGAAATCAAAACAACCGCATGGAATCCTTTTATATTGGTTGATGAGACGATCTATCAAATCCCATTGCCGGCAATAGAACTGGAGGGCGAGATATTTGTTCCCCTGGCATTGTTTCTCGAGGCTGTGGGTTCACTTCTTCCGGCAGAATTGCATTTTCAACCGGATGATGCCCTAATAAGAATCCGCAATTTTAAATATAATATCACCGGTCTTGAAATCGAAGAGATCGACAATGGATCCCTTATCCGGTTTATTACCACAAAAAATTTTAATGTTTCGGATGTGGCGACTTCAAAAAGCCGCGGGTCCTTCTATGTGACCATTTATGGAGGCACCTTCGATACCACCTATTTCGCGACTGAAGCCATGGGTATCGTCAATCGGATCAAGCCCTATCAATTTGAGAATTCCGTTCAGGTCACATTTTTTCTAAATCAAGAAGTGACAGATCCCAAAGTCTATGTCAATGAGGAAGAAATCATTATTTCTCTCCGGAATACAGAAGATATCAGTCCGGCGCTTATCAGTTCAACACAGGAAGAGCGGTCTCGATGGCTCATCGACCGTGTGATCATTGATCCAGGACATGGCGGAAGAGATCCCGGTGCTGTGGGCCAATCCGGGCTCACAGAAAAGGAAGTGAACCTGAATATTGCCAAACGATTGAAAACACTTTTGGAAGAAAATCTGGGAATCGAAGTGTTTTTGACCCGCGAAGATAATGATACTCTTCCGACATTGCGTGAGCGTACACAATTTGCCAATGCCCATCAGGGAAAACTGTTCATTTCCATTCACTGCAACAGCAACCGAAGCAAATCAGTCCACGGATTTTCAACATGGGTACTGGGACCTGCAAAATCACAGGCAGCACTGGAAATAGCCGAGAAAGAGAATTCCGTGGTTCAGATGTATGAGTCGGACGAAGCGCTTGATGAATATGAAAATTCGATTCATATATTAAATGCCATCAATCAAAGTTCAAATTTAAATGAAAGTCTCGATTTGGCAGAAATGACCCTGAGCTGTCTGAAAGAGAAAACCAAACTATCACAATATGGCAATGGCATTTATCAGGCTGGTTTTTTGGTCCTGGTCGGAGCAGCCATGCCTCGAATCCTTGTAGAAACCGCCTTCATTTCCAATGAATATGAAGAACGTCTGCTACGAACCCGGCAATTTCAATATCAGGTAGCCGAAGCACTCTACGAAAGCATCAAGCAGTTTAAAGAAATGTATGAACAAGGCATACGGTAAACAAATCTAAATGACTGAATTCAGTTATGGGTGATATAAGGCCGATTGGCATTTTTGATTCCGGAGTGGGGGGATTGACGGTTGTTCGAGAGATCATTAAAAAATGTCCCAATGAGAACATTGTTTATTTCGGTGATACGGCACGTGTGCCGTATGGTACGAAATCTCCCAAAGTGATTGAGAAATTTGCTCTTCAGGATATTTTGTTTCTTTTAGATCGTCATGTCAAGTTGGTCGTTGCCGCCTGTCATACAGTCTCTTCTGTCGTACTGGATCACCTTGTCCAGAATTTTCATCTTCCCATATTGGGTGTTGTGGAACCCGGCGTAAAGGCTGCACTGGATATCACAAAGAACGATCGGATCGGTGTGATCGGTACACGGGGAACCATTCAGAGCGGAACATACGAAAGAAAATTGAAAGAGAAAAGGAATGGCATCACCGTGATTTCACAGGCGTGCCCCCTTTTTGTCCCCATTGCCGAGGAGGGCTGGCTGGAAGGTGATGTGACAGAACGAATTGTGGAAATTTATCTGTCTCCGCTACAGAAACAAGGAATCGATACACTGATTCTCGGATGTACCCATTATCCACTTCTCAAGCCCGTTATCCAAAAGGTATTCGGTGATACAGTTCATGTTATCGATTCTGCAGAGGAAACGGCGAAACTGGTTACGAGGCGGTTGAAACTCATTGGTATTGAGAACAATCAAGAGGAACCAATCAGGCATGATTTTTATGTCAGTGATATTCCTTATCATTTTCAGGAGATCGGAGAACGCTTTTTGGGAACGAAATTGGAATCCCTTACCTGTATTGATTTTGAACCGTTTGATTTTAAAGCATAATGCATGATGCTTGATCCAAATAAATAGATCGTTTTGAATTGAGTAGAATCATCGTATACTGAAAAAGGCTTTTTTTATTGATAAAAAATGTGTATATTTTTGCCGAAAATTGCACTTGATTATTTTATAATATGGCATATTAATCACATTGATTACTTCATCGCGATAACCGATATCAGAGGAGAACGGCATGCGGGGAAAAAATTTATTTAAGACCATTTTTATTATAGCACTGGTTGTGTGGGCATTGTATGCTTTGTGGCCAACCTATAAATTGCAGACACTGACGACCGATGAATCCGAACAATTAGATGAAGAGGGAAGACTGGTATCCCTTCGGAATAAAGCGATTAGAATGGGTCTTGATCTCCAGGGAGGGATGTATTTAACTTACGAAGTTGATCTTCCCCAACTGGTTGAGCAGTTGGCGCGAAATAAAGATGATCAACTGATATCGATACTACAAAAAACACGGGAAGAACTCAATGTGAGCACTGAGAATTTTTTAGACATTTTAGAGCGTTGTTTTGAGGAAGAAGAAATTCCACTCAATCGTTATTGGGGGGAAAGAGGGGATTCGGATAGTAAAGTTCTTGATGAACTTCGCAATGAAGCCATAGAAGCCGTTGATCGTTCTTTGCAAAAGTTACGCAACCGAATCGATCAATTCGGTGTATCGGAACCCTCAATTCAAAAAGTCAGGGATAGACGTATATTGATTGAGCTTCCAGGTGTATCCAATCCCGATGATGCCAAGGCGCTGATTGGTCGAACAGCCCTTCTTGAATTCAAATTGCTGAAAGACAATGAGGTTTTCACCAAAGTCATTGATGACATCGATAAAGCATTGGCCAGGAGCAGAGGTGTGGTTATTGAAGCAGAATTACCTGATACGACGGAAGTGGTAACTGTCGAAGAAGTTGTTGAACAGAAGGAAAGCAATGATGAGGTAATCAGTGTGAATGAACTCTTTGGTGAGGAGGAGATCCTCACTACGGAGAGCGAGGAAGCGGATACGGCTCTTCTCGTGGATCGAGAAATCTTTGAAGAGAATCCTTTCATCGCTTTATTGAGAGATACAAGACAGGCCGGAAAGCTGGTCAGTGTACCCATTGAAAACATCAAAGCGGTTGATAAAATATTGGAACGAGAAGATATTCAATCCCTCATTCCACCCGACGCGCAGTTTTTATGGTCTTCGGAAACCTTTCGAATTGGAGATCAAGAATATCGAGAACTCTTTATAGTCAATAATGAAGCTGAGTTAACCGGACGGTACATTACCGATGCCCGTGTAACCATCGGTTCCGATGTTCAAAGTGCAGGTATGCCTGAGGTGAATTTTGCACTGAACCGAAGTGGCGCAACGATTTTTTCCCGCGTGACCGGAGCCAATTTGAACAAGCGTTTGGCCATCGTGCTGGATAATCGCGTTGTTTCAGCTCCCAACATTCAGACAAAGATACCCGATGGACGCGGTCGTATTACCGGCATTGGAGAAATGGATGAAGCGCAAATGCTGGCGATCGTGTTAAGAGTCGGTGCACTGGATGCTCCGATACAAATTGTGGAAGAAAGAACTGTCGGGCCGTCATTGGGAAGAGATTCCATTACGCGCGGACAGTATTCCATCATCATCGGTATGATAATTGTTATTCTGTTTATGATGGTCTATTACAGAATGGCAGGTGTTATTGCCAATTTTGCACTCATTTTCAATTTGGTCTTGTTAATGGCTGTTTTGGCACAATTCGGGTTTGTATTGACGCTGCCGGGTGTAGCGGGTATTGTTCTGACAATTGGTATGGCAGTGGATGCAAATGTATTGGTATTTGAACGTATCCGGGAAGAGTTAAGAACGGGTAAAACCGTTCGTGCATCAATTGATGCAGGATATTCAAGAGCGTTTAAAGCCATATTTGATGCCAATGTGACAACATTACTCACCGCACTGGTGCTTTACCAATTCGGTACGGGGCCGGTAAAGGGGTTTGCGGTCACATTGTCCATCGGTGTGATCATCAGCATGTTTACAGCACTTGTCGTTACACGTGTTATCTTTGATTACATCACATCCAGGCGGGTTCTGACAAAATTGAGTATATAAACAATTTATCTATTCGCGACTTCATCACAAAGGAAAGGCAAAGCATGCAATTTCTACAATCAGTGCACATCGATTATATCTCAAAAAGAAAAAAAGCCTATTTTATCTCAATCTCGTTATTGATTATAGGTATCGTCTCATATATTGTTAGGGGTGGACCAAATTATGGCATCGATTTTAAAGGCGGTACTTCAATTTTAATTGAATTTGAAAAGACCATCACAACCCAGGATATTAGGGATGCCTTGATACCTGCAGGATATGGGAATAGTGAAATTAAAAGTTTTGGTACACAGAATCAATATATTATTTATATCGGACAGCAGAAAGAACTGAGTGCATCTGAAATGGTCGGTCAAATTCAACAGGCAATCAGCGCCTCCATCACAGATGTTCCTTATGAGATTTTGGAAACGGATTCTGTTGGACCCAAAATCGGTCAGGAACTTCGTAAAGCAATGGTTATGGCGATCCTCATTGCGCTGCTGTTGATGCTCATTTATATTGGCTGGCGATTTGAGTTTGTTTTTGCTGTAGGTGCTGTTATTGCCTTGTTTCACGATGTACTTATTACATTAGGCATCTTTATTCTTCTGAATTATGAGCTTTCTCTTAAAGAAATCGCTGCGTTTTTAACGATTGTTGGATATTCAATGAATGACACGATTATTGTTTACGATCGGATACGTGAAAATTTAAAAATCTATCGCAGTGATGACTTGAATGTGATTCTCAACAGAAGCATCAATACAACAATGAGTCGAACGGTCATTACTTCCTTGACAACATTTGTTGTTGTTCTGAGTCTTTTTATTTTTGGAAGTGAAGTGATTAAGGGATTTGCTTTTGTGATGCTGGTTGGAATCATTATTGGAACATACTCGTCCATTTTTGTCGCAAGTCCTGTTGTATTTGAATGGCAGATGCGTCATGGCGGTAGACAAAAATTAAAAATGGCAAAGAAGAAGAGATGATGCATCCTTATCGGATTTTTTATTTATGATTTTTCCGTATTCAATGTAATCCATATTTAATTTAGGGATCGGTCATGAAATTTAATATTAAGATGAGAGAGGGTATTGCCATTATTGTGCTTGAGGGGGATATGGTTGGAGGGCCAGACGCAGCACTCCTTTCAGAAAAATTTCGTGAACTCATCGAAGCAGGTTCCAATCGGATTCTACTGGACATGAAGCATGTTGACTATATGAACAGTTCTGGATTGGGTATCTTGATTGCCGGAGTGACGACTGTCCGAAACAATGGCGGTGAGCTTAAACTGCTTCACCTAATTGAGAAACTTCGGAATTTACTACGCATTACAAAACTGCATCAAGTATTTGAAATCTATGAAAATGAGGATGAAGCCATTGCCAGTTTTACTTAAAGAATCTATCGGTGTGCAACTTGTTTTGGGGTGCCAGTGGGGAGATGAGGGGAAAGGCAAAGTTGTCGATTTGTTAGGAGAAACTTCCGACCTTGTGATTCGATATCAGGGTGGGGCGAATGCCGGTCATACGATTAAAATCAAAGGTGAGCAGTTTATCCTCCATCTAATCCCTTCGGGCATCCTCAGATCCCATACGCAATGCATCATTGGGAACGGCGTGGTTATTCACCCAGAGACACTTCTCAAAGAGATATCGGAACTCGAAGAGAAAGGCATCCGTGTATCGGGACGCCTTTTTATCAGTCCGAACGCCCATCTTATTTTGCCTTATCACCTTCTTCTCGACAAAGCCTTTGAGGGATTCAGCGGCAATCAAAAAATAGGAACAACCGGGAGGGGGATCGGTCCGGCCTATGCCGATAAAATCAGCCGGATTGGCATCCGAATGGGTGATCTTTTGGATTCTAACCATCTCAAAGAGAAAGTGTGCGGCAATGTTAAAGTAAAAAATCTTATTCTAGAGAAAATATATAAAACAGAAGGTGTCAATGCCCAAAAGGTGATCGATTCATTGTTGCATTTTGGGGAGAAGATACGTGACTGTATCGTCGATACGTCTTGGATGGTCGATCAGGAAATTCAAAAAGGAAAACGGATCCTTCTTGAAGGCGCTCAGGGTACACTTCTCGACATTGACTTTGGGACCTATCCCTATGTTACCTCATCGAATACCACAGTTGGAGGTGTGCTGACTGGTTTGGGTATCGGACCCAGAAAAATCGATCGCATTGTGGGTATTTTGAAGGCCTATACAACGAGAGTGGGCAATGGACCTTTTCCAACCGAGTTTGAAGCGTCACTGGGCGAACATGTTCGTCAAATGGGTGCGGAATATGGCGCCACGACAGGGCGTCCCAGACGGTGCGGATGGTTTGATGGTATGATCGCTCAATACGCCGTCCGGATTAATGATATCGATATGCTCGTGATTACGAAATTGGATGTATTGGATACACTTGATGAAATATCGATTTGCGTCGGATATCGTTACAAAGGAAAACAGCTGGATTATTTCCCGACAGAGTGTCATATATTGGAAGAACTCGAACCCATTTATGAGACATTGCCCGGATGGAAGGAGCAAATATCCAATATTAGAGATTTCTCCGATTTGCCTAAAAATACACAAAATTACATCAAGAAAATCGAGAAGATTGTGAACAGGCCGATAGGCATTGTCTCTGTTGGTGCAAATAGAGATGCCACGATCTGGATTTGATGAATCATCTGAAAATGTATTTCAATCTTGACATCCGCAAAGTTTTTTATTACTTTTATGATTCTTAATGAGGGTGTAGCTCAGTTAGGTAGAGCAACGGCCTTTTAAGCCGTGGGTCGTGGGTTCGATCCCCACCACCCTCACTACTTTAAGTCCTTGATATTTATAGTTAAGGACTTTTTCTTTATGGATCTGAAAATTTGAGGATAAGGGTGAAAATAGGGTAAAATAGGTATTATTTTGCCACCATATTTGCCACCACGGTGTACTACAGTTTTTTGTTCATTAATTTTTTCTGTAAATGTTTCTTGGATATCTGCGTATAGCGCTGTGTCATGGTAATTGAGGAGTGTCTGAGGATCTCCTGAACTTCCCTGATATCAAAGTCCTGAATTAATTCAGCTCCCAGGGAATGCCGCAGAATGTGGACCGCACCATGTTTCCGGATCCCGGCTTCTTTCATTGCTTTGCCTATACTGTGTGTGATGGAGTCAACGTTAATCGTAATAACCTGGCCTTCATCTTTGTATTCATTCAGTATCTCTTTGAGCCTCGGTACGATCGGCACGGATTGATTTTGCCCTGTTTTGCCGTTTCTTATTATGATCAGATCTTCGTCCCATAGAACATCTTCCCAATCGAGGCTTTTTATTTCAGCTCTTCTGAGTCCGGCGTATCTTGCAAGGGCAAAGGCGATTTTAATCTGAGGATACGTGATCTTGGAGTAGATCAGGTCTTTTTCTTTGATGGTCAGAATATCGGGTAGTTTTTTGTCCTGCGGGATATCTATTTCTTTGAATGGATTTATTTCTATCTTTTTTCTTTTGATTCCAAAATTGAATGCAGCTCTCAATGATCTGATCAGTATGGACTGTGTTGCAGGCGCATAAACGTTGAGTGCTTTTTCCACTTCCTTGATTTTAATTCCTGAAATATCGATGTCCCCGAAAATATCAAGTAAAAACTTAAAGGATCTCTTATATGTTTCCCATGTCCTTTGAGCGGGAGGACGTCCCCTTTTTTCTGCAGATTGTTTTTCATCTACAAACCAGTTGAAATATTCGGTCAGTGTAAAATGGGTTTTATCTTTGATCGGATTCCGGAAAGGCTCGATCCCCATTTTGCTGCGCGCGAGATTTCTTTGGAATAGGGAAAGAATGTATTCGGCTTCGTTTAAGGTGGTACCTAAAGGCAGGTATTGACTTTTACGTCCCTGATGATAATATCGGATGCGGTAAAAAGTCTTATTGCTTCGCTTTGTTTTTTCGAGATAGGCCATTGGAATGTTTCAATTATTTTTACTTTATTTTTATTTGTTGGATGTGGGGCATGGGTGTAAAATATATTTTGTATTTTCTATTTTATCTCAAATATTTATAAATGTTTCATTATTTCATTAAGGTTAATAATCCATCAAGATTGATGCAATCTTTGCATTCTGATAAACCTTCAGGAGGTTTATCCAATTCGTATAACTCCCGAGTTTTGTAAAGCAGGGGAGAAATAATATCTGTATTGAGTACTACTTTATGAATATTTGCTGAGAAATTCATTGAGAAACCATCCTCATTTTGGTTTTCATCATTGGATGCTGAATCCTTATCGGTAATGGGTTCCATGTATATAAGTGCTAAACCAGAAATCGGATTAAATCCAAATTGTTTTCCAATCAAAGCATATACATTTAGTTGGGTTACATACATTGGGAAGAGATTATCCTGTGTGCCTGTATATTTTGCAGTTTTATAATCCACTATTACATAACTGTTATCAGTTTTAATAAATACACCGTCAGGACTTCCAGTTAGTAATATATTGTATTCATGGTTTATAATATTGAATTTGGAATAATGTGGAGGATTAACATAATCCTTAAAATTACCTAACACTGAAAGCCATGTGGGTTCACATTTATACTTATCAAACCAACTATGCACGAGGTTTTTATTATAGGAATCAATTGAACTGAAAATTCCCGGAAATATTTGGAAAGGTAGTCTATTCGCCAAGTGGAGTTTGATCCAAAAACACCTTGGGCAAAATTGTGTAAGGGATACCTCACCGAGATTTTTTGCTGAAATTCTGATTTGTTTCATATTAAAATATAAAATACAATATGGTGAATTATATTTACCAATTATCAATCAAATAGTTGTAACAATTTGATAACTCTTGCTTTAATTTTTTTTAATTCATATTCACATTTATTTATTTGGTTTGGAGGCATCTTCATAATGTCCTTTTTGGTCGATGGATCACAAATCAATTCTCTAAACTTATGAATACTTTTATAAAGATAATTTTCTGCCCCACGGAATACAGCTTTCTCATAACAGATTTCCAATGAATTTGGTTTCTCTAAAAATTTTTTTAATGTTTTTCCTCCAACATCTGCAATCTTTACTACTTTATCCCTGATATCTACAGCTTTGGGTATTTCACCTGTTTTAATCTTCCGTACAATGACATTGTCGAAATTTTTATGTTCTTCGCGACGTATCTTAATTTTACGAGATTTTATTAATTCATCATAATAACTGAAATGTTGTATATTTTCATCTTTGTGTTCCAGCATGAAATTGTAGACTTCAATTAAGTGATTAACCAATTTAACTGACATACCCATTTCTTTTGATATCCTTTGTGGTTCTACATCGTGTTGTTTGCAACGTCTCCATAGATACCCTGCTTGTTCATATGGTGCCCAGTCTTTCCGACCAATGATGTGATATTCACCTAATAATGCAAAAATGAGATCTTTGTTAATATTATCTGGTATTAGACAACATTTTACTTTTCCCCACTTAATGGCGTCAGCTTTAGCTAATAATCGATACGCGGCTAAACGACTATTACCCTCAAAAACGACATAATCGCCATCCCTAACAATGAGAGGATCAATTAAACCACCATTGGCCTTGATCGATTGAACTAACTGCTTTACATGATCCATTTCAATGAGTCGATTTTCAATTTCAGATTGTGATGGTTCTTCATCTCCACTGTAAATTATTGTGTAGATTCTGGGATTCTCTGGATAAAATTTTAATTCAGCTTGTGGTAAAACCTTTCTTTCAACTGGTATTTCTTTACCCCCAATTGTCAGGCATTCTTTTTCCAAGACAGATCTCCCAACTGTTAGTTATTATATTTTCACTCAATATTAAGAATATTCTTTATTATAGTACCAAAATCGTAAGACATTAAGCTTTGATAATATTCTAATGATATATCTCTCTGCGCAAGTTGAGCAGCTAAATGTTTGCTTTGTAATAATACATCGACCCATTCATCAATAGAGTTTTTCATAATTAGATTATACACAATACATTTTTTTTCTTGTGATATACGGTGAATACGGTCTTGAGCCTGTAAATAATCATCAAGGCTAAAAGTACGATCATAAAATATCACGTTATTTGCAATTGTTAATGTTAAACCCTCTTTAGCTGCACCAGGTGTTGCGACTAGTACCTTTACATTTTCATGTGTTAAAAAAGTATCTATTGTTCTATTTCTTTTCTCCATATTCATTTTTCCATGTAGTCTTCTTGCACCAAAATTTTGAAGCTCTTTTGATAACCAATCAACATTATCAGTAAAAGAACTCCAAATGATGCATTTTTCATTCTTTTCATTAATACTAACAAGAATATCTTTTAGTGTTTCAAATTTTCCCGGTTCATATTTATAACCCTCATCAATCAATCTTGGATTCGATGCTATCTGAACAAGACGCAGTATTCTTTTAAGTAATTCTTCTGCATTGTCTTCTGTGGGGATACCTTCTTTTATAATTACAGCTCTCATTTCTTCCTGAAATTGAATATAGAGATAGTGTTGATGATGTTCCCAATCAGTGTATATTGTTCTTATTTCTTTTTCAGGAAGTTTTATCAAACAACTGCTTTTTCTCTCACGGACAGTGAAATCAGATATTTTTGAGAATAATTCTTCTAAGTTTTGTTCGAAAGTAGTGCGCAGTTCAATATTATTACTTAATTTATTTGAGAGATCGGTATCTTTTTTGAATACGTTAAAATTATCACCAAAGCTTTTCCCTTGATCAAGAAACCATATTTGAGCCCAGATATCATAAGGTCTATTAGCAACTGGTGTTCCTGTCATTATTACTCTTTTTTTAAAAAGAGGAGCAAGTTTAAAAATAATTTGAGTTAGTGATGAATTTGGATTTTTTATCTTTGCTGATTCATCAAGTATTACAGCTACGTTTCTTGTCTTTAAAAATAATAATAATCTTTTATATTCACTTCTTAATACCTCATAATGAGTTAAAATTAACCTAGAAGGACTATTGAAAGTGTAATAATTTGCCATATGATTTTGAGATAACATTTTTGGTTTCATAAATGTATGAGTATCAAACTCTTTAATCCAATTATGTAAAAGACCTTTCTTAGCTACAAATAAAACTGTATCAATCAGTTTATTTTCAAGCCAATAAAGCATTAGGTCGATAGCTATTTTTGATTTTCCTAATCCCTGTTCATGAAAAATTGCAGAATACTCAAGATCTTGGACAGCATTAACTGCCTCTCTTTGGAATATAAAGGCTTCACATTTAGCTTCCAGTCTGGGTTCTCTTTTTAAAATAATACGTTGCATTATAATCATTAAAATTTCAAAATACATTAATGTTTACTATTTGAATTCAACCATACAGTCTTTCTAATATTATAATTTTCACATTTTGAGCACATATTTTTTCTTGAATTTCTTTTACAATTGAATTGGCTATTCTTATTAGATTCCATGGAACAGCGAAAATAAAAATAGCATCGTTTTCTTTTTTACATCTTTCTAAAAAAGCTTCAATTTGATTTCTTGTGTGCTTCTTTTCAACATCTCTTGCAGTTTTTGCTTCTCCTATAATGAATGAACCTTGAGAGGTTTTAATAACAATAGCATCAGGAATATAATTATTTATTTTTGGTGGCTTCCCTTTTGTAGTTTCACTTAGATCATCGATTAACATATTTCCCTCATCTCCATTTAAATAACTGAACTTTGGCAAAAATGGTCATAGAGCGAATTTTAACTGTTTTGTATTTTGAACGATTTTAGAAAACACACAGTCTGGAT
>JAFGDT010000139.1 GCA_016931965.1 bacterium | reverse complement strand
GCGCGCGAATAAATACCCCCTCGAATTCAGGTTTTTCTTTAAATACCGAAATGCGGACTTCATCAATAAATGAATCGACCTGCCTGCCATAGCCGTTTCTTTCCACATCCATATCGATCAAGCCGAGTGTTTTCATATTGTTATTTGTCAACTGGGTAGCCAGAGTGATTAATCCGGCACATGTCCCCATAATGCATCGTTCTTTCGAGAATTTCACAATGGATGATGAAAGACCCGTCTTTTCGAGAAGTCTCATAAATGTTGTTGACTCCCCCCCTGGCAGTATCAAACCGTCACAACCATCCAAATCTTCCGGCCAGTAAACTGCCTTTGAATCCAATCCGATTTTGTTCAAACTTTTTTGATGGAGTTGAAAATCACCTTGAAGGGCCAGTACACCGATGGTTTGTTTCATTACCATCCCCGTGTCTGAAGCATTTCTGCTTCCGAAATTTCAGAGAGATCCAGTCCTCGCATGGCCTCTTTCAACTCCTCGGATGCTTTGGCCACGACATCAGGATTATTGTAATGCGTTGTCGCCACGACGATGGCTTTTGCTCTGGCTTCAGGATCTTCGGATTTAAAAATACCAGAACCCACAAATACAGATTCCGCGCCAAGCTGCATCATTAATGAAGCATCCGCCGGCGTTGCTACACCTCCTGCTGCAAAATTCGGTACCGGCATCTTCCCTTTTCGCTTGATATATTCAAGAAGCTGGACCGGTACACCCATCTCTTTGGCTTTGATGACCAATTCTTCGTTACCCAGTGTCTTGATCTCTTTGATGGCTGAAATGACCATGCGCATATGTCTGACGGCTTCAACGATGTTCCCGCTTCCCGCCTCCCCTTTCGTACGGATCATGGCCGCACCTTCGGCAACCCTTCTTAACGCTTCACCCAGTTCACGGCAACCGCACACAAAGGGAACTTTAAATCCCCATTTATCGATATGATATCGGTCATCTGCCGGTGTAAGGACTTCACTCTCGTCGATAAAGTCGATTCCAAGAGCCTGAAGCACCTGGGCTTCGGCAAAATGACCAATCCGGCATTTTGCCATAACGGGAATAGAGACTGCTTTCATGATCTCCTTGATGATCCGTGGATTGGACATTCGTGCCACACCACCATGTGCCCGAATATCGGCAGGAATACGCTCAAGCGCCATCACGGCCACGGCACCGCTATTCTCAGCAATGCGGGACTGATCAGCATTTGTGACATCCATGATGACGCCCCCCTTGAGCATCTCAGCCAGACCGATTTTCAACCTATAATCTTTATCGATTTTAAACATACTGCATACCTCTTGATTTGAATCATCGCGAACCGTTTAATGTACGAAAAATTTAGATAACCGTCAATAAAAATACATGATAAAAAACAGGCTCATTATTTTATCAGATCTAATTGAATCGGTCAATTGATGATTATCTCAAAAAATTAATGGAGGAATCCAATAAATCGGATAAGATGGGGTTATCAATCTTAAATATACAAGAAAACACAGGTACATATCTCAAATGGTTTTGAACATCCAATATATCTTAGAACAGAAAAATGTACTTTACAATTTTCTCACAGAACAATAATGTCCCCCTTTCCTAAATTGACAAACATCCCAATAAAGACATTTTATGGATCAAATCACGTCGCTTCCATCTTCCTTCCATTTTTGCTCGATTTCTTTAACCAGTTTCTGTTGTTTCATGACCGATTGCATTTTCCCATTGTTGAGTATATTTTGGAGAATAAGTTTCCCCAGATCTTTGGAAGCCCGACTCCTTGAATCACGGAAGATGAAAGGGATATTTTCTTCTACAGATTCTTCAACATTGTCGTCTTTGTGAATGAAACCGAGATATTTCATCTCAATGGAAAGCATTTTCTTAGCTGCAACCATAACAGCCAGACCTTTGTTCTCATCTTTGGATTTATCCACTTTATTGATGATAAGCATCGGGTGAAAACCGTCTATGAATTTCTCCATTTTTTCACCCATCCCCCCATCCAAACTTTTTACTTTCTCCAATAAATTTTTAACAACCGTCTTTTTGCACTCTGTATGATCACTAGCAGATTCTTTAATCAATTCAGAAACTTCTTGATGAACTTTAAAGGTTTTTGCCAACTTTCTAAAGAATGCTTTCTTGACAAAATTATAGCCATCTAATATACTCAATGTTTCAGGATTAATCATAACAATTCCATAATCAGCTATCAAGAAAAAATCCATCACATTATAACTGCTTCCAGCACCCAGATCGAGAATGATAAAATCCGCATCAATTTTATCGAGATGCCGTATAAATTTCATTCTCCGATAATACTGTAAATTGGACAAAGCCATCGAATCCCCAACACCCATTGCAAGCCGCAGATTGTTAAAATAAGGGTGTTCAATGAGGATTTCATTCAGCCTTGTATACGGGTAGCTGTAAAAATCTAAGAAAGTTTGGCTTGATTTTTCAATCCCCATCACTTTATGCAGATTGGCTCCTCCAAAATCTGCATCTAACATAACCACCTTCTTCCCCAACATAGACAAACCCACTCCAAGGGAAGCTGAAACAACTGTTTTTCCAACTCCCCCCTTGCCACTGGCAATCGCAACGATTTTTGAATGTATTACCTCATCTTCCACGTAATGTACTCGTTTCTTCTCTGTCTTTTAATTAATTGTTATCATCTTAAAATCATGTAATCATTCTATTTCATCTCCATTCATGACTGTTATGCTCATCTTCAAACTCTACCTAAAATGAAAGCGGTTCATTCAGCCACCCCCACAGGATCATGATAACTACAGAAGAACTGTAATCGTCCCAGAAAAAACAATACTGTGCAATGTGATATTGATATCTTCCTCACCGATGATATACAAATCCACTTGGATGGCTTGACCTGGATTCACATAGTACCGCAAGACACTTTCCAGTATTTCTAAACCTTCTTCTGTCAATTGATTGAATTGATCGGCTAACTGCAGTGTCTCTCCCGATTCAATAATGGATTCACCCTCCCAGACACCCCCTCCATTTTTGACAGTAAGAATAATTGTGACGGTGCTCGACCCATTGTTCTTTACCGATCCCGTAATGACAACATCGGAGACATCTTCAATTTGATCCACATATTGAGTATATTGCTCATTGACATCGATAATCTGTGTGATGTGGAAGGAAGGATTGAGAACAAATTGAAGATGTTGAATAGTAAGGTCCACTGGATCAGGTTCACCGGTTAAATAAACATAGATCATACGGATTCCTGGATTCATAACGAAAAACGATACCATATTTTCAATTACATCTTCACTGGACTGGTTAAAGTCATCCAGTCCCTGAATGGTTACTGTTTCCAGCGCATCAATATTCACTGACCCAATAAAAGTGGCCTGCTCCGACGGATTTTCCAATCCACCCGTATTACTGAAATAGAGACCAAAAACCACAGGACTGTTATTGTTGTTTTTTACATTACCTGTAATTTTTCCCCCTCCCTTCGAAACAACAGTCAGAAAAAGATCCGAATCCGGGATATCAACCGGCTCGACCATGTGGCACATGGTTTTAAAAAAGGAACCTTTCGCCAATTGCGCTTCACTCGTGATGGGTATAATCTGCCCTTCAGCCGTATATGCATTTGATTCATAAAGATTTTCTTCAATCAGTACATTTTGCGTCAGCGCTTCCTCCAGCAACTGCTCACAACCGGATAAAAAAACCACAACTGAGAAAAATCCATAAATCAACATTTTCAATGTATACAACCGGTTCCGTTTTACCATTTTGACCTCCTTGTCCATCGAATCATTGAATCAAACAAATGCTACAATTTTTATTTTAAAATTTCTCCAATATAGGTATAAAAAAATAAAACCTACTCATTTTTAGGGAAATGAGCAATATTCCTGCCAAATCGATGAATTCGATGAAGGTACTTTCAATCAATTAATAATTAATACGTTACAAATTGTAACTTCACACCCGGTAATGGCAAAGAAACCGCAATGGTTACCACCTATCTGCACAATTTTCCCCTAAGATTGTCACTATTTGAATCTTCAATCATGATTCTTTATTTAATCACAACCGATATGTTTGATGATAATATAAAATGAAAGGATTGCTTGGATTAAGTTGCAAACAGCCCGGTAACTTCTGTTCCCAGGCTGTTTATAGTGAGGATGAAAAAGTGTGTGTATTCTATTGATTTTTAAACCGCAATCATTCATCCATATCGCGCTTCAGGCTATCAAGCGCATCGATATGTAATCCACCACCAAGCTTCCCTATTTTTTCAAAATCAATGCTCCCCACAATATTCACAAAAGAGGCCTCATCATCTTCAAGAGACATGATCAGAAGTCCGGCTGCTTTATTTTTATCGTATTTCATACTGATAGTCGTATATTCATCAAGATCCTTAACTTCTACAATTCTCTGCCAATTCTCACCATTGAGTTTTTCTTCGATTGCCTCTATTTTTGGTTTGAGTTCTTCTGCTATTTGGGAATCAATCTCAAATGTTTTGACGCGAATAGAAAAAAGGCCTGATAATGTTTCAGACAATTCATCATCTCCATTGACCGCTTGCTGTGCAATGCCGAGAATTGATGGTCCCAAAGTGATGTTCGTGATCTTGCCCGCTTTGCTCGGAATCGGGATTTGTTCCAGATCAACATAACCGGGTAGTTTTGTTACATCCGTATCTTGGGCTTGAAGTTGTGTCAATAGAATAAGAATCACCAACACACTTAATCCTATTCTCTTTTTCATTGTTGACCTCCTTTAAATATAGGTACTGCATTTCGAATACAATCTCTTACAATCTTGGGTAAACGATCAATAAAAACATCTTCAACGGCTTTTTTTTCACTTTCATCAATTTTATTGTCAACATAGGCCAAAGTCCACCTTGCCTGTTCCCTCGCTTGGCGTATTTCCTCTTGAGTATAGGATACAGAATCAACCTGATCTTTGTAAATCTCTTGATTTCGGAAAAGAAGAAAAGCCACTACAACAATGGCAACACCAACCGGGACGATTTTCCAATATCGGAATTGAAAGAAAAGGCGAATTTTCTCCGTAAGCGGCTCTTTTTCTTGAATACCCCATGTTTTTGACTGGATTCTCCTTACGAGTTCCTCAGAACATTGAAGTTCGGGCAAGTGGGATAAACTTCTTCTGATTTCTTTTTCCATCTGTAATACTTGCCGGCAATGCTCACATTCACTTAGATGGTTCTTGATCTTGGATTTCTCCCCTCTTTTAAGATGATGATCTAAAAGAGGATCGAATAGTGATTGAATTTCATCACACTGCATGTTCATTGCTAACCTTCTCAATTTGTTCAGGAAATTGTTCTTTTAAAATATCCCTCAACAATTTTTTCCCTCTATGTATTCCCACTTTGACCGTATTGACATTGGTATTGAGTATTTCCCCAATGACATCATATTTGTATCCCTGAAAATAATGAAGCAGCAACATACTTCTCGTCTTTTCCGTTAACATCTCCAGTGCATTCAATATAAGCTTTTGAAGTTCACTGTATTCATAAGATAATTCAGGATTTAGGATCTTATCCGATTTTTGCGATGTTATATGTAAATGGTTATCTAACGAAACACCGAAATAACGCTTATCCGCCTTCTTCTTTCTAATCAAATCGATACATTGATTATGGGCAACCCGCATGATCCATGGTGTTACTTTGTTCTGTTCTATTTTGTCTCGATATTGCCACAACTTTACAAATACCTCCTGAGTTACATCCTCAGCATCTTCCCAATTACGCAAGAAATAATAAGCATAACTCAATATCCGATTCTTTTCTTTATCCAAAAACTTTTTATAAGTTAGCTGATTCATTTTTCATATATAATGACGTTGCCAATTCAAAAAGGTTACATTATGGAAAACGATTTATCTTTTTCATAATTGGATGTTCGGCACGGATTCTATTCACTGATGAAATAATAAATCAATGACTGAAGCTGGTACGGGTTTCATTTTATCATACGGGGACAATTTCAACATCATCTGATTCCACGTTCCAGAGAGCTACTGTTCTTTTACCGCGCAACCAGCCACAGCATTCCCCCGGATTGATAACACGTGTTTTCCCCTGTTTTACATCCACATCATGCGTGTGACCGTACACAATAAGATCGAAATGACCACTATCCACAAGGGCTCCCAGATTATCGGGTTCGTGCAGTATGAGAATATTTTTTTCATGATATCTCATTAAATGGGGAGGGCGATGAATTTTCCCTTCAAAAACACGTGCAAGGCCAAACCGCTCGCCATCATTGTTTCCAAAAACGGCTGTGAATTCGGCGTTTAAGTCCATCAATGGTTTTGACACAAACGGAGCAATTAAATCCCCTGCATGGATCACCAACGAAACCTCCGCATCGTTGAATACACTGACAGCTTTGCCAATAGCCGAAAGATTATCGTGGCTGTCTGCCATAATTCCAACTTTCATAAGAATTCCTTTCCAAGATTTCCGATATCTTAACTGTTAGATTTGAACAAATGAGATGAAGTACTCAATTTTTTCTTTATAACGATAATAACAAGAAATAAACATGGATGCAAGATAAATTACATAAATCATCATTCAAAATGATAACGACTCAAGAATATTCAGTTTGCATTTACAGAACAGTCTGTGTATATTGGATTAAAGTGAAATCATATCGATTGAAATTTATGCGGCTGCGATGGATATTCATATTCCTGATAGTGGTTGCCATTATTTATCTTTCTTTTTATGGTGTAAATCATCGTCCCTGGATTCATATCAAAGATTGTCTCGAACATCCTGATCAATATGACAGTAAACTGGTCACGGAGTTTGATGAACCACGGGTTGGAGAAATATATGCGGATGGGTTTCTGCTTATACAAAAGAGAATAGCCCCTATCCTTGTTTATTCTGATACGACCGATCTGGTTCAAAATGAATATGTAGGACTGCAAGCCATATTTCACAAGGAAGGTTATCTAAAAGCCACATCTGTATGTATTGCCAAAAATAGAGAGGAAAAAATCTGGATCTCTGTACTCCCCGTCTTCTTTGTGGGTATTCTGTTTATTCGATACTTCCGATTTAACGTCACAAAATTTCAAATTGAATTGAGGAAACATGCCTGATTTAATGACCCATGTGGCAATCAGCCATCTGATCAAACGGCCGTTTGAGTTGAAACAAGAAAGCAGCAAAACTGTTCCGATGCGCACTGTATTCTATCTGGGAACCATTCTACCCGACGTTCTATCTCGCCCTTTTTACATTTTGTTCCCGGTCACTCGGGAATGGGTCAGTCTTTATCACCACCCCGTCGGATTTATACTTATCGCAACTCTATTCGCACTCTTTTTTGATCCTACTATATGGAAAAGGGCGTGGATGCATTTGATGGCCGGTGGCATGTTGCATTTTCTCTTGGATTCTTTTCAGAAACAAATCGCTTCGGGTATTGCATGGCTATGGCCTTTCTCCTGGCGAATCTACGGGTACGGCCTGATGGAGGCCGGAGATATCCTTCATTACATTCCGCTCTGGATCAGCTTGATCATCATCATGGAAATGGGATTTTATTACATAAGAAGAAAAAGACAGACGCACTCGGTAAAGGAACATTTGGTTTAATTTATTGTCGAACATCTACACTTCATCATCCATCCGATTGGTAAAATCATTAGAGTGGATCTTGATATCCCAATTGATGATTATATTTTAGAAACAGTGTAAAGGTGAAAAAAAATGAAAAAATCAATTATCATCATGATGGTGCCAACGATTCTCTTTTCGATGAATTTTCAGGCACAGGACACATTCAATAAAAGTAAACTTGATCTGTATCTCGATCAACTGGGAAAAAATCAAAAAACGATGTGCGGGGTCGTGATTTCAATGGAGGGGCAGGTTGTCTATGAAAACTAATTGGATATGCCTCTGTGGAAGACAGGGTTCCGATCAGTCATGAGACCAAATTTAGAATCGGTTCGATCAGCAAGATGTTTACTGCGGCAATCATATTTCAGCTTATAGAAGAAGGACACCTCACGCTGGATACAAAATTGTCCGATTTCTATTCTCAGATACCGAATGCAGAGTCTATCACCATTTCGCATTTACTCAATCATCGAAGTGGCATTCACAGCTTTACAAGCGATTCGACCTATTTCGATTATTACACATCTCCAAAGTCAAAAGAAGAAATATTGACTTTGATCACTCAGTCGGAACCTGACTTCCAGCCGGACGAAAAAGTCGCATACTCCAATGCCAATTTTGTGCTGCTCGGATACATCATTGAAGACATCACGCATTCAACGTATCCAGAGGAACTGAAAAAAAGAATTACAGTTCCATTCAATCTGAATGATACCTATTACGGAGGGGAAATTGAACCTGAAGAAAATGAAGCTTCTTCCTACAATTTTGAAAACAATGAATGGATAATACAGCCAGAAAACGATATGAGTATCCCCCACGGAGCCGGAGTGATTGTCTCAACTCCAAGAGATTTAACATCCTTTGTCACATCGCTTTTTTCATGCAAAATGGTAACTGAAACATCATTGGAAAAAATGAAAGAAACAGACCATGTCTTCGGCAGAGGACTTCTTCGGTTTCCGTTTTACGACCGCTACTCGTACGGCTACAATGGAGGTATTGACGGCTGTGTATCCTATGTCTCCTATTTTCCAGAAGACAAAGTGGCTACCGCTTTCACTTCAAATGGGATGAATTATTCTCTTAACGACATTTTGATCGGCATTTTAAATATCTATTTCGATCTTCCTTTCGATATTCCTGATCTTGGAGCCAAAGAAATTGCACTGGAAAGAGAAAACCTTCAGAAATATCAAGGCACCTTTTCATCAGAGACATTGCCTCTAAAAATCACATTGCACGTGGATGGGAATACACTCTTTGGCCAGGCTACAGGACAATCCGCATTTCCCTTGAGTCCTTTCAGTGAAACAGAATTCCGATTTGAAATAGCAGGCATCGTTATTGAATTTTCAAAAGATGTTAAGGGAACCGTTCAATATGATACATTCCATTTAAGACAAAGCGGCGGGGATTATCTTTTTACAAGAGAACAATAATTTGATCATTCATGGTCATTGAATCGGTCTTTTTATTCTAATAATCAAATGGCAATGGGGTCCAAAGGATGTAATCCATACGATTTTATTTGGAATCAATCAAAGAATTGATTACCTTTTAAACAATTATTTTGGCAACAGAGGGGAGAATAAGTTGTTGCGATAACAAGGCATGAATCATATTACTAAAGAATGTAGTGTGATTGTGCCTTTTTCATTTGTGATTCAAACTTTCCTATTTTCACATTCTGTACCATCAGACGAATATTCACTTTCACGGAGTGCGGTCCTTTGCAGAATTGTGCATTTCGATAGACACATGAAGATATCTGCATTGACTTCGATACAAAACGTATCATGAATAAAGCAATCACATGATTGAAAGTGTGTTTTTCAATACACTATTTATATTCTTTAAGGAGGTGAGATAAAAATGGAAGAAAAAGGTATTCCTTCCAAACGAGGAAGCATTTCTTTTGTAATCCTATTCATTTTCATTTTTACAATCAATATGAAATTCGGATTCTCACAACAAGAAACAGAAATCCTTACCAGACAGGAAGCCATCAATCTCATTGTGAATGAAATCGTCCAGCCATTCACTCTGGATCACCATGTCATGGTATTCCTCGGCACAGAAATGATTCAACCAGGGCGTACCATATGGCCTTACTTCGACGAGCAGGATTCACAAACCATCACAAAGCCCACATGGTTTGCCTGGATCAACGATTATCCGGATGCCTATTTTGCTCACGATACCCGTTACATTTTCATCGATGCAAATACGGGAGAATATGAAGTTCGGACAGCGCAGTGGTGGCCAGTGCTCGATGGAGAATCCCTCTGGATGACAGATGAAGAATGGCTTGATGAACTGTTGGTGATTTACTCAAACATCAACATTGAATAGAGGTAAAAAAATGAATACGAAAATCATACGCCTCATGGGTATTATCTTTATCATGATTTTGTTGATTTGTCCAGATTGGGTCACACCGAAAAACAGATGTATTCTGGTTAATGGAGGGGGCACGCCATCCGGTAACCAGGCTAAAGATAAAATCATTGACGATGC
This sequence comes from bacterium, assembly GCA_016931965.1. Lineage (GTDB taxonomy): Bacteria > Zhuqueibacterota > QNDG01 > QNDG01 > DSAB01 > JAFGDT01. The sequence goes on along the minus strand of JAFGDT010000139.1, from coordinate 7,694 downwards.
CCTTGCAAAGATGCGGCAAATCATGGAGACCTGGCATGATCCTGATATGATCCATGAAGTGGACAGAAAGGACAGTTTGATCGCCAAATTACAATCCATGAAGGGTAAAGTCGCTTGTGGCGATACTCTGACACTTGTGCTTGTGGGACACGGATCGAATGAAACATTCTCATTTACGCCCAGCAAAGAGAATATGACCGCGGATGAGTTGTTGAAATATTTTAAAGAGATTGTGGACACTGTGTGCTGCTGTAAAATCAATGTCATTATCGATGCATGCTTCAGCGGATCATTTCGAGAAAAACTGTTTCAAGACAAGCATGTTGTTTCTGTACAAGCATCCACGGATGTAGATGAATGGTCATGGGATTTCAAGAGTAAATACCGATGGATCAATTTATTCAACGATGATTTACAACAAGCATCAGACGATTCACTCAATTTGGGCGATGCGCTCAATGCGGGGGCTAAAAGTGCTCGGGACAGTATTCCTGAAGACATCAAACCCTTTCAACATCCCATCGGCTGGTGCCGGGGGAAACATCAGGCCCTCGCTCATATCGACATGCCTCCGGATACATCTCAGGGGAAAGCACTGGTTACATTATATGAACCGTATTTTGCTCGCAATTGCTCAAGACTTGTGGATATTCCAGATCCCCAGGAACAGTTAGAGCACTGTCATTGGATCACATTTACTGCTGATTTTGGAGGTCCGGACGATGATATGACGTATGCTGGCGAACTCAAACTCGTGGCTCCTCCAACAGAAACGATTATCGCTCATGTGGAAGGTGTGGATCGAGAAAAAAATAAATTGAAGGTTAAAGTGATTCAACCTTCTTGGATTGGGAATAATCTGGATTCATTGCATGTGAAACCTCCAGCCAAAATCGCAGCGGATGTAGACAGTTGTCGCTGGATCAAACAGGAAGTCACAATCGATGATCCGTCTTACGGGGGCTATATGACGACTTCGAGTTCAGTGATAATCTATGATTACACGTTTCGCGCAACCGGACATATTGACTGGGTCGATACAACTGTAACCTGGGGAAGATGGGTCAAAATCCGGTTTACACGACCTCCCTGGCTTGCAACTCAAATAAGATATGTTTGGTTCCCTTCTAATTACACGAGCAATATAACACTTAACCCCTGCAAGAGTATCATCTTTCCTCTGAAACCGGACAACAGAAACTTTGATGCAACCGGTCCTGCTGACAAAATCAGTGCGAATCAGGCTTCTGTCAAACCTCAACCGGTTCAGCCTTCAACACCAAAACCAATACCTAAACCAACTCCGGAAGAAGAAGAACGTGAAGAAGAGGAACAGCCCAGTAAATTCTTTTTGGGCTTTGCTGCAAAACCTGAATATGCTTTTTGGAATTTAAATGATTTTCAAAAGTCGAAAGAAACATACGAACGTTACGATGAAGAAGAGGGATCAACAGCCTCTGCTGAAACCTTTTCCGGATCAATGGGATATATCGCAGAGATTATGGGCGGATTCCATCTGGCATCCGGCCATATCATAGGACTGAGTACAGGATATGGCCCGCATCCGGGAGGGACTTTTTCCCAGAGGTATCATGACAATACGGGATATACCTCGACTGTGGGCCTTGACCTTTCAGTCCACACAATCCCTGTCGAAATTTTTTATAAAATGAAATTGAACCATGCTGCTTTGTTTCTCGACCTTTCAGCGGGCATTGATTTTTATCGTGCAACTGTTGATTACAATTGGAACTACGGAACCGCAGGTTCTCTGAAGGGTAACATGAAGGATTCTGGAATGGGATTTCACTTTTCAATAGGATCTGAATTCTTCTTCCGGAAGAATATGGCGTTGTTTGTGCAGGCCGGTTATGGTTTTGCTACACTCAACCATTTCACCGGTATCCTGACTGATCAAGATGGACATCAAACGGATATGCATCTGATAATGATCGATGAATCTAAATATGGAGAATCATTATGGGTAGCACCAGTACCGGTGAACGCGTTTTATGAACCGGACACAAGACCCGCTGAAATTGATTTCAATGGATTAAGATTTTCAGTCGGTATTCAACTCTTTTTGAATTCTCCTTAAGATGTGTTCCTCAATTCGATGCCTGTAACATGTAATGGAGAGAATCGGTGGAGATGGATTTCAAGTCCATCTTCACCGACTAAAACAACTGTGCAATGTGATTATGAAAAATTCATCATATATCTATTTTGTTTTTAGAATATATCAAAAATATATTATTCATTGAATCACATCTCTTTTAAAATCCACAACAATAAATATATCAATAAATTAACTATAATACTGTATCGGAAAATTTTGCCTCTTGACATTTATTAAAAAAATGATATGTTAATTTGTTGACTTCTATTTTTAATTATCTTAGATAAATGACTATTTAAAGGACATCACTATCGAATAAGGATACGGGTATTTCTTGTGAAAAGGGTAAACCTCGGAAAACCGGGGGGCACAAAGCCACGGATCTAAAGTAAGAATGATTGAAAAATTATTGTAGGCTATTTCTGAATGTACCTGCATTGAAATTGTCTCTCGAGTGATATTCAGAAAGATTTATCATGATAGGCGGGCTGCTAGAGTTTAATTGATTTTGTGTGGAGTCCGGTTTTTTTTAAAATACCAAAATAAAAAAATAGAATTTTACCAAGAAACGAGGAGGTTAAAAATGAAGTTATCAAAAGAAACACTAATATTAACCGTTATTTTATTGGTTAGTACAACGGATTTCGTTTTCGGTAGTACTTATCATGTAACAAACTTGGCGGACGATACTAATTCAGGTTCTCTGCGCTGGGCGATTAATCAGGCAAATTCCAATCCGGGTGCTGATGAGATTATATTCGATATTTCAGGTATAATTCAATTAAATTCTCTATTGCCTCATTTAGAAAATGATGGAACAACAATTGATGCCAGTTCGCAATGGATTGGATCATGGCCTGGTGGAGAACCGGGGATAACAATTCAAGGCGACGGTTCTGAGGAAATTGATAAGGGCATCGTAATTTGGGAAGCGAATGACTGTTATATTCGGGGTTTGTATATCATAAATTTTTCTAACACAGGAATTGAAATAAGCAACAATTCCAAATTTAATATAATAGGTGGATCTAATCCTGGCTATCGTAATGTGATTTCAGGGAATCATGGAGGCGTTTACATTTTAGGGGCGGGAACAGATGAGAATGTCATTCAGGGAAATCTGATCGGTACCGATCCGACTGGTACAATAGATATGGGGAATGGTCCGCATGGAGATGCGATCCAGATAAGTGAAGGGGCTCAATCCAACATCATTGGTGGCGCAAATGCGGGGGAAAGAAATGTAATTTCTGGAAACATGTACGGTATACGTATTACTGGCAATGGAACGGATTGGAACAGGGTTATTGGAAACCTCATTGGAACAGACATAACAGGAACAGTTGCATTAAATCAAGGGATGGACCATTCAGAATGGCAAACACATGGAATCCAAATAGTTGAAGGAGCTCAAAATAATACAATCGGAGGACCTACTGAGGGGGAAAGAAATATATTGTCTGGTAATCTGGGAAGCATAATTATTAGTGAAGCCGGAACGATGAACAACAAAGTGATCAACAACTATATTGGCGTAGACATATCCGGTACACAAGTTATAGGAAATCCTGATTTAGGCATTTGTATCCGTAATGGTGCACATAATAACATAATCGGTGGAACTACCGCAACAGAGGGAAATATTATTTCCGGAAACGGACGTGGTATTGTCTTTCAGGATAATTCAACACAGAATAATATCCTCTTGTCGAATTATATTGGAACCGATGTGACTGGGACAATAAACTTGGGGAACACGGGAAATGGAATAGAGGTAAGCTCGGGGGCGAATTCCAACTTAATTGGAGAATTGGGTGCTGGGAATATCATTGCTTTCAATGGATCCAATGGTGTATTGATTAATAATGCTCAGTATATCAGAATACAGGGTAATTCAATGCATTCTAATGGAGAATTGGGAATTCAACTTGAGAATGGCGGGAACGATGAAATATCTTCGCCTATTTTAACCAATTTGGTTTTATCGGGAACCCTGCTTTCTGTTGCTGGGACAGATGCCGGCGCGAATGCTGTTGTTGAAATCTTCAAGGCAGATTCTTATAAAAGTGGTGAAGGTATGACCTACCTTGGCAGTTTAACATCGGATATAGCCGGCCTTTTTTCTGGTGAACTGGATGTGAGTGGAAAGGGTGTTTCAAATGGAGATGCAATTGTTGCCACTACAACACATACGGATAATAATACGTCAGAATTCAGTACTGCTCTTTTCATTCAAGATTTATACAACGATTATATTGTGGACAATCTTGGAGATGGGGATAATGGAACTCCATATACACCATTTGATGGCACCAATACCCTGAGAAAGTGTTTGAGATTATCGAATAATAATCCTGAGCAAAATACGATTACTTTTAGTGTTACCGGGATTATATATCTCTTAACTTCACTTCCACAGATAACAGATGATGGAACAACAATCGATGCCAGTTCGCAATGGATTGGATCGTGGCCTGGTGGTCAGCCAGGGATTACATTAGATGGTCAAAATATAAATACAACCATTGAGGAAGCCTACGGATTGGTAATCAGCGGTTCGAATAATTCTCACATCCATGGATTATTTATAACCAATTTTAGCCATTCTGGTATTCGGATTAAAGATGGTGCCAAATCGAATGTAATCGGAGGTACGATGAACGGCTTCCGAAATGTTGTTTCTGGTAATGGTGGAGGTATTCAAATTTTTGGGAACGGAACAGATGACAATCAAATCATCAATAACTTGGTGGGAACTGATTTTTCCGGAGAGGAGAGTATCGGGAATAGTGTTGGTGTCATTATTCATGATGGGGCTAAAGGCAATGTTGTTGGAGGTTCCGGCCTAAATGAAGGCAATGTCATATCAGGAAATCATTATGGCATCCGTCTTGAAAATCCAGGTACGGATAACAATGTAATCATAGGTAATTTACTTGGCACAGATATTACAGGTACAGTGGCATTGGAGCGTTTTCATTCAGGTTCAGGTTCCAGACAAGCAGATGGTGTGCATATTGGATGGGAGGCAAAAAATAATATTATTGGGGGTATCAATTCTGGAGAAAGGAATGTTATCTCAGGTAATGATATAGGTGTTGCCATCCGTGATTATGGTACAACCGGAAATATTACTACCGGCAACTTTATTGGTGTAGATATAACAGGGACCTCTACTTTATATAATGGTTTAGGGATTGCTGTTTGGGGTGGGGCTCAATCCAACATATTTACAAATAATGTCATTACGGGAGAAGAAGGTGGTGCCATAGAATTTAATGGATGGGATTTTGGAGGAATCCCTGATGTAGACTATACAGCTTTCAATGTAATATCAAATAATGATATTGGTACTGACATTACACAAATGATGAATTTAGGAGGATCTGGGCCTGGTATAAAAATCCACAGTGGCGCGCATTCCAATATTATTGGTCCAGGAAATATCATTGCCCATATGGGTTGTGATGGCATTGTTGTTGAAAATATCAATTCTGACAATAATAAAATTTCCATGAACTCTGTCTACAATAATAATGGATTGGGTATAAATCTTTCAGATGGTGGTAATGACGAAATACCTTCACCCATTCTTACCAATGTGTCCTTATTAGGAACCAAGCTTATTATTGATGGGATAGGAACTGGTACGAACGCCGCTGTAGAATTCTTTAAGGCAGATTCTTACGAAAGTGGTGAAGGTATGACCTATCTAGGTAGTCTAACATCGGATATAGCCGGTCTATTTTCTGGTGAACTGGATGTGACTGGAAAGGGTGTTTCAAATGGGGATCCCATTGTTGCCACTACAACACATACGGATAATAATACTTCAGAGTTTTGTTTGCCGTTTCTTACGCTTATTCACATCAATGTTGGGATGAATCTGTATCATTCAGGAATTTACGGCACCGGTGAAGGGATTCCAGAAGAAATGACGTATACATTTGAAGTTTGGATGTCTCATGATGGCAGTCTGTCAAATATCACACCATCCGAAGTGAGATTAACGGTGGATGGCCAGGTGATTCCAATCGATGTGATTTATCATGGTAGTCCTACCTTGGTTTTTGCCAACGCTCATTGTACGGGGATTCCTTCATATGGGGCGTATGAAGTGGCGGTTATTGATGAAAATGGAGATCCGATCACTAATGTCGCTTCAATCGGTTTACTGGAAGATTATCCGAAAGATGCACCTGAGATGATTTATCCTGCTCATGGCCAAGTTATTTCCGATCTTGAAATGTTTGAATGGGAGAATTTTCAATCTATCTATATTAATAATCCATTTCCAATTACATTTTATGAATTTGATTTACAGTTTCCTGATCACAGTTTTATTGAGTACACCTCCGGTTCAGATGTTACGCATCTGGACTATTCTGTATTGGTAGAATCGGGAGCTCCACCTGATCTACCTGAAGGCACCTATTTTCTCGGACTGATAACTTTTCATAACAACATTATAAATAATATTGCTTTTGCCCACTCAAGAAGAATTTCTTTTGAAGTGATAAGTGGAGAATCCACACCTATTGGTACTGATGTTGAAGTTGCTTTCGACAATGGTACCACACTTAACTTTGCAACTGTGAGTGTTGAAGGTGTTACAACACTTGAAGAACTAAATGAAGGCCCTCCGCTTCCATCCGGTTTTGAAATTGTGCCACTTGATCCACCCATTTATTATGATATTACTACTACTGCAACGTATACAGGCCCAATTATCATTCAGATAAATTATGATGAATTTGAAATTGGAGAGGTCAATGAAGCCGATCTGCGCCTGTTTCATTATGAGGACGGCACTCCAGTTGATATCACCACTTCAGTGGATACAGACCTCAATATCATTTATGGAGAAACCATGTCTCTGTCCCTATTCGGACTGGCTGTTTTTGTCAGTGAACCCCCTGTAGAAGCAATAGAAAATGTGATTGCTATAATCGAAAATCTTGATCTTCATCACGGCACAGAAAATAGTCTCATTATAAAATTGAATAATGCCATTAAATCGCTACAAAAAGGGAATGACAATGCGGCTGTGAACCAGCTCAATGCCTTTATAAATGAGGTTGAGGTACAGATTGGAAAGAAAATCTCCGAACGGAATGCGGATAACCTGATCTTCTATGCAGAAAGCATCATCAATGCCATACAGGGTGGACTTGAAAAAGGATCAGAACAGCATATCGCAAAAGCTGAAGTGCCCGAACAATTTGCTTTATTCCAGAATGTACCCAATCCTTTTAATCCAGAGACAACTATCAGCTATGATAATCCTGAAGAGGTTGATGTAACGGTTACGATCTATAACATGATGGGTGTGGAAGTAAAAACACTATTTAACGGTAAACAAAATGTGGGCTATCATATAGTGATATGGGACGGAAAAGATCAATCAGGAAGAACTGTTTCAGGCGGTATCTATATTTGCAGGATTCAGGCAGGTACTTATAACTCAACTATCAAGATGATGTTGCTCAAATAGTATCATATGACCATAGGAGAGGGATTCTTAAATCAAAAATAATATATCTACGCATTAATTACCACTTGTTTTTTAGATTTT
>JAFGDT010000138.1 GCA_016931965.1 bacterium | reverse complement strand
GCAAACGATTTTTCATGATCTTACTCCTCTTCTTGAAAATAGTCATCCATTAAATAACTGCGGTTGTTTTTAAAATCCCACATGGTTTTTCTCCTGAGATTGGCAACGGCTTTCTGGTAGGTAATGAAAGCATCGAGATAGTTCAACTGCGTTTCGGCCAATCTCTCCTGTTCCACACCCAGGTCCTGACTGGTGAAATCTCCATTTTCAAACCGGAGGCGGCTGATCTCATAACTCCGCTGGGCCACCTCCTGATTCTTCTCATGAATTTGCAGTCTGTTTTGCGCTTCTTTAACACTCCGCACAATATCCCGAACTTCACGTATGATTGTCGTTCGGATATTTTCTCTATCAAGTTCTTCCAGACGCAGGTTGGCCTCTTCCTGCTGGACGCGGGCTGAACCGCGTCCCCAGTCGAAAATCGGGTAAGACAGGGTAAAGGTGATTCCCCTATTGGGTGGACGGTCGACAAAATTATCAAAAGAGGATTGAAAAAGGGCTTGCGTAGTGCCTGTGCCGATAGTACTCACACCGGTGATATCATAATAAGCTGTGATGTCCCCGCGCAGTTCCCGTACCCGTTTTGCACGACTGAGCGCAATTTTCTGAATTTCAATTTCAAGTTCTGCAGCTTGAAGTTCTAACCTATTATTTAAGGCCTCTTCTATGGCTTTCTCAAGATCAATGGAAAAAGTATCATACTGCAAATCAGTCAATATCTGAAAATCTTCATCCAGATCGATTCCGATGAGTTGCTTAAACAGATCCTTTTCCCGATCTAGGTTACCAATGCTTTCAGAGAGATCCGCCCGATCCCTTGCAACGTTTACTTCATTGCTCAAAACATCTCCTTCAGGAATGCGGCCCGATTCCGCCATCAATTGGGCAACACGATAACTTTCTTCCGAATTTTGGAGCTTTTCCTGATTAATTTCGACAACACGGGAAGCACGATAGAGGGCATAGAATGCCTCCGTGACCTGATAAATGATATCCATCTGGCTCTGTGTGAAATTGGATGAAGAGAGGTCGTAGAGATACTCGGCTTCCTTCAAACCCTCTCGAAGTCTATTCGCTGTAAAAATCGGCTGTGTAAAACTCAGGCTCAAGCTGGTGTAGGCCTTATCTGTCTTCAAGCGCACATAATCCTGCAGTGCCAGTGTCGTCGTCAGGTTATCTCGATACATGAGCGAGGAGAGGACAAAATTTCCCCCCGTCGGTAGATTATAGGTAAATTGCAGATTGCCGCCAATTTGCATTGATCCGTTTGAATTATAAACAGGCAAACCATCCGGTCTCTGAACAGAAACGACTCTTTCCGACCACTGCGGTGTAAAAATATGAATATCAAGCTGCGGTTTAAACTGTGCTTGATAATAATTGAAAGACTGCTGCATGGCAGTTTTTCGTTCCTGGTAGGATTTAACCGTATAGCTTCTGTTCAGGGCAATGTTGATGGCCTCTTCAAATGTGAGCACTCGTGGGGATTGAGACCATACTGATCCATGGAAGAAAATGAAAATGTTTGACAATATTATTGTGAAAATGGACTGTTTTTTCCTCATGACAACAAACTCCCTCAAAATACAATATGATCCAGAAACAGAAAATGATCTTTGTATCGCTTGGTCAAATCGATGGTCTGCAGCATGTGACCCTCCGTTTTTATTTAACCGAAATGATATGAAAGACAGTCAACAAAAAGAGAACAATCAGGTTTTAACCAGCTTATTGGGTCTGAAGCAATGGTTATTCTACTTAAGTGTTACACACTACCACTTCATTTATTCATTATCTTCAATCGCTCTTGTCCAAAATAGAAAATGATTGAATTGATCATTTCTTTCAGCTTTTATTAAGATTCCAGGTTACGGGGGGTTTCCGGCTCAAAACACGACCGGAATGACAGGGGAAGGGTGTCATTCCCGAAATTTTTAATCGGGAATCCAGGGGTGGTGCTTTGGTAACCTGATATTTCAATTTGAAGAAAAACCAGTGTGACCCGTTTGTTTTCAATATATCCATTTCCTGTTTTGGACAGCAATGATCTTCTATTGGAAAAGAAAAAAGAGTTGCATGAATCCATATTTCGTTTAAATTACAGACGATGAAAATAGTAAAGAAAATATTCGCTTTTATATCAATTTTTTTGATTTATTTGGTCATCAAAGAATTGCTCGGCCTCTATGCATACGCTCGGTCGATTCATCCTTATGCAGGATATGCCCTATTGTTTACGATATTTTGTTTCTTATGTTACTTTGTTTTTATCCCGATTTTTAAAATTATTCGAATTCCGAAGAGGTATGCTCCGACCCGAGATCCCCAAAAAATACCGAATTTAATCAACTTACGAATTAAGAATTATAAAAACAATCCTTTTTTAAAAAGATCCGATTTCGATTTCACATCCGTTTCTATGGATAAGGATGGACACGACAAAATAGTCCAATTTCTCGAACCAGAAATGGAAAAGATCAGGAAAAAATACGTGACGCAGGTTTTTTACAGCACCAGTATTGCACAGAATGGTTTCCTCGATGCTGTTTTGATTCTGTCCGCCAGTGTGAATCTGGTCAAAGAACTCTTTCAGCTTTATCATGGCAGAGTATCCAACAGAGATCTCATGCGAATCGGTAAAATGGTTTACTATTCCATGGCAATCGGCGGTTCGGAAGGTGTCGAATATGCAACCGATGAAATTGCAACCAAGGTTTTTGCTAAAGGGATCAAAGGGATTCCCTTTGCCTCAAAAATACTCGGTTCTATTGCCGACGGATTTGTCAATGCAGCCCTCTTGACACGCATTTCACTGATCACAGAAAATTATTGTAAATTTATTTTTATCGAATCGGACAGAGCGCTCTATCCTTCCTATAGGACAATCATTTCCACAACCCGAATCATCACATCCGATCTGATTGAAAAGATATTCGCTGAGGTCAAACATCTGGCGAAGGACAAAACCAGCCAGATCATCCTCACGACTGTCAATCCCGTCGGCTATGTAATCGGGAAAGCGATTCATCGATTTGCAGACAGTTCAGAAAAGCTGACACCGCAGCAGCGTGAATTTTTGAGGGACACTTCTCT
>JAFGDT010000012.1 GCA_016931965.1 bacterium | reverse complement strand
GTACAACTAAAAGTTACAGGTATTTCCCATGCTTTTTAATCACTTATATATTTCGTTTCGTGCACAGATTCGCATGAGGAGCCAAAATTAAAATTTCAGGATACGATCTGCATGACAATGCGCTTAACACATTCCAAGTTGTGGATGGGGTACTGAAAATATCATACGATAATTATGATCAGTTTGATGATCGGTACGGACATATTTTCTATGACAAGAAGTTTTCCAACTATATTATTCGTGTTGAGTATCGTTTTATAGGCGAACAGGTCGTTGGCGGTCCGGGCTGGGCTTTTAGAAATAACGGCATCATGTTTCACTGTCAGTCTCCGGAAAGTATGACAAAAGATCAAAGTTTCCCCGTATCCATTGAAGCGCAAATTCTCGGGGGTAATGGTGTGGATGAACGCACAACCGGCAATGTTTGTACTCCAGGAACGCACATTGTGATGGATGGAGAACTGGTTACCCGGCATTGCAATAATTCGAATTCTCAAACTTATCATGGAGATCAATGGGTCACCATGGAGGTCGAGGTGCACGGCAATTCACACATCAGGCATATGGTCAACGGAGAAGTCGTTTTGGAATATTCGAAACCACAACTCGATGAAAACGATAGCGATGCACAGCGACTCATTCAACAGGGTCAGCCTATCATGTTAAGCGAAGGATACATTGCTCTCCAGTCAGAGAGTCATTCTATAGAATTCCGGAAAGTTGAGTTGCTTCCCCTGGATGAAGAATAATGGGTAAAAAATCATTTGTTCACGGAAAGCTATGTCTATTACATATCATTAAATAATAGAGTATACGATGAAAAAAGATTTCCCATTTTTTATCAGTGGAGAGGAGCAAACTTCCGACGAACAATTGGAAGTGCGAAATCCATTCAATAATGAAATCATAGGCATCACCTATCGGCCCACGGCAAAAGACGTTGAAAAGGCCATTGCATCCTCTATACGGGCATTCGAAAAAACAAAATACCTTCCCTCCTATGCGCGGTCCAATATCCTCCAAATTGCAGCCGAAGAGATTGAAAAAAGAAAAGATGAATTGGCAAAGATACTCTGTTTGGAATCTGGAAAACCGATCCGCCATGCCCTTGGCGAGGTAACTCGAGCTGTCAGCACATTAACCATCGCTTCCGAGGAAGCCAAACACATTGAAGGTGAAGTCCTCTCCATGGATATTACGCCTGCTGCAGGAGACAGATTGGGTATTGTCCGCCGTTTTCCCATTGGACCTATTGTGGGCATCTCTCCATTCAATTTCCCCTTGAATCTTGTATGTCATAAAGTGGCTCCCGCACTGGCTTCTGGAAACACCATCACAATTAAACCGGCCAGCGCCACCCCCCTCTCCGCATTGTGTCTAGGAGAGATTTTGCATAAAGCAGGTGCCATTCCAGGCTCCATTAATGTTCTACCGTGTAGTGCAAAAAGTACTGAACCTCTGGTTTATGATCCGAGACTCAAAATGATCACATTTACAGGTAGTGCTGATGTGGGCTGGCATATAAAATCCAGAGCCGGTAAAAAACGCGTTTGCCTTGAATTGGGAGGCAATGCAGCTGTTGTTGTCGAACCCGATGCAGACATGAAGTATGCGGTCGAACGGTCCATATTAGGTGGGTTTGCCTACGCTGGACAGATCTGTATTTCAGTTCAGCGAATATTTATCCATGAAAAAATATACGATTCATTTAGATCTGATTTAATCAGTGGTGTTGAAAAACTCATTCTGGGAGATCCCTTGTCTGAAAAGACCGATGTCGGTCCCATGATCGACGAATCTGCTTTGATAAAAACGGAAGAATGGATCAAGGAAGCAATCAATAAGGGCGCAGAACTGTTGACTGGAGGCAAAAGGAAAGACACACTCTTCGAGCCAACGGTACTGGAAAATGTGAATCGCAAGGCCAAAGTCGCATGCGAAGAGGTATTCGCTCCTGTGGTGGTTTTAGATAAATATAAAACGGTTGATGAGGCAATCAATCTTGTGAATAATTCCAAATTCGGTCTTCAGGCTGGCATCTTCACACACGATATTGAAAAAGCATTTTATGCGTTCAATCATATTGATGTTGGCGGTGTTATTATCAATGATATTCCCACCTACCGTGTGGATCACATGCCCTACGGCGGCGTTAAGAATTCAGGATTTGGGCGGGAAGGCGTGAAATATGCCATAGAAGAAATGACCGAACTGAAGATCATGGTGGTGAATCATGGATTGACTTAGTGTTTTTGGTCAATCTGTTAATCCACCCCATGATTATTTTAAAAAAAGACATCAACCAAGAATCTGTTCAACAGGTGAAAGGATTTGTTTTATGAACCAGAGCATTTTTTCAAAATAAGATGATGTCACCCAATTGATAAGGATGATATGAATATGAAAAATTTTTTATTTTGCTTTGTTCCTTTTTTTGTTGCTGTGGATACAATCGGTGTTTTACCAATTTACATTGGATTGACTGAAGGTCTTACTTCAACACGCAAACGGAATATCATCATTCAATCCCTAACAACCGCATCTGCTGTGGCCATTGCTTTTTTGTTCGGCGGACCTTTTGTGTTGAATCTTGTTAAAGTCAGTATTTCCGATTTTATGGTAGCCGGAGGTTTGTTGCTACTTGTGATTTCTTTAACTGATATTATTACAGGAGAAAAAAGACAACGGCTCGTCGATACAGAAACGGTTGGTGCCGTGCCAATCGGTGTGCCACTATTAACAGGTCCAGCAGTTTTGACCACTTCTGTCCTTTTATCAAATGAATATGGCGTTGTTCCAACTGCTTTGGCTCTTCTCGCAAATATTGGGATTGCAGGATTATTTTTTATGCTTGCATTGCCAATAGAACGTTTTCTTGGTCAACCCGGTAGCAAAACATTATCAAAAGTTGCAAGTCTTTTTTTGGCCTCTATTGCTGTGATGCTAATCCGCAAAGGCATTATTGAAATATTGCAATTAATGAAGCAATAGATAATTCGCTCCAACCGCTTCATTTGCTCTATTTTTTTCTTCCTCAATTCTAAGGCGGGAACTCAGTTGCTTTCTCGTCACGATCAGATCGTTATTTGGTTTGATAAAAAGGGAAAATTTTATTTTAGCGGATTAAAGCAAATTTGTTAACTATCCTCTCGCCTGCTCCAGTATAAGCAACAACAAGATAGATGCCTCCTGAACTAGGCTCACCGTTTTCATCCGTCCCATCCCAGAGAAGTCGTTTTCCAGAGATTTCATTTGACGAAAACCGTCGTACCAAAAAACCACTCAACGTGAAAATGGAAACAGATGTATTCCAGGCCAGATTGTCAATGGTCATCAGACTCTCTGTCGTGGGGATAAATGGATTGGGATAAATAAAAAACTGGCTCAAGTCATCCCTGGGTTCGGAATAGGGTGTCGTGAGTTGGGAAAGACCCTGATTGGTGCCAATGTAAAGTATTCCTGTATTGTTATCCATAAAGAGAGATGCAATATAGTTATCAGCCAGATCGCTGTTGTCCGTCGTATAATGGCTCCAGGAATATGTATCATTGGCGAAAAGGCTTAAACCTTCAGCCGTGCCCACCCACAGGTTGTTGACACCATCGACTACTAGTGCAGTAATGTTATTCGATAGCGGACCGTATCGTCTGTTCAGCACACCATCAAAATAGACATGCAGTCCCTTTGGTGTGCCGATCCATATCGAACCATCTTTTCCCACAGCGAGTGCTGTGATTTCGTTCGATTCCAGACCACTGCTTGTGGCTAATCGTTCTACAGGTGGATCATCACTTTTATCAGAAGGAGAATGATGATCATCAAGAATAAAAATTCCTTGGGGAGTTGGTGGACCAGAACCGATCCATTTTCTGTTCTCTGAATCAACAACAATATGGGTCAATAATGTTGAAGAAATGCCCTCCTGAAGACCATAGTAAGTCCATGTAAAATCGCCTGTTACAGAAATCAATGGTTCGTTGTTCGATGCATAGTAATTCAGAAGCCACAGCGTACCTGATGAATCGACAGTCATATCAGAAACAACGGCATAATTGGGGTGATCGATAATACCCGAGAGATATCCGTTTACGGCATTATAGAATTCAAATATATCATCAGTTTTCATTCGAATCAAACCGCTTCCCCATCCACCAAACCACCTATTGTTACTGTAATCCACAGTCACACTGACAATATCGTTATTTTGCAATGTGGGTAAATTGAAACGATTGTAAACGCTCCAGTTCATGCCATCATAAATTGAAAATCCATTTCCAGAAGGTTGAGCCGTGCAACACAAAAGAGTACCGTTCTGATCGACTGCAATATCAGAAAATCGGTTGTCTCCGGGTGTATTGGGCACACTGTATTCCCATTCATTTTGATTTTCATTGAATACAGTCAAGCCGCGATCTGTACCGACCCAAAGGATTGATTCATCATTAACGAAACACATTCCCTTCGATAGAGTTGTCCCATACAAATTCCATTCTTGACCATTCCACAAATAAATACCTGCAGATGTAAGGGCACCCAATGCATCATTGAAATCGGCCAGATCCACCACATCTACATTTGGCAATCCATTATGGATAACAACCCAGTCATCCTGCGTTTCTCTCGCAGCAACGCCTCCCTCTGTTCCGGCAAATAATGTATTGCTCCAAATCGAAATTGCATGTACTTTGTTATCAGGAAGACCCTCAGCCAATGTCACATTTATCCAATTCGAAGGATCGAGTAAATTGATATAATTCAGTGTCGAATAGGCGATGCCTTCATCTGTGGCCACCCAGATCTGGTTGTTTGCAACAAGGATCTCATTGGCAGGCGTTTCAACCTGTATTTGCTCACCCAAGTGGCGATAGGTCTCTTTCACTTCCTGACGGGATATCAGATAAAGGCTGACACCGACATTCAAACCCACAAAAAGTGTATCACCGGTTAATGCAAAACAGGTGATGCGGTAATTCCGATAGTCATCAATAAGTGACCACGAAGAAGAAACAGGATCGAAAAGCTGTATCAATCCATTTTCAAAACCTATCCAGATCTCATCATTTTCACTGCAGGTAATCGCTGTGACCCGATTGGAAGCAAGACCTTCTGTATTGGTCCAACTGTAGAAGTTTCTAGATATGGGATCGAATGCAAGAAGCCCTCCGGTCGTGCCACACCAGATGACATCCTTTCCCATACACATGGCCGTTGTCTGATACATCGATGTATAGGTTTTCCATTCCTTGGATGAGAGGGAAACAATAAAAAATACTTGAATGACAAACAACAGCCGAATGACAATTTTTCTTTTCAAATTTTTGTTTTCTCCATCAGATCGGCCATTTCAATACCACTCAATGCAGCCTGCCAGCCTTTATTGCCTTGCTTTGTTCCGGCACGCTCAATCGCTTCTTCAAGCGATTCACAGGTCAAAACGCCGTAAATCGTTGGCACACCGGTCTGAAGACCCACATGCGCAATGCCTTTTGTCACTTCAGATGCAATATATTCAAAATGAACAGTACCCCCACGTATGACTGCGGCCAGACAGATAACCGCATCATATTTTTTAGATTGTGCCATTCTCATTGCAACGATGGGTATTTCGAATGAACCAGGTGTCCAGACTATGTCGATGTTCTTATCTTCTCCGTCATGTCGCTGAATACAATCCATGGCGCCTTCCAGGAGCCTCTGGGTGATAAACTCATTAAAACGGCTGACGAGAATACAAAACTTCTTTCCTTTCGCATTCAATTGTCCATGAACAACATTTGCCATAAAGCCTCCTCTCAAATTTCTTTTGAAAATAGAACATGAAAAATAATTGGTCCATTTGGATCCTATTTACATTTCTTACCGTTTTTTACGTCATTGTTGGAAAGCATCCAATCTTTCGATATGAGGTGTCCCAATTTATCTCGTTTGGTCTCCAGATACTTTGCATTTATCGGATTTGGCTTTACCTCGATAGGAATTCGTTCGATCACTTCGAGATTGTATCCTTTCAGTCCAATGATTTTTTTGGGATTATTGGTTAAAAGCCTGAGTTTCCGGACACCCAGGTCGACCAATATTTGTGCTCCTATGCCATAATCCCTCAGATCCGGGGGAAATCCGAGCACTTCGTTTGCTTCGACAGTATCTTTGCCTTCATCCTGCAACTGGTAGGCTCGAATTTTATTGCCCAGACCAATACCGCGCCCCTCCTGCCGCATATAGAGAAATATACCCTTGCCTTTTTTTTGAATCGCGGCCAGTGCTTTCTCTTTCTGTTCCCCACAATCACAGCGCATTGATCCAAAGACATCGCCTGTGAGACATTCCGAATGAACCCGAACAAGAATAGGTTCATCGGGATTGATATTGCCTTTGACCAATGCAAGATGGTGGTGTTCATCAATTTCACTTTCATAGAGGTGCAGAATGAATTCGCCGTATTGCATGGGAAATTTCGTACTAACGATGCGATGAACAAGTTTGTCATGAATGCTTCTATAGGCAATGAGATCGCGAATGGTGATAATCTTCAGACCAAATTGATCAGCTATCTTTTCGAGTTTGGGAAGTCTTGCCATGGAACCGTCCTCATCCATCACCTCGCAAAGGACACCCGCTGGTTTGAGGCCGGCCAATCGTGCCAGGTCGACGACCGCTTCCGTGTGTCCGGCACGGCTCAATACGCCGCCTTCTTGTGCACGAAGGGGGAAAATATGTCCGGGTCTTGCAAGATCCTCCGGTTTGGTAGCAGGATCAACCAGTACTTTGACCGTTTCAGCACGGTCATGTGCAGAAATACCCGTTGTTGTCTTTTGAACAGCATCCACAGAAACTGTAAAAGATGTTCCCATTTTCGACGTATTTTCATTCACCATGGGATGGATTTCCAGTTTATCCAACTGATCACCGGTCATGGGTACACAGATTAGACCTCGGCCATGCTTTGCCATAAAATTGATGATTTCCGGTGTGATCGAATCTGCAGCAGCGACAAAATCCCCTTCATTTTCCCTATCTTCATCATCAACGATAATAAGGATTTTTCCTTTTTTAAAATCTTCAATAGCATTGGTTATCGGGTAAATATGGTTCATAGAAGGTAGTCAACTCCAATTTTTTTCTATCAATGTTAATATCCCAAAGAATGCAACCATGTTTCGTCTATTTTGCTCTCATCACTCTGATTTTTAATTAACCGTTCGATATATTTTCCTAAAAAATCCACTTCGATATTGATTGGATTCTCCACTCGATAAAACTGGGATATGGTATGATTAAGTGTATAAGGTATCAATGCAATTTGTATACGGTTTCTCTTGATTGCTGCAATGGTTAAGCTGACACCGTCCACCGCGACTGATCCTTTTTCAATTACATGATTTATTAAAGTTTGGGGTATCTCGATCTCGATGATTTTACTCTTTCCCTTTGTTGTAATTGCAAGAATACTTCCGACTCCATCCACATGCCCCTGAACAAAGTGTCCTCCCAATCGATCGCCCACCTTCAGAGCTCGCTCAAGATTAACAGGTTGGCCGACCTTTATGTTTGCCAGTGTTGATCTGGACAATGTTTCTTCTACAGCTGTTGCTTCAAAAAAAGATTTTTCTACTTTTGTCGCAGTCAGGCAAACACCATTAACTGCTAAGGAATGATCTGGTAACAAATCTTCAAGTACTTTTTGAGCCTTGATCTGAAAGCATCGCCCTTCTGTTACAGATCCAATCCTATTGATTCTTCCTATTTCTTCAATAATCCCTGTAAACACTTAAAACCTTCCTTCCAGCATTAGATCCGAACCTTTACGATGCCAAGTGACTTCTTTCAATCGAATGGCCTCGTTAGGCGTGTGGACACCTAAATCGCCAAAAACAGAAAGCCCTTCCCCAAAAAATATCGGTGCCATACACACGATGATGCGATCAACTTCGCCTAATCGCATAAAAGAGGTCAATACTTCCTTGCCACCTTCAACCAGAACAGAAATGATTCCTTCCGTAACCATGTTTCTCCATAATGTTGGAAAATGGATCGACCCATTGGAATCGCTTTCTATCGACCAATGTGTTATGCCCATTTCTTTTATTTCTTTTATTTTATCATGGGATACTTTTGGTGTGGTGACAATAATCGTATTTTGAGATTCAGGATGGTGTAATACACGCGATTTCAATGGTATATCTAGAAATCTATCAAGAATAATTCGCTTGGGGCTCTTTCCACGAACCATTCGAACAGTCAGTTCGGGATCATCATGAATAACCGTTCCTGCACCGACCAGGATTGCATCGTGCTCTTTTCGTAATCGATGAACCATCCTACGGGCAGATTCACCCGTGATCCAACGTGAATAGCCTTGATCGGTTGCAATTTTCCCGTCGAGAGTCTGGGCTATTTTTAATGTAACATAGGGCTTACTCGTTGTAATGTATTTAAAATAGGGTTCATTTAATTTTCGACACCGATTTTTCAATACATCTGTGAGCACTTGAATACCCGATTTATGTAAAATATCGATTCCTTTCCCATGAACAAGAGGATTAGGATCTAATGTGCCGATAACGACCCGATGTAATTTTGATTCTATAATCAAATCCGTACAGGGAGGTGTTTTTCCTTGATGACAACAGGGTTCCAGATTTACATAAAGCGTCGCATTGTGACGTTCCTGTTCTGAGAGTTGTAAAAGTGCAACTCTTTCGGCATGAGGACCCCCAAAATAAGCGTGATAACCTTCTGAAAGTATCCGATCATTCTTTACAATGAGTGATCCCACAAGAGGATTCGGACTTACACAACCCATCCCCTTTTTGGCCAGTTGCAGGACTCGATTCATGTAAGAAATATCGTCCATAAAAAAACCCTAAAAGTGACTTCTTTCAGGGCTATGTGGGTATGGAATAAATTATCGATATTTTTAAGTGTCCGCTTCTTTCATCCGGACTATAACCGTCGGCACCAGAATCACACTGGTTCCATCCACATTTTATGGATTGGTGGGCTTTCACCACCGGTGAGGACTTTCACCTCGCCCTGAAGAAGACAAGTCCAATATAATGAAAGTATTAAAATATGTCAAGTTCAATTTTTTTAAAAAAATGAACAAAAAATGGAATATCTATCTATTGTATTTTATTTAGATATTTTTACTACATATAGACATTTTTTTTATTTTTTACTTGACTTTTTCAATAATGATTTATATGTTTAGATCACTGAAATTGTTCTTACCTTATCATATAAAAATTGAGATTCAATATGTCAAGTTCTTCCAAAATGAAGCATTTACACATGGATAATCTTTTTGATTCGGATGATAATGGGCACGAACCGAATACCGATACGCTTTTGGTCAAACATCGGGTTCCATGTGAAGGTTTTCAATCATCATCGCAGATTTCGGACGTAGAAAAAGATGAAAACACAATAGAGATATCCTTTTCAAATAATGCTTTAAAAGTTCTCGAAAGAAGATATCTAAAAAAAGACAAATCGGGCAAAGTTATAGAAACACCTGTCGATCTCTTCCGTCGTGTTGCGCACTTCATCGCTTCTGCTGATTCATTATACGATCCAACTGCTGATTTGAAAAAAACTGAAGATACTTTTTTCAGTCTCTTGGCCAATTTGGAATTTTTGCCCAACTCCCCAACTTTAATGAATGCTGACCGTGAATTGGGTCAACTTTCCGCTTGTTTTGTATTACCCATAGAAGATTCGATGCACTCCATTTTTGAAGCTGTCAAAAATACAGCACTCATCCATAAATCGGGCGGGGGTACGGGATTTTCATTTTCCAGACTGCGCCCACAAAACGATATCGTTAAATCAACACATGGTATTGCTTCTGGTCCGATTTCCTTTATGCAGGTTTTTGATGCAGCGACAGAAACGGTAAAGCAAGGGGGAACCCGACGCGGTGCAAATATGGCTATACTGCGTGTCGATCATCCCGATATAACTGATTTTATTCGCTCAAAAGAGGAAAACAATAAACTCAACAATTTCAACATATCTGTGGCCATAACCGAAAAGTTCTGGAATGCGTTAAAGAATGATAAAGAATATGCATTGATCAATCCGCATTCAAAAGAAAAAGTGGGTTCTTTAAAAGCCAAAATCGTTTTTAATGATATTGTTCATCACGCTTGGAAAAACGGAGATCCAGGCGTTATTTTTATCGATTGTATAAATAAAACCAATCCAACCCCTCAGCTTGGAGAAATTGAATCGACCAATCCTTGTGGAGAACAACCTTTGTTACCTTACGAATCATGCAACCTCGGATCAATCAATCTTGCTAAAATGGTGAAAAAAAATAACGATCGTCCTGAGATTGATTTTCAACGCTTACTCAAAACTGTTCGTACTGCTGTTCATTTTCTCGATAATGTTATTGATATGAACAAATTCCCCCTCCCCGAGATAGAAAAACAATCTAAACAAACAAGAAAAATCGGTTTGGGCGTTATGGGTTTTGCAGATTTGTTGATACACCTAAATATTCCCTATAATTCTCAACAGGCAATCGATACAGCCCATCAAATCATGCGTTTTGTCAGTGATGAAGCGAAAAAGAAATCTCAAGAGCTTGCTTTAAAACGGGGGGAATTCTCTGCTTTTTCAAAAAGCATCTATGCTCGAAATAACGAACCCAAAATTCGTAATGCAACACGCACAACCATTGCTCCAACAGGAACCATCAGCATCATCGCAAATTGTTCAAGTGGGATCGAACCTTTGTTTGCACTATCGTTTACACGCAATGTTATGGATAATGACCAATTGCCAGAGATCCATCCTCTCTTCTGTGACCACATTAAAAAGGAAGGACTCTATAATGAAGAATTTATTCGCAAAGTGGGTGCGAAAGGATCTTTAGAAGAAATTGACAATTTACCAAAAGAAATCAAAGAAGTATTCATCACTTCACATGAAATTTCTCCAGAATGGCATATCCGAATGCAGGCGGCATTTCAAGAGCATACTGACAATGCAGTATCCAAAACGGTTAATTTCCACAATAAAGCAACGGAAAAGGATGTAGCTCATGTCTATTCTTTGGCACACGATTTAGGTTGTAAGGGCGTAACGATTTACAGGGATGGCAGCCGGGATCAGCAGGTTCTCAACAAAGGATTGAAAAAGAAAAGTGCTGTTGGAGGAAATGGGACCACTGCTTCCATGGAACGTCCCCGCATATTACGTGGATTTACCACAAGACTCAATACAGGACAAGGTTCATTGTATGTCACGATTAATACAGATGAAAATAATGCTCCTGTAGAAGTTTTTGCCAATATTGGTAAAAGCGGGGGTGATACTGCTGCATTGGCTGAAGCGATTGGCAGACTGATATCTATATCATTGCAAAAAGGTGTAAAAGTGGAAGAAATCAGCCAAACCTTGATGGGCATAACGGGTTCTAAACCTGTTTGGAATGAAGGGAATTTGGTTAAATCGGTTCCCGATGGTATTGGTCAAATTTTGCTGCATGAATTCGGAACACAAAATAAAGAGAAAACAAAATCATATAAATTAAAACCCGTAACATACTCAAGTCCATCTAAAACGATTGATGAATCCGATATATCCATACTAAGAGGACCAGAATGTCCCGAATGTGGAAATACCATGGAAACTGAAGGAGGTTGTAGTGTTTGTAGATACTGTGGTTATTCACACTGTGGATAGATCGTAACCGAATGTCTTCTCTACCCCCCCTGGAAACATTTTGAATACAGGTCTTTTTTTTTATTTGGAAATGGCCAAAAATATCAATACCTTATTTAGCAAGCGTGATTTTATTAATTAAAGTGAAAAATAATTGACTCTCGAATCCAAAAATGAGAATCAAACGGCACAGATTGATGACAGAAAATTGGGAGATGAATGGATCAACTGGCATGGTGATGTCAATGATTCAGAAAAAGATAGCAATACACGAAAACGGGTATTCTTAAGTATCTTATTGATTTTACTACTCGGCTCTGGGGCCATTGGTTATTTTTTCTTATATCTGATTACCCCTCGCTTGGCTCAATTTCATCCCTCATTGCCAACAATCTGTGGCATTATTTTATTATTTATTTGGGGAATCTTTCTTGTCCTATTTCTTATTATGGTATTATCGATTTTTACCAAAAAAGATTTTTTTATGCGTCTCGTTGGACATGAATTTCCTATAACCTTTTTAGTCCCTATTGTAATAAAAGTTGGATTATACTTTGGGATATCGAGGGACCGTTTAAGTAATTCTTTTGTTAAAGTCAGTAATATATTGATTAAAGCATCCACTCAGAAAGTTAAACCTGAAAAACTCCTCATTCTTCTACCCCGCTGTTTACAGAAATCAATTATCCAAAAAATCAACCAATTTTCTGAAAAATTCAATATTCCTGTTTTTACCGTTCCAGGAGGAGAAAAAGCAAGACAAATTGTGTACAACTTACGGCCCAAAGCCATTATTGGTGTGGCCTGCGAAAGAGACCTCCTTAGTGGTATACAAGATATTTCTAATCAAATACCCGTTATTGGAATTCCCAATATCCGTCCTGAAGGACCATGTAAAAATACACAAATTGATATTCGAGCATTTGAAGATGCGGTGCAGACTTTTCTTGGTTCAGATATTACTATCCTCAATACAGAAAATGATTTATAAAATCATTCAGTCAAGCATTTAGAAACAATTTTATAAAATAGAGTCAATATCAAGATATATTCTGTTTCATATCATATACGAAACAATATCATTGGATTTTCTAACTACCGGATCGAAAATAGGGTTTCAGTTTATTGAGGATTAAGTGTGAGGAAAAACCGACAAAGATGCCTGCTACTAAAGCAGAGAATAAGAAAATGGGTGTCATTGAAAATAGGTATATTTGACGTAAATAAATGAGATACACGATAAATAATTGAGTTATGCTTTTAAAAACAGCTCCCAAGATACTGACGCCAATAAGACTGAACATTTTCTCTCCGTAAACAATTGTAAAATACATGATTACAACCGCACTTATATTTCCACTTAACGAAATGATAAAGACGGGGTTCAGAAATCTCCCTGTTAATAAACTACCGATTACAATTCTCATAAAAGCAACGATAAAAGCTTCCTTCAGGCCATACCATTTTAATACAAGAATCGTTGTCACATTGGCAAGTCCCAATTTTATCCATGGGAGAGGAGTCGGAATGAATGATTCCAGAGTGAATAGAATAGAGCCAATCGAGATGATGACAGTAAGTTGAATGAGTTTTGTGGACAATCTATTTCTCCATTACATCGTAATTCCATCTATCGTCTGTTCATCCCCAGATTCGACTTGAATAATCACTTTATTGGGGATGCAGACAATGACCTCCCCCGTGTGATTGATTTTGCCCATCTTTTGGCAGATTTTTTCTCTGCAGGGGGCATCTGTAATCCAAATGGAACCATTTTCAATCTTGATTCTTGTCTCACCGATTGGACCTTGAACACCGATATCTTTATCCTTATTGAGAGAAAGACGATAGACTTCTTCCCCATTAACTGATATTGTACAAATATAACCACGATCCTGTATCCATCGGGTAATTGTAAAACTTAAACTAATAAAAATCAAGACGATTCCAATGATGATATAATCCCCCCATTTTAAGATGTTTTTCAATTTGATGATTCCGCTTTTTTTGCTTTATTGATTGCCTTGATAAACTGAAGGGTTGTATTTTTTATATCTTCTGAACTCAATAAAGCTGAAATCATGGCAATCCCATTCACACCAGATTGAATAACCGGCGCAAGATTTTCCATGGTAATACCCCCAATACCAACAATGGGTATTGAAGATTTTTTTCGTATTTCGTGAATCAGTTTGAGTTCCGTTAACGGATAATTTTTCTTGGTTTTTGTAGGATATATAGCCCCAATTCCAAGATAATCAGCATATTTTGCATGCTGATAGTCTGAATAACTTCTGACTGAAAAACCGATTATCTTATTATTCCCCAGGATTTTTCTGGCAACTGATAATGGCAAGTCATCTTTTCCGAGGTGGATGCCATCAGTGTCAACTGCTAGGGCGATATCAATGCGGTCATTGATGATAAAGGGAATATGATATTTTTGTGTGATTACCCTGATCTTTTTTGATTCCTGATAGCATTTTTTATCTTCAGAGACTTTGTTTCGATATTGAATAATCCCCGCTCCTCCTTGAATAATCTGCTTCGTGACCCATTGAATATCTCTTCCCCCTAACCATTCTTGATCAATGATGGCATAAAGTGACCAATCAATATTTTGCAAGTTCATTCTGAATGACAAGTGTTCATTTCCCCTTTTTTATATCTGCTAAGCAACAGGCCACCTAATATAGGGTTCCATTTTGTGATTTCAGAGAATGGTTTCCATGGTGGTACGAGTAATATCGAGATTGACAGATGACAAATGACCGGACTTCAATATTCTATGCCCAGACGATTTTTCGTTCCCTGATGATAAGGGTGTTTAATATTGAGGATTTCGCTTACATAATCGGCCAATTTGATCAATTCAGGATGGGCATTACGTCCCGTCAGGACAAGTTCGACAGAATCTGCCTTCTTTTGAATTAATTGAATGACATCGTTTAATTGAATAAGACCAAAATCAAGTGCAACATTGATTTCATCTAAAATCACCAAATTATATTGACCCCCTTGGACAGCCTGTTGAGCCTTAACCAGCCCTTCTTCAGCAAGTCGAATATCTTCGTCTGAAGGATTCCCTTTTTGAATAAAATTGGGCAGACCGGTTTGAATTAAATCAATATTGGCGATATGATTGATGACTTTAGCTTCCCCATAATCTGAATGACACTTCATGAACTGGATGATCAATGTACGCCAATCGTGTCCGCAAGCTCTGATAGCCAATCCTAAAGCAGCTGTTGTCTTACCTTTACCTGCCCCAGTATAAATATGGACCAATCCCTTTTTGACCTTTTTGACCATTTTAACCATCATTTTCGTACCATCACTTTTATGGATCTATAAGACATTATTCTGGATATTGCAAAGATTCAAATCATTAAAAATATTGGCGATATTTAAAGAAGGTTGGCTTCAGTCACACAAAAATCCGATATTCAATTCTTCTCGTTTCGAAACGCTTCCTCTAACTTTAATAGTCGTTTCCAATTTTGATCAACTGTCCTTTGTATGAATTGAACTTCTTTCTCAGAAAGATGGCGAAACCGTCCCTGAAGTTTCAGATACTCGGAAACGGGTTTGGCTTTTTGTATTTTTTTATTGATGGTGTAAACGTCGTTATCAATCTCATATAATGGAAACACGTTGGTGAGTGTGGCCAAACGAGCTACTTGAATGGTGATATCAGGTGGATGCTTCCATCCTGTTGGACAAGGCGCATAGAGGTGTATAAACTTGGTTCCCATAATGTTTTTGGCTTTTTTTACCTTTCTGATAAAATCTTCAGGATATGCAATATTGGCGGTTGCACAATAAGGAACATGATGTGCGGCCATTATAGCCATAATATTTTTTTTGGGTCCCCTCTTATAATGTTTCACAGGCGTTGTCGTTGTCCATGCACCATGGGGTGTTGCCGATGATCTTTGAATGCCCGTATTCATATAGGCTTCATTATCATATACAATATAAATCACATTATCCCCTCTTTCTGCCGCACCTGAAAGTGCCTGAAGACCGATATCAAATGTACCGCCGTCTCCTGCCCAGGCAAGCGCAGTAACATTATCCTGGCCCAATTGGGCAAGGGCGTGACTGATTCCCGAGGCCGTGGAAGCTGCAGTCTCAAAAGCACAATGATAAATCGGTACACCCGCTGCCGAATAAGGAAACGGACCGTCAATAACCGACCAGCAGCAAGCAGGAATGGACATGATTGTTTTTCGCCCGAGCGCTTTCAGGGTATATCGCAAAGCCAGTGTCGCACCACAACCTTGACAGGCAAGATGACCGGGGGACATCACTTCCTCAATGGGAAGTGTCAATTTTATTTTCTGTCCTTTTGTTTTATTGGACATGTTTACTTCTTCAGTCCTATCCAAATATGATTGGCAGGTTTGTTTCCCTGCATGTAATCGACCATGGATTCAATATCCACAATAGAGACATCTCGTCCTCCAAGCCCAGCGATAAACCCATAAATCGGTATCCTGTAACCATATAGTGATGCTTTCACCTCTGTAAAAAAAGGACCTTCATGACCGTATGAAATGGCTCGATCGATCACGCCGACTTTCTTTGCATTTTTGAGTATATCAATCACTTGCTCCTCAGGAAATGGACGTAGATAGCGTATCTTTAAAACACCTACATGAATTCCCTTATCTCTCATACGGTCGACGGCGTCTTTTGCTGTACCGGCAATGGTCCCATAATCAACAAGTATCATATCCGCATCATCACAGCGATAAGGCTCTGAAAGATGGTATTCTCTATTAAAGAATCGATAAAATTCTTTTCCTACCTCTTCAATGATCTCTTTCGCTTTTTCATGTGCCAATTGAATTTTATACGAAAATTCGTAGTAATAATCCGGAGAAGTCAGACCGCCAAAAGCCCTTGGGTTTTCGATATCGAGTTTAATTTCCGGATTATAAGAAGGCAAAAAGCGATCGATTGTTTCCTGATCATATAAATCAACGATTTGTGATGTGTGAGAAAGAAAAAATGCATCCAAATTGACAATGGTCGGGAGTAATAGTTCTGTATGCTCTCCAATTTTATAAGACATGAGGATTGAATCAAAGACTTCCTGATTGTTTTCACAATAAATTTGCATGCATCCGGTATCCCTTTGGGCAACCGAGTCTGTTGCATCGGCCCATATTGACCAGCCTGGTGCCATAGCCCGGTTCACATTTGCCAAGACAATCGGCAGTCGACCCCGTGTTGCCCAATGGAGCAATTCGTGCATCAAAGCAAGCCCCTGAGCGGAAGTTGCCGTAAATGTCCGTGCTCCAGCTGCCTGAGCTCCAATGCACGCCGCAAGGGCTGAATGCTCCGATTCAACTTTAATAAAATCAGCATTCAACAAACCGTCAGCCACAATTTCCGATAAAATTTCAACAATTGTTGTTTGAGGAGTGATTGGATAGGCAGAAATGACATTCACTTTGGCTGCTGTTGCTCCGTACGCCGCTGCGAAATTCCCGGTAAGAACTTTTTTCATGTAACCCCTACTTTCATTTCCCCTCTTTTTCACTCACAATGGCATCAAAAGGACATTCTTCAATACAGATACCGCATCCTTTGCAATAATCATAATCGATCACCGGCGGATCTTCCGGTCGGATAGCGGGTTCAGGACAGAACTTCCAGCAGATCATGCACCGTTTACATTTTTCTTCAATAATAACAGGACGGATTGATCTCCATGAAGCGGTTTTGTTTATCTTCATGCTACCCATCGATGCAGGCATGGAGGGCATATCGTCTCCGTTTTGAATTACGATGACTTTTTCATCATTCTTTTTGGACATCTTTTTCCTTTAGACACACATGCATTCGTATGTTTCCTGTGCTGCCAGTGCATTTTTTTCTTTATATAACGGTATCCTCTCCTTAATCACTTCTATAATCGATTCAATTGAAACCAGACCGGTTACTTTGGCAATGGCACCTAAAATAGCGGTATTGACAATGGGTGAAGCTTTCGAACCAAGTCCATATTTTAATGCAATCGAAGAACAATCGATCGTAAAAATGGTTGGATTTTCCGTATCCGGAAAAATAAATGAATTTGAATCACGTTCCGAGTTGATAATGATTTTCCCATTCGGCTTCAAACCGTCAGTTAATGGTATGGGACCGATCAGAGTCGGATCAAGAACAATGAGGACATCCGGCTCATATATATAACAGTGTATTCTGATTTCTTCTTGACTGATACGCGTAAAAGCCGTTACAGGTGCTCCCCTTCTCTCGACACCGAAAAATGGAAATGCTTGTACTTCTTTCCCTTCTCGAAATGCGGCCATTGCAAGGATGTCCGAAGCCTTCACAGCCCCCTGACCTCCACGCCCATGGAAACGAATTTCCACCATCGATGTTTTCCACCCCATTCGGATTAAAATGAAAAAATTTTAAAAAAATATGTTATGTAAAGAATAAACTAAATAATAATTTCTATTTTTGCAAGTAAATTTTCCCGTGATAGAGCAATCTTTTCTGTAATGATAAGTTACTGATGACGACAGATTTTTTTTGATATGGATAAAACGGCTGGTATTGATAGGACAAAAATCAATTTGATGAAATCAACTTCTATTCGGTTTAAGATGGTTTCACTTGTTAGATACCATTTTCAACGATATATCCAGCGCGTTAGGTGAATGTGTTAATGCACCAACCGATATGAAATCAACGCCCGTTTTGGCGACCTCACCGATTGACTCAAGTGATATATTCCCCGACACTTCGATTTCGATTTTGTGGTTGATGACTTTTATGGCCTCACGAATTGTCTGGATATCCATATTATCAAGCATGATACGATGAATTGGATATTGAATAGCTTTTCGTACTTCATCCAACGTACGCGTTTCCACTACAATCTTAACATCACTTTTTTTTATCTCTTTATTTTCCAAACAATTTTCAATGGCCTGAGAAATCCCACCCGATGCATCAATATGATTATCTTTGATAAGAACCATATCATACAAACCAGAACGGTGATTCAGCCCTCCTCCAATTCGAACCGCATACTTTTCCAGAAGACGAAGCTGGGGTGTTGTTTTTCTTGTGTCATTAATTTTTACCCTGGTACCCTTTACAGCCTGAACAAAATGGGATGTTAAAGTGGCTATTCCAGAAAGGCGTTGTAACAGATTCAGTGCAATACGTTCACCATAGAAAATACTCCTCAAAGTTCCTAATATCTGACCGATGTGTTGGTTCTTATCGACGAACATACCCTCATCAACATCCCAAAATAAAAAAAGATTCGCGTCAATCAACTGGAATAAGCGGTTCACAAAGGGAATTCCGGCTATCACCCCTTTTTCCTTAACAACAAATATCCCTTTACCTTGCTTCTCTTTTGGAATAATGGAATCCGTCGTGATATCACCCACCCTACCCAGATCTTCCTCTATGGCACCTGCAAGCAATAGATCTATTTTATCCCATTGTAACACGGTATCGTCTTTCATTTTTTTCTATCCATCACATTGATTCAATCTCTTCGATTCTTGCTCGGGCAATACGGCCAAGATCGCTTGTTGCGCCTTCTTTCTGAACGATTTTTTCAAAGAGTTTTCGAGCTTCTTCCGTTTTTTCAAGTTTGGTGTATGCCAAACCGGCTTCATAAAGTGCGGTTGTATCCCAAGGTAGACTGGTCGGTTTTGACAAATATTCAACTTTTAAAAATTCGAAAATAGCCTGTTCGAATTGACCCATACTGTAAAAACACTTTCCAATCCAATATTGAATTTCAGCTTCTGTTTCAAAATCTGCATCTCGCTTCACGTCACGTAAATATTCAACAGCCCGCATATATTCATTCAAATCCATGTAGAAAATACCAATTTGGACTCTCTTTTCCAAAATATCTTCTGCATCTGGATAAAGAGCAATATATTCACGTGTCGTACTTAAAGCTGCATCCCACATTCGGAGAGAATCATAGGTTCGGATCAGATATCGCATGGCTACGGGAGTTATCTCATCATTTAAATCGTACTGTATGGATAATCTAAACGACCTCAGCGCATTCTCATATTGGTTAGATCGGAAATAATGGTCTCCCAAATTAAGATAGACTTTGGCCAATATGGGATGATCTGGATATTGATCCACCATTTGAGTCAGTTTATTTAAAGCCTGATCAATTTGGTTTGTAATAAGATATATCCTTCCGATTTCTAATTCAGCATCGGGAACATAAGACGTTTCATCATATGTGTCAGTGATTTCTTCGAAACATTCAATAGCCAGATTGAATTCTTTTCTCTGTGTGTAAATGAGACCTTTTTCAAATATAAATTCAGCCAGAGCATTTTTCAATTGAGGATTATTTCTATAGATCTTCTCAAAATTTGTGATTCTTACCTCTGTTTGTTGTATTTTCCCCTGACGTATGAGTGCAACAATGATTTTTCTAGAAATATACAATCCAAGATCTTCATCTTCAGCATTTACCAATGCAACAGCTTGATCTAAGACAGAGACGGCTTGCTCATAATTTTCGAGTTGATAATAAAGGAGACCCAATCGTTCATAGGTGCTATCCGAAGGAAATTTATCGATGATTTGGTTGAGGTAATCTATGGCACGTGCAATATGATTTTCTTCTTGTGCGATTCTTGCCAAAGATGACAAAGCCATTACATAATGGACCGTTTCTGGTGAATTGCTCAACAATTTAAGATAAAGTGCTTTGGCTTTTTTAAAGTTTTTTAATCCTTCATATGCCTTTGCCAAACCGATCACATCTCGATAGTTACTGTATAACATGTTTTCAATTAATCCGACAGAAACGGCAAATTCCCTCAGACTATCCTCAACAACCATTTGTTGATAAAACGCAGCTGCTTTTTCGAATTTCTGCTCCTTTAGATAAGCATATGCCAAGTCAACTTGTGCACTATCTGACCAAGGGGAGAATGAAAAACGTTGATTGAGACGCTCAAGGATGAAAACAGCTGTTTCAAAATCATTCTGTTGTATCGCATTCCGAGCTTGATAAAAATAGATCTCGGGTAAAAAGGATCCACTCGAATAGTATTCACAATACAAAGTGAAAAGCGAATCAGCAATTTGAACATTTCCAAGATGATAGTGAATTTTGGCTATTTCATAAATGGCCTCTTCCCTTCGACTGCTTTCAGGATATTCCCTGATGAGTCTATCGAAATGGTTTAAACTGTTTTGAACGGAATCAATCCGATCAGACAAACAACCCAACTGATATAGAATCTCATCATTGAGATGGCAATCCGTGTATTGTCCAAGTAGATCCCCATAGACTTGATAAGCCAACGATGCATCCGACTCCAGATTCGCGATTTGGAAACCGGCGTCGCAAGCATAGGGACTGTTTGGAAACTGATCCTTTACGATACGATACATATTTTTTGCACTGTCAAGGTAGGCTGATTCATTGTTTATGAAATAAAGCGACTCATAACATTGTCCAATTCGAAATTGCGCAACATCCCTGTTTTCCAATTGTGAATCAAGCGATAAATATCTTTTATAGTATTGGATTGCATCCTTATATTGTTTTAAATCATGATAAGACACTTCACCCAATTCGAATGCAAGATTCGAATTTAATGGATCCAACAAGGTCTTTTGTATCAGTTCTGTTAACTTGGCCAATCCGCTTTTGTAATCGCTCAAATAATAGGTTTCAATGGTTTTCAACCGTTCATGCGCTTTTTCGGCCCACTGTGTGCCAATATAATAGCGATTGATAAACGTGTAAATTGGAACAGCTTCTTCGGTGCGTCCGATTCTTTCTAAGGTTTCAGCATAGAAATAACGCGCTTCAGGAATCCATGGACTTGTCGAGAATTCTTCCCAAATTCGTGAAAGTGCTTGAAATCCAGAATCAAACTGATTTAAATGATCAATATAGATCTCACCCAATCGAAGCAAAATCAAATCGGATAAAAGATCATCCTTAAAAAGGGCCAGATATTCTTTATAATGTTGAACAGCTTTATCCCATACAGCTATTTTTACATAAAGTTGAGCCATAGAAAGACGACTTTTTTTCAATATAGACTCGGTACAAACCGTGTCATCAAGAATCCCTTGGTATTCACTATGAGCCTGTTGATCCTCTCCCAACAACTCTAAGCATTTTGCTTTTTGAAATTGGGAAGCCAACCGTTCCTCGGGTTTGAGACTGCTATTTTCTGCCGATGAAAATGCATCGTATGCTGATTGAATATTTCCCAATTCACTTCTGATTTCACCCATCGCGTACATCGATTTTGCATAGAGACTGTCACTGACTCCTGATTGTATCACTTGTTGAAAGGCGTTGAGCGCTTCGTCATATTGAACCTGTAATTTGAATAATAATCCAAGACGAAACCAGGCATAGGGTTTAAATGTTTCCCTGTCGTTCATAACAGTGATTTGTCGATATGTGTTTTCACTTTCATGCCAATTGCCCATGGTCTCATAGATTTGTGCCAGTAAATACAAGGCTTTTCCTTTTTCCGATTCCAGGATGGGTTGCGCAATATACGATTTGAGAATTTGAATGGATTTTTCAAAGTCATTTTGTTCTTGATAAATTTGTGAAAGCAAGAACAATGATTTTGAACGATATTCTCCACTTGAAGACAGTTCCAATATTAGTTGGATGAATGATTCAGATTTTTGATATAGATCGATTTTAAATGCGAGTTGACCAGCACGATACAGACTTTCCAAAGCCCATTGACTTTCTGGATAGGCGTTGTAAAAACGAGAATAGGATTCAATAGCACCCAAA
The DNA here is from genome assembly GCA_016931965.1 of bacterium. Lineage (GTDB taxonomy): Bacteria > Zhuqueibacterota > QNDG01 > QNDG01 > DSAB01 > JAFGDT01. The sequence continues at coordinate 20,198 of JAFGDT010000012.1, read as the reverse complement.
TTGTTACCCATTCTTTCATAACACTCACCGATACGAAACTGTGCTTGGATTGCCGATGGAGATGATGGATATGAAACACATAGTTTCAGATAGGATTTTTGGGCTTTTTCATACTGTTCTAATGAAAAAGCACTCTCTGCCGACAAAAATTGCGCTTCATGCGCTTTTGGACTATTTGGATACTGTTCAACAAAATAATCGAATTGGATAACGGCCATTGAAAATAAACCTTCTGCATACAATCGTTCACCATACTCAAAATCGATCATCTCCTGTGATTCTTGTGCCGCAAGGTAACAACAAGAGATCAACAACCACCCAATTATCAATATACGAAATCGAATATCAAAATGAACTTGATGACAACCCATGATTGAATATCCCCATTTAGATTCTGCAATTCTATTGCAATGATAAAACCCCACCAGAAACAAGCGGGTAGGGTTTCCTAAATCACATGAGTCTAAAATAAGTCGACCTTAATCGTTGTTGTTCCTTTCATCTTCCAATAATTTTCTTAACCTTTTCAATTCTTCTTCGATACTCTGCCTTTCCGATCGAATTCTCTCCAATTCGCTTTCAGCATCTTCAGTATCTTGTCGGCCTTCCATCATCTGCTCAATAATCGTATTGCGTTCAAGCGCCCTTTCTTCTAAAAGTGCCTTTTCTGATGTTCGGAAAAGACTCGTTGGCAGGATTGCCAATTTTACACCGAGTATCCCCCGCCAGGTTGGGTAGTTTGGAAAATCAACCGGTGGGGCGGGCAATGCGGTATTGGCATAATCACTTTGATCTTTTTCAGAAATTAGGCGTAAATCAACACCCATCTCAAATGTGACCCAAGGATAGGGTTTGTAATAGACACCCGCTGTTAAATACGAAACATATTCCCGACTATATGCAGTAACAGGAGGATCATTTAAAAAAGTCCTTGCATTGATCTCTCCCGAAAAATCGAATGTACCCGCAGGATATTTTAATCCCACACCGAAAAGGATCTCTGAACTGATTGCCTGAGGAACAGGATCCGTGGGATCATCGGTTAGACTTTTCCCCACATCGTTGTGGTACAAATAGCTCAGGTTACCATGGATCGACCAATTTTCGTCAGGAAAAATCGTATTACTAAAATAGGATACAATACCCGTTGCTGTCACTTCTAATTTACCTGCAGAATAGGGTTCATAGAGAATATTATGGGTTTTTGCAGTAGGAAACCGCACTCCCAGCATACCTCCGAACAAAAACGGACTTTCCATGGCACCAAATGATCCAAGCTTCAACGATAGAAACAGATCATCAAAAGCATTCGCCTGTCCCTCCAAGATATTGCCTTTGTTATTATTTGTATCCTGATAGAAAATGGGTGAAAAGGCCAATTCAATATGCGAGCTAATGCCTAAGTTCAAACTCATAAACCCCTGTACATTCCATAGCGCGTAAGCTCTTCCAGAACCGATACTGGCCACCTTTCCAAAATACTGTGTTCCTGCATAAAATTGCAGGTAACCCTTCTGCAGAAGTTGCGCGGAATGTACATAGAGCAATCCGATTCCACCTTGACGTGGTGTAGCATGCAGTTGCGATAATGTGATAAATGAGACGATCATAAAAAAGTGAATTATGCGACGCATCATTATCCTCCAGTGCCAATTAACCAAAAGGCATACAATTATTGTTCCCCATTTCTTACTTTATCAGCTATGAGACAATTCGCCTTAAAAAGAGACTCAAAAGTACCCGCATCTGTCCACCAACCTTTTAATATATCAAAAGTCATCTTCCCCTTTTCTATATATATATTATTCACATCGGTAATTTCCAGTTCTCCTCTCTGAGATGGTTTTAATTGCTTTATCATGTTAAATACTTCCGAATCGTACATATAGATCCCCGTAACCACATAATGTGATGTGGGCACATCCGGTTTTTCTACAATTTTGACGATATGTCCATTTTTTATTTCCGCAACACCGAACCGTTCAGGATTCGTAACTTCCTTCAACAATATTTTTGATCCCACTTTCTGGTCTTCAAAATTCTTCACCATTTCCGTAATATCTTCTTCAACAATGTTATCTCCTAAAATAACAACAACAGATTCGTTATCAGCAAAATGTTCTGCTAATCCAAGAGCTTCTGCTATGCCGCCTTCCCCTTCCTGATAGGTGTAATTTAGATGTTTCAGTCCGAATTCTTTGCCATTGCCGAGCAGTTTTAGAAAATCGCCTGCGTGATTACCTCCAGTTACAACCAGAATTTCGAAAATACCCGCTTTTACCAATGTTTCAATGGGATAGTAAATCATCGGTTTGTTGTAAACTGGAAGCAGATGTTTGTTTGTGATCTTGGTCAGCGGCAACAATCGCGTTCCCAATCCTCCCGCCAAAACAATTCCCTTCAATCCTATACTCCATTAATCAATGGCTCTTGTCATATAATAGGCAAATGTTCCAATAAAACTTAAACTTGAGATAAATGAAATAAATTCACGAAACCAGTTGAATGTTGTTCCCTTGACAACAATTGTATCTCTGGGTCTCAATATCGGAATGAGCTTTGGATCACCCGTTTCCAGGAATTTTTTAACATTAATTTCTTGAATTTTATTCATTAAGCTGGGATCACTGCTGACAATTCGAATATTTGTAATTTTAGCTCCTTCTCTAGGTCCTCCAGCAAAAGACAACAGTGAAATGAGATCGGTATTCATTGGAACCAAATATTGGCCTGGTTTCTCAACGAATCCCCAAATATTGATAGGAATGAGCAGATCATTCTCTGATCCCAATTGATACTGTGCTGCGCGATCCAGAGTTTGTAACTGTACATTCTGTTGTGCAATAGCAATAACATTGGGAATCAAAGACAAGATGAGAAACACATTTAAAAATGGTTGATAAACTGTTTTAGACATCATAAGCACCTCATTCTATCTTTATTGTCACCCATTCACTTTCCGATCCACAATTATTTTCTGGACCCTTAATATCGATTCTCCATTGATAATCAACCCCACTCACAAGAGAATCCAGACTCGCAGAACCGTCTTTATTGAATGCAGTTCCTTGGATATTGTCAAATTTTGGTTCAATGACTGAAAACCAGATCATTTCTTGAGAATTGACTTCGAGTATTCGAATCATATAATAAGGTGAAGGATAGTCATTGGGATCAGTCCATGAGAATGAGTCCGCTTTTGCCGTTGTTGAAAGATTCGTCGCTTTTTCAATCAATTTGTAATCCAATGTATCAGACGGATCACTGAACATGCCATCATCATTTTGAACCAATATGTAATAATAGTACCGTTTATTGACAGAAACCGAATAATCCAAGAAGAATGAATCCTTTACACTCACCGAACTTATTTCAAAGAATGGTCCTGACTGATTTTCTTCACTCCGGTAAATGCGGTATCGATTTAAATCCTCTTCAACGCTGGGTATCCATTCAAGGCGAATTACATCGCCTTCTGGTACGGCATCTATCCCCCGTTCGATGATAGATGTATCTCCCGCTCCTGAGAGAAAAACGATGGCCGATGGCTTTTTACTGCCATTATTGATCTGATTTTTGCAATTAAAGATAGTAAAAAGAAGGCCGAATAGCAAGTAAAAAACCATCTGTTTCTGCATTGTTTATGACACCTCACTTAATTGAAATTGAACAACTTATTCGATGAATTGAATCCATTTCATGGGTTAGAATCGCATAATTCACATTCATAATCCAGAATCGAAGTCCGACTCCACACGTGAATTGGCCATGATCAATGCCAACTCGAAGAGCAAAAACTTGAAAACCACTAAACTCTAAACCCCATCGTTTTCTTCCCCTCCATCTGGAATCTTTATCAAATGATACATTCAATTCACCATTCAATTTTTTCAGCGGTTGCCTATAAGACAATCCCCACTTTGTGTTGGAGGGTAAAAAATCTTGATAGTCGGTATTCCAACTGATATGGGTACCTGTTACGTCCTGGAACTGAATGCCAAAGGATAGAATCCCCCACCATGGAGATTCTAAAAATGTATCCATATGAAATCGAACCATCATTCCAAAATCCAAGCCGATTCCCGATGATCCATAATCACCCAATGACTGTCTTATCGCTTTTATATTAATACCGAGCGGTATATCGATGGGCAATGGATTGTATTTCCAGCCAAGATCCAATTCGAATTGATTCAAAACGGCAAAAGAGAAAAAAAGCGCATCTTCCGTATCACGCATATATCCATCCGGATTTCCTGTAGGTCTGAGTGAGGGATTATGCAATCGATCCCACTTTGAATCACCCTGCAGTTCAGGATATATCGCAATGTCATCAACGGATAAGCGTATCCAATTAAAAGAGGCAACCGCTTTCCCTCTCAGCGGTTGAATATATCCCATAAAATGAAAATGACCCAATGGATTTCTCAGTGTACCAAATTGCGGCCCATACATGCCCGAAATGTGTATTCGATCAACAAAACCAAGACCGGCTGGATTCCAATAAAATGCAGATTCATCATCCGCTATACTGCAAAAAGCACCCCCCATACCCAAGGCCCTTGCACCCACTCCGATATCTAAAAATGAGGCGGCATACTCTCCAGCCAGAATCGGAAAATATATTACAAATATCAACAGATAGATCAATAAACGTCTCAATTCACACAGTCCTTTATCGCGATTGTATTTTTGCAACGGTATTTTTTATCTCTTTCATCCCATCGGGATAATCGGCTTTTAAATGAATAAAGTAAACGCCATTGGCGACCTCTTCTCCCCAATCATCTTTGCCGTCCCAGACAATTTCATGGTAATCGGCCAATGCAAGGTCATACCCTTCAAATGAGCGTATCATTTTGCCGGATACTGTATATATTTTCAAAGTTGCATGGATCGCTTCGTCGATCAAGATGTAGACAAATGTTGTTTCCCGTTTAAACGGATTGGGATAATTTCCCAAATATTGAATTTCATTCTTGGAAGATACAGTGAAGGAAATCGGATCAGTCTGCCTCACATTTCCGTGAACATCGGAGGCCGAGACATAAATCTGGTGATTACCTGGCTTGAGTTCCGGTCGGAAGGAAACAGTAACATGAACTGGATTATTCGATGAATCGGGAAAATTGACAGTTGTTGAAGTTTGAAGCTCATTATCCAAATAGATTAAGATCTTTCCCGACCGTATATCCACACCGGATTTATCCTGAATAACTGCAGAAATGTGTGCATTTTTAGAGATATAACTCCCATCCGAAAAAGGTTGATTTTCTGCTTGAATCTCAACATAAGGGGGTTCCAGATCGTCCGTTTTTTGCAATTGAAAAAGACCCAACGTGTTTGAATTAATGGTGATCACCGAGTCCGATTTTTCGTAAGGGCAGTTAATCCATCGTTGTATGGCATCATTCCATTGATACGGTTTCGTTTCTTCCGAGACGGAATCTTCATGACCGACAAAGAAATGTACGACCGCTTCATGGGCAAGTGAGGATGGATTTTCCAAATTGGGCAGTGACAGTTTATGTATAGCACGATCCTGATCTGATCCGCTAGGAAATTGGATGTCTTGTAATGGATCGATTTCTTCAAATAGAACAGTGGTCTTTTTGGGAACAGAACCGGGCGGTATAAACAAGGTGATTCTCTTAAGAAGACCAACTGTATCAGTCTGACCATCGCCGAAATATGAACCCAATTGGGGTGTCACATTAAATCGGTTGATCTGCATTTCACCCTGATATTGGTTATTTCCTTGGTTGCTTTCAGACACGGAACTGTCAGGATTAACGGTAACAATAAAATCCATATTGCCCATTAAAGGAGAGAAGGGAACAGAGGCAATGGTTTCTCCATACCTTTCCAAGGTAACTGTATCCTCATAAGAAAACGAAACCTGTGGACATTCAAAAAGAACCCGAACCAAGGATACCGCTTCTTCCCCAAGATTGCGTATTTTGGATTGCAGAAAAACGTGCTCTTCGCCTCCCAAAGAAAGGTTCTGCACGATGAGATCTGAGAGGGAGGGAATTTTGATGATTCCAGTTTCACTTTCATATTGGATTCCATTCGCATTTTCAGCTACAAATCGATAGGTTATGATACTGCCCGGAGAAAACGGTCCTGCCATTCGAATGGTTGTGTAATGACCTGTTTCATTCTCCGAAACCATAATAAGACTATCCTGATATGGAGTTTCAATCAAACAATAAACATGATGAAATCCGACAGGATCCTGTGCATATACCGAAAAGCGTACACTGTCTTGACGCGAGGGAAATTCAGGAATGGTACGCAATGAATCAAAGAAGGTTTTCCCTATTACAAAGGGAACGAACCCGCGTGCTTGGATACCACTTTGGTCATCCCAAATATACGATCGAATGCCTCCTTCTTTATCATGATAATTTTCGGGTATTGGCAATGTAACATCCCATTGATTCTGCTGAATTTGTATATACACGTTTTCCTGTGTGGACCGATCGGCTCCGACGAACTCGATCAACAGCTGATCATCTTGACCCCCAGCAGTTCCCGATATATGGACGGAATCTTGTGATGTCAAAGATTGGTGTGATAAAATAAAGTTGATCTTTTCAGTGGGAAAAGCCAATCTCAAAGCGGGATCCCCCAGCAATGTGTATTGGTGCACTTCGGAGACGGGCAATTCACCGACTCCGTAAGTCAGCAGATAAGCTGTTTTCGCTCTTCTCAACATTTCTCCTAAGGATAAATCAGGCTCACTATTTAAGATACTGCAAAATTCAGACAGAAGATAGTAATCATTCCACGTCCATCCCAAACCTGTAGCCCCCCATGTGGCAATGGCACCTGTTTCTTCCTGGCAGAGCAATGCTTCACCGAGGGATTGTCTTCCCCCTGTAAAATCTCCGGTAAAACAGGTCATACTCGTTACAACAGGCAGTTTTCCTTTGTTTTCGATCAATTCGATATCATCAAGATCCAATAAACCCGCATCGGACCATATGGCTCCCCCTCCATGTCCCCTGAAGTTGATCAATGCAGTTCCTTCCCGAAAATGTCTCAGGAGATCCTCTGTTCCGCCTACATAGGGATCAGAAAGGTTGCCCGAAAGGTATAGCCGTTCGGCATGAAAACTGGGATCCAGTATATGTTGAATGATATACTCGGATTGACTCCCAAAAACACCCCCTTTTGTACCGGCACCTATCAAAAGGTATCGATTGCGCCATGGCCCGAGGGATTCCTTTTCGTATTGAATGATCTTTTCAATAACAGCTTCCAATTCTGTTCTTTTCCTAATGGGTATTCTGCCAATTGCAATGTCAGGGACGGCATCATCCCCTTCGAGTAACGTATACCAGTGATCCGATGCTGATGCACCATATTTTGTTGTTTGGAAGAGAGGAACCGGAATAAGGTTGCCGTCCACCAATCTCGATCGATTATTGTACACACCATCACCAACAAACAAGACATACTGCGGAGCGGGTATCCAGTTCCGACAAGCATATCTCAAAAATTTTCTGATCGCTTCAGGATTGGGTATGCCATGGTTAAATATATTGTATAAGGTTTCCAGTTGGATTACCTCGACCTGAAGGCCTTGTTCTTCTCTCAAATCAATGAGATCTTGAAGGCTTTCCTCCCCCAGCGAGTCAACAGCAGTAATCATCACATAATCCGCACCATGATCCGGCAATTCAAGTGCATCAGCCCCTACTAATTTTAGACTATCAGGAATGATTTTTTTTATTGGAGCCAAAGCGATGTACTCTGTCTTCTCATCAATGACTTCATCCTGAAAGGTTACAGAATAGGTGGTTGGTCCTATTGAATCGACAACGGTCTCTATCTCAGCTCCTATAAAATGACTTACATCTTTTTTGTAAATTTCAATATCCGGTTGTGAAAATCCGTCGATCTGAAAACGACACATTTTACCTTCGCTGTACCGAGGCGGACAAAATCGAATATAATCGTCATAAGCCTGGTACAATTTTGGATAAGTAATTTCAAACCAGTCGAGAATCAATTCGGAAAACTCACCTTCAGAGCGATTGATTACGGTAAGGATATTTTTTTCGTCATTTAAATAAATCGGAGAAAAATCCTGACATTCCAAAAGAATGGATTGATTGCCTTGCCAGTTACCCTGAACAACGCGTCTGTCGTTGATATAAATATCGACTGGATGTATTTGTAAGTCCCTTGATTGTCCTCTTAATTTAATGCGCAGTTCAACCAACTGGGTTGCATAGTTATCCGGTGAAAATAAATTGAAAGAGTATTCCCTTTTTTCTCCATCCTGAATTGGAGAACCCATAAACCAGTAATCACTCCCCTCCACATCAACAGCATAGGGCAACCGGTGAAAGTAGCTATCTGTTTCAATGTGTTGTGTGAATGGATAGGATCGTGGGTATACGGTTGTTGTAAATTCAGTCTGTGGTGGCCAGCTTTCTTCCTGACCCAATCGCAAACCATTATCATCTCCTAACTCAAGCCAGTATACGTTGTATGTTGAATATATATCCAGATTCTTTTCACTCTCGCTTTTTTTATCCCATAATGGTTCACCATAAAATTCAATCACATCCGTAAAATCAAACCTCCCGTCACTTTCACCGATAATCCGAATGGGGATTTCACCTTCCCTACCCACAATTCTCAGTTTACGGGGATCAATACGGGTAAGATCCCAACCTTTTTCTTCAATGAGTAGTTGTGGAATAACATAAAGCCCTTCCTGATTGATATGAATTCTTAATCGGTGCATAGTACTGGATAACAATTCCATTGTCTGAGGTAATTCAGACATCATGTTCGTTTTATGAAATGGAACAGAAGTCAATGATTGGATCATTTCACTGCGCACCGAATCATTTGAAATAATTTGAATATCTTCACCTGTTATTCTCAATGTCAGCTTTTGGATCCACTGAAAATCTGTTGTTTTTTGATCAAGAGCGTAAGGATATATCCCCACCTGAAAAATATGTTTTTCATGAACAATGCCCAGATACCGTTTAACTAACCATTCATCATTCAATGGAACCATATATGGATGGGTTAATGGATCTTCACCAATGGCCACATCTTCAACACAGTAAACTGTACCATTCAGTTTGGTGGAGACCTCTTCCCTTTCAACAATTTCAATATCGATTGATGGTACATTGGATGAAATAAAAATATTCTTTAAAAAATTGGGCACAAAATATGGGGATAAATTCTGCGGTGTTTTTTCAGATGATTGTATGAACATCGGTTTTTGAAATTCAAAAGTGAAGAGAAACTCATCATCCGATTGTTTAGAGAAGGAAACGTTTCCTTGAGCGTAAAGAAAAGATGCAGAAAAAATATTGAGAAAAAATAGACTAACACTTATAGAATGATATAATTTCAATACATGCATAAAGACTGAGTATCTTATTTTCGTGATCCATAACGAAGGGATTCATTGAGTTTTTCAACAAGGATATCTTTATCGATTCCACTGACAATTTCTCCGTGCTGCACAATCGATATGGCACCCGTTTCTTCCGAGACCACCACAATGACGGCATCCGATTCTTCCGACATGCCTATCGCTGCTCGATGCCTCGTACCCCACCGATATTCTAGCATAGGATTTCGGCTCAGTGGAAGTATGCATTTCGCCGCTTCAATGATATCATTCTGTATCACAATCGCCCCATCATGCAAAGGGGATCTGGGATTAAAAATAGAAACAATCAAAGAAGAAGTAACAAGGGACTGTATTTTAATGCCTGTTTCAACGATAATCCGAACGCCAATATCCCGTACAATGACAATCAGTGCACCATATCCACGTTGAGAAAGTTCTATGGCTCCCCTGGCGATCTCTTCAACAACTACATTGGTTTGTTCTTTCGTAAAAATTCGGACAAATCGGCTTTGTCCCATAAGAATCAATGCCCTACGCAGTTCCGGTTGAAACAGAATCACAAAAGCAATTAACCAAATTGTGCGCAAGTTCCGAAAAAGCCATGCCATTTCCTGCATATCGAGTGCCTGTGCGAAAAAGGAAATTAAGAAGATCAGAACAATACCGGTAAACATCTGTACAGCCCGAGTTCGATGCATAATAAAATAAAGCTTGTATAAAATATAGGTGACTAGAATAATATCCAGCAGATCGATAAGACCAAAGGGTAAAAAACCTATTTTAAAGATCTGAAATTTAATAATACCAGACATATCTCTTATCCAATTTTTTATTCATGAGTTTTACCGAAGCTGATCAACAATACGAACGACCTGAACCATCTCTTTTACATCATGCACCCTTACAATTTCAACTCCTTTAAGACTGCTAACCGCTACAGCAGCAGCGGTTCCCATGAGGCGCTCTTCTTCATTTAAATTCAAAAGTCTACCGATAAACGATTTTCTCGATACGCCAATTAACATTGGATATCCCAGGCTCTTGAATTCTCTCAAACGTCTCAACAGGACGAAATTGTCATCCCACATTTTACCGAATCCGATACCGGGATCGATCATTATTTTTTCTTTTGATATACCATTCCTAAGGGCGATTTGAATATTCTCCTCCAAATACTGATATATCTCCCCGGTAAGATCGGCATACTGTGGATCCGCCTGCATATCAATTGGCAAACCCTTCATGTGCATAATCACAACGGGTACACGGTATTTCTCGATTACAGAGGCCATTTTTGCATCATACCGGAGACCGCTTACATCGTTCACCAGATGTGCACCGGATACAATTGCAGCTTCCGCTACCTCCGATTTTCGGGTATCGATCGATATGGGTATTGTGATTTTGTTCTTAATCCGCTCTATGATTGGAACAACTCTGTTTATTTCTTCATCTATATCAACCGCCTCTGAGCCGGGTCTTGTGGATTCACCTCCGATATCGATCAAATCGGCACCCTCTGTTTCCATTTCAAATATTCTATGAACAGCACGGTCGTGAGTATAGTAACGTCCTCCATCATAAAATGAATCTGGGGTTGCATTTAAAATACCCATGACATGCGTTCGTTTTGAAAGCTCAAGTTTTCTGCATCCGCAATCCAACTCGTATGGTAAACATTTAGACAAATTGATTAATTGTTTCTGGAGCAAATCTGCAAAACCATTCTCTCCAACTTTCTGATCCATCAATCGATCGATTAATCGATGATACATATTTAAATTTCCCACTAATAGCACTTTCGATTGATGGCCATTCTGATGAAATAAAGTGCCATTTCCACCCAGGGCAATCACTTCTTTTATTAAATAAGTGGCCAGTCCATTTTTTAAAAAATCTGTTTTCAAAATAAATTGGGAAAATGATTGGCGCCAACTCTCCGTTTCGGTTTTTGTCAGTGCTGCATCTGATAAAATTTGATCTAATGTATGGGGCTCGTCCAGTTCAATGAATCGCAGCAAATGCATAGGATTTAACCCTCGTTTTCCAATAATTCGTATAAATGAATACGTGCTTCTTCGGCAAATGTATCTCCTGTTCCATTTTTGAGCTCTATGCGCTTCCGAAAATGGTAAATGGCTTGATCCAATTCATTTCTGTTGCGATATACTATGCCCAAATAATAGTGACTATCTGCATGGTTGCTTATTTCAATGGCTTTTTTAAAGAATTGAATGGCCACATCATCCTGGTGATCTTTGTAATATACAATACCCAAATTATAATAGGCATCCGCATAATCGGGTGCAATCTCTAATACGTTTTCATAGGTTCTGATGATATTCACAATATCATTTTGAACCATATAGAGTTTTCCAAGCCCTAATAATCCATCCAGCGATCCGGGAAAAATTTCCAGCAACCGATTATAGACCTCTTCTGTTTTATCGTATCGATTTCGATAATAACAATCCTCTGCAAGAGCAATCCATCCCAACTGAAATGCGGGATTTAGGTAAATAGCCCTTTCCAAAAGCTCCGTTTTATTTTTAAATCCCAGTTCATCGTATCGTGATGGATGCAGGCGAGAAAGATTGAAATAGAGTAATGGATCGTCTTTGCCGATTTCATACGCTTTGTCAAGAGCTTGTTCAGCTTTGTTCCACATCCCTCTTTGTATGTAAAGATTTCCTAATGAACGATAAAGCTCAGAATCCATACTATCTATTTCAATTCCTCTATGAATTAACCTTTCGATTTCAAAATAAAAATCTTCTAAATATTTTCCCTCACTACGCAATTTTGATGCTTTTTCCAAAAGGACCTGAATCAATCCCTTCAATAGACTGATTTGATTGGTATCGACTGAAATTCCCTGTCGATAGAAAGTCTCAGCAGAAGCGATATTACCGGTCAGCTGATAGTATTTTCCCCATCCATAAGGTTCCCATAAACGTGTTTCGAATATTGGGTATTCAGGAAATGAATCCACTTCAGAAGAAAGGATATCCAATGTTTTGACGATGATTCGTTGAAAAAATGGTTCATATTCCAAAAAATCCAATGAATCTCTTAAAATAACAATCGGTTCTTTTTTTTCAGGATGATAATAATCGAGTTGAACGGTGCATCGATCTTCTGATACAGATTGAATTTGAACATGGACCAAAACATCCAATTCAATTCTTTGGCCAAATTGACGTAGATAGGACGAATAAGAAATAGAGTCCATCTCCATAGTATTACAATACCAATCGAGCTGGTAGGTTAAATAATCTGCGGAATTGATTTTTCCCATGAAACCATTCAAATGATCGGCGATCAGTACATTTAGCCATGGCTGTGTGATCAACGTAGGAAAAAAGGAGATTCTCAACCGATCACTTTCTACTGATGAAGCACATCGAATAGTTAACAGAATTCCAGTCAAGATAATGAAAAATAAAACTTTAGTCCTAAAATATATCTTTATAAAATATAGTGGATTACGAATAAATAACTGCATGACCCCTTCGGCATGATTATATGGTGGTCGATCTCTTGTGACAGGATTGCACAGATTTGTCACACAGAAATATTCATATCCCTCTCTTTCACACAATAGACATCTTACTCTAACAATGATCAAACAATTTTTTCTATTCCAATGATGACCTGAATTCTACAGTCTATTGATAGGACAAATAAATCTTTAACTCCTGTATCAAGATTGAATTTTGATTTTTCTTTTCGTTCTTGATTTTGTTTTTTGTTTTTCTTGCTTTGTTTGTTTTTTCTTTTGATTCTCTTTTGGTGTTAATGGCTTACCGGCAATAATGAGATCGATTTCATCCCCATCCAAAATCTCTCTCTCCAGTAGAGCTTCGGCCATTCTGTGGAGCGTTTTAACATTTTTTTTGAGCAACGTATTGGCCCTCTGATAGGCTTCTTCAACAATCCGTCTGACTTCTTGATCGATCAAGATCGCCGTCGTTTCACTGTAATCACGATGTTGCGCTATTTCCCGTCCCAAGAAAATTTCTTCTGATTTTTTACCGAATGTAATCGGTCCCAATTTTTCACTCATTCCCCATTCACAGACCATTTTTCTTGCCAGCTCTGTTGCCCTTTCAATATCATTTCCAGCACCCGTACTGAGCTGTTTTAAAACAATGCTCTCAGCTGCTCTGCCGCCCAAAAGATGGGTCAGAAGTGCTTTGCAATAATCGATCGTATAATTGTGTTTTTCATCAATTGGTAAAAATGAAGTGACACCAAGCGCTCTTCCCCTCGGAATAATGGTCACTTTGTGAACAGGATCCGAACCCGGTATCAATTTCGATACAAGAACATGACCGGATTCATGATAGGCTGTACTTATTTTTTCTTCTTCATTGATGATCATACTTTTTCGTTCGACACCCATCATGACCTTGTCTTTGGATTCCTCTAAATCGATCATTTCAACGTGCTTTTTGTTTCTCCGCGCGGCCAAAAGAGCCGATTCATTGACAAGATTGGCGAGATCAGCACCTGAAAAACCGGGTGTCCCTTTTGCTAAGACAGAGAGGTTCACGTTTTTAGCGAGAGGTATCTTTCGTGTATGCACTTTCAAAATACCTTCTCTTCCCCGAACATCGGGGCGATCGACCACAACCTGTCTGTCAAAACGTCCTGGCCGTAGCAGTGCCTGATCTAAAACATCAGGACGGTTTGTTGCGGCCAAAAGGATAACACCTTCATTGGATTCGAAACCGTCCATCTCCACCAAAAGTTGATTGAGTGTTTGTTCCCGCTCATCATGCCCTCCTCCCAAGCCTGCACCACGATGCCTCCCCACAGCGTCAATTTCATCAATAAAAATAATGCAGGGCGCACTCTTTTTTCCCTGTTCAAACAAATCCCTGACGCGTGAGGCACCGACACCGACAAACATCTCAACAAAATCGGCTCCCGATATACTGAAAAAGGGCACACCTGCTTCTCCTGCGACGGCTCTGCCAAGCAATGTTTTTCCCGTTCCAGGAGGACCTAAAAGAAGCACGCCTTTCGGTATGCGACCACCCAACATCTGAAATTTTTCTGGAGCTTTTAAAAATTCAATTATTTCCGACAGCTCTTGTTTGGCTTCATCGGCTCCTGCAACATCTTTAAAGGTCACCTTGGCTCGATTCTCCGAAAGAAGTCTGGCACGGCTTTTTCCAAAACTGAATATGCCCTTGGCACCACCCCCTCCCTGTAAACGTCTCATAAAAAAAAGATAGAGGAGAATAATGAAGAAAAAGGGTAGCATATTGAAGAGGTAACCGAGCCATTCTGCCGATTTCTCTTTAAATTCAAACTGCATTCCGATTTCTTGCCAATGATCAACCATTTCACTGTCAATAAAAGGCAGAATCGTTTTAAAATTTCTAAAGGTAATCGAATTTCCGTTTTGGATCAGGGTTTCTTCGTATTTCAACACACCATGAAATTCTTGTTCCTGTATCGTTGCTTTTTCGATTGCATCATTATTCAGGAACTGTTTATACTCAGAAAAAGTAACTTCGACCTCTTTTGATTTATGAAGATTAAAAATCTGCACAAACCAAACGGCTGCCAGAAAAAGAAGTACCCAGAAAACCAGTGTTTTGGTCCATTTTCTCCACTGCATATTTCCATCTTTTTGTGGATCTGGTTTTTTTTCTTCCATCTTTTCAATTAATCCCTTATATTTGTGTCATCATTACTTTAAGAATTCGAGTGGTTTGATCTGTTACTTTAAATTGATCATCAATACGATAACCAATAATCCAGACGATATTCTCTCCTCCTATGAGCAAAGGAACAGAAGCACGTTTATATTTGGGCACTTTTGCATCAATAAAAAAATCGTGTAATTTTTTCCTGCCACTCATACCGAGTGGAATGAACCAGTCACCATGGTTCCATGAACGGATCTTAAGCGGCATAGTAAGTGTATCATAATCCAAATATTCAATCCAGCGGTTATTCGTAAACATGCCCATTTCCATCTCTTTTTTTATACACTCTGCATGAAATCGCATACCCAGATCCGGAATATCGTATTCCTGTCCAACTTTAACTTTAATCTCTTTTACCGGTGGACCCATTTTCGTAAAAGAAATCCAATTATTCTGTTTTATAGCCATCAGGTCATTTTTTAAACAATAAACGGATCCTTTACGTCCCTTTTCGATCAATCGTAAAATGGTTTCAATTTCCAATGAACGAACATACCGATTGGGATAGTCTATCTCATTCAGAATCTGAATCAGCATGTTTTTTTGTACTATTTTAAAATACTTTAAAAATTTAACAATATCAAGGATAATTTCATTTTGCGATCGGTGTTCAATCACCTTCTTTAAAGCTTTTTGTGATTCAAAATCGATGAACGCCTGAACTTCTCTCATCACTTTTCCTGTATGGGAGATTGAGTGAATGATATAGGAACCGATGGATTCCTCCATTGAACGGACAATATCCCATCGAATGCGATTTCTTAAAATGGTTTTATCACGATTGGTATGGTCCTCCACATGACACAAATTGCGATGATGAGCATAGGAAACGATCTCTTCTTTACTTGCAAAAAGAAGAGGATGTATGATTTTATTTCTTTGCGGATGCATTCCCCCCATTCCCCTGATCCCACTTCCACGAGCAAGGTTCATGATGATGGTTTCGGCTTGATCATGAGCATGATGGGCAAGAGCAATTTTATCGTAAGACAACCGCTTGAGCAATGTATTGAAAAAATCAAAACGAAGTTTCCTCCCTCCTTCTTCTACAGACAATTTCTTTCTTTTTGAATACCCTTTTACATCCATTTTCAATGAGTAAAAGGGAAGTCCTATATTACGAATCGAATTTCGAACAAAAATCTCATCCCGATCTGCCTGTTTTCCCCTTAAACCGTGATTGACATGGACACCCGAAAGAACCAAATTCAATTCAGATCGGATTTGTAAAAAGAGATCCAATAACACAATCGAGTCGATACCTCCGGAGACGGCTATCAAAACCTTGTCCTGTCTAACGATCAGGTTATTTTCGTCAACATAATGATGAAATTTGTTAAAAAAATCCATAAATTGTCCTAAACAAAAATGACCTTTCCACAGTGTCGAAAGGTCATTCCGTGCTTGCTATCATACACCTTTATTCATTGTAGCGGTGCAGGGATTCGAACCCCGGACACGCGGATTATGATTCCGCTGCTCTGACCAGCTGAGCTACACCGCCACATTATTCTACAACAGGATAACACCTTTTTATCTTAAATTCCGTATCGCTTTATCAAGATAGCACAAAACATTTGCATTTCAATAACAAGCAATAATATACAATATTTTTTGTAAATATCAAGTTGTATTCTTTCATCATGTTGAAATCAGAAATTTCAGATTTCCTCCTTGATATTGATCATCCTAAAAAGTATATTGACAGGCAAATGATAAACATATTTGAAATGAGAGAGTAATAGTATGTTGAAATATATCAAGACCAGTCTAAACGAAGCGCAAAGTGCTCTGGACAATTTACTCGCAGATAAAACCGCTCTTTTCGCAATAGAATCCGCTGCTAAAATATTAATAAACACTTTTCAAAATGGTGGTCACCTTATCTGCTGCGGCAATGGTGGATCGATGTGCGATGCCATGCATTTCGCCGAAGAACTCACAGGACGTTATCGAAAGGATCGAAAAGGCTTTCCAGCTATTTCAATCAGTGATCCCAGTCATATCAGTTGCGTGGCCAATGATTTTGGTTATGACCATATCTTTTCCCGATATGTAGAAAGTCACGGCCGTTCAGGCGATGTCCTTCTTGCTATCAGCACAAGTGGTAAGAGTATCAATATCTTAAATGCTGTACAAAGTGCGAAGAATTTGGACATGAAGGTAATCGCTTTAACAGGACAACTGGATTCTCCTCTAGAGTCAATTTGCGATTTGTGTATTTGTACAGTGGGTGGACAGTTCTGTGATCGCATACAAGAGCTTCATATCAAAGTTCTACATATTCTGATAGAATTGATTGAAAGACATTTCTATCCTGAAAATTACGAATAAATCTACCTATTATTTTCGTCTATCATTATTTGATGCTGCTAAAAATATCGATGAAATAAAAAATTAATCTTGAAATGATGCAAAAGACAGCACAAAATAAGGATGCACAACTCACCGAAGGTCGAATCGGAAAAACATTTTTACGGCTGACCATTCCGATGATCTTTGGAATTATTTCTATGATGCTTTTCAATTTGATCGATACATTTTACATCGGTCGATTGGGAACAAAAGAACTTGCCGCAATCAGTTTCACATTTCCTGTTGTCTTTCTTTTGGGCAGCATTGCCATGGGACTCGGCATTGGTTTATCCTCAGTCACCTCAAGGGCCATTGGTGAAGGTGACCACCATAAAGTGCAACATTTGACCACAGATGGATTGATCCTAGCGGTGGCTATTGTGGCTGTCCTGGCGACAATGGGAATATTAACCATAGAGCCGCTTTTCCGTTTGATCGGGTCGTCTCCCGAAACGCTACCGCTCATTAAAGAATATATGATTATTTGGTATATCGGTGTTATATTTGTCGTGGTGCCCATGGTGGGCAACAACGCCATTCGGGCAACAGGTGACACGAAAAGTCCTAGCATCATCATGATGATCGGTGCGGGCATCAACGCAATCTTAGATCCATTATTGATTTTCGGAATCGGATTTTTCCCAAGACTCGAAATGAAGGGAGCAGCACTGGCTACTGTGATCGCACGGGCAACAACACTGATTGCCTCTCTTTGGATTTTAGGACACAGAGAGAAAATGCTGTCCTTTTCAAAACCTCATTTGAGGAGCATGTGGCGGTCTTGGAAACAGATTCTCTATATTGGCATTCCGGCTGCAGGCACCCAAATGTTGGTACCGATCAATGCGGGGATTATTACGCGAATGATTTCACATTATGGAAAAGAAGCCGTGGCGGCATTCGGAGTAGGTAGCCGTATTGAACCTTTGGCGCTTATTGTCACGATGGCCATTGCCAGTGTTTTCGCCCCTTTTATCGGTCAGAACTGGGGAGCACAAAAGTATGATCGTATTCAGAATGGTATGAGAATGAGTATGCGTTTTGTGAGTTTCTACCAAATTGTGATTGCGCTCATTTTATTTCTTGCCGCCAGACCCATAGCCGTTTTATTTAATGACAATCCTATGGTCATTTCAGTGGTTGTCGATTTTTTATGGATTTTTCCATTAAGCTATGGATTTCAATCTGTTTTTATACTGGTCACTTATGCGCTAAATGCGATCAATAAACCACTCTTAGCTGCCATACTCACTGTTCTACGTTTGTTTGGTTTATTTATCCCTCTGGCTTATCTGGGTTCCACCCTTTTTGAAATCAAAGGTCTCTTCATGGGATGCAGCCTTGCCAATATCGGCATCGGATGGATTGCTTATTTCGTTGGGAAAAAGACATTTTCTCTGACACAAACCAAAACAGTGTACAGTGCATCAAACTTGATTGAAAACAGCGAGTAAATTATCCTGGTGAGTCTTACTTTTTGTTTAATCTGATTGATCTTCTGGCTTATATACAAATTTCACATGATAAAAATAAGTTAAATCTTCCGGATTGAGAGAGACCGATTCATCCCCTTTCTTGAACTCCAAATAATTTGGGGGTGTAACAGGTCCTTGTCTATTTTCTTCTGTAAATTCAATATGGATCCGATAGATCCCATCCGGAACAATCTTTCCTATCACGTCACGACAATCCCATGTCACCGTATGAGTTTGATGCTTTTTCAGTGTGGCAGTGGTTATCGCATCAATTGTATTGCCTTCTGAACTTTTTATCCAGTTACTCAGAAATAATTTCATAACTTGTCCACTTACCCCAAGTGTCTTTACGAAATTTCCCGAGGTATCTGTTACCCATATTGCATGAACGTGCTGAGGAGAATACTTCTCCTCCGTTGCTTTGGTTGTAAAAGAAATTTCCACCAATCCACTCGTATCACCTTCAGCAGAGATAAGAGGTACCATGATAACAAAGCATATCAACAAGAAGTGCCTAATCATACTTTTATAATCCAATTAGACGAATAATAATGTATTAAAAACAATATATCTGCATGTAGAGTAAAACCACACCATAGACACAAGAAGTTCCAATATTTTTATAAGATTAATTTAGAATCTCATTCCTCCACCACCCCCCATAGAGTCACCACCACCTCCTCCTTGACCACCACCACTTCCAAACCGGGGATTGACGACATTGCTGTATATCGAACCAAAACGGAAACTGATCCCTGCCGAGATAAAATAATCATATTCAGAGGCCAATTCTCGCCTGTTTAGAAGAATCTCCTCCAAGGTGGCATCGCCGGCGACCAGATTGATCTGATCATTGATTCTTGAATAGTTACCATTCAGGGTCAATGAAAATCCCCTGAAAAGACGAATTGAGAGTTCCGCATCAAAAGTGAGCCGTCGCTTTTCAAAACCGGGGAAATAGTGCGCTCCTTCCAGTGAGATCTGGGCATCACCCCAGGTTTCATTCAGCTCAAGTGTGAGTTCGAGAGATTCATTGGGAAGCCCTTCTTTCATCTTTTCAAAGATCGTCATCTCACGGTAACGGTTGTATTCGTATCCGACCCGGTAGAGCAGACGCAGCTCTCTCCTCGTCGATTGTGAATAAGGAAAGAAATTGTACTCAATGGCCGGCCCGACAGTGAGTGAAAGGTCATAATTCCGTGTCGTGGAGGAAAATACCCGCCCGCTTCCACCGACAGACCAGTGGTC